>CAZNLJ010000052.1:0-30798 GCA_964573725.1 uncultured Saprospiraceae bacterium
CGGCGAGCCGGACGACGAGGTCGTAATTACCGGGGGCGAGTCCGCCGAAGGAATTTCCGGCCTGGAAGGAAGCGCCGCCGTCGATGCTATAGGCCAGCGGGCCGTCGCCGGAAGCGGCGATTGTGATCGTCCCGGTGGGGACGGCGCAGCTCGGTTGGACGACGGTCGGGGCGGAGATGGTGGGCGGTACACAATCGTCGAAGACAATACCGTAATCCTCCGTTTCACCATATGGCAAAACCGTTTCACAACCATCCGCTGCGGTAAGCAAGCCATCGCCAGCCCATTGGCACCGAATCCGGAGGGAAGAAGCACCGAGGGGCGTTCCGGCGGGAATCAAGATCGATGTAGTGCCACTGCTATTGGCATTGATATAGCCCAGGTCGAAGAATTCCTGGTTATCCAGGTAGTCTCCGTCCCCATTCAAGTCGATATACAATCCGACGGCTTGTGCAAAGGGGCCGACGGCGACGGTGACCGGATACGAGGTTCCGGGCACGACCGTCGGACCCAGCGGTTGGTAATTGGACAAGTTGGCGGCGCCTGGATTTGCGCAGCCGGTATTCAGGTTTTGGAAGGAATCGAAATAAAAATCATCGATATAGTCATCGGAAGTGCAGGCATTTTGGAACGTTGGCGTCGGGCAGCAGCCTGTTGCGGCGGTCAGCACGACCGGGTTGGCGGAATAGGCGGTGGAGCAGCCCGATTCCGTTGCGTAGCGCACTACGATATCGTAGCTGCCGGTCGGCAGTCCGGCAAATGAATTCGAGGGCTGCCAGGTAGCCCCGTTATCCACGCTGTATTCCAGCACACCCAGTCCGGAAGCCAGGACCTCGATGGTTCCGGTAGCGACTGCGCAGGTAGGCTGGGTGACCGTCGGCGGTTGGACCGAGGGAGGCGAGCAGCAGCCGGGAGGATTGTTGAGGATGACCGGGTTGCCGCTGTACGATTGGACACAGGCGGTATCCGAAGCCAGCCGGACCCGGACCAGGTAAGTGCCAGGGTCCAGGCTGCCGAACAGCTGGGAAGCCTGCCAGGAGGCCCCGTTATCCACGCTGAATTCCAGGCTTCCGGAGCCACTGGCCAGGATTTCGATGGATCCGGTGGGCGTCGCGCAGTTGGGCGGGTGGGTCACATTAACCGCGGAGATGACAGGCAACACACAAGGGGGCGGGGTGATGGTCAGCAATCGGAAATTGCTGCTGAACAAGGCGCAGGCACCCGATTGGAGGATCTGTTCCTCGGTTTGTCCGATCCAGGTGTTCGGGTTGACCTGGGCGGGGCTGGGGCCGCTGCCGCTGTAGTAGGAGACGCCGTAGACCGCGTAGGAGCCGGCCGCGAGCGATTGGAAGTCGGCCGTGCCGCTTACTGCCGCCACCTGTCCGTTGCCGGTATGGACGGCGGCATAGGTGTAGCCGTATCCGGCGCCGGGGCCGGAATTGTTCTCCAGGATTTGACCCGGGCCACTGATAGAAGTGGTCACGGTGGTGGGGAGGGAGGCCAGCAGCGAGGTGGCCAGGAGCACGTATTCCGTGCAGGCGGTCAGGTTGGCGCTGATGCTGCCATAAACGTTGGTGGAACCGCTTGTGTTTTGTTGGTAGCTGGCGGTGACGAAGCCGTTGCAGCCGCCGCCGGAAAAACCGGCGGCTTCATACAGCACCAGGCCCGGGTAGCTGCCGGAACCGCTGACGCTGAAGACATAGGTGCCGGACACGTCCACGGTGAAGGGCAAGAGGGCGAATTCCTCAACCCAACCCTGTGTGGTGCAACCGGTTCCCGCCAGGTTGAGGATGGGGATGGGGGTCGTGGCGCCGCCTATGATGGTAAAAGTGTTACCCGATATGGAATTGCCGAACAGATGTTGTTGGGACAATTGCAGGGAAGGGTCGAGATAGGGGGCGGTCAGGGCGGAGGAAGGACAGATATTGCTGGGGACGTTGGCGCAGGGGGAAGATACCGCGAAGTCGGCATTGGAGATATCGAAGAATACGACGCAGTCGTTATCGGCGCATTCGACCAGAATGCGGGCGGTCGAGGTGTTCGGAATCCCGGCCGGCAGGATGACGGAGGCGGAGCCGTCGTTCGCGGTGGAGGTGGCCAGTAGGAAAGGGTAGTCGTAGCCTCCGTTGACCGAGAGGCGGATATGGACGGTCGAGCAGATGGCTTGGGTTCCGTTGACGTCCCAGGTGACGGTGGTGGCGGTGCCGGCGGTCAAGGATTCGCCGCCATTGGGCGTGAGGACGGAAAAAGGGCCGCTGTTATCGACCGTGATGGCGATTTCGTCGGAGGCTACGGCTCCACCGCCGGATTTCCAGTCCCTGGCGGTCAACTGGAAGTTCAGGGTGCGGGCGACGGAGGGCAGGGGTTCGAAGGGGGAGGCATAGTCGGTGGCTACGACCAGTCCCATGTTGGGAAAGGTCCGGACCGGGGTGTCTGCCGGAGGGAAGGTCCGGAACAGGGGGGCGATGGGACTGGCGGCCGCCGTACTGCCGACAAAACCCATGGTGCTGGTGCCGGTGCCGTCCTCATCGTACTGTTCCCAGGCATAATGGAGGGCGTCGCCGTCCGGATCCGAGCCGCTGCCCCGCAGGCGGAAGGGCGTTCCGACCGGGATGGAATAGGCGCCGCCGCAGGGATTGGCCACGACGGAGGGGACGCCGTTTCCGCTGGCGGTACCGGCATGGCAGGATTGGGCGTTCATGTGGGCGATGGCACGCGCCAGGCTGTTGACGTGGAAGTAGAGGTCGGAAGCACCGGAGGAAGGGACGTTCTGTCCGCTGCCGCACAATCCTTTGTATGACATGATGGTCGAACCGCTGCCGATTTCGTAGGACGAGGTGCTGCTGATGTTGCCGGTGGTGCAACTGCCGCCGCTGCCGTTCCAGGTATGGGGCATGTTGAACATGTGGCCGACCTCATGGGCGAAGAGAGAGGTCCAGCCCACGGAGATATTGTCGAAGTTACCGCTCCAGCCGCCGCCCTTGAGCACCCCGTTGTTGCCGATGGGGAAGTTCACACAGACCGCACCGATATAAGCGACCCCGCCGCCGGGCAGCTCGGCGGGTGGCTGGTTGATGTCGTGGAGGACATGCCCGAGGTCGTAATCGTTGACTTGGAAATGAGCGGCGACGGTTTCCGCGGCGACAACCGTCCTGTTCAGGCCCGGCAGGAAGGGATCGGTTGCGTAATCCGTATAGATGTAGGGGGTGAGCAAGGTGAATTGGACAGCCAGGTCGCGTTCGTAGATGGCCTCGATTGCGTTGACGGAGGAGACCACCCGCGCGGTAGCGGCGGAGACGGTACCGCCGTTGGCATCGTGGAATTCCCCGGTGGTGACGATGGCAACCGTGTAGTTGCGGAGGGTGGCGCCGTTGGTGAAAGTGATCTTAGGCGGGGGAGGGCCTTCCTTTTCATGCACCAGGGAAGGGTCCCAGTCGCATTCCACCGCATCGGGCACCTCGCCGAACGAAACCTGGTGCCAGAGGGGGTGATGCAGGTCGAGCGAACGGATGTGCAGGGTTTTTCCGGGGAAGAGGACAAAAGCCTCCAGCCCGTGCGGGGTAAGCGTTATCCTGCCGACGATGGCGGAATCCAGGACGGATTGCACGGAATAGGTCTTGAAGGTGGGGAAGGCTGCCGCGAATTCCGGCGCGAGCAGCGATGTGGCCGTCACGCGGAAAGGATGGCTCCCGCCGCCGGGCATGGGCAGCGGGTAAAGGAAGGGGGTTCCCGCCTCCGCCGGGGTTCCCTTCCCGGGAGCCTCCGACAGGACGGCCATGGCCTGGCCGACGTCGATGAGGACGGAATCTTGTTGTGCGGCCGGCTGTGCCTGGGTCACCCAGGGAAGGCATAGCAGCAAAAGACAGCAAAGCGAAGTACGGAACCTGTTGTCCGGGCCGGGGGATGGCGCAGTGTCGGTTAGTCTGTGGGTAGGGAAAAGACGCATGGGTTTGATGTTTGTCGGTTCAGGTGAAAAATAGGGACGTCCGTAGCGGAAGCCGGGGCGGCCCGTTGCGGCGTTCGATCCGTCCGGAAGGTACGGGTCCTCTTTATCCGACGGAATTACGCCGGGCCAGTAGATGGAAAGTAGCTGATGTGTCTGAAACGAATGGGATGGTACCGTATTCACCGGATGTGGCCGGGACGTTCAGGAATGACTTGGTACCACGTGTAAAGATAACCAGAAAACCGGAATTTCATAACGCGGCATGACGGAATCAGGAAGTACGTATGCGCTTGATGGACATGGTTCTTCCGAAAGGCCGCCGGCGACAGGATGCCCGTTTCCATCCGTTCACCGCAGGAGGAGCGAGGCGTCGCCATAGCTGAGAAAACGGTAATCCGCGGCCAGGGCTTCGCGGTACAGGTCCCGCCAGGCGTTCCCGCCGCCAGTGAATGCCGACACCAGGAGCAGCAAGGTACTGCGGGGTTGGTGGAAATTGGTGATCAATCCGTCGCAGACGCGGAACGGGTAGCCGGGTACGATGTAAATACCGGTGATACCGTGGAGCACATCCGTACGGTGCCGGTCCATGTGTGCCAGTACCCGGGCGATGGCGGTCTGCCGGTCCGGGAGGGTGGACAGCTCGTGCCGATACGGCGCAAAGGCGGAAATGGTGAAGGGGCTGTCCGGATCTTGCGCCAGCTGCACCCCGAACCAGTATACACTTTCCAGGGTACGCAGGGAGGTGGTACCGGTGGCGATGACTCTCCGATCCGTCAGGAGGGCCTCCAGGTTGCTGCGCTGCAGCATCACCTGTTCCTGGTGCATGTCATGGGCCAGGGCATCCTCCGTCTCCACGGGCCGGAAGGTGCCGGCGGAGACGTGCAGGGTAAGTTCCTCCCGGCGGACTCCCATGGCCTCCAGGCGTTCCAGGACGGCGGGGGTGAAATGCAGGCCGGCCGTCGGCGCAGCGACCGCCCCGGCCCGGCTACCGTATACCGTTTGATAGGTTTGGGCATCCGCCTCCTCCGCATCCCTTTTGAAATAGGGCGGGATGGGGATCTTTCCGGCCGCCGCGACAATCCGTTCGAAAGGCAGGCTTGCCGGCTCCCATTCGAAACGGACGCGTTTTTCGGCCCGGTCCAGGAGTTCCGCAGCCAGCAGCACTGGTTTTCCGTCGATTGACAGGTCTGTGCGGAGCCTTTGTCCGGCCTTCCAACGACGGAGGTTGCCGATGGCGCATTCCCATTCCGTCGTCCCGCTTGCCTGCATCGCCGCCTCGACCAGTCCGGGCCGCCGGGGGGACAGCAGGAAAGTCTCGATGAGGGCCCCTTGTTCCTTGCGGAAATGCAAGCGGGCAGGAATGACCCGGGTGTTGTTGAAAAAAACGGTCATATTCCCGTCCAGGAGGTCGGGCAGGTCGCGGAATACCTGATGGCGGACCGCTCCCTGTTGCCAAAAGAGCAGGCGGGAGGTGTCCCTTTCCGGCAGGGGGTAGCGGGCGATGCGGTCGTCCGGGAGCTCGTAGTCGAAGTCCGCCAGGTGGATCGGCGACAGCGGCAGTGGTTGCATACGGTGGATGGCTTTGGATAAGCTTGCGAAATTCCGAAGCATTTTCCGAACCCGGAAACAGGAGCCCCGGAAATATCGGGAGGTAGGGTAGGTGGGTGCGTGACCCGGAGGCCGGATTTTTTTGACAGAATAAAGGTATATTTGTACCGTTCCCTGCGAGACCGCTTTCATGACAAGGAAAAACAATTTGATCATGCGCTTACAGACCGGTCGGCTCCTGTCCTTTGTGCTGCTCCTCGGTGCCCTTCCCTGCCTGTTGCGGTCGCAATCCTCCGTGGCCAGGCAATGGAACGAAATCCTGCTGCATGCCATCGAGAACGACTTCGCACGTCCGCCCGTGCATGCGCGCAACCTGTTCCACATATCCGCCGCCATGTACGATGCCTGGGCGGCCTACGATCCGGTTGCCCGGCCTTACCTGTTGGGCAATACCATCGGAAGCTACGTCTGTGCATACGATGGCATACCCATGCCGTCGGACATCGGGGCGGCCCGGCGGGAAGCCCTGAGTTTTGCGGCATACCGGCTGCTGCTGCACCGGTTCCAGTTCTCACCGGGTGCCGTCGACCTGTTCCAGGAGCTTTCCGCCAAGATGGCCCAACTGGGCTATGACGCATCCTACCAGGATACGGATTACGGCAGCGGCATCCCGGCCGCCTTGGGGAACTATATCGCCCAATCCTATATCGAGTACGGCTTTCAGGACGGTTCCAACGAATTGTTCAACTTCGCCAACCTGTATTACCAACCCGTCAACCCGCCGCTGGTCATCGAGCTGCCGGGCAATGCCTATCTGGAGGACTTCAACCGGTGGCAGCCCATCACCCTCGATGTCTTCATCGACCAGAGCGGGAACGTTATCCCCTTCAACACCCCGCCGTTCCAAAGCCCGGAATGGGGTAACGTACAACCTTTCGCCTTGCGGCCGGAGGACGTCACCATCTACCAGCGCGACGGCTTCGATTATCCGGTCTACCTCGATCCGGGACCGCCGCCCTTCATCGATACATCCGATGCTGCCGATTCCGGTTCCGCCTTTTACAAGTGGGGCTTCGAACTCGTCTCCGTCTGGTCCGGCCACCTCGAACCTTCCGACACCGTCATCTGGGACATATCGCCGGGAAGCATCGGCAATTTGTCCGGTTTCCCCTCCACCCTTTCGGAATACCAGGATTTCTACGACCTGTCCGGGGGTGGGGACAACAGTCCCGGACACCCTTTCAACCCGAAAACCGGGGAGCCGTATGCCCCGCAATTCGTACCCCGCGGGGATTATGCACGTGTGCTGGCGGAATTTTGGGCGGACGGCCCCAATTCCGAAACGCCGCCCGGCCATTGGTACACCATCCTCAACCAGGTCAACGACCATCCCGACCTGGTCCGCCGCTTCCGCGGGCAAGGGCCGGTCCTGGATCCCTTGGAGTGGGATGTCAAGTGTTATTTCACCCTGGGTGGCGCCATGCACGACGCCGCCATCACGGCCTGGGGCATCAAGGGTTGGTACGATTACATCCGGCCTGTTTCCGCCTTGCGGGGCATGGCGGAGCTGGGACAGTCCTCCGACCCCGGTCTGCCGAATTACCATCCGGGAGGCTTTGCCTTGATTCCCGGCCATGTGGAACTGGTCGAACCGGGCGATTCGCTCGCCGGTTCCGCCGGTGAGCATGTCGGCAAGGTCAAGCTGCTCGCCTGGCGCGGCCCCGACTACATCCTGTCCCCGCAAACGGACCAGGCCGGCGTCGGTTGGATCCTCGCCGAAAACTGGTGGCCTTACCAACGGCCTTCCTTCGTCTCCCCGCCCTTCGCCGGCTATGTGTCCGGTCATTCCACCTATTCCCGGGCCGCCGCCGAAATCCTGACCCTGCTCACGGGAGATCCTTATTTTCCGGGTGGGGTGGGGGCGTTCCATTGTGACATGAACGAATTCCTGGTTTTCGAGGAAGGTCCCGGCATGGATGTCACCCTACAATGGGCGACCTACCGCGATGCGTCCGACCAGTGCAGCCTGTCCCGCATCTGGGGGGGGATCCATCCGCCCCAGGACGACATCCCGGGGCGGTTGCTGGGAATCGCCGTTGCGGAGCGCGCCTTCCCATTGGCGGAAAGTCTTTTTTACCGGGATGCGGACCAGGACGGCTACTATGATTACGTCGACTGCGACGATGCCGAACCGACGGTTTTTCCCGGGGCACCGGAGCTGTGCGACGGCCTGGACAACGACTGCAACGGCCTGGCCGATGATACCGAGTTGTTTTTCCTGTACTACGCGGATGCCGACGGCGACGGTTACGGAGACACCGGGGTGACCCTGGATACCTGTGCGTCGGAACCGCCGACCGGTTTCGTGGCCAACGACCTGGATTGTGACGATGGGCTTTGGTCCGTGTATCCCGGTGCCCCGGAGTTGCCGGACAGCCTCGACAACGATTGCAACGGCCTGGTGGACGATGGTATCACCGCAACGAACGCCGCCCGCCCGCCGCTCCGTTGGTCGGTCTTCCCCAACCCGGCGACGGAGGTCGTCCAAATCCTTTGTTCGGCGGAAACCTTGGGTGCCTTCGAATTGTATAACCCGCTGGGACAACAGGTCGCCGTCGAGGAATCCGTCCCGGTCGGACCAGGCCGCTGGCAATTGCCGCTGACCGGTATTCCCGGCGGCATCTACCGGCTGGTCGCCCGGTATGCGGACGGAACCACCTGTTTCCAGGCCACCCTGCTGCGCCAGGCTTCCCATTGAATAAACCCGCGCTCATGTTGCACTACCAAACGCATTTCCTCCGGGAGGACAGTCCCTGGATCGTATTCATCCATGGTGCCGGCGGTGCCATCGCCTCCTGGCGGTACCAAACGGACGCCTTCCGTCCGTTCTTCAACCTCCTGCTCCTCGACCTGCGTGACCACGGCCTCTCCAAGAACCTCGAACCGGCTTTCCCTTCCTATGATTTCGACATCGTCTGTGACGACATCCTGGCGGTGATCGACCATTTGGGTATCCACCAGGCGCATTTCATCTCCTTATCCCTCGGCAGCGCGATATTGCAGCGCCTGGACGAACGACGACCGCCGCTCATCGACAAGATGGTCATGGCCGGCGGCATCTTCCGGGCTACGCTCCGCATGCGTTTCCTGGTGTACATCTCCCGGCTGCTGAACTACCTGTTGCCGTACCGCATGATCTATGCCCTGTTTTCCCTGATCATCCTGCCCCGGGCGAACCATCGGACTTCCCGGCGCATCTACCGGATGCACGCCCGCCGGCTGACGCAGGCGGAGTACATGAAATGGGTGGGGCTGTACAAGGATTTTTTCCGGCAGCTGGACCGGCACTTCCATCGGAACCTGGAAAAGGTGAGCTTGGTTGTCATGGGGGCGGAAGACCATGTCTTCTTCAAGGCGGCCAAACGTTTCGTAGCCCGGCAGGAACGGGCTTCCCTGGTGGTGTTCGATCGTTGCGGCCATATTTGCAATATCGAACAATGGCAGCGTTTCAATGAGGAAGCCTTGCACTTCCTGCTGGGGGAACAGACGCCCCCTGTCCCCCCGTCCTTGTTGCCTACCTGAGCCCGACCGGTGCCGGAACAGCCGGTCAGCCTGCCGTACCGGCCCCTGCCGGAGGGTCGTCCTGCAGAATCCCGCCGCCTTTTCCTGTGTCCGCCGGGGGGGCGGGTGTGATATGGATCCCGACCTGGTGACCCGGTGCAGGCCGTTCCATATCGCGGGGCAACCGGAACCGGAGCGAGACGCCTCCCAACAGCAAGGAGACTTCCGTGCCGGACGTGTCCGGACGGATGCCGGTGACCTGCGCATCGAGCGCCGGACCCTGGCCGGCCTTCATCAGCCAATCGCCGAAGAATCCGACCTTGTCCGTCAGTTTCGTCAGTTTGCCGGCGGACAGGAAAGCCACCTGGTCCGCCAGTTTTACAATCTCCGCCACATCGTGGCTCACCAGGATGGCCGTGAATCCCAGCCGCTGTTGCAGGACCAGCAGGTAATCCTGCAGCCGCAACCGCAGCGGGGGGTCCAGGGCGGACAACGGTTCGTCCAGGAGGAGCAGTTCCGGTTGCCGGACGAGGGCCCGGGCGAGGGCCACCCGTTGCCGTTGTCCGCCGGAAAGGGTGTCCGGCCGGCGGTCCGCCCATGGGTGCAGGTCGGTCAGGTCCATCAATTCCGATAGGATACCGTCGTCGGCACCCGGCGGGAGGCCGAAAGCCAGGTTTTGGCGGACCGTCATGTTCGGAAAGAGCGCATAATCCTGGAATACGAAACCCACGGACCGGTCCCGGGGCGGGACGTCGATGCCGCGCCTTTTGTCGTACCAGGTCTTTCCGTTGACGGAAATCCGCCCGTCATCCGGGGGCAACAGTCCCGCCAGCATCCGGAGCAAGGAGGTTTTTCCTGCTCCCGATGCCCCGTACAAGGCCAGGAATCCACCCTGCGGCATTTCCAGCGACACGGCGAGATGGACACCACCCCTTTTGGCGAACCGGGTACTTTCCAGGGAGAATGTTATCATGACCACACTTTTTTCAACAGCCTGCCATTGAGGATGTAAACCAGCAGCAAGGTCGAGAAGGCGATGGCCACCAGCACCAGCGAATACAGGTGTGCCTGCCGGTACTGCATACCTTCCACCGCATCGTAGATCGCAATGGAGGCGACCCGGGTCGTGCCGGGTATGTTTCCGCCGATCATCAGCACGACCCCGAATTCGCCGACGGTATGCGCGAAGGTCAGCATGATGCCCGCCAGGATGGAGGGCTTCATGTTTGGCAACAGCACCCGGAACAGGGTGGTCGTCCTTGATTTTCCCAACACACAGGCTGCTTCCGCCAGGGAAGGCGGCAGGTGGGAGAAGCCCGATTGCAAGGGAAACACCATGAAGGGAAGGCTGTATAGTACAGATCCGAGGACCAGTCCGCCGAACGAGAACACCATGCGGAGGCCGGTCAGCTCCGCCAGCCAACGGCCGGCTGCGGAAGTCGGGCTCATCGCGATGAGCAGGTAGAAGCCCAGTACCGTGGGGGGCAGCACCAAGGGCATGCCGATCAGGGTTTCCAGCAGGGGGCGCCACCGGGTCCGGCTATAGCTCAGCCAGTAGGCCAAGGGAACGGATCCTGCCAGGAGGATGATAGTCGTAAGGAATGCCAGTTTGAAAGTCAGGTATAAGGGATGCCATTCGGCCATCAGGTTTCTTTTTTCGGATTTTATGAAAAGCCATCCGGCGGTGTCGGCCTTTCAGCTGGTTCGGATGGGGTCCGGCGGGTAACCGCGGCCCCGGGGGCGGTGCGGGGCTCAGGTGCGTTCCAACAGGTTGCGTACGGAATCGGAAAAAAGGAATTCGTAGAACCGGCGGGCGCTGGGAAGTACTGCGGCCGGACAGTCCAACAAGACCGCTCCCTGCTCGATGGGGGGATAGGAACTGCTGTCGAGCAGCGCCCAACGGCCCGTGGCGGCTTCCCGGCTGAACAGCACCACCGACAAGGCCGTGATGCCGACGTCGGCGGCACCGGACCGCACGAACTGGTTGACCTGGGCGATGCTTTCGCCGTACACCAGTTTGGACAGGACCTGTCCGTAGATGCCGGCATGCTGCAGGGCGGCCACGGCGGCCTGGCCGTAGGGTGCGGTGGCGGGATTGGCGATGGCAACATGCCGGTACCTATCCGCGGCCAAGTCCGCCAGTCCGGCCGGCAGGTTCTTGTCCTGTGCCGCCCAGCAGACCAGTTTTCCGGTCGCATATACCGCCGGTGGGCCGAGGGTAAGGCCTTCCGCCGCCAGGGCCGCGGGATAGTCCATGTCCGCAGCTACGAATACATGGAACGGTGCGCCTTCCCGGATCTGGGCCGTCAGCTTGCCGGAAGACCCGACCACCATCTCCACTTCGATTGCGGTCGAATCGCGGAAGGCGCGGATGATCTCCTGCATGGCAAACTGCATGTTGGCTGCCGTGGCCACCCGGAGGCGGACCGGTTCGGGCGGCCGGCAGGATCCGAAGGCAAGCCATGACCCGATGGATACGAGGAGCAGGTTACGGTGGCACATGGGTGGTGACAGGTAAGGGAGGGGTCCGCATCCCCGGCAGGGCAGGAGGGGTATGGCGACGGCAGCGCGGCAGCCGCCGCCCACCGGACCCGCTTCCAACAAATATAATCAATTTTGCCGCCCACCGGTCCCAAATAAAAAAAGGAAACGGTTTCGAGCCGTTTCCTTCTCTTTTTGTTTCATCTGACTTGGTGTTCCCACCGGCGGTCGATCCGCCGGTGCGATGGCCGATATCCGGCCAAATGCAGGCATTTGGATATGGTTCGGTGGATGATTAACTTTGGACGGACAGGAACTTGCGTTCCTTGATCCGGGATTTGCTGCCGATGGCCTGGCGGAGGTAGAACAACCTGGAACGGCGTACCTTGCCGCGCTTCAGGACCTGTACTTCCGCAATGGCGGGGGAGGTGAAAGGGAAAATCCGCTCGACGCCGATGCCGCTGGATATCTTGCGGACCGTGAAGGTCTTGGTGGCGCCGGTGCCCTTGATTTGGATGACATTCCCTTTGAAGACCTGAATCCGTTCCTTGTTCCCTTCGATGATGCGGTAGCTCACTGCGACGGCATCCCCGGACCGGAATTTCGGGAATTCGGTTTTCTTCGCCAACTGTTCCTGGACGTATTTGATCGCTTCCATTTTCGACGGTTTGTTTGACTGAATTTCAACGAGGCGCAAAGGTAAGCAAATAAGCGGAAAAGCAATGCCTCGGCCGATAATATTGGCAAAAATTCCGGCGAGGTTGCCTTCGGCGGGAAAGGGTGGCGCGGGCTGGCCGGCCGGCCCGCGCATCACCTTAGCCGGAACCTTTGGGGCCGGTGGCGTAATCACTGCGTTTTTCCTATCTTGTGGCTTCCATCCGTACCGGGCGGATACCGGTGCCAAGCCGGAGGCCCCGGAGGATGTCCTACGAAGAAAAGTGCGGCCGATATGATAAGTTACACCAAAAGAAGCTGGTTGTTCCTGTTGCCGGCGGGGTTGGTCCTGGCGGGCCTCCTGCTGACCGGGCGGGGGGAAGGCTCTTCTCCCGTCGGTTTCGAGGCCGAGGTCAAGCCCTTGCTGAACAAGCATTGCCTGAAGTGCCACGGGGGCGTGAAGGAAAGCGGCGGGCTCAATTTCATCACCCGGGAATCGGCCTTGGGGGTGGGTGAGAGCGGGAAGCCGGCCATCGTTCCCGGGAATCCGGAGGCGAGCGAGTTCATCCGGCGGCTGCGTTCGCACGACCCGGACGAGCGCATGCCGCTCGATGCGCCGCCCCTGGACGAGGCTGCCGTCGATGTGCTGACCCGTTGGGTCGCCGAAGGGGCCGTCTGGGAGCGGCATTGGGCCTATCGGCCCGTGCGGCCTGTCCCGGTTCCCGAGCCCCGCCGGCTCCGTTCCGGCGGTATCCCGGCGGATGCGGCCGTCGTCACCGACCTCGACCGGTTCATCCGGGCGGGATGGGCGGACCAGGGCTTGTCGCCCACAGCACCCGCCGCGCCGGATATCCTGCTTCGGCGGGTCAGCCTCGACCTGACGGGACTTCCGGCGCCCGAACACCTGGCGGAACAATACCTGGCAGCCCCCACCGAAGCCGCTTACCGACGGCTGGTCGATTCCCTGTTGGCCGCGCCGGCCTACGGAGAACACTGGGCGAGCCTCTGGCTGGACCTCGCCCGCTATTCCGACAGCAAGGGGTATGAGATCGACAGCAGGCGGAATGTCTGGCGCTACCGGGATTGGGTCATCCGGTCCTGGAATGCGGACCAACCCTACGACGAGTTCCTGCGGTGGCAAATGGCCGGTGACCGGCTTGCGGCGGCCGACCCGACCCTGTCCCCGGCTGCGGCCGAAGCCCGTTACCTGGCCACCACCTTCCACCGGCTGACCTCCACCAACGACGAGGGGGGCTCCGACAACGAGGAATTCCGGACCGCCGCGGTGCTCGACCGGGTGTCGACCGTTTGGGAAGGGGTCCTGGGGACGACCCTCGCCTGCGCCCAATGCCACGGCCATCCCTACGACCCCTTCACCCAGGAGGATTACTACCGCTCCATGGCCTTGTTCAACAACACCCGGGACGAGGATACCCGCGAGGATTACCCGGTGCTCCGCCACCTGTCCGACAGCGCCCTGGTCCGGCTCGACAGCCTGCGCGACTGGATGCGGCGGACCGTTTCCCCGGCCGCAGCGGAGTCCCTCCACACTTTCGTCCGGACCTGGCAGCCGAGCCTCAATTCCCTCCGGGCCGACCAAATGGAAAGGGCGGACCTCTATGCCCAAGGCTATCTCGGGTTGCGGCACAGGGGCTCCGCCCGCCTGGCCGGCGTCGACCTGACCGGGCATACCGAATTGATATACCGCTTCGGGGCGGGTAAATCCGGCGGTATCTGGCGGGTCCGGACGGACCGGCCGGACGGTCCCCTCCTGTTCGAGCAGCGTATCCCCGGTACCGGTTTCGGGTGGGAAATCGCGGCGGTCACCTTCCCGGCCCGGGAAGGGGTGCACGACTTGTATTTTTCCTTCGAACACCCGGGAATCGCCCCGACGGACCTGGGTGTCCAATTCGACTGGCTGCACCTGCGTGCCGCTTTTCCCGCCAAGGCCACCCCGGAAGGACGGTACTGGGAAACCGTCTTCCGGTCGCTGGTGGCCGAACCGGCGGAGGCCACCCCGGTGATGTTCGAGAATCCGCCGGCGATGTCCCGGCCCACCCGGCTGTTCGACCGGGGCAACTGGATGTCGCCCGCCGGGCTTGTCCTGCCCGGCCTGCCGGACTGGCTGCTGGCGCCCGGCCAGCCACCGGTCGGGGACCGGGAGGCGTTCGCCGCCTGGCTGACCCACCCGCAGAACCCCCTGACGGCGCGGACCCTGGTCAACCGACTTTGGGCCGCCCTGTTCGGGAAAGGGCTGGCCTTCACCCTCGAGGACCTCGGTTCCCAGGGCATACCGCCCACCCATCCGGAACTGCTGGATTGGTTGTCCTGGCGTTTCATGCATACGCACCGGTGGCAGCTCAAGCCGCTGTTGCGGGACCTGGTGTTGTCACAGACCTACCGGCTGGATGCCACCGCCTCCGCGGATGCCCTGGCCGCAGACCCCTATAACGATTACTATGCCCGCGGCACCCGCATCCGGCTTTCGGCGGAGCAGCTCCGCGACCAGGCCCTTGCCCTGGCCGGCTTGCTCAGTCCCCGGATGTACGGCCCTCCCGTCATGCCACCCCAACCGGACGGCATCTGGAAAACGCCCTACAGCGGCGAACAGTGGACGGTCAGCCCGGGCGAGGACCGGTACCGCCGCTCCGTCT
This sequence comes from uncultured Saprospiraceae bacterium, assembly GCA_964573725.1. Taxonomy (GTDB): domain Bacteria; phylum Bacteroidota; class Bacteroidia; order Chitinophagales; family Saprospiraceae; genus UBA6168. Next base: position 14,845 of record CAZNLJ010000052.1, read on the forward strand.
ACACTTTTTGGAAAAGGTCCGCGCCGTATCCGGCCGCCATGATCTTCGACGCCGCCCCGCGGGAGGTGTGTACCGCCCGGCGCGTCCGGACCAATACCCCCTTACAGGCCCTCGTCACCCTGAACGATGATGTGTTTTTCGAGGCGGCCTGCCACCTGGCCCGCTGGATGGAGCGGCAGGGCACAGACCCCGCCGCCCGGGTGGCCGCCGGCTACCGGCGGGCGACCGGCCTGGTACCGGAACCGGCCGTCCTCCAACCCTTGCTGCAGCTGCACGACCAGGCGGTCGAAGGTTATCGCAACGGCACCGCCGACCCGCAGGAACTCGTTTTCCTGCCCCCCGACGAACGGACCCCCGAAACCGCCGCCATGGCCCTGCTGGCAAACGCCCTGCTTAACCTCGATGCGGTCATGGTCCGCAACTGAACGGCCGCCGGCCGCCGTGTCCGCCAAGACTTTTTCCACATATCAGCCACGCATCACGCATGAAGAAGGACCCGCATCAACTCCTCCGCGAAGCCGCCCTGGAAACCGCCCGCTGGAACACGCGCCGGCTGTTCTTCCGACAACTCGGTATCGGTCTGGGATCCATGGCCCTCGGACAGTTCCTGTCCGGCTGCCAGCCCTCGGCCGGTCCTGCCGCCGAAGCCGCCGCAAACCCCCTGCAGCCAATACCGCCCCATCACCGCGGGAAAGCCCGCTCGGTCATTTACCTGCACATGGCCGGGGCACCGCCCCAGCTGGAGCTGTTCGATTACAAGCCCGAATTGGCGAAACTGGACGGCCAGGCCTGTCCGCCCTCGCTGCTGGAAGGAAAACGCTTCGCCTTCATCCGGGGGACTCCCCGGATGTTGGGCCCGCAGGCCCGGTTCGGACAACATGGGCAGTCCGGCGCCTGGATTTCCGACCGGCTGCCCGAATTGGCCGGTGTCGCCGACGAACTCTGCTTTCTCAAGGCCGTCCATACCGAACAGTTCAACCATGCACCCGCCCAACTTTTCATGCACTCCGGCAGCGCCCGCCTCGGCCGCCCCAGCCTCGGCAGTTGGGTCACCTATGGGTTGGGAACGGAAAACGAGAACCTGCCGGGCTTCGTGGTCCTGACCTCCGGCGGCAACAACCCCGACGGCGGGAAAGCGCTCTGGGGCAGCGGCTTCCTGCCCACCGTCTACCAGGGTGTCCATTGCCGCTCCGAAGGGGAACCGGTCCTTTTCCTCCAAGACCCGAAAGGGGTACACCGCGACCTGCGCCGCGCCTCCGTCGAAGCCATCAACCAAGTCAACGAGCAAACCTTCCGGACCTTCCGCGACCCGGAAACCCTCACCCGCATGGCCCAGTATGAAATGGCCTTCCGGATGCAGGTGGCCGTTCCGGAGGTGATGTCCATCGCCGATGAACCGGATTACATCCACCGGTTGTACGGAACCGAACCGGGACAGACCAGCTTTGCCAACAATGTCCTGCTCGCCCGGAAACTGGTGGAAAAAGGGGTCCGCTTCGTACAGCTCTACGACTGGGGCTGGGATATGCACGGGGTCTCCGACGACACTTCCCTGGCCAACGGGCTGTCCACCAAGTGCCGCCAAATCGACCGGCCCATCGCCGCCCTGCTCCAGGACCTCCGCCAGCGGGGCCTGCTCGAGGAAACCCTCGTGGTCTGGGGCGGGGAGTTCGGCCGCACGCCCATGCAGGAAAACCGCCTGGGACTGGACCAAGCCTTCACCGGCCGGGACCATCACCCCGATGCCTTCACCATCTGGATGGCCGGCGCCGGTGTCGCCGGCGGCACTACCTACGGGGAAACCGATGAGATCGGGTACGCACCCGTCCGCGGGAAAACGTCCGTCCATGACGTGCATGCCACCATCCTCCACCTGCTCGGCTTCGACCACGAACGGCTGACCTATCCCTTCCAGGGACGCGATTTCCGGCTGACCGATGTCCAGGGGGAACTGGTCAGGCCGATTCTCGCCTGAGCCGGCCCCTCCGGCCGGGAATCCGGCGGGTTTGTCCGCCCCTTCGCCCGTATCGTCGGAAGGCCATTTAAATACCGGTTACCGGTATGGAATCTCAAACGCTTGCAGGATATTTGCAGCATATCGGATAACCTTTCAGAAAAAAACAACATGAAACTGGCCATCTCCATCCGACCGGCGCTCCTGTCGCTCCCCCTGTCGCTCCTGTTGTCCATCGCTTGCCTCGCGCAGGATACTTTTTCCATTGTGGCGGTGGACAGCACCACCGGGGCCGTCGGCAGTGCCGGCGCCTCCTGCATCAGCGCCGACAACCTGCAGCTCTACTTCCCCGGCATCGATCCCGATTTTCTCGGCGACCTGATTCCGGGACGGGGCGCCATCAACTCCCAGTCCTTCTACCTGGAAGTCAACCAACAAAATGCGCGTACCCGGCTGGAAATGGGCGACACCCCCCAGGAAGTGGTGGATTGGCTGGCCGCCAACGACGCCCAGGGCAATTCCTCCCAACGCCAGTACGGGGTGGTCGCCCTGGACAACGGCAGCCCGCAGGCCGCCGCTTTCACCGGGGTCAACTGTTTCGATTGGAAAGGCCATCGGGTCGGGGCGGATTATGCCATCCAGGGAAATATCCTCCTGGGTCCCGGTATCCTGGATTCCATGGAGGCGAATTACCTGGCTACGCCAGGTTGCCTGGCGGACAAACTCATGGCCGCCATGCGGGGCGCCAAAGTCCCCGGTGCGGATACCCGTTGCCTCGACAACGGTACCTCCTCCATGTTCGCTTTCCTGAAGGTCGCTTTTCCCGGCGACGACCCCGCCGAACCGACCCTGCGCCTGTTCGTGGCCTACAATCCGACCGGCATCGAACCCATCGATTCCCTGCAGGCGCTGTTCGACCTGACCGCACCTTGTGTCAACGCCAGCTCGGAAGCCACCGGCCATCTCCCTTTCTCGGTCGCCCCCAACCCGGCCTCCGGGCAGGTCCGGCTCGTATTCGACGCTGCCGTCGGGACGGTCCGTGCCGATCTGGTCGACCTGCAGGGCCGCCGCCTGTCCACCCATCCGGACCGCCGACCGGGCGACACCATCCCCTTGCCTTCCTTCGACGGTATGCTGCTCCTGCGGCTGACCGACGGGAACGGACGGACCGGTACCCTGCCCATCCGGGTCCGGTAACCGGGGCTTCCGGACCCGCTTACTCCCTTGGATTCCCGTACCACTTCTTTCCTGTGAACCATGCCCGTGATGAAATCAGTCCTCCGCTTCCTCTGCCCGGTACTGCTGCTCACCGCAGCTTGTTCCGACCGGCCCTACCCGGACACCCCGGCCGAAGTTCACCTCGATTCGGGGGAACTGCGCAGTTACTTCCAGCCGATTTCCGTGGGGGATACCCTCCGCTTCGAGGTGGCGACCGATGTATTGACGGACAAAGGCTCGGCCATCCCGAAGGAAGTGTTCTTTTCCCAATTGCCGCCCGACCTGGTCGGGGGAATCGATTTCCTGGACAGCAGCGCCCAACCTATGGTCATCGCCCGCTATTGCCTCCCCCTGGATCAGACGACGGAGGCCTGCCTGGTCGATATCCGGCAAGGATGGTTCCAGCACCAGTGCTTCCTGCTGCACGACATGTCACAATGGCAGTTCACCGGCCGGCAGACCCTGGCCGAATTCCTGGGTGGGGACGGTAGCCAACGTTTGGTCGGCAGTTGGTTGTTCGATTTCAACGGAGATGGGACCAAGGATATCGTACAACAGGAAATCAACCACTGGGTCCTGACGGATAGAGCAGAAGCGAGGGACTCCGTCCAGGTGGACAGCCGCCTGTTGTTGTGGGAAAAAGGGTCGTTCCGGGAAACGGCCATTCCAGCCGGCCGCCGGTTGGAGCAGGAATTCCCTATCCAATCCTATTGGTGACCGGCGCATGGTACGGACAAGGCGGTAGTCCGACGAAGCCGGTATCCGAGGCGAATTGTTGGTACTTCCCGTTCGGCACGCCGCCATCCGGCGCGCGTACCGGGGTGTCGCGCATAAAAACCGAAACGTCATGTCTATCGTACAGGAATTCAACGACTACCGGGCCAGGATGAACGACAAGATCCTGGGCCAACAGAACAAGGCCCTGAACAGGTTCTTTGCCCTGGACAAGACCGCCTACGAAGCGGGGGCCCTGGATACCCGCACCAAGGAACTGCTGGGATTGGTGGCCTCCATGGTGTTGCGGTGCGACGATTGCATCCGCTATCATTTGGGCACCTGCCACCAATTGGGTGTTACCCGGGAGGAGATATTCGAGGTGTTTTCCATCGCCAACTTGGTCGGGGGATCCATTTGTATCCCGCACACGCGCCGGGCGGTGGAATATTGGGAGGCGCTGGAGGCCGGTTGAGGCCGCGCCACACCGGCAGGCTCAGGAGAGCCGCATGGGTACATCCATGAGGAGCAGGCGGGCACCGGCGGCAGGACGGATATCCACGCGGTCGATGTCCCAGATGCCGAACCCGTCCCGCTTGTCCAGGGCTTGTCCCCCGACGCTCGCCTTGCCGTCCAACACGAAGACATACAAGCCGTTGCCGGGTTTTTTCGGCGTGTAGGACAGCTCCGCATCCCGGTCGAAGACGCCCATGTGGAACCAGGCGTCCTGGTGGATCCAGACCCCTTCGTCGGCGGGATCCGGAGATAAGATCTGGAGGAGGCGGTTGCGCATTTTTTCCGGGTCCAGGGTCAGCTGGTCGTATCGGGGCTGCACCCCTTTCCGGTTGGGGAACAGCCAGATTTGTAGGAATTTGACGGGTTTGTCCGCGTGCTTGTTGTACTCGGAGTGGTAGATACCGGTGCCGGCGCTCATGACCTGGATGTCCCCGTTGCGGATGACGGCGACATTGCCCATGCTGTCCTTGTGTTCCAGGTCGCCTTCCAGGGGGATGGAAATGATTTCCATGTTGTCGTGCGGGTGGGTGCCGAAACCTTTGCCCGGTGCCACATGGTCGTCGTTCAGGACCCGCAGGGCGCCGAAGTGGACACGTTCCGGGTGGTAGTAGTTGGCGAAGGAGAAGGAATGGTAGGACTCGAGCCAGCCGTGGAATGCACGGCCTCTGGAGTCCGCCTTGTGGAGGACGGTCTGCATGGTGTTGATCTCGCTGTTGGGCAAATGGTTGAAGCCTACCTGCTGCGCGGGAAAGGGAATTTCCCGGACGCCGTTCATCAGCCGGTCGTAGGTGGAGGATTCGGCGGCAGCGACGTGGTTTCCGGATACCTTGCCGGAAAGCCAGGCGGCGGCCGTCAGCAGGCCGTTGGTGAGGAACGTCTTCCTTTTCATCGTCAAAAAATGTTTGCAGGAATAATATCGGAAACAACGATGTTTGGTTTTTGTTTATTTTCCGTTTCTATGCCGGTTTCAAGGCTGCCCTTCGGGTCGTCGGTGTCGCGGCCCCTGTTCCCAAAAATCATGGGGGAGGGCAGGAGCGGGGTTATCCGGGTAGCATGATACAAGAATTTCGCTGCAAGCTGCAGGAACCCTTCAAGCGTCCAGCTATGTCCCAATCCGCCAATCGATTTTTCCTCAGGACCCTCATGATGTCGCTATTGTGCATAGCCTGCCGGGCTGCCCTGCATGGAACGGAGTCGCCGAAAATCGATTCCTTGTCGGCCATGCTGGAAGAGACCGGACAGGACACCGTTCGTGTCCGGCTGCTGATGGACTTGTCCCGGGAGTTCCAGCGGGAAGACGTCGTGAGGGCCTTCGAGTATGCGCACCGTGCGGTGCTGGAAGCCACCGCGACGGAAGACGGCAGGTTGTTGGGCGCCGCCTTGATGAATGCCTTCCGGGTGAGTTATTACCACGGTCGCGCGGATATTGCCGCGGATTATCTCCTGCGGTACAGGGAACTGGTGGAAGCGGAGGGAAACACGGCGGAAGTATTGAAAGCCAATGCGAACATGGGTGCCATTTGGATGATGTTGAAGAGATTTGACAAGGCGGAACAGGCGTACGAGGGCTTGCTCGAGGTTTTGGAAAGTGACAGTACGAGTGATCGCGCAAAGCTCTCGGTGGTGTACGGCAACTTGGGGCTTGCGAATGCGGAACAGATGAAATGGGATAAGGCGGAATCATTTTACAAGAAGGGAATCATGTTGTCGGAGCGGTATCCGGAAGCGGCGGCCAATTTGGGACGGTTGCTGCACAACTATGGAAACCTGCTGGTCAGCGGCCACGATTTCGAACAGGCTTTCGAAAAATTGTCGGCGGCGCGGGACATTTATGCGCTGGAAGGGAACAAGGCGGCGGCGTGCGGCATCCTATGGAGTTTGGGAAAGGCGTATCGGGAACAGGGCAAAACAGATCGGGCGATGGAGCACTACCGGCAAGGTTACGCCCTGGCGATGGAGTTGGGCAGTATCATCGACCTTCGGTCGTTTGCGGAAGCCACCTACGAATTGTACGAAGAGACAGGGCCGGCGGATTCGACCCTGAAGTACCTGAATCTCTACCATCAATATGAAAAGGAGGCCAAGCTGTCGGATACGGCGGAGAAGTTGTTCCGGGAGGAATTGGCCGTCAAGTACCGGAAATGGGAGAAGGAACAACTGCGCAGGCAGCGAGCGGACCGTCGGGGTATGGCCGGAATCGTGTTCCTGGCCATTGTCATCGCCGCATCGGCAGCTTGGCTGGCCTTTCGGAGCCGAAAAAATATGCGGCGGTCAGAACTGGCCAAGCTGCAACTGGAGCGCAACGCCCGACGCCTGGAGATGGAAAAAGGGTGGCTGAACAGCCAGGTGGAGAAGAAAGACAAGGAGCTCACCACCCAGGTGATGTATGCGATGCAGAAGAATGAACAGATCGGCGGTGTGGTGGAGAAATTGGCCAGGCAGCAGGACATGCGGGTATCGGCCCACCCAGGCTCCCTGGACCATATTATCCGGGAACTTGAAAAAACCAGGGAGGACCATGTTTGGGAGGATTTCGAACTTCGGTTCAAACTGGTCCACCGACAGTTTTACGACATCCTGAACGAACGCTTTCCCGAGCTCACCCCGAATGAGCGCCGGCTTTGTGCTTTCTTGAAATTGAATTTCTCTTCCAAGGAGATATCCACCATCACCGGCCAGACACCGCATAGTATCAAGGTGGCCCGTACCCGGCTCCGCAAGAAACTGGGACTGACGCACAGCGACCAGGGGCTGGTGGAATTCCTGGCATCCATCGGATGAACACCTGTCCGCCCAAGCCGCTGTTTTCCTGCCGATCAAATTGCCCCGCCGGCCTGTTCCGCATGCCTGTTGTATACCGGTCCAGGTGGACTTATCCGGGTCTGTATCCCTTTTTTATCCTTGCCACTTTTGCGGTTTCCTTTTGCAAGGTTCGCATGATTGTATAAGACCGTAAGTTGCTCATAACCAAAGGGTCTTTATTTCGCTTCCCGCCTTTTGGACAGGACTGCCGGTGGCGCGCCCAAGCGCGCCGCCGGCAGTCCTTTAAAATCTTTTGGGCGCGGGGCCAAGTTTTAGTGCGGGGTGTAGCAGATCGGGGAATTTTATGAATAAAAAACAGATAATCAATTTTTTGTAAGTACTTTCTTATTGGGTTCAGGTGCGGAGGATGCGATCGAATTCCGAACATTAAGAATACGTCGTTATGACACGAAGGCAAACTTCGCGCTCAATCCGGAAAGAGCAATACCTTCTGCGGGTAATGAAGCCTCACAGGGTCCCATTTATTTTGGTTTTCGGTAGTCTCGGCACCTGGTTCGGGACGGTATCCGCCCGGATGGTCATTGGAGGTCCAAGCCCGGATTCGTCCGCCGTGCTGGATATCCAAGGTACGGTAGGGAAATGTAGTTACGCCGAGTTCGGTAACAACACCGTGATGATGGTGGCGATGAACTATTACGGCAATTCGGATGGCTGCCAGGTGACGTTCTCCGTGCAGGACCTGGTTGCCCCGGTGGCGACCTGCCAAATCGTGACGGTATCGCTCAACGCCGCCGGCACAAGTCGACAAGGGCTGGAAGCAGGCCTGCGGTATCGCCCCGCCGTCGCTCAGCCGGACAAATTTCAACTTTACGCACATCGGGGAAAACACGCGCTCCCTGACGGTCACGGACAACAACGGCAACACGGCCACCTCCCAGGCGACCGTGACGGTGCAGGACCGGGTCGTCCTGACGGTCCCCGCCGGCGTGCTTGCCGTCGGCCGCATGCTGCTCGTGGAGGACGGCAGCACGGTGACCCCGGAGCCGATGGCGACGATGGCCATTTTCCCGAATTGAGACCAGGGTGTATCCGGTCACATGAACCCATTCCCGGAAGGGGCAAGAAATCAATCGGATTTTGTAAGCGATGTACATCCCCATTCAAATGCAACCGGAGCGAATGACTTGCTCCGGTTTTTTTGTCGACAAACCAGTCGGGGACACCCGGGGATGCCGTGGGGAAACAAGTTCGGCAGGGTAGTCCTTTCGGGAGCAGCCGATTGGGGAAGGCAGCGGTCGAGCTGCGGCGCGAAAGTCCGTCCGGACATCATTTCCCAATGCCGGCAAGAGGGCTAAGGTCGATCGTCCATGAGGCCCGGGATGCCGGGTAACGATTATATTCGAAAGAGACAAGCCGGGCCTGTTTCGGCAGGCCGGCATAAGGGTGGACGGCACACCATCGAACCGGGTCTGTCCGGCGGCAATCCATGCGGCGGCAACCTCAGGAAAGAAAGGGGCGGTCCTCCGGGCCCTCCGACCATCCGGAATCCTTCTTCCTCCGAGGCAGCGGGACGGCAAGCGGAAAAAGCACAGGGGAGTCCATACGGAGCCGATACCGGAGCTCGACCCCGGGGACAAGGGGGACGGTGGCGCATCCGATCGGGATGCGAGCCCTCGGGCGGTTCACATCTCCAGGAGGAGCGCCTGGAAATCATGGTCCTCTTCAATGCGCATCTTTTGGGTGATGCGGTACTTCTTGGTGAAAACGCTTTGGTGGCGGATGTTCATCACGTTCGCGATATCCTTGTAGGACAAGTTGAGGCGGACCAGGGCGCAGAATTCCAGGTCGCTTTGCGTAAGCTCCGGGAAACGGTCCTTGAGGCGCTTGAGGTAATCGGGATACAAGGCACCGAAACGAACCATTAAGGCTTCCCGTTGCTGCGTACCTTCCTTCATGCTGAGGATGGCCTGGGTCATCTCCTGGCGGTCCTGGTCCTGGAGTTTACCCAGCAAGTGCTCCAATTCCTCGTGCTTACGGGCCAATTCCAGTGCGTTTTCGGTCAGTTGGTCCTGTTGCAGGCGGATGACCTGTTGTTGGGCGGACGTTTTTTCGTTCAGCAGCTGCTGTTCCCGGAAGGCCATCCGTTGCTCCTCCTCCAGGCGGTGGAGGCGGAAGACCTTGTAGCGGAGTTGCAGGCGGTAATAGAGCGTCAGGACGACCAGGACGACAACAAACAGCAAGGAGGCGAGGAGATTGAGATTCCGGATGCGGATTTTCCGTTCCAGTTCCGCCTGGACCAGCCTGCTCATTTGGGCTTCCTGCTGGAAGGTCCGGCTCTTGTACTGTTCCTGCAAGCCTTTGGCCTGGGTGAGCAGGTTGAACCGGTTGAGGCTGTCCGCATAGTCCGTGGCCGTCATGGCGGCGGCGGTGCTTTCCGGCCAGCGGCCCAGTCCCTGGAAGGTCTCGGCACGGGCGCGGTGATAATCCCGACGGATGGCGAAGTTGGCGGTCCGGAAGACCTGCAGGCGGTCGATGGTCCGGATGAGGCTGTCGGCTTCCGGGAACATGCGTTCCGCGGTCAGGAACTTGAGGTAGTCGGAGAAAAGGAATTGGCCGTACTCGTTGTCGGGATATCGGGTGTTTGCCCTGGCCGCCTCGAAATAGGACCGGATCTCGGCCCGGGGCCTTCCGGCAGTCCTGGCGATGTTCGCCTTGGTGCGCAGGGCGTAGGCCAGGTACTCGGCGTTGTCGTACCGGCTGAGGATGGCCAGCGCTTCGTCCACCGATTCGAAAGCCTTCGGCAGCAGGCCCATGCGGCGGAGGACCTCAGCATGGTTCAGCAGGCTGATGGCGAGATTCCATTCGTTGCTGTCCGCCCGGAAGGCGGGAATGATTTCCCGATAAATCCGGTGGGCGAAGGAATCGTCCTCCATGATGAGATAGGTATTGGCGAGTTTTTGTCGGATGATGAGCAAGACCGGCCGTTGGGCGGTGCTATCCGGCAGCTGTTCCAACAGTTCGATGGCCCGGAGCAAGTATTCCACGGCCGGGTCGTACATCGATTGTTGCCGGAAGGTGGAGGCCATCTCCCCGTACAGGGTGGCCAGTTTCTTTTGGTCCCCCAATCGGAGGTACAGTTCCTCGGCCTGCTTCTGGAGGGAGAGCGCTTGGTCGTTGAGGCCTTTTTCCCGGAGCACGTTCGAGAGGTTGAGCATGGCATTGCCCCGGAATTGCTCATCCGTACTGTGGTCGATGATGTAGCGGAAAAAATAGGTGGCGGAATCTACTTGGCCTTCCATCCCGAAGTAAATGCCGAAGGCATTGAACAGGACCACCTGGTCGGCGGCCGACAAGGCCTGCCAATCGGACCGGAGGGAGTCGAGGCGTCGTTTCGCGTTGTCCCGGTTGCCGTACATGTTGGCGATGGCTTCCCGGACGATGCTGTTGACGGCCGGGTCCTGGGCGGGCAGCCGGATAGCGGAGGACAAGCAGCCGAGCGTCAGACATGTTATCAGAATTCTCATGCAACCGTTTTTCGGATGGCCGGATACCGGGGCGGTGTTTCCTTCCGGGTGCCGGGGGGGGCGCCAGCCGCCGCGCCGACATCCGGGCGGCGGACCTTCCCATCCATCCGGTATCGGGGGCGCCGGCAGGTTCCAAGGAACCGTCGCAGCAGCGAAGATAAGGATACCCAGGGATTCCTGTGCCGCAGCCGGCGGGTTGGACAAAATTGGCTTACCTGACAAGCGGATTGCAGTTCGTACGACTTGCGGCCCATTTGTGCCACGGAGGGATGAACCTGGCTTTTCACCCGGTGCCCGGATGGGCCGTACCGGTTCCGGCGGAAGGCGGCGGGGAACCATTCCTGCCCCGCCGGCAGTTGGGAACTATGTCGGCAAGCCCTACCTTTGTGCAGCGGTCGCGGGGTCATCGGCCCGGCTGCGCCCCAGGTAAAACGAGCAACCGGCATGCAATTCCTATATCCGACCTTCCTGTATGCGATGGCGGCTGTCGCCATTCCCATCCTCATCCACCTGTTTCATTTCCGCAGGTTCCGGAAAGTGTATTTCACCAACGTCCGGTTTCTGAAGGAAGTCAAGGAAGAGACCAGTGCCCGGCAGCGCCTGCGGAACCTGCTGGTGTTGCTGATGCGGTGCCTGGCCGTCCTCTTTCTGGCGCTGGCATTTGCGCAGCCTTTCCTGCCGGCGGACGATTCCGTGGCCCAAGGGGATGCGGCGGTCAGCATTTACGTGGATAATTCATTCAGCATGAGTGCCCTGAGCGAGGAGGCCCCCTTGTTGGAACGGGCGCGGCAGCGGGCGCGGGAAATAGTGTCCGCCTATTCGGTGGAGGATCGGTTCCAGGTCTTGACCAATGACATGGAAGGACGGCACCTGCGCCTGGTCTCGAAGGAGGAAGCCTTGGGATTCATCGAGGATATAGCCATCTCGCCGGCGGTCAGGACCTACTCGGAGGTGTTGCGGCAGCAGGCGCAGGTCCTGGGTACCGCTCCGGCGGTGAACCGGCTGGCCTACCTCATCTCCGACTTCCAGGCCGTGTCCACCGATCCGGAGAACTATCGGGATACCGCGCTGACCGTCCGGCTCGTCCCCCTGCAGGCGGTGCGGGAAAACAACGTCAGCATCGACAGTGCCTGGTTCGAAGCGCCGGTTCAATTGCCGGACCAGGTCAGCCGGCTTTTGGTCCGGTTGCGGAACTGGAGCGGGGAGCCGGCGGAGAACATCCGCTTGTCCGTCCGGTACGACGGGGAAACCAAGCCCGTATCCGAGCAGACCCTGCCGGCGGGCGGGGAGCGGGTGGACACCATCGGTTTTTCCTTGCGGCGGACCGGTTGGCAGGAGGCGGCGGTACAGCTCACCGATTATCCTGTACAGTTTGATGACGAATATCTTTTCGCCTTCGAGGTGGTGGATACGATCCGGGTGCTGGCGATCCACGACGGAGGGGTCGATTCCTACCTGGATGCCGCCTTTTCGCGCAACCCCTTGTTCCGGATCCGGCATGTATCGGCCAATAACATCGACTATGCCGGCATGTCCGATTATTCCCTGATCATTTGCCAGGGGCTTCCGGTGGTATCCTCCGGGCTGGCGGCGGAGTTGCTGCGCTTCCTGGAGGAGGGCGGCAATGTGTTGGTATTCCCCGGCGCAAGCGCCGTGCGGGAGGGCTATAATGATTTCCTGCAGCGGGTACCGGCGCCGCGCCTGGGGGGCTTCGAGCAGGAGGACCGGGCCATCCACGCCATCAATACCGATGCCTTCGTATTCCGGGATGTGTACCAGAACCGGGACCTGCCTTTGAAATTGCCGCTCACCCATGGGAATTTCCGGCTGGAAGCCGGTTCGGTCGCCGGGGAGACCTTGTTGACCTATCGGGACGGGCAAGTGTTCCTGGGCGCCTACAACCGGGGGAAGGGCGTCCTGTACCTCTGTGCGGCGCCTTTGTCGGAGACGTACGGCAACCTGGCGCGCAGCGGGGAGGTCTTCATTCCGATGTTGAACAAGATGGCCTTGTCAAATGTCCGCAACCGCCCCATCGCCTACACCATCGGCCGGGAGGAGGTGGTGGAGACGGCGGTACCTGCGCGCGGGGCGGAACAAGTGTACCGTTTGGTCGGAAAGGACGGGGCGTTCATCCCTAGGCAGCGCAGCATCGGTGCCAGGCTGGTATTGGGCATGGAGCGGAACATCGGCCGGGCGGGCTATTACGACCTGGTGGCGGGGACGGATACCGTGCTGGCGAAGTTTGCGTTCAACCACGACCGCCGGGAATCGGACCTGCGATGTCTCGACGGGGAGGAGCTGCGAGGACGGGTGCCCGCGAATGTGGCCGTACTGACCAGCCAGGCGACCGCGGATTTCCAGGCCGTCGTCAGCGACCGGGACCGTGGCACGGTGCTGTGGAAAGCCTGCGTAATTTTGGCCTTACTTGCCCTGGCGGCCGAAACCGTGCTGTTGAGGGCCTGGCGAAAATAAGGACGGCCGGCGCGGAGCTCATCGCTTTGCCTCCGTCTTTTCCCGGAGGTATTCCCTGGCGTACTCCTTGGCCGTCAGACCGGTATTGCTCTTGAAGACCCGGTAGAAAGTCCGTTCCGAATTGAAGCCGGCGGACAGGAAGAGCTCGCCCGGCAAGTCGGTGTTGCCGGCCTTGTTGCAATGATGGCGGATCAGCTGCTTGGCTTCCGAGGTCCGGTATCCGTTGATGAGGTTTCTGAAATTCGAATCCGCATGTTTGCTCAATGCCTGAAAAAGGTATAATCGGTTGGTACCCAACAACGTGACGAGTAAGTTGAGGTCCAGTTTGGGGTTGAGGTACAGTTTCTTTGATTCGATGAGATACATCATCTCATCGTAAAGGTCCTTTCGGTCTTCCGTAATGACCTCGATGTCGGCCTGGTCTGTCGCAGAGGTGCCTTCCTCCGGCACGGTGACATCTTCGATGAGGGTGTGGGTGTGCGCGGGAGCATGCTTGGCACGCAGGGTCTCCAGTAGGGCATCCGTACGTGCCTCCCTCCGATACAGGTCCTTGACGAACATGTCGCGGGTCCGTTTCAACACAAATGGAATAAGGGCCAGGGTGAACAGGATGATGTTGATGGCGATGAGCAGGGATTGCCGCTTGCGGTTGTTTTGCAAGGTAAGTTCCTGGTTGCGGATGATGAGTTCGTTTTCCTTCAGTTGATGCAAGGTCTCCATTTCCTTCAGGCTGGACTGTTTTTCCTCGCGCAGCAGGATTTGCTGGTTGGCCAGCAGGGACTCCATGTGTTTGAATGCCGCCGGATAGTCCTGGACAGCCTTGTAAGAATGATAAAGCAGGGAATCGAGATACCCCTCCAAGTCCGGGGTGGCGCCGGTCTGTCGGAGAATGGCCAAGGCTTCTTTTCCGTAGTCGATGGCACCATGATAGTTGCCCTTCGCCATTTCATAGGCAAGCAGCTGGCCGAAGCCATGGGCGACAAAAATCAGGTGCCGGAATTCGTAGCAAAGCTCGATACAGCGACGAGTGTGTCCGACCCAATCCTGCGAGTTTTCCACCAACAGGTAATAGTAGCCGAAGCCGGCACAGGCGGCAGCCATGCCGAAGGAATCCTGTCGGCTTTCGGCCAGCGCTTTCCCGATTTCCAGGTGGACCAGGCAGCTGTCGGCATCGATCGGTAGCCAGGAAAGACCATAGGAAATCTCATCACTGATGATCAGGCTGGGAACGGCCAGTTCATGGGATAAGTCCAGCGCCGCCCGCTTATACCGAAGTGCTTCCGCTACATCGCCTTTTGTAAAATAGGCGGTACCCTGCAGGGCATGGCAGGCCCGCATCAGCTTCTTGTCCTCACTGCGTTCCGCAAACAGTTGGAGTTCCTCCAATAACGGAAGTATATCCTTCGTTTCCCCCAGGGAAAAAGAGGCGCTGGCTACGGCGAGCCTGCTCTCGGTGATCAGGGAACTGTCCTTGACCAGGTGGGAAAGCACGACGGCATCCAAAGCCTGTCGCTTGCTTTGGAGGAAGTTCCCGATTTGGTGAAACGACTTGCTCAGGCGGAGGTGGTAATACATTTTTTCATCCGGTGACAACCGGATGGCTGGCTCCTCCAGTTTACGGGTCGCAAGACGGATGATCTCGTGGTGTCGGTTGGCGTCGACCAGCGCAATTATTGCCGGATCGGGAAAAGGCTGTCCACGCAAGACGGATGACCATATCAGCAAATAGGCAAGTATGCGTGGTAGGCTTCGATGGTTCATTCAATCGTCAGTGATGATTAGTGATGAATCGGTTCCGGTCGGAATGATCAGGTTTTTTCCGCTGATCAGGATGTTGGAACTTGCCCAATGCTGCATCTATCGAACATTTCCATGCCCTGGCAAAGATGCTTCGTATACACGGAGCAACCACGAATTTTTGTCCACTACGATGCATCCGACGGAATTTATTGGAAGTAATGATATCAAAAATTGAGCATTTTGAAATATTATTTATAGTATATGAAATAATAAAATTCAATAATTGGCAAACAATTGCGGTTTTGGCAAAAAAAATCTGGTGGCCGCAACCTACAATTTGTGGTTTTGGCGGATGTAATTGATAAAATGGCAAGTATCTCCTCCTGTCTATGCTCACTTTTGTCCGGCGAATTGAACGTAAATCCGCCCTACAATAATCTATGGCAAGGATTCCTTGATGAACCTACCGGCTTAGTGCCGCGGGTCGTCATTTTCCTCCGCTACATCCTGGTGATGCTTGGTCGTGCCATTCACCACCATCTCATCACCCTTCGATGATGCCACAAACAACAAACCGCATACATATGACTAGGAGAACAACTCGATCATTCAATTCCTCCACTGGGCATACGCTTCGGAACGACCGACGTGCCACCTTGACCAGCCTGTTGTCAACGTTTGTCCTGGTGATAGCCGCCTGGCAGCCGCTGTCCGGCCAAACGGTCATCGGCGGTTCCACGCCAGACTCCTCGGCGGTGCTGGATGTCGTTAGTCAAAGCAAGGGGGTTCTTTTTCCCCGCCTCACCAGCGCCCAGCGGGATGCGATTCCAGCTCCCGCCGAAGGTTTGATGCTCTACAACACAACGACCCGTTGTCTCGAAATCAACTTCGGTCCCCCGTCCAATCCGGTCTGGACGGCCATCCAGTGCAGCGGCGGGACTCCTGGCGGCGGCTCCGCTTCCGCGGGCTGCTGGGCCATGGTCTCCGCGACGGACACCCTCCATTTCATGTGCCATAACCTGGCTTCGGCCAATACCTCCGCCGACCCCGTCA
>CAZNLJ010000053.1:0-29199 GCA_964573725.1 uncultured Saprospiraceae bacterium
CTCCCTCATCGGTACCGCCGTGAAACAAGCCGTTTGCCCACTTCAAACGCTTGAAATGGTATTTACCCAAGACAACGATGGTTATATGAAGTTGGCCCACCCTGTCTAGTTACAATTTAACCTGATTTTTTTACCCCTGACTAGTTACCATAAGCTACTCATAACCCAAGGATCCTTATGGCGCTTCTCGCTTTCTGGACAGGACGGCCGGCGGCGCGCCCAAGCGCGCCGCCGGCCGTCCTAAAATTTCTTTTGGGCGCGGGGCACAGCCCCGTGCTCTTTTTAGTGCGGTGCGTAGCACATCGGTGCGTTTGATGACTAAAAACAACCGGAAATCAATGTTTTGTAATTAATTGTTTTGTAGGGCTGAGGTGCGGAAGATGCGGTGTATCGAAATTTGATGCGCGTGCCCTCCCGCAACCCAGGCACGTACGCCGGAATAACTGAAGCCTGGGGAAGTACGCCGGTTCCCGACGGGCCTTTTCCGAAATGAATGCCTTGCGGCACCCCGACCGCCGGGTGGGTTCCACCGCAAATAGGTGGAAGTCCATACGTTTCCCGACCCGCCCGCCACCGCACCGGTCGCCCCGGACCGGCCAGGTCCGTTTCGAGATCCGGAGGGAGAATGTTTGTCCTCATGTCTTATCTTTGTTTTTTCCTTCCGCACCTCACCAGCCCCCGGACGGGCATACAACCCGCACGCTCCATGTCCATATGGCCATCCCATATCAAAGGTTTTCATTCCTTCCTGCTGTTGGAACGCTCTTTGTCCCCCAACACCACCGACGCTTATATCCGGGATATTTCCAAACTCGCCCAATTCCTGGATATGACCGGACAAACAACCGGCCCCGCGGATGTCTCCTTGCTCCAGTTGCGCGCCTTCCTGCAATACCTCGCCGAAATCGGATTGGACCCCCGCTCCCAGGCACGGATCATCTCCGGCATCCGTACCTTCTACCGGTATCTCCTTACGGAAGACCTCATCCGGGAAGATCCCACCGCCCTGCTGGAAACGCCAACGCTTCACCGCAAGTTACCCCTCGCCTTGACCTATGACGAAATCATTTCCCTGTTCGCCGCCATCGACCTGAGCGAACCGCATGGCCTCCGCAACAGGGCAATGCTGGAAACACTCTACGCCTGCGGCCTCCGGGTATCCGAACTGACGGGACTGAAACGCTCCGACCTCTACCTGGATGTCGGCATGGTGAAAGTCCATGGCAAGGGCAATAAGGAACGGTTGATACCCATCGGGGAGGAGGCGGTCAAGTATATCCTCCTGTATATGGACGGTGTTCGCCGCCATCTTCCCGTCGCAAAGGACTGTGAGGATATCATCTTCCTGAACCGCCGGGGCAATAGGCTCAGCCGCGTCATGGTCTTCCTCGTCGTCAAGGAACTCGCCGAGGCCGTCGGCATCCATAAGAACGTGAGCCCCCACACGTTCCGGCATTCTTTCGCCACCCACCTGATGGAGGGTGGGGCCGACCTGCGGGCCATCCAGGATATGCTGGGCCACGAAAGTATCCTCACAACCGAAATATATACCCACCTCGACACGGATTTCCTGCGGGATACCCTCCTGCAACACCATCCGAGACACCTGGCAAAATCCAAGAAATTATGACCTTGCAACAAGCGCAACAAGCCGTCGATGAATGGATCCGTTCCGTCGGAATCCGATATTTCGACGAACTGACCAATACGGCCGTCCTCATGGAGGAAGTGGGGGAAGTCGCCCGACTCATGGCCCGGCTCTACGGTGAACAATCCTTCAAATCGGCCGACCAGGCACGGACTGCCCCCGCTGACCTCCAGGATGAACTCGCGGATGTCTTGTTTGTACTGATCTGCCTGGCCAATCAAACCGGCACGGACCTTACCGAAGCGCTGCAGAAAAATCTGGAGAAAAAAACAGGAAGGGATCGGGATCGACACAAGAACAACCGAAAACTGTCGGATGATTTGTTTCCCGATGCAAAAAAATAAAAAAAGTGAGTATAAGACCAGCTCTACCCCCCAAACGAACTGGTCCTACTCACTATCCCAGGACTCATTAGCCCTGAAGACCTCTTTTGTCCGTCAGTTCCCCTTGGATTGGACATACGACGGGGGGCTCTGATCGGAACCTTATTTTTCGAGCAATTGGCTGTCTTGTAATGCTGACGAAGCAACTGGGTCGTGGGTACGAAATCGAACTGTCTAAAGGAGGGTATTTCCGTAAATCATCATTCGCGTCAACGTTTCCGGAAAGTCTAAAACCATGCCATTTTGCGGTTGCACCGATGCGGATGCGGCAGTTCAAGAAACGGATATCCCGGAACCGGAAGACACGGCTTCCCGAAGCTCGGCCTTGGCTTCCATATAACCTGCAAAGCTGCTGTACGACCCATAAGATATAAGGTCATCGTCCTGCAACTTCAACAATATTCGATATCGCAGTTGGTTCTCCTGATAATGGAAATCGGTCAGGATTTCCCGAACCAACGCGCCGGACAATTTTGCGGACATTTTGCTGCCGTTTTTCATAATCCGTACGTTAACCCCTCGATACTCAAAGACGGAAAAACCTTGTTTCTAGCACTTGCTTGTTCATGCATTGCTTTTGATATAGAGTAAATTCCGTGCCAGTTTTGCCGGATTTTTGTCCAAAATAAACCGATCTTTTCCGGCAGTGCTCCCGGTCCCCAGCCTCCGGCATCTGAAACGTGCCGTCAAGTATTGGTCGTCCTCAAATGCCCCCGGACAAGCCTCCCTCCGCGGACCAGGAAAAGATGAATCCTTGTCATGACCTTGTGTCCCCTCCGCCGTCGAGCGATTCAGGAATGCTGTGCAAAGAATCAATTGTCTTATTTTCAAACTTTTGCAAGTCATTTCACCCTGCGGATCGCCCATCGTTGGTTCCTGAAGGTCCGTAACATACAGGTCGCCCGGTCTGTTTCGGCCCGTTGTTTTTTTTCATCAGCTGCCAGCCGTGGGCACTTGGTCTGCGCCCGATTCCCCAGTCCTGTGCAAACCGGTCATTTTGTCAGTTGCCGGGCCGCTGGCATAAGCTTTGAACCCGGGCAGAGGTCGGCCGTTTCCCGGTTCCCAAGCGACATTGTGTTTCCAAGTATGGTGTTATATGTCATTTTTTCCGCCTGTTGCCACCATACCGGAACCCGAGTCGCCCACCCCGGGTGAGCAGCCGGCTTCGAAAAGGAAAAGGCATTGCGGCATCATCCTTGTGCCCGCCCCGGATCCATTCAGTCACATCAAAATCCATCCAACCATGCAAAAAGGAACCATATCCGTACAGACCGAAAACATTTTTCCGGTCATCAAGAAATTCCTCTACTCGGACCATGAAATTTTCCTCCGTGAACTGGTCTCCAATGCCGTGGACGCAACGACCAAGCTGAAGTCCCTCGCTTCCCGCGGTGAACAAACCGGCGAACTGGATGACCTCACCATCGAGGTGCTGCTGGATGAGGAAAACAAGACACTGACCATCCGCGACAAGGGTATCGGGATGACCGAGGAGGAGGTGAAACGCTACCTCAACCAAATCGCCATCTCCAGCGCCCAGGAATTCATGGAAAAATACCAAGGCGAAGCGAACATCATCGGAAAGTTCGGCCTCGGTTTCTATTCCGCATTCATGGTGGCCGACAAGGTGGAAGTCCACACCAAATCCTGGAAGCCGGACAGCACCGCCGTCAAATGGATGTGCCTGGGTGACCCCTCCTTCGAAATCTCCCCCATCGACAAGGAATCCCGCGGCACGGATATCATCCTGCACATCAGCCAGGACAGCGAGGAATTCCTCGCCTCAGACCGCATCGATTCCCTGCTGAAGAAATATGGCAAGTTCCTGCCGATTCCCATCAAGTTCGGTACCCGCCAGGAAACTGTCGAGGAAGGGGAAGGAGAGGAAGCCAAGAGCCGGGAAATCGAGGTCGACAATATCATCAACAATACGCATCCGGCCTGGAAGAAACAACCTTCCGAGTTGACCGAAGCGGATTATACCGCTTTCTACCAGGAACTGTACCCCATGTCCTTCCAGCAACCCCTCTTCTGGATTCACCTGAACATCGATTATCCCTTCAACCTGACGGGTATCCTCTACTTTCCGAAATTGAACAATTCCCTGGAGGTCCAGAAAAACAAGATCAAGCTCTACAGCAATCAGGTCTATGTCACCGACGAGGTGAAAGAAATCGTACCGGAATTCCTGACCTTGCTCCATGGTGTCATCGACTCCCCGGACATTCCGCTCAACGTCAGCCGCAGTTATCTGCAAAGCGATGCCAACGTCCGGAAAATCACCGGCTATATCACCCGCAAGGTGGCGGACAAACTACAGGAGCTTTTCAAACAAGACCGGGAGGATTTCGAGTCGAAATGGAAAGACCTCGGTGTCTTTGTGAAATACGGTATGTTGTCCGACGAGAAGTTCTATGAAAGGGCCACTGATTTCGCCTTGTTGAAGAATACCGACAACCAGTTCTTTACCATCGAGGCGTATAAGGAAAAGGTCAAGGCGCTTCAAACGGACAAGCACAAACGCATCATCCTGCTTTACACCCACCAACAGGAGGAACAGCATGCCCTGGTCGAAGGGGCCAAGGCACGCGGCTACGACGTCCTGGAAATGGATACGATCATCGATGCCCATTTCATGCAACATCTGGAATACAAACTGGGCGATGTCACCTTTGTCCGGGTGGATTCCGACACCCTCGACAATCTCGTGCAGAAGGATGAAAAAAAGGAAAGCATCCTGTCGGAAGACCAGCAAAACAAGGTCAAGGAAATCTTCGAGGGACTGACGAAGGAACAACCCGGGCAGACCGTCCAACTGACGCCGCTTTCGCCGGAGGATGCTCCCGTCCTCATCACCAAGCCGGAATTCCTCCGCCGCATGAAGGAGATGCAATCCCTGAACGGCGGTGGCTTCGGCGACATGGGCGAGATGTACAACATCGTCGTCAACACCAACCATCCGCTCGTGGTCGACAAGTTGCTCCATACGGACGACCCGGCCCAACAACAGGAATTCGCCGGCCACCTCCTCCACCTGGCCCTCCTGAATATGGGCATGCTCAAAGGAAAGGCCTTGTCCGATTTCGTCAGGAAAAGCCTGGCCTTCCTCCGGTAAATCGACAGGAAGAGATACATTCGGCTGTCGCCGCACCATGTTCCGATGGTGTCCTGTGAAAAAAGGCAACCTGTGTGACACAGGTTGCCTTTTTCAATCTGAACGCACTTGTTCCAGCTTCGCCGTCCTTTACAGCTTGACGAAACGGGTCCGCAGGGTCTCCGTACCTTGGGACACCACCAGGTCGTATAACCCCGGCCGAAGGTCCGCCAGGTCCAGGGACAGCTCCGTCCGCTCCCCTGTCTTCACCATGGCCCAATTCCGGACCAAGCGGCCGGTCTGATCGTAACAATCCACGCGGAGCCGGCCGGTCCATTCGTTCGAGAGCCGGGCGGTGGCTTCGCGGCCGACGGCCGGATTGGGGAGGACCTGCCACGTATCCGTCGCCAGCAATACTTTTTCCCGCACGTTCACGACCTGCTGGTTCTCATAGGCTCCGATATCCACGCTGTTGATCCGTGGATTTCCGTCCAGGTCGGTGACCGGTGCGCCGGCATCCACCCCTGCATCAATGCAGATGCTGCCGAGCTGGAGCCGGTAGTCGAAGTCGTCGGGATCCACAAAGGCCGGATCTTCCAGTTGGATGTCTTTCGGATCCAACAGATAAGCTTCCAGCGAGGTGTCGTCCGAGAGGTTGCCCCCGGAGGAGAGCAGGTTCGGAAAGCCGTCTTCCACGGCATAGTTGATGGCACCGTCCTGCCGGAAGATGCAGTTTTGGATACGCATATTGGAGCTCGCCTCCAGTTGGCCGGTCCAGTTGGCAACCCCGGCGGCCAATTCGCCGAAATTGTCGGCGAAGGTGACGTTGTAGAGGACCACCTCCACGTGGTTGGAGTCCGTCGTATTGTTGGAAATCGCACCCCCGGTTCCGATATCCCCTGCGAAGTTGCTGAAGAACAGGCTACTGGTGATGACGGCGTCGCAATCGGCCATATTGACGGCACCGCCTTGTGCCGGTGCGATATTGAATCCGAAGATACTGTTGCTGAGCTCCAGGAAACCGATGTCGTCGTCGCCGTTCTCGGCCACGCTGATGGCACCGCCGACGCCACCGACCGTCTCGTTGGCCCAGAACTGGGAGTTGTCCACCGAAACGATGGAACTGCTGGTGCTCGCACCGGTAAAGATCGCCCCGCCACTGCTGTTGGCATTGTTGGCGGAAAATTCGGAATTGCTGACGATCAAGGTCGTGGAATCGTTTTGCAGCGCAATCGCCCCGCCTGCCGAATTGAGGGAGACATTTCCGCTGAAGGTACATCCCGTGATGGTCACGACGGCCTTGAAGCCGCAGTTCATCGCGCCCCCGAGATTGGTGGTGGTGTTATCCTCGTACACACAGTCCTGGATGAGGTAATTGCCGGCCCCGTAACAGGTGTGTGCGCCCCCCCATCCGCCGGAGGTGCCTCCCCGGAAGGTACAACCTTGGTAGACCACCTGGTCCCCATCGGTGTCGTTGCGGATTTGTCCGCCGGAGCCGGTGGCCGTATTCCCTTCGAACAGGCAATCCGTCAAGGTATAACTGCCGTTCCTGCCGCGGAAAGCGCCGGCGATACCGCCGCTCGTACTGTTTTCGCGGAACGTGCAACCATGGAGGACGAAGTTCGTGGGGTCATTCCCCGGCACATCGGTCGCATCGTAATAGAGGGCGCCGGAGTTGACGGCGACATTTCCCTGGAACAGGCAATCGGACAGCTGTACGTTTGTGCTGTTGAAATTATAGAAAGCGGCACCCGCCCCGTCCACGTTCACATTGGAAGTGAATTGGCAACCGCTCACGGCCACATTGTCCGAGCCGAGGACATACAAGGTACCCCGGGTCGCCTGGTTGTCGTCGAAGGTACAATCCGCTACCGTCACGTCGGCGGAATAATTGACCAGGACACCGGCACTTTGGGAGGTGGCGTAATTCTGCCGGAAGAGGCAATCGGCGATGACGGATCCCGCCGCACCGCCCTGGAGGATCATGCAGGCGCCGGAACGGCCGAAATTGTTGTAGAATTGGCAGTTCCGAACCTCCAGGGGTCGCAAGGCATAGATGCCGCCCCCACTCCGGTAGTAGGCGGCAACGGTGGAGACATTGCTGGTGTGGCCGCCGACGACGTGGAATCCGTCGATGCGGACCAAGCCGGCCGTGAGGCTGTCCACATAGATGACATGCTGGACGTTGTCGCTCTTGTTGGCGGAAAAATTCTCCGCGACGTCATCCCCGTTGATATCCCCGCTGAGGATGGTGGCATTGGCCGCCGGATTCCGCTGGGAGGCACTGGTCTCGTTGCCGATGAATCCGCCGTATAGGTTGATACCCTGTCCGATGTGGAAGGTGGCGGAGGAATCGACGCCCAGCCCACCGGGTTTGTAGGTGCCGGCGGCCACCCATATGTCACCCCCGGCCGTGTTGGCGAGGGCCGTGGCCAAATCGGTGTAGGCATGTGACCAGGAGCTTCCGTCGTTATTGCCGGTCGCATCGGCTCGGACGAAAGTTTGGGCGGAAAGTTCGGCCAGGCCGATGGTCACCCATAACAGCCCCGCCATCAGTCTAAAGTGGTTGATTTGTCGCATTTTGAGTATTTTGTCCATTTTGCAGAAATGTAAGAATATTTTTAAGATTCCGCAAAACAAGCATTATCTAACCCAAATTTTGTCAAAGCACCAACGATATTTCCGTAAGATCGGCTTGAAACCATATCAAAACAGACGCCCGGTGACACCAGAAAGGCATCACCGGGCGCTATTTCACAAGTTATCCGACCCAAGGACGGGCGGCAGGCTTACTCGGTGGGTTGGTCCCCACCACCTTCGGCAAATTGCTCTTTGATCTGGCTGAAGACGTCCAGGTCACCCAAGGTGGACCGCTCGATGGTCGTTTGTTGCTTCTTGACCATCTGGGTCACTTCCTCGCGTTCCTTGTCCTTTTCCTTTTTTACCAGGTCATCCGCCTCGCGACGGATATCATCGAGGTAACGGGTATGGGACACCAGCAGCCGCTTGTCGTCCCGGTTGAACTCAATCACCTTGAAAATGAGGATATCGTCCACTTCCGCGACCGTATTGTCCTCTTTTTTCAGGTGTTTGATGGGAGAGAAAGCCTCCAGGCCATGCGGCAGTTGGACAATCGCTCCCCGGTCGTCACGACGTACGACCGTCCCCTCGTGGTAGGAACCGACCGGGAAAACGTTTTCGAACGTATCCCAGGGATTTTCCTCCACTTGTTTGTGGCCGAGGGAGAGTTTGCGGTTATCGCGGTCCACTTCCAGGATGACGGCATCGATTTCCGCACCCACCTTGGTGAATTCGGAAGGATGGGCGTAACGCTTGATCCAGGACAGGTCCGAGATGTGGATCATGCCGCCGATACCGTCCTCCAGTTCGATGAAGACGCCGTATTGGGTCAGGTTCTTGACCTTGACGGTGTGGCGGCTGCCCACCGGATAACGCTGTTCGATCTCTTCCCAGGGATCTTTGGTGAGTTGCTTGATGCTCAAGGACATCTTGCGATCTTCCCGGTCGATGGTAACCACTTTGGCTTCCAGTTCGGTACCCATCTTGAAGTAGTCCTTCGCATTGATCTGCTGGTTGCCCCAGGACACCTCGGATACGTGGATAAGACCTTCCACACCGGGCATGACTTCCAGGAAGGCTCCGTAGTCCTCCACATTGACCACCTTGCCCTTGACCACATCGCCCTCGTGGATCTTTTCCCCGAGAATTTCCCAGGGATGCGGCTGGAGTTGCTTCAGGCCAAGGGAAATACGCTTCTTGTTCTCGTCGAAATCCAATACGACGACGTTGATTTTCTGGTTGATGGACAACACCTCGCTGGGGTGGTTGATCCGGCCCCAGGAAATGTCCGTGATGTAGAGCAGCCCATCGACCCCACCCAGGTCCAGGAACGCACCGAAGTCGGTGATGTTCTTGACGAGGCCCTCGAGTACCTGACCTTTCTCGAGTTTGGCGATGATGGCTTCCCGCTGTTCGGCCAGGTCGCTCTCGATGAGCGCCTTGTGGGAGACCACCGCGTTCTTGATCTGCTCGTTGATCTTGACCACCTTGAACTCCATCTGCTTACCGACGAATTGGTCGTAATCTATGATCGGCTTGATGTCGATCTGCGATCCGGGCAGGAAGGTCTCCAGGCCGCTGCAGTCCACAATCAGACCGCCTTTCGTCTTGCTGACGACCGTCCCTTTGATGACCGTACCGTTTTCGTAGGAATCCTTGATGGATTCCCAGGCGCGCAGCAATTTGGCCTTGCGGCGGGAAAGCACCAGCTGGCCCTTCTCATCTTCCTGCTTCTCCACGTACACATCCACCCGGTCGCCGACCTGGAGGTCCGGAAGGTCGCGGAAATCCCCCAGGGAGACAATGCCGTCGGATTTGTAGTTGAGGTCCAGGACGACATCACCGTTGTTGATGGCGGTGACCGTGGCCGTCACGATCTCGTTTTCCAACAGGGCCGTGAGGGTGTCGTCGTACTTGTCCAACAACGCGGCCCGTTCCTCCTTGCTGTAGGCCTGGCCGTGCTTGTTGGTGACGTCCCAGTTGAAATCACCCGATGCCCCTTGCAGGTCGATCAGTTCGTCGATGGACACCTCCTCACGCTCCGATACTTCCTCTTCCTTTGCCAGCCGGATGGGCGCGTCGTCGTCCCCATCCTCTTCGGCGAACGTTTCCTCCGTTCCGGCATCTTCCGGCTCCGTTTCGCCGGACACCTCCTCCACGGTTTCCTCCGCACTCGGCTCGAGGTGCTCCGTTTCTTCGTTGAGATCTTTTTCTTCTTGCATTGACAGAATGCTTTTGATGATGGTATAATCGGGAATGCGGACCGGCGGAAACTTACCCTTTCCTCCTGCTCATCCCCCTAGTTTCTGACGCAACCCGAGATCCGGCGGCGGATACCGCACACAGAGGCAAGGGATCGGTCGGCGTTGCGTACCCGGAAGAACCCGTCGGAGCCCCGGAATGTTCCCCGAAGGAAACGAAAACGACAGGAATCCTGAGGGTTTTTAGGGCGGCGCAAAAGTACGGGTTCAGGGACGGTATTCAAAACCTTCGTCGAAATATATCGGACCTGACGGCGGTCATCGTACATCCGGGCGGAATTAAATGGAATTGAGTTGTTATGAAAATGGAAAAAATACCCTGTTCGCGGTCAGAAAACAGCGCCCACCTGTGCCCGTCCGACATGGATGACACGGGCAGGGCCGGTCTTCCGGCCTTCGTAGGTGATGCCGGCCCGGATGTTACGGGTAAGCTGCCGGTCGAGCGAGATGTTCCAGATATAGTTGCCACCGGGTTGTAGGCCTTGCAGCATGGCGAATCCGACCGGTGAGTTGGCTGGGCCGTCGTACCGGATCCTGACGAAGGAGAGGTCTGTGCGCAAGCTGGTGGTGGTGCTGCGGTTCAGCACCAGTTCCCATTTGAGGTCTTGCAATCGGAGGCGTTCCCCTTCACTGCCCAGGCGGTTGGCCGCTTGTTTCCAGCGCCAGGAAACGCTGGTGCGCCAAGCCGGGGAGGGCTGCAGCGTCAGCTGCGGTGTGGCGGTCCGGGAGGCGATCCGGTAGCGTCGGTTGGCGAACTGCTCGGAATCCTGCGCATCGGAGGCCAGGCTGCCGACGACCTGCAGGCTGAACAACGAGCGGAGGTTCCAGCGGAGGCGAACCGATTGCTCCTGGGTGCTCCGGCTTTCAAATCCATTGGTTTGCAGTACTTTACTTCGGTTGTCCGCCCGGGTGTACTGACCATCGAACAAGGGATGGGACCGGTTGAAGAAAAGGCTGTTGTGGATGTTGGAACGGATGGCGACCAAAGCGGTGTCCGCAATATCCAGCTGGAAAGGATTCCAGGCGCTGACTCCGTCTTGCGGAAGCACTTTCCTGTTGACCAGCAGGGAGCTTTGGGTGGAAAACTTTCCGAGGACCTTCCGGAGTCCGGAGGCGTCATGCCAACGGACCCGTGGTTCCAGCCGCAGGCTTTGGTTGAAGGTGACATTGTTGGTCCGGAGGAATTCGTCGGTGAATACGGTGACCCGGACGGCGTTGGCCAGGTCGGGGAAGGGGGCGGTTTCGACCTCGTCGAACTGGACCTTGCCGTCACCGTTCCGGTCCACCCATTGGTGGGTTCCTTCCCCGGCGGGCACCTGGAGGTAAATGAACTCGACCTTTCGCTCCTGTCCCGAACCGATCTCATAGCTGGTTGTCCCTTGGACCAGGCCCTTGAACAAGGTCAGCACATAATCCAGACGCCCCAGGTAAGTGGTTGCCGGCCTCAGGTCGGTCAGGCTGGAATCCCGGATATCGAGTTGTCGCCAGGTCAGGTTCCATTGCAGCCTCGAATGGCGGTACTGCTGCCAGGCACCGTTGACGTTCAGTTCGTCCGCCAGGGTGGTCAATTGGAAATCCCGGCCGCGCGGCAGGTAATCCTGCCGGCGTTGGTAACCCGCCTCCAGCGTGAGGCCGTCCTGCCCGGCCCGGGACAGGAACACCCGGGCCAGGTCGAAATAAAAACTGGACGGCGACAGGGTATCCGCCTGCGGAAGCGGGGAGGTGCTGCGGCGGTTTTTTTCCCGTGCTGCGGAAATGCCGGCCTGCCAGACGGGATTCCGCAGGCTGTCCCTGGTCAAAGGAACGGTCAGGGAAAGCTGCGGCCGGGAAAAAGCGCTGCTGCCTCGTACGCCGCCGGTGCGCAGGCGGTCGTCCTGCCAACGCAGGTCGTAGCCGTTTTTCCGGAAAACATACTGGCCGACGTGCCGCCAGCCGGCGTACTGTTCGTCCTGCAGGAAGCTGCCGGCACGGTAGGAGAATGCGCCCCAACGGGGTGTCTGCAGCGAGAGTTCCCCCTGAAGGAGCTGTTCCCAGGTCTCCCGCCGGCCAATCGCCACATCGTTGGGGCCCCGGTTCAGGTTCCAGTCGCGGGTAAACTCCGCCGCCCGGTACGGGTTGAGCTCCCGGAACTGCCGTTGGACGATCTCGTAGTCCAGCTTCGTCTCCAGCTGCCAGCCGGACCTGCGGGTGCTGTCCCCGGCCGCTTCCGGTATCCAGGCGCGCCGGAACCCTGCGGTGGCGGCCCAACCCGTATTGTCACCGTCATCCAGGCCCGACAGCCGGTTGGGGTCGTTCCGGCTCATGGCCAGCTCCGCCCTGATTTCGGAGCGGGCCCCGAGCGAAAGGGCTCCGCCGGCCGTGTAGAGTTGTTGTTGGCCGGGCGGAACCAGGCGGCGCACCGGCGCATACGATCCCTGCCGGTAGCCCGTCTGCCGATCCGGTGCAACCCATCGGTATACCCTGCCGTTGGCCGGCACCTCCGGATCTTGTATGTAATCGCCGTTGCCGGGACCGACAAAACTGAACACCGCCGAATACCTGGCCTTCTCCGGATCCAGGCTGTACACCAGGATACCCTCGTAGCTTGTCCCTTCCACCACGGTGTCCTGCCGGGCATACAGGACCCGGAATGCACTGTAGGTGGGGACGGTGTCGACACTGCTGACAAAGGCCTGCAGGGAGCTGTCCCCGGCGGCGGCGAGGGCCTCCCGGTCGGCGGCGGTCCAAGCATCATCGATGGGTTGGCGGCCGTCCTGCTCGGAATAGGTGTTGATGTACCATCGGAACCCGTCCCCCCGACAAAGGGTCTGCAGGGCGTACAGGGAACGGATGTACTGCTGCACGCTGTAGTCGAACTCGACCACCACCCGGCTGTCCTTGGTAATCAGCCGCCGGTTCGTAAAGGTGAGCTGCCCGGCATTGTAATCGATGGTGTAATCCGCGTCCTGCCCGCGTACCATCAACCGGCCGTCGAGGAAGACTTTTTCCGTTCCTGCCAGGACGATGATGAACCGCTCCCCCTCCGCCCCCTCCAACCGGTACGGCCCCTGGTTCCCTTCCTGCGCAGCCAAGGTGTTGCGGGCGAAACGCCCCCGGGCAATGGCTGCACTGGCCTTTGTCTCCCAAATGGTGCCGGCGTCCCCCGGCCCGGCCCGGCCGGCCGCCGGCCATCGGCGGGAGACGGTGGCGCCTTGCAATTTCTTGAAATGATTCATGAAATACCCCTCCGGACGGGTCAACTCGTAATCGCCGGCCACCAATTTCGTACCGTCCCTGGCCACCTGCACGAATATCCTGTCGAATTCCCGGAGCTGTTGGGTATTACCTTCGGGCTGCAACGGAATGTTGTTGTCCGTAATCGCGGCCTGTATGTCCAGGTCTCCCAATTTCCCGGCCATCTGCAGGTTGAACTGGCTGTTGAGCACCAGGTTCTGGTTGTTGCCGAAGGATATGCCCCGGGTGTAGTTCCCGTTGTAGTCCAATCCCTGCTGCGGCAACAACGGCCGGTCCTGCTCCCGACCGAACGGGTCGAAAGGCATCCCGACCATCCGGTCTCCCGCCTGCAGCCGCAAGGCAGCGGTGTCTATCCGGAATACCGAAGCCTGCAAGTCGAACGGCATCACCCGGTATTCCAGGATAACCTGCGGCGTGACCGGCCGGATGGCGGCCGTATCCATGGTGAGCTGCTGCTGCCGGACCCGGTAATGCGAAGGGTCGACGGGGATCCGGGTGCGGGGATGAATCAAACGAACGGTGGCCGGCACGACCAGCTGCGTATCCACCAGTTGGGGGGTAGACTGCACGGGAACCATCCTGCTCCGCAGGTTGCTGTACTGTGCCGTCGACAATACGGGCCATAACAACCAAATAAGCGTATGGAATGTCCTGTTCATCCAACCAGGTAGTTTTGCCTGCCGCTCACCCCCCTGTGCGACATGGCAGGAAAATCCGCCCCTCCGGGATGTAACGCAAAAAAAACACGGTTGGTGTCAGGAAACCGGACGATTAACGGTCGGCAGGCGAATCCGTCGCGAAGCGCATACCCCGGAACGGATTCGACGGAGCGGATACCACCGGAACCTTCCCTATGTAGCGGGGGAAGTCCGGTGTTCCGGCCGCCCGGAGGAAGACCGTATCCCGGAACGGGTCAATAGGCCCTTTCGTCCCGCTTGTCCATGTAGTTGATGAAGGACCGGTTGACCACCTTGTTGCCTCCCGGGGTCGGGTATTCGCCCGAGAAATACCAGTCGCCCCGATGCTGCGGGCAAGCCGCATGCAATCCTTCCAAGGTCTGGAATATGACCTCCACCTCCATGGCCAATCCTTCCGGCGTGACGATCTCGGCGATTTTCCGGGAGATCTCCTCCGTGGTGAAATGGTCGTACAACAGCTTCACCTCGTTCCGGATCTGATCCACCGGCAATGCCAACTGGGCCTTGCACCGTTCGTAGGTCTCCGCCAACAAGCCCTCCTTGCCATGCTCCTGCAACAAGGCCACCAGGGCCCGGAACGCCACGAAATCCTTCATCTTGGACATGTCGATGCCGTAACAATCGGGATAGCGGATCTGCGGCGCACTCGATACGATGATGATCTTCCGGGGTTTCAAGCGCGCCAGGATGCGGATGATGCTGTTTTTCAAGGTTGTCCCCCGTACAATGCTGTCATCCAACAGGACCAGCGTATCCACTTCGTTCCGCACTATCCCGTACGTGACATCATAGCCGTGGGACACCATCTCGCCCCGCGAGCTGTCGTCCGCTATGAATGTGCGTAACTTCGCATCCTTGTGCACCAGTTTCTCCACCCGGAGGGAAAGTGCCAGGGTGTCGGCGATGGCTTCGGGGCTCGCTTCCGGTCCCAAGGACAGCAACCGCTCGAGTTTCTGCTCGTTCAACTTTTTTCCAAGTCCCCGGACCAAACCCAGGAACGCACTTTCCGCCGTATTCGGCACGTAGGAGAACACCGTATTTCGAAAGTCGCCACCAATCGACCGGCTGACGGCATCCGCCAACTGTTCGCCCAACTGCTTCCGTTCCGTATAGATATCCCGGTCATTGCCGCGGGAGAAATAAATGCGCTCGAAGGAGCAGGCCTGCCGGCCCATCGGCTCCCGAACCGGCAACTCCTCTACGGTCCCCTTGCGCTTGATGATGAGCGCATGCCCGGGCTTGATCTCCGAAATCCTGGCATAGTGGACGTCGAACGCCGTCTGTATCGGCGGCCGCTCCGAGCAGACCACCACCACCTCGTCATCGGCGTAATAATAGGCGGGACGGATACCGGCAGGGTCACGCACCACAAACGCATCCCCGTGGCCGACCATCCCACCGATCGTATATCCGCCGTCGAATTCCCGGGTGGCACGGTTCAGGACCCGCTGCAGGTCCAGCTTGTCGAATATCAGCTCATTGATCTCGACGTTGGAATAGCCGTCCGGCTTGTACCAGGTATACAGCCGTTGGACCTCGTCATCGAGGAAATGGCCTATCTTCTCCAAGACCGTGACCGTATCCGTCCGCTCCATCGGATACTGCCCGATGCCGACCAGTTCGTCGAACAGTTCGTCCACATTGGTCAGGTTGAAATTACCGGCCAGCACCAGGGTCCGGTGTATCCAGTTGCTCTTGCGGATGAAAGGGTGGACATTCTTGACGCTGTTGCTGCCGTGGGTGCCGTACCGGAGATGCCCCAGCAACAATTCGGAAACAAAGGGGACATTGCTTTTCAGCCAATCGGTGTCCCGCAGTTTTCCGGGGGACAGCTCCTGAAAATTTTCATAGACCTGGGAAAAGATCCCCTGGATGGAGTTGGTGCCGTTGCTTCGCTTGCGGTCGATGATCTTGGTTCCCGGTCGGCAGTGCAACTTGATGGTGGTCAACCCGGCTCCGTCCTGACCCCGGTTGCGCTGCTTTTCCATCAACAGGTGCAGCTTGTTGATCCCATACAAGGCGGTGCCGTACTTTTCCTGGTAATAGGACAACGGTTGCAGGAGGCGGACCAGGGCGATCCCGCATTCGTGTTTGATCGTGTCGCTCATCGTTTCGCAAGCAATAATATGGCCCGGCATGCCGCGTCGGCGGCGGCTACCAGGATTTCATGACCGGATCGGGTTCCCGCTTCCGCTTTGTGACTTCCGGGACGGACCTCCTTCCCGCCGCGCTCCGCAAGGCGGCGGTGCGCCGGCGCGAACGGCCTCCGGGGTACCGGAAAACCGACGGCACCCCGTCGGGTACTTGGTCCCGCCATGGTCCGGTCGTTCCGTCCTTGGTACATGTCCGATTTGAGACTGGAAAGGTATCCGGGCAGGTCCCCGGTACTGCCGCCGACAAAGCGCCGAGGAATACACACCGACCGCCACCACGCTTCCTGAACCCGGTACAAAAGTAAGTTAAAAATGCAGGGCCGGGAAATTAATGCGGGATATTCGTCCGCGGCCGGTACAGCCGCCGCGGGGCCTCCGGCACCGGCCGCGCCGCCCGTCCCTACCCTATGTCCGGTCCATGCCGCCGGGGGATACCCCTGGCAGGTCACCCGCACGCGCTTGGCCGCTTTCCGGTCCGTCACCCGGTTCGCATTTTGTGTTTTCCGCCATTTTTAGGAATTTTATAGCCGTTTCCGGAGTAAATCCGGAGACGGGAAAGCCCTCCGGAGGATACGGAGGCACCCAATTTCCTTCGACCTGCCATATGGACGAATTTTTTCAACAAATCGCGGAACCTTGGGCCTTACGGGCGCTGATGGCTTCCTCCATGGTCGGTATCATGTGCGGGTTGTTGGGGTGCTTCCTCGTCTTGCGCAACATGGCCCTGATCGGGGATGCCCTGTCCCATGCCATCCTGCCCGGGGTGGTACTCGCCTTCTTTTTTGTTCGCGGGCACAGCACCCTCGGTTTTTTCGCCGGTGCCACCCTGGCCGGTATTTTTTCGGCCATCGCGATCACCTGGATCCAACGCCATGTGGAAACAAAAAACGACGCCGCCATCGGCATCGTCTTCACCGCGATGTTCTCCGCCGGCGTCATCGGCATTTCCCACCTGGGCAGGCAACCCGGGGTGCACCTGGACCTCAAGGATTTCCTGTTCGGCAACGTCCTGGGCGTCAGCCCGGAAGACCTGTGGCTGACGGTTTCCGTCCTGGCGTACGTCCTGATCAGCATCCTCGCCTTTTACCGATACCTCTTCGCGACCACCTTTCAACCGGTCGTGGCGCAGACCATGGGCATCCCTACCGGGGTCATCCATTATTTCCTGATGCTGTTGCTTTCCTTTGCCGTGGTCGCCTCCCTGCAGACGGTCGGGGTCATCCTGGTTGTGGCCATGTTGGTCACACCGGCTGCGACGGCCCTGCTCTTGTTCGACCGGTTGGAACAGGTCCTGGCGGCGGCGGCCCTCCTCGGCTGGGGAGCCGCGGTGTTCGGGCTGTCCCTGTCCATCGTGCTGGAAACCACACCCGGTCCGGCCATGGCCCTGGTGGCGACCTCTCTTTACCTCTTGGCCGTTTTTTTTGCCCCTCGCAAAGGATTGTTTTTCAAATTTTTCCGAAAACAGGTGCTGAAGGGCCGCATCCGGGCGGAAGACACCTTGAAGCAAGCCTTCCGCTTGGAGGAGGAAAACCGGTTGACCGTTTCCCGACTGGCGGAAAACCTCGGCCTGCCGGCTTATTCGCTGCGGAGGGAACTGCATCGCCTGCGTGCCAAAGGTTGGCTGGCGCACAAGGAACTTGCCCTGACGGAGGCCGGACGCGAGGAGGCCCGGCGGCTGGTCCGTGCACACCGCCTGTGGGAAAGCTATCTGGTCAGCGAAATCGGACTGAGCACCGCCCATATCCATGACGAGGCGGAAAAATTCGAACACCTGCTGACGGAGGATATCCTGGAGGAAGTCGACAAGACGCTCGGATACCCCCGCACGGACCCGCACGGATCTCCTATTCCGGCCAGACCCGGGATGCCGGCCTTTTCGCTCGTCCAGCTGCAGACCGGCGAAACCGGCCAGGTCACTCCCGACCACCTGACGCCATCCCTTCGCCACAAATTGTCCCGGAACGGCCTGGACCCGGACCTGCCGTTCGTCCTTGCCGACAAGGAAGAGGAATATGTGACCCTTCGGCAAAAAGACCTGATCGCCCGTATCCCGATCGACCTGGCCCGCCGGGTCCAGGTGGCCCTGGTCCGGCCACCGACCCTCGGATGAGGGACTTATCGCTTTCCCTGGAAAAATTCCAACAGCAGGTCCCGACACTCCTGTGCCAATATCCCGCCCGATACCTGGGTACGGGGATGCAGGAGTCCCGGCCCGAGCCGTTGGTATCCCCGTTTCGGGTCGGAGGCCCCATATACCAACCTGCCCAGTTGCCCCCATGCCAGGGCGCCTGCACACATCGCACAGGGCTCGAGGGTTACGTAGAGGGTACATTCCGGCAGGTACTTGCCCCCCATTGCATCCGCAGCGGCCGTCCATACCAGCATCTCCGCGTGCGCCGTCACGTCGCGGAGCAACTCCGTCTGGTTGTGTCCCCGGGCGATGACCCGGTCCTGGCAGACCATGACCGCCCCGACGGGGATTTCCCCCGCGGCGTACGCATCGGCCGCCTCCGACAGTGCCAACCGCATCCAATAGGAATCGTCAAAGAAATTCGTCATCGTATCTATACTGTCCGGAATGGAGCCGAGGGGCTGCCGTCCCGGCGCGCCCTAATCCGCCCGGGCGGAAAAATCAAGGGTGTGGAATGCCGCCACCTGCCATTGGGGCCGGTGCTTGTTCTCGAACAACTGGTACATCAGTCCGGTTTCCATCCGGAGCTGCGGACCGAACACATACCCCAGGGCACCGTATACCCGGGTACGGTCGAACACCGGTGCCGCCGGCTGGATGAACAGCTCGTTGTACAGGGAGAGGTACACGGCGCCTGCGGAGCGGTCCGGTCTGTTCAGGCAGATGTTCGTACCGAGCAGGTACCGAAAACGCCATTTGAATGCATCCGCCAGGAATCGCTCCTCCAATCGGTACCGATGGAACAGGTACAGCCGGCCGAACCGCTGGTTGACCAACATTTGCTGGTAAACCCTGTTCTCATTGCTGTACCGCTTCCCGTCCGTCCGGCCGATATAATTCGCACTGCGGAAAAATCCGTATCCCAGTGCGAACTGAACCCCGGTCCCGGGAAGGTCGCGGGTCAGTGCCGTCCGCACAAAGAATTGCTCCAGGTCACCCGCGATGTTGTAATTCCGGTACTGGCCTTCCGTCCAGACGCCCCAGGTCGGACGCAGCCGGGTGTGGTTGAAATACATGAACCAATTACCCAAAGGTCCCGGTTGGGCGGCAGCTGTCCGACAAGCCGCCGTCGCGAGTAGGGCGATGGTCAGGATACGCAGAAATTGCATGGTTTCTTCTCGTTTTGTTGGCAAAATACGGCACGACCCGGCGGCCGGGGCGAATTTAAACCAAAATCGGTGGTATCCCGCAAGGTGGCCGGTGAAATCCCTTTCCCCCCCGAAGGCAGACTTTCCCGGCAGGGAAAGGGTCGCCTTCCGGGGTGCCGCCGACCGCCGGGCCGTATGTCCGCCGGCTTAGGAAATCATTAGAAATGCATAGCTGGCATAAACCTTCTGGCCGGTTGTACCATTTCACAGGTAAAAAGTCCGCACATGCAACCCGTACAGCGCTTGCGACAGGTACTTGAGCTCGACAGGAAAGATATCACGCTGGTTTTCCTGTACGCCGCTTTTTCCGGGCTGATCACCCTGACCTTGCCCTTGGGGATCCAGGCCATCCTGGGATTGATTGCCGGTGGCAACATCTCCAGTTCCTGGGTTTTGCTGATCAGCGTGGTGACCGCCGGAACCGCATTGACCGGTATCCTCAAGGTCATGCAGCTCAGTGTGACGGAAACCATCCAACGCAGGATATTCACCCGTTCCGCCTTCGACATCGCGTACCGGTTGCCCAAGATCAAGTTCGAGGCGCTCCACAAGGAATACGCCCCCGAACTGGTCAACCGTTTCTTCGACACGCTGACCCTGCAAAAAGGACTGCCCAAGATCCTGATGGATTTCTCCACAGGCGTCTTGCAGATTTTCTTCGGTTTGACCCTCATGGCCTTCTATCACCCCCTCTTCATCATCCTGGGCCTGGCACTGACCGTCGTGGTCGTGCTGTTGTTCCGGCTGACGGCCAAACAGGGCCTGTCCACCAGCCTCAAGGAATCGAAATACAAGTACGAGGTCGCCTACTGGCTGGAGGAACTGGCCCGGACCATGGGCACCTTCAAACTAGCCGGCCAGAGCACCCTTCCCCTGCGCCGGACCGATGACCTGGTCAGCGGATACCTCGATGCCCGGAAGCAACATTTCCGAATCCTGGTCTCCCAATACAGTGTCATCGTCGCGTTCAAAGTGGTGGTGACGGCCGGCTTGCTGATCCTGGGCAGCCTCCTGGTCATTGACAACCGCATCAACCTGGGCCAGTTCGTTGCAGCCGAAATCGTCGTCATCCTCATCCTCGCTTCCGTCGAGAAACTCATCCTGACCACCGAGGTCATCTACGATGTGCTGACGGCCCTGGAAAAGCTCGGCAGCCTCACCGACCTGCCCATCGAGAAGGAAGAAGGGATCTGTTTCGAGGAACACGAATGCAACTGCGGCATGTCCATAGAACTCAAAGACCTGACCTACAGTTTCCCGGGGGCGGAAAAACCTTCCCTCGACCACATCAGCCTATCCGTCAGGGCCGGCGAAAAGGTTTGCATCGCCGGCTACAACGGTTCCGGAAAATCCACCCTGCTCCATATCATCACCTGCATATACCATGATTTCAGGGGTTCCCTCACCTTCAACAAGGTGCCCTCCCGAAACCTCAACGCCAACAGCCTGCGCGCCTACATCGGCGACCATATGCCCCAGGAGGAGGACATCTTCCGGGGCACCCTGATGGAGAACATCTCCATGGGCCACGAACGCATCTCCCTCGACGACATCATCCAGGCCGTGGAAAGGGCCGGTCTGGATTCCTTCGTCAAACAACTCCCCGAAGGCTTCGACACCTTGCTGCTCCCCGGCGGGAAAAACCTGCCCCGCAGCGTCGTCTCCAAAATCATCCTCGCCCGGAGCTTCGCCGCCCGCCCCGCCCTCCTGGCAATCGCCGAACCCTTCAACCTGCTCGAACAGGAAGAGCGCGAAAGGCTGGCCGTCCAATTGACAAAAAAGGAAAACACCTGGACCTTGATGGCCATCTCCGACGACCCCCTCCTGGCTTCCAAATGCGATCGGATCATCATCATGCAGGACGGTAAGATCGTTCAGGAAGGCTCCTACGAGGAAATCCGGAAGGGCCGGCATTTCAAGTTCGTCTTCCAAAACAACTGACCCCCTTTTCACCCACCGCTTCCAATCCATCTTTCGGCCGCCATGCTCAATATTTCCAACAATACCATCCTCGACAAGATCGATACCCGGCAATTCAAGTCGTTCGGGAAAAACGACATCCACCCTTTCAACCTGACCATGAAACGGTGGCTGCTGATCATGTTCGTGCTGCTGCTGGTCGTCCTGTTCCTGCCTTGGACCCAAAACATCCAAACCCGCGGTAAGGTCACCACCCTGCGGCCCGACCAACGGCCCCAGACCATCCATGCCACCATTCCCGGACGGATTGAAAAATGGTATGTCCGGGAAGGGGAACTGGTGCGCAAGGGCGATACCATCGTCCACCTGTCGGAAGTGAAGACCGAATATTTCGACCCGCAACTGGTCCAGCGCGCCGCCTCCCAGGTGGATGCCATGCAAGGCAGCATCATAGCCTACGGGGAGAAGGTCGATGCCCTCGAGAACCAGGTCGTCGCCATGCAAAATGCCCTGGCGGCCAAATCCGCCCAGCTGGAGAACAAACTGCTGCAAACCCAATTGAAGGTGCAGTCGGACAGCATAGACCTCCTCCGGGCCGTCATCGACCTGGAAATCGCCCAACGCCAGTTCGACCGTGTCCAGGCCCTCCTCGACAAGGGACTCAAGTCCCTCACCGACCTGGAAGACAAGAACCTCAAACTGCAGGAAGCCGCGGCCAAACGGGTTTCGGTGGAAAACAAATGGCTTTCTTCCCGCAACGACCTGCAGATCGTCCGTCTCGAACTGCTCTCGGTCCGGAACGAATATGCCGATAAGATCGCCAAAGCGCAATCCGAAAAGTTCAGCACCCTTTCCGCCCGGTTCGATGCGGAAGGGAAACTCCAGAAACTCCAGGTCGAACGGGAAAACTACCGGCAACGCGCCGGTTTCTACTTCATCACGGCTCCTCAGGACTGCTACATCACCCAGGCCACGGTCTCCGGCATCGGCGAAACCGTCAAGGAGGGGGAACAGATCGTCAGCATCATGCCGGCCGATGCGGATCTCGCCGTCGAAATCTATGTCCAACCGATCGACCTGCCCCTGGTCAGCCTCGGGAACCAGGTGAATTTCATCTTCGACGGATGGCCCGCCTTCGTCTTCTCCGGCTGGCCCGGCCTTACCTATGGTACCTACCAGGGCAAAGTCGTCGCCATCGACAACAACATCGGCACCAACGGCGCTTTCCGTGTCCTGGTGGCTCCCGATAGGAATGCCAAGTCCTGGCCGGATGCCCTGCGTCCCGGCGGCGGCGCCCAAGCCATCGCCTTGCTGAACGACGTGCCCGTCTGGTATGAGATATGGCGCCAGCTCAACGGGTTCCCACCCGATTACTACGCCCGGAATGATTCGTCCGGGAAAGAAAAGAAAAGCAGTTGAACCGACAGCCGCTCCCTCCTCCGAGGACGTTGTCACCGCCTAAACGCTCCAAATCATGACGATTTCCATCCGAATGTCGGCAACCATCGGCCTCCTCGCTCTCCTGCTGGGCGGACACACCGTGCCGGGAAAGGCCCAAACCGACCCCCAACCCTTCGGACTGAACGCTTTCCTGGAAACCGTCCGCCAATCCCATCCCGTATTCCGCCAGGCGGAGCTCCTGGAATCCCAGGCGCAAGCCCAGCTCCGGATGGCCCGCGGCAGCTTCGATCCCTTCCTCTACGGATCTTTGGACCATAAATCGTTCGATGGCAAGAATTACTTCCGGATCGGGGAGGGTGGCCTCAAGATTCCCACCTGGTTCGGCGTGGAAGGCAAAATCGGCTACAACTACGCCAGCGGCGTCTTCCTCAACCCCGACAACCAACTTCCCGGTGACGGCCAACTGGTCCTCGGCGCTTCCATCCCCCTCCTCCGGGGCCTCGCCATCGACAGCCGCCGGGCTTCGCTCTTCGAGGCTCGTATCCAGCAAAATGTCAATCGGATGGAACAACGCCTCCTTCGTAACGACCTCCTGCTCGAAGCCGCCAAGGCTTACTGGAACTGGTCCCTCGCCTACAGCTGGGTCCAGGTATTCGAGGAAGCCCTCCAGGTCGCTTCCTTCCGCCTCGACGCCATCCGCACCAGCTGGCTGCTCGGCGACAAACCCGCCATCGATACGCTGGAAGCGCTGATCCTGGTCCAGGACCGCCTCCTGGCTCGGAATGATGCCGTCGTCCTCCTTCGCCAAACCAGCCTGGAACTCCGGAA
The DNA here is from genome assembly GCA_964573725.1 of uncultured Saprospiraceae bacterium. Taxonomy (GTDB): domain Bacteria; phylum Bacteroidota; class Bacteroidia; order Chitinophagales; family Saprospiraceae; genus UBA6168. Next base: position 23,540 of record CAZNLJ010000053.1, read on the forward strand.
TTTCCTCTGGGAAAACGCCTTGCCCCGCCCCTTCGACCCCAATTGGATTCCGGAACCTCCCGACGGGTCCGCCGGTTTTCCCTTACCCCCCTCCGGCCGCCCGGAACAGGCGGCGGCCAGCCACCCCGCCATCCAGCAATATGATTTCAAACTCCGTCAATTGGACGTCTCCCGCCGTTGGAAACAGGAACAACTCAAACCCAGGCTGGACCTCAGCTACCAACTGCTCGGCGAGGGCCCCAACCTGCGCCCCGACGGCAACGGCGACCTGTATGCGCTCTTCCGCGACAACTACAAGCTCGGCCTGTCCTTCGGATTCCCGCTCCTGCTGCGGAAGGAACGCGGCAGCCTGGAACTCACCCGCCTCAAGATCCTGGATACCCGCTTCGACCAATCCTTGAAACAACAGGAAATCCAAAACAAGATAGCCGCCTATCTTGCGGAACTGAACAACCTCGAACAACAAATCCAGGTGGCTTCCGAGATGCGCGACAATTACCAACGCCTGCTCGACGGGGAAATCGAAAAGTTCAATGTCGGGGAAAGTTCCTTGTTCCTGGTCAACAGCCGGGAAAACAAACTGCTGGAGGCAAACGTCAAACTCCTCAAACTCCAGGCGGACCGCGCCAAAACCAGGGTCGGCCTGCGGTGGGCCGCCGGTGAATTGGAATGACTTTCCCGTCATTCCCGCTTCCTTCGGCCAACTTCCCGGCCCGCCCGGTTGTTGTTTTCCCGAAGGGGCATGCCCCGGACCGTCACCAAGCTACCCAGCACCACCATGTCGCTACCTGAAAAAATAAGAAGCCTCCTCCGGCTTGCCGGCCGACTGCCCGCCAGGTGGCAGGGCCTCCTCGACGATGCACAAGACGCCGCCGAACAGGCCGCGCATGCGCCGCCCCCGCCCCTGGTTCCGCCCCCCTCCCTCGGTAGCGAACTCGATAAACACCCCGACTTCTGGTCCCGTGCCGCCCAATTCGTCGACGCCTCCACACCCCCGGACCCCAGCCCCCCGACGGAAGGACGCCTGTCCATTCGCCCCGTACCTGTTGAAAAAAAGCCCTCCACCCACCCTGTCAAAGGTATGGAGGACCTTGACCAGGACGGCAATCCGCTCATCGATGACGCCATCCTCCTCGACGACGAACCTTCCGCCGATACCTGATTCCCCGCCGCATCAGCCGTCTCCCCGCCGCCCCTTCCGCCCGCCCGCCCGGTCTTAATTGTAAAATAATCCGTGTTTCACAATGAGTTAACACCTGATTACCAATTTTGTATGAAATATTATCCCGACTCGGGCAATCTTACGCATCACCGGAGCTATGAAAAGAGCCATCGATATCGTCATCCTCTCGGATGTCCACCTGGGTACCTATGGCTGCCATGCCGCGGAACTCCTCCAATACCTGAAGCACATCAAACCCGCTGTGCTCATCCTCAATGGTGATTTCATCGATATCTGGCAATTCAAGAAAAAATACTTTCCCCCCACCCACATCGAAGTCATCCAACGCATCCTGAAAATGGCCTCCGCCGGTACGAAAGTCTATTACCTCACCGGCAACCACGACGATGCCCTCCGCCGGTTTTCGGACTTCGCCATGGGAAATATCCAACTGCGGGACAAACTCGTCCTGCAACTCCACGGCGCCCGCCATTGGATTTTTCACGGGGACGTCTTCGACCTGTTCATCCAATATTCGCCTTTCCTTTCCAGGTTGGGCGGGCAAGGATACGATTGGCTGATCCTCATCAATCGGTTCATCAACAAGTTGCGAAACCGGTTCGGCCTGTCGAAGATGTCCTTCGCCGCCAAGGTCAAACGGCGCGTCAAGGAGGCCCTCCGCTTCATCGGCGATTTCGAGGAAACCGCCATCCGGCTGGCCAAGGAACAAGGCTACGATTTCGTCATCTGCGGCCATATCCATCAACCCCAAATCCGAAAGGTGGGCGACGTGACCTATCTCAACTCCGGCGACTGGGTGGAGAATCTCACCGCCCTCGAATATTCGAACGGGGTATGGCGCCTTTTCCAGTACGATGAACTCGAGTTCGATGTCAGGAACCCTCGCCTGGCCGTCCGTGAAAAACCGAATCGGAAAGGCTCGGTCCATTCCGATGCCGAAAGGAAAATCCTCGATGGCCTCATCCGGCCCTGACATCCCCGCCGAACCAAGGGGTTTCGCCGCTGCCATCGGGAAGCCCCCCCACGCCTGCGGCGACCGAACGCCCTCCCGAACGCGCCCCGCGGCGGCACCCGCCGGTGTCCCGGCAGGCACCGCTCCCCACCGGCAACGCTTCCATTACTCACCGCCGATCCTTATCTTTGTCCCCTGACCCGGCAGGCAGCGCCACCGCATCCTGCCGGCACAAACTTCGGAACGAATCCGAACCATCCTTTCAAACACCCGATCATGTCCACAAAGCAAAGCAACCAGCATAACTTTGGGGCTGGCCCCGCCATCCTGCCCGCCACCGTGTTCGAAGCAGCCGCCCAGGCAGTGACGGATTTCAACGGAAGCGGCCTCTCCATCCTGGAGATTTCCCACCGAAGCAAGGATTTCGAAGCGGTCATGCACGAAGCGGAAGCCCTGGTCCGCGAAATCGGCGGGTTCGACGACCGATTTGCCGTCCTGTTCCTCAGCGGCGGCGCCAGTACCCAGTTTTTCATGGCCCCCATGAACCTGCTCCGAGCGGAAGAATCGGCCGCCTATCTCGATACGGGCGCATGGTCCGCCAAAGCGATCAAGGAAGCCCGCCTTTTCGGACAGGTATCGGTGGTCGCTTCCTCCAAGGCCGACAACTACAACCATATCCCCACCGGCTACGACGTACCCGCCGAAGCCGCTTATCTCCACCTGACCAGCAACAACACCATTTTCGGCACCCAATTGCACCACTATCCGGATACATCGGTCCCCTTCGTGGCGGATATGTCCTCCGATATGTTCAGCCGCCCCTTCGACCCGGAACGCTTCGCCCTCATCTATGCCGGCGCCCAGAAGAACCTGGGCCCGGCCGGCGTCACCCTGGTCATCGTCCGGAAGGACTGGCTGGGACGTGCCCAACGCCAGCTGCCGGCCATGCTCGATTACCGGACCCATGCCGATGGCGGGTCGATGTACAACACCCCGCCCGTTTTTCCCATTTATGTCCTGATGCTCACCCTGCGGTGGCTGAAGGACCTGGGCGGCCTGTCGGCCGTCGAAGCACGGAACATCGCCAAGGCGCGTGTCCTGTACGACGAAATCGACGCAAATCCCTGCTTCCGGGGTACCGCCGCCCCTGGAGACCGCTCCCTGATGAACGTCTGCTTCCTCGCTTCCCGACCGGAACTTGAAAGCCCCTTCCTCGATGCCTGCAAACAGGCCGGTATCAGCGGTATCAAGGGACACCGTTCGGTAGGAGGGTTCCGCGCCTCCATTTACAACGCCATGCCCATCGAAAGCGTACAACTGCTCACCGATGTCATGCGCGATTTCGCCCGCCGACACGGCTGATACCGCTGGTCGCGCTGGCGAAGATCTCTTGTTCCGTAAATCACCAGACAATGTCACACAAAACGCCGTTCTCCCACCCCTACTCCCTGGCTCCGCAATACCAACGGAAGGTCGCTTACTTCAGCATGGAATTCGCCATCGACCAGGCGCTGAAGATCTATTCCGGCGGACTGGGCTACCTGGCAGGTTCCCATATGCGCAGCGCCTACGACCTGCGGCAGCACCTGGTCGGTGTCGGTATCCTTTGGAAATACGGTTACTACGACCAAATCCGCAGCGGAAATGCCGAAATGGATGTCCTTTTCCTGGAACGTGACTACAACTTCTTGGAAGACACCGGCATCGTCTTCGACATCCTGGTCAACAACCACAAGATCAAGGTCAAAGCATGGTACCTGCCGCCCCATGTGTTCGGCACCGCACCCATTTTCCTCCTCTCCACCATGCTTCCGGAAAATGACTACCTCGCCCAGACCATCTGCCACCGCCTGTACTCCAATAACACGGAGACCAAGATCGCCCAATCCATCCTGCTGGGCATGGGTGGTGCCAAACTGCTGGATATCATCGGGTATTCCCCCGATGTGTATCACCTCAACGAGGCCCACGCCCTTCCCGCAGCCTTCCATCTCTTCGACCGGCTGGGCTCCGCCGACGAGGTCCGGAAACGGATTGTCTTCACCACCCATACGCCGGTGGAGGCAGGAAATGAAAAACATGACATCTACCTCCTGGAAAGGATGAGCTTCTTCGGCAAGGTCCCGTTGCCGGTAGTCCGTACCCTGACCGGCATCCAGGACAATACGTTCAATCATACCCTGGCCGCCCTCCGCCTCTGCCGGCTCTCCAACGGCGTGTCCAAACTCCATGGCGCCGTCGCCCGTGAAATGTGGGGACATTTCGACCATATCAGCCCCATCTCCCACGTCACCAACTCCCAAAACCATGCATATTGGCACGATCCCGCCCTTGACCACGCCCTGAAGGAGGACGACAACCAGGCGCTCATGGCCCGGAAACGCGAACTGAAGAAACACCTCTTCGAAATTGTCGCCGACCAAACCGGCAAGATCCTGGATCCGGATGTCCTGACCATGGTCTGGGCCCGCCGCTACGCCGATTACAAGCGGGCCGACCTCATCACCCGCGACCTGGATGCGTTCGAACAACTGGTTGGAAATATCCGGTATCCCATCCAGATCATCTGGGGCGGCAAACCGTACCCCATGGATTATGACGCCATCGGCACTTTCAACAAGCTGGTCCACCTCTCGAAGAAATATCCGAACGTCACCGTCGTCACGGGTTACGAACTGGCGCTTTCCAAAGCCTTGAAGCAAGGTAGCGACATCTGGCTCAATAACCCGCGTGTCCCGCGCGAAGCTTCCGGAACCAGCGGTATGACCGCCGCCATGAACGCCTGCGTCAACTTGTCCACTTTTGACGGCTGGATCCCGGAATTCGCCGATCACGCCCATAACTGCTTCATCGTACCGGAAGCGGACGCTTCCTGGCCGGAAGGGGTACAGGATGAGTTCGACCGCAAAAACCTCCTCCAGGTGTTGTCCGCCGAAATCCTGCCGACTTATTACGACCGCCCGGACCAATGGGTCCGGATTGTCAAGAACAGCATGAAGGATGTGCTGTCGTATTTCGATGCCGACCGGATGGCGGATGAATATTACCGCAACATGTACGACATGGTGGCTGCCCAAACAGCCTCCCTGCCTTCCTGATACCCCGCCGCCGAGGTACCCACACGGGGGTGCGACCCATCCCTCCAGTCTCGCTGACGAGACTGCCTACGGTGGAGGGCTTCCCTACGTGATATCCGCGCGGGTCGGCCTGTATGCCTCCCTGCCGGCAAGCCTGCGCGGCTCCGACCTGGTGTCCGACCCGCGCAGGCTGGATACCGATTGCCCCTGCCTTTTTCCATGGAACTCATCCTTCGCGCCTCAACCCTACAAAATAATTATTTACAAAACATTGATTTTCTGTTTTTAGTCATCAAACCCGCTGATGTGCTACGCCCCGCCCTAAAATGGGCGCAGCGCTGCACCCCGCGGCCATAATTTTTTAGGACGGCCGGCGGCGCGCCGGCGGCGGCGCGCGCGGCCGGCCCGGGCCAAAAGCGGGGAGAGCCCAAAAGAACCCGTGGGTTTT
>CAZNLJ010000054.1:0-8192 GCA_964573725.1 uncultured Saprospiraceae bacterium
GAAAAGGGAGGGGTCCACGTTCCAGATGGAGGTCGAGCCGCGTTCGGAGAGTTCCGTGTGCGGGAGCTCATCCTGTCCGCCGGGGATACCCGGCAAGGCATCCGGCGGATAGACCAGGACGCCCGGGTTGCTGATTTTCAGCATATAGCCGTTGGGCGGAGCGAGGAAATCCAGGTTACCGATCCAGCCGATACCGGCCACATATTGGGCGAAGGAACTGCGGCCCTTGATGATGTCGTTGTTCAGCGGAACCAGAGATGCCAGCGCCTCGTTCGGGGTCATGGCCTCATTGGGCAGGTAGCTGATCCAGTTCCAGCCCGTATTGATCGGAATATTGACCGTATCCGGAATGATGCGTTTACCCACCAGCAGGATGGTATCGTTCACGGCCGAGCGGTACTGGTACATGTTCTTGTAGCCCAGGGTCGTGAGGCTGCCCAGCCATTGCGACAGCGGGACGGAGAACTGGCTGAACTGGATCTGGCTCTTGATGAGGCCGTCCTGCGGGTGATCCAGGCTGTTCAGCATACCAGCCGTGCTCTTATCGGGAGCATCCAGGTTGAAGGAGACCCAGTTCCAGCCTGGTCCCAGCGGTATTTTACGCAGCAGCAGGTTGTTGGTATGCAGCACCTGCGGGGTGATCGGAGAGCCGACGAAGGCATCGAGCGTGAAGGAGAAGCCCTCCACCACTTCCCCGTAGAGCAGGCATTCGTCTGCGTCCCAGATTTGGAAGTCGATTGTTTCGCCCGCCACCGAGTTGCTGTACACCGTCAGGAAGGCCAGGTACTTGTCAATATCCTTTTCATATTGGATGCGAGCCACCCCGCGTAGTTGTCCGTTGACAAAGGCACCGACGCGGTCCATTTCATCCACGGAGCGTTCGCCTTCGATATCCAGTTGGACGGTGAAGTTCATGGAGTAGCTGTAAGCGGCCGGATCCACGACCCAGATGGGGCCTTCGCAGAGCTTGCGCAGGTGGACGACCATGGGTTCGTCGCCCAGGGCCCCTTCCGCGAGGATGGTTTCCAGGTATTCGCCCCGGGGCAGGTCGGCCTCGAATTTGAAGACGATGGGTTGGGCGGAGCCGGGAGCGAGGTTGCCCTCCGAGGGGAAGACATCCACCCAGTCGGGGATACCCGAGATGGTGAAGGCCGCTGCGCTGCCGCTGACGTTTTCGATTTCGCGGACGACCGTCAGGGCTTGGCCTTCGTAGACCACCTCGTGGATGTCATTACCGAGCCAGCGCAGGGCGTTGCGGTCCACGAAGAACTCCCAATCCGCTTGGCCGAAGCTGTTCCCGGCCAAGTCCTTGACGGAATCCACTTCCACCCGCAGGATCTCGTTCTCGATGAACTTGTTGGGGACGTTGGGCACGACGACAATCTTGTTCTCGTTGCAGCTCACCACGGCATCCACCAGGTCGCCCGTGCGGGTGTTGTAGAGCCCGACGTTGTTGTTATTGAAAACGTCTGCCGGGATCAGCAGGTCGCAGCGGATAGGCTCGTTGAAGGAGATGCTGATTTCATCGCCGGCGGACAGCACCCCGTCCGCCGGTTCGGGTGTGCCGAAGATTTCCGGCGGGGTGCGTTCGATGCGGCCCTTGATGATGTGGGAGATACCCGGGTTCAGGGCACCACTGAAGCATTGGGTGATGGCGCGGATGTCATACTCCCCGTCCTGCAGGCCCTGGGTATTCCAAGGGACGATGGTAAAGACGGCACCCAGGTCGGCCGCCGGGATTTCGGCGATGTTGATCCAGGCACCGTCGCCCACAGTCCTGCGGTATTGAACGCGGACCAGTTCCAGGTCGGGGTCTTCCTTGTCGTATCCCGAGAGGGTGACATTGAGGTCGGTGCCGCCGGCGGGCGTCACGACCCAGCCCTGGAGGGGGAAGCCGATGTCCACCGGACTGCAGGGCTCCAGGAAGTAGACATCTATTTCCACCTCCTTGTAGAACTTGGGATCAACCAGCTCCCTGGGCAGCCCCAGCCAGATGGCACGCTCGAACTCACAGCCGGACCGCAAGGCCAGCCTCAAGTTTTCGTAGGCGTATTCTTCGACCCCCCGGGCCACCGCCACGGTCACCTCCAGGCTACCGAAGGAAGGGATTTGGTAAATCAGTTCACCACTGTTGATTTCCACCCCGTTGACGAACACCACGGCCCCATCGGGATTGCTTTCCGGCACCAGTTCGATGATGTAGAAGCCGACATCGCCGGAGGGGGCTGTGTTCCCTATCGTCAACTTGAAGACGGCCACGTCGTTTTCAGGAATATTGACGGCGACATTTTTGTCAATGGAGAGCTGCACCTCCTCGCGGGGCTGTGTACCGGGTTCCCAGGGGCAGACCGACTTCCCGCTGACGAGATCGAAGACCGGGGTCCCGTAAACGGGATCCTTCTTGACGTTGATCGTGAACTGGTCCAGTCCGTCGTCGTCTGCCAGGGTGTAGCCGACGGTACGGCTCCTGGTCTGCTCCGTGGTGGAGGATCCGCCCTGGGTGGTGGTGAAACCCATGGTAATGCCGGCGCCCAGGCCGATGCCGTTTACCTCCAGCCCGAACTCCTGGACGAACTCCGTGCTGAACTCCACCGCCCACTCGTTGGTGACCGACTTGGTGACTTCCGTGGTTTCCGTCTCGGAATAAACGACGCCGGCATCGAAGGAAATGTTCTTTACAAACACGGCGCTTTCCTTCAGGGAATTGTTCAGGTCGATGATGCCTTGCCAGCGCTCGGCGCTGGCCGTGTCCCCGATCAGCAGCAGGTCCGGGATGACCGATTCCTTGATGGTCCTTTCCGAATAGATGAAAGTCGTGGCAAAGCCGTTCGGGAACACATAAAGGCCCTTGTCCAGGTAGAAATCACAGGCGGTCGTATCGAAGAGGAGTTCGTCGGTGATGCCGAAGATATAGTTCATGGCACCGCCCATGTAGACATCGCCGCCCATATTGCTGCCCACCACATAGGGGTCGGAGCTGGTGGCGATGTTCTGCACCACGGACATGCAGGTCGTGGATTCGTTGGTGGTGAGGTTATTGTAGCTGGTATTCGTCGAGAAGGTATAGTCAGCCGTGGCTTCGATTTCCAGTTCCACTTCCGCGCCCACCCCGACGCTGGTGGTGAGGTCGGCGCCGAGGGAGAGGGTTGCCGAGGCGCCGAGGCTACCACCATAGCTGGCTGTATAGGACCAGTTCTGGCAGGTGGTGGAGCCGGTTTCCACGAAGGCGGAGCTGCCGTCCCCGGGGGGGTCGCGCAGGATGAGGGTGGGGATGGACGGCGAGGTCGAGGCGAAGGTCGTCTGTCGTGGGCGTCGGCCGAGCACCACGGCGGAAGTGGTGGCCGTGGCCAGTTCGTCGTGGGCTTCCGCGGTGACCTGCAGCCCTTTCAGATAAGGGCTGAGGATATTGGGGCCCCCTGCCTTGAACTTGTACTTGAAGCTCCCCTCCGTCATGAGGGTGTCGAACTGGGAGAGGTCGGCGATTTCGTTGTCGATGGTCAGCTTTGCGGTATCGAGGTAGCAGACACCGCCGTCATACGTTTCAAAGACCTTGATGGTGACCTGTCCGGGATCCATCATGTTGTACAAGGCGACGCCGCACTCGTTCGTATCCAGGGTGGACAGCTCCACCTCCGGCGGCGCCAGGTAGATGAAGTCCACGGTGTCGTTCTGTTGTTTCAGGTCGACGGTATAGCCGCCCAGGTTCTGGTAGTAGGTGTAGATGATCGGATTGGAATGTTCGATCAGGGCCACCGTCACGGAATCCGGCGGGATGTTTTCGAAGACGAACTTGCCGTTCGGATTGGTCAGTTGCAGCACCTTTTCGAAGCAGCCGTTGAGGGTGGAGACCTTGACCTTGACGATGGCGTTTTCCGGGATGACCGATTTGCGGCACAGGCCGCCCGCCACCTGGCCGGTGATGGTCCGTTTGGTCTGGTTGCGGAAGAGCACCCCTGCGACGGGTGCGGCGAGGGCATTGAGTTCCCAGAACGCCGGGATGAAGGTATGTTCCTCGAACTTGGGGGAGAGCACCACGGAGGAGCCCGGTTCGAAATCGGCGACAAACCTGCCGTCTTCATCGGTGAATATCTGCGGCACGCGGGATTGGCCATTGACCAGGATTTCCACCTTTTTCTGGAAGCAGTTGGTCCCTTCGAAGCGGACATAGCCGCTTACGGGGATGGTGCTTTGGTCGGTGAAATTGATTTGGTCCACGCTGGTGTTGCTGGGATTGAGGGTGACGAGGCGGTTGCTGGGGCTGAATTCATGGGGGATCACATCGTTGATCTTGGCGATGGTGGACCAGGCGGCGCGGCGGATGGTTCCGTTCCCGCTGAGGGCGGGGCCGTCGTCGCGGACGGTCGTCCCGGTGCTTTCGTTGAACGCGAAGCGGGATCGCAGGCTTTGGCGGCTGCCGTCGGTGCCGATGTTGGCATCCGTCTGGATATCCGGGAGGCCGAGGGTGCCGTTGAAGAAGACCACCTCATCGACCAGGCCGGTGAAGAAATCGGTGTGGTTGGCGACGCCGTCCGCGCGGCCGCCCACTTTCCAGGGGAGGCCGGACCAATCCGTCGCCACGCCGGTAAAGGTATGGGTTCCGAGCAGGCTGCCGTTCTGATAGACGCTGGTCGTGAGGTTGCCGCCCTGCTGTTCGAGGTTGACAGCCAGGTGATGGAAGGCCATGTCGAGGCTACCGAAGGTATGGGACACCCCTTCGACCACGAGGTCGAGGTTGCCGTTGTTGAGGCAGAGGACGAACTTGTTGTTGCCGGCTGCATCCGCTTTGCTGAGCACTGCCTGGTTGTTGCCGAAATCGAAGGCCTTGAGCGTCACGGTGAGCGCGGCGGTATCCGGCAGGTCGAAATCCGTCAGGTCGGTGTAGGCTTCCTGGATGGCGTTGAATTCCAGGCTGTAGTTGCGGAAGAAATCCTTGGAGGGAGTGGCGGTGAAGAGCTGGGAGCTCTGGTAGTTGACCCCTTCGATGGCATAATAACCTTCGATGTTGGTGATGGCGCCGTTCTTGACCCCGCTGTTGTCGGGGCTGAACACGGCGCCGAAGATTTCGGCGTGCAGGCCGTTCGGGGAGAGGTCGAACACGCGGGTGCCGAGTCCTTCGTCGAATTTCCAATAGGCGGCGAGGGCTTCGGTTTCCTTGGACACCGTGACATCCTTGGTCAGCAGCAGTTCCGACTGGGTGAGCAGGCGTCGGTAGATGCGGACATCATCCAGTTTGCCATGGAGGGTGCCGGTCTTGTCGCGACGGCTGCCGAGGGTGAAGAGGGCGGGTTCGCGGGACATGGAGGCGTTCTTGGAGGAGACCAGTTCGCCGTCCACATAGAGGAGCATCACCCCGGCGCCATAGGAGAGGGCGACATGGTGCCAGCCGTCCGGTTGTGCGGTGAATTCGTGGGTGATTTCATGGGCCGTGCCATCGCCGACCCCGACGACCACCCCTTTGCCCATGCCGGCGGGCGTGGTGAGGATCCACCAGTTGCGGACCAAGTCGCTACCCAGGTCGAAGATGCCGTCGCGGTCATGACCATTGTCGACCTTCACCCAAGCAGAGGTGGTGAAGCGGTCCGTCGGCAGGGAATCGCTGTGGGAGACGCAGAGGTGGTCCCCGTCGCCGTCGAAAGCGAGGGCGCGGCCCACCGTGGGCGTCAGGGTGACCAGGGCACCCTGCACCGGGTTTCCGGAGAAGGTGGTGACCTGGCCGATGACCAGGCCGTTGGGATTGACGAAGCCGACCTTGATGCCGGCATCCCCCTCCCCGAATTCATTGACTCCCTGTACACTGTATTCATAAAACTGGCCGGCCATGACATTGAAGTCGATGAACTGGCGGGTGCCGCTGCTCACGGAGGCGAGGAAGGCGCCGTTCCGCTTGATGATGAAGCCGCCCAGCGGCGGGGAGCTGAGCGGGTCCAGGCCCCAGGAGAGCAGCACCTGGTCCGGGAAATCACCTTGCGAGGCTTGCAAGACCGGTGCCTGGGGTGGCAGCAGCTGGGAGCTCCAAAAGCCGTTTTGCAGGATAAAGCCCTGGGACAGGGCACCGCCGACCATCGCCTGACCATAGGTAAGGTTGCTCTTGTAGCCCTGGTTGAAGGCATTGGTCGTACTCCCATAGTTGATATTCAATTCGCTGTACACCACAGGCAAGCCTTCCGTGGGGTTACATTCCAGCTGGGCCTGGGCCGGCAGCAGCCTGGCCAGCAGGAGCAGCACGCCGGATAGGATATGCTTTATTTTCATATTCAATCGCTATGGTTAAATGTTGATGTTGGGTACGCCGGGACAGGACTTCCCTTGCCTGTTGGCAAGCGGCCGGTACCCGCCGGGGAACCATGATGCCACGCTCTCCTCAATACTTGATGATGAAGTTCATCGCGACGTTGCGCGGGCGGGTCTCCGCATCGCCGCCACCCGTGATGTTGACGGTGTGGGAGTGGTCGCCGGCAGAACTCGACTGGACTGTGATTGTCCCATAGTACGTACCGCAGCATGCACTTGCTGCAAAATCACCGCCGTCATGGGCAATCGAGGCTGGCGTTTGTATGGCTGTGTTCGTGTGTGTATGCGCCCCGGTCGAGTTGGTCGTACCGGTGAAGGCGGTCGCCGGTGCCTTGGTTGCCTGGTCTTGGGAGGAGCCGAGTGTCCGGCCGTTGTCCACGTTCCTGCCCAGGTCCGCCCCGCGCATGAATTCCCCGCGCAGGTCCGGCACGTTGAAGTTGTTCGCACCGCCGCCGTTGATGCCGCCGGAACCATTCCCCCAGGTGGTGCCCAGGACACTGTAAAGTTCCGGGTATTGGGCGGAAGTCAAGGCCTGGCCGTTGCACAACAGCCAGCCGGCAGGGACATTGGTGTGCATGCCGGCGAAAGGCATGACGGAGCCGACGGGGGATCCGTTGCCGGACCGTCCGGCGTAGTCCACATAAAGCGTGTAAGGCGAGTAGGCCAGCTCCGTGCGGGGAAGCAGTTCCGTCCCGTCGATGACGACCCCGACGAAGAGGGTCTGGTTGAAATCAGCTGGATCCAGGGGGGTGACGCTGCCGAGCAGGTGGCTGTAAACCCCGCCCTTGGTCGTCACGTTGGCGGTTTCCTCCCAGACGGCGGTGCCGCCGGAAAGGGCGGTAAAGAGCTTGAAGGTAATCTCCTGGACGCCGTTAGGTACGGACACGCCGTCGGAATCTTTCAGGGTGCCCTGCACGCTGATGCGCGGGGAGCTTTGTTGGGCAGCCAGGATTCCTGTGAACAGCAGCAGGAACAAGGAAAGTGCGGTCAAGGTACGGACTTGCATGTTTGTACTTTTTTGTGGTGGTGAATGATACAGGCGAACCCGGTCGTCAACCGGATGTACTGCGTAGGCATGGTTTGAATTGTAAATGGGAAACCCGGTGTTTGTCGGCTTCAAGTCAAGCCTTCCTGAAGTTCACCACAAATGAACCGGCAGGGAAAAAAAACTCCAAAAAAGACGGGGATACAATTGGGATACAAAGCCGGGAAAATTGACGAAAGGGCATGGAGAACCCAGTGTTTGACGCTCTTTCCCCCAAAACCAGCAATGGATATCGGATTTTCCGCACACCATCAAGCCCTCCGCAGCATTCGAAATGGTGTCCCCCGGCATGCCGTCGTGTATCGGGAAACTATTCCCCTTGTGTCGTACTTCGGACATCCATTATGGCCGATGAATCCGGTACGCTCCGGCCGACAATCGTCTGTGCGGATATGTATGCTACAAAAAATTTTATCCGACGGATCACCAATATCGTTCTACCCCATAGGTTAAGCCGCTCCTCTTTCGGTCCTGACCATGACTTCGGCCTGTTACAAAAACCGACAACCAACACGCCAATACCGATGATTTGGACCCGGATTCGGACTTGACAGACCCGAATCCGGACATAGCCGGAGGACCTCCGGAAATCGACGCCGATACCGGTGGTAGCTGGTAGGTATGGGAAATGAAAATGTATGCGCAGTGTGTGAAGGAGGTATCTCCATTCCGTATTGGGATACGTCTTGGCGACAATCTTACTCCTGTGGGGTTTTGAATTTGGCGGGTGTTTGGACCGGGATTTCCATATGATTTGAAGGATGGACTGGGATGGGGGGGCTTGCGGAGGGATGTGGGGTTGCGGGTGTTTGGACCGGGATTTCCATATGATTTGAAGGATGGACTGGGATGGGGG
>CAZNLJ010000054.1:8292-28317 GCA_964573725.1 uncultured Saprospiraceae bacterium
TGTTTGGACCGGGATTTCCATATGATTTGAAGGATGGACTGGGATGGGGGGGCTTAGGGAGGGATGAGGGAGTGTTTAGAAAAGTCTCGCACCGCGCTCCGCATCGAAAAGGCCGGGGAATGTTTAGAAAAGTGTGTCAAAAATTTTAATGAGGCTGTAGCCCGCACCCTTTCGAAGCGGGCGGCAATTGAACTGTTGTGCACCAGTGCCGCAGCGGGAACAACCCGTTTGCCGCCTTGGCTGTGCCATGAATACTGAATGGCGGTCCATATTTAGAAATGGATCGCCATTCAGTATTTACGCAAGCCCCGTCAAAGGGATTGTGCCGCTGCTCGGACGGCGGCACGGACCACCTTACGGGGCGGAAATCATTCCCCGTCGGAATACGGTATCGTTACAGGTCGAAGCGGTCGAGGTTGGACACTTTGGCCCAGACGGCGACGAAATCGCGGACGAACTTTTCCCGGGCATCATCGGCGGCATAGACTTCCGCGAGCGCACGAAGTTCGGAATGGGATCCGAAGATCAGGTCCGCGCGGGTCGCCGTCCATTTCCGTTCGCCGGTCTTGCGGTCCCGGCCTTCAAAGATTTCCCCGTCATCGGAGGCGGCTTGCCAGACCGTGCCCATATCGAGCAGGTGGACGAAGAAGTCGTTGGAGAGCCGATGTTGCGGCTGCGCATGGAAGATACCGTGTGCGGACTGGTCGAAGTTGGCGTCCAGGGCGCGCATCCCGCCGACGAGGACCGTCATTTCCGGCGGGGTGAGGGTGAGGAGCTGGGCCTTGTCGACCAGGAGTTCCTCGGTGGAGACGGTATATTGGGTCTTCAGGTAGTTCCGGAAGCCGTCGGCCATCGGTTCCAGCAGTTGGAAGGATTCGACATCGGTCTGTTCCTGGGTGGCATCCATGCGACCGGGGCTGAAAGGCACCTCGACGGGATAGCCGGCGTTGCGGGCCGCTTGTTCCACCGCGGCTGCGCCGGCCAGCACGATGAGGTCGGCCATGGACACCTGTTTGCGGGTGTTGTTGCGGTTGAATTCACCTTGGATCTTCTCCAGTACCGGCAGCACCTTATCCAATTCCCGGGGATTGTTGACGGCCCAGGTCCGTTGGGGGGCCAGGCGGATCCGGGCGCCGTTGGCGCCGCCCCTCCGGTCGGAACCGCGGTAAGTGGAAGCGGAAGCCCAGGCCGTGCGGACCATTTCCGGGATGGTCAGGCCGGCGTTGAGCAGCTGTGACTTGAGGCGGCTGATATCCGCCGCATCGATCAGGTCATGGGTGCGGGCGGGGATGGGGTCTTGCCAGATCAGGTCTTCCAGGGGGGCTTCCGGGCCGATGTAGGAGGAACGCGGCCCCATGTCGCGGTGGGTCAGCTTGAACCAGGCCCGGGCGAACGCGTCGGCGAACGCGTCCGGATTTTCCATGAAGTTCCGGGAAATCCGCTCGTAGGCCGGATCGAAGCGGAGCGACAGGTCGGTGGTTAGCATGGTCGGCAGGTGTTTCACTTCCGGATCGAAGGCGTCCGGGATGGTTGCCTTGGCGTTTTTCGCCACCCATTGGTGGGCGCCGGCCGGACTCTTCGTCAGTTCCCACTCATTGTTGAAGAGTATCTTGAAAAAGCCGTGGCCCCATTTGGTCGGGGTACCGGTCCAGGTGACTTCCAATCCGGAGGTGATGGCATCCTTGCCCTTGCCGGTACCGTAGGAGCTGGTCCAGCCCAGTCCTTGTTCCTCGATGGCGGCGGCCTCCGGTTCGGGGCCGACATGGGAGGCGGGGCCTTTGCCATGCGTCTTGCCGAAGGTATGTCCGCCGGCGACCAGCGCCACGGTTTCCTCATCGTTCATGCCCATGCGTTTGAAGGTTTCCCGGATATCGCGGGCGGCCGCCACCGGATCGGGATTGCCGTTGGGGCCTTCCGGGTTGACATAAATCAGGCCCATCTGCACGGCGGCCAGCGGGTTTTCCAGTTCCCGGTCGCCGGAATACCGGTTTTCCGCCAACCATTGGGTCTCCTTCCCCCAGTATACGTCCGACTCCGGTTCCCAGACATCCACCCGGCCGCCGGAGAATCCGAATGTTTGGAAGCCCATCGACTCCAGGGCGACGTTGCCGGTCAGGATCATCAGGTCGGCCCAGGAAATACGGCTCCCGTATTTTTGCTTGATGGGCCAAAGCAACCGCCGGGCCTTGTCGAGGTTGGCATTGTCGGGCCAACTGTTCAGGGGCGCAAACCGCTGCTGGCAGGCCCGCGAACCGCCCCGGCCGTCCCCGCTGCGGTAGGTGCCGGCGCTATGCCAGGCCATCCGGATGAAGAAAGGTCCGTAATGGCCGAAATCGGCCGGCCACCAATCCTCGGAACGCGTCATCAAATCGCGCAGGTCTTGCTTGAGCGCCTCGTAATCCAAGGATAAAAAAGCCTGCTTGTAGTCGAAATCCGGCCCCATCGGGTCCGATTTATCGGCATTTTGCCGCAAGACACTTAAGTCCAGGCGGTTGGGCCACCAGTCCTTGTTCGAGACACCCTTCATCACCGGGTCGCCGGACACCGACCCGGTGACTTCCGCCTCCGCCGAAGCCGTACCGTGCCCCATCGGGCATTCCCCCGCCTTGGCGGTTCCCTGTGCGTAACCTGCTCCGCTCAGCAGGAGCGCCGCCATGATCATCCATACATTTTTCATAAGCCTGTTTTTATTGATAAGATTCAGACCCTTGCCCGACGCGCCATCCCGTCGGAACAAAGGCGTACATGGTTTCTTTCGTGCTGTGCCATGCCGGATGCCAGCGCACGGACACAAAGGTAGGACAACGGAACCCATATACCTTGATAATAGTTTTTATACATGATATTGATTTTGTCAATGTAAAAGCAGACGGATTTCATCCTGTCCGCCCTTCCTGCCGATGCAGTTGTAAGGTTGGATGCAAGCAGTTATTTTTGCAGCAAAGGGTAGAAACACAAAAACGGTCCGGTAACATGAACCTGCAACAGCTAAGCTATATCGTGGCATTGGACAAGCATAAGAGTTTCAGCAAGGCGGCGGATGCCTGCCACGTCACCCAGGCGACCTTGAGCACCATGGTCAAGAAATTGGAGGAGGAGTTGGACCTGGTGCTTTTCGACCGCAAGACCAATCCGATCATCACCACCGACTGCGGGAAGGAAATCGTGGCCGAGGCGCACAAGCTGCTGATGCATCGCGACAACCTCCAGCAGTTGTCCTCCCTGCTCAAGGGAAAAATAGAAGGGGAGCTTCGCATCGGGGTCATTCCGACCATTGCGGGCAACCTGCTGCACCGGGTCGTCCCGTCCCTGACGGACCGACACCCCGGTCTGGAGCTGTACATCCGCGAAATCACGACCGCCGGCATCCTGCGGCAGTTGAAGACCGGCGAGCTGGATGCCGGAATCGTGTCGACGCCCTTGCGCCGGGCGGAAATCGTGGAGGAGGTGCTGTACTACGAGAAACTGAAAGTGTACGGCATGCCGGGGGAGCACAAGCAATACCTGGTTCCGGAGGAAATCGCCAAGGAAAAGCTCTGGCTGCTGGAGGAGGGCAATTGTATCCGGGACCAGGTGGTCCAGCTATGCGCCGTCAACCCTTCGAAGATCCGCCGCAACCTGCATTTCCAGCCCAATTCCTTCGAAAGCCTGCTCAACTTCGTGGATGAGCTCAACGGACTGACCTTGATTCCGGAACTGTACGGCAAGGACCTGCCGGCGGAGAAGCGGGCAAAGGTCATCGATTTCAAACCCCCTTTTCCCGTCCGGGAAATCAGCCTGGTCCATTACCGGCCCTATGCGAAGCAGCGGCTGGTGCATGCGTTGTCGGAAGCCATCCGACACATCATTCCGCCGATCCTGGAAACCTACCAATTGAAGGACAGCGAGCTGTCGGTCGTCAGGCCGTAAGCGGGGTCGGCGCGTCCTGCAGGTCCAGTCCGATCAGAAAACGGGTACCGGCGCCGGTGGTTTTCCCACCGAGCACCTGCATGCCCCATCTGCGGTAAAACGGCAGCATGGCGGGGGTACAGGTGGCCAGGGCGTAGCGGTACCCGAGCCCGGTCACTACCCGGCGGCATATTCCGTCGACGAAGGCCCGTTTCAGCGAGCCGGTCGGTGCGGCCGGGGCGGAGGTCCGGAACAAGGTAAGCACTTCGACGGCGGGGGGAAGTTGAGGTGGCCGATCGAAACCGAAATGCCGGTACTGGCTGAACTGTGCCGGCCGGTCTTCCTGCAGGGCCATGAAACCGAGCACGGTTCCGGCGGAGCGCCAGGGAATGATGATGGTATCCTCCGGCCTTGTCCGGAGCGTGGTGGTTTCGGCGCCATCATCGACGATCCAAATCTCCCGCAGCAAATGCTGGGGCAGGTGGCGGAATGCGCGGTGGAATTCGCGTTGGAAGAGGAGGTAGGTATCCGGCGCCTGGGCGGGATGAAACCAATGTTCGGACGGTTCGGGATGTATGGACATGGTGACCAGCGGGAGCCGGCGGATGGCCGGCCGTTTTATGGGAAAAGAAATCAGGTGGCCCTGCGGCGAAGGACCATCGGCAGGTCTTCGCCGAATTGGATGGCTATGGCTGCGATCATACGGGAGACATAAGCTTCCCGGCATTCCGGGGAGTACTTCCCGACCATGACCGCCAGGAAGGAAAGCATCTCCAGCATGGCGAACCCGGCACCCAGGCAGGTACGCCGGCCGGCGCCGAAGGGCAGGAAAACCCCTTGTCTGCGATATTCCTTCTCGGCGTCCACAAACCGGTCGGGGTCGAACCGAAAAGGGTCCGGCCAATAGGCGGGATTGTGATGGATACCGTAGATGGAAGTGATGACCCGTTTCCCACCCTTGACCGACACCCCACCGAATTCGCGGACATCCTGCCGAAAGTTCCTGGGAACCGCAAATGCGGCGGGGCACATCCGCAACGCTTCCAGTATGACACAGCGGGTATAGGTCAATTCCGACAAGTGGTCAAACCGGACGGACTGGTTTCCGATGACAGCCTCGTGTTCCGCCGCCATTTTTCCGGCGATGGCCGGATTTTTCGACAGCTGGAACCAGATCATGCATAATACCGCCGAGCTAGTCTTGAAACCTGCGGCCATCAGTGTCAAGACTTCATCCCGGACCTGCCGGTCGGAGAGGGGATTTCCGCTGCTTGCGTCGGTGCCGGCGACCAGCAGGTCGAGCATATCGCCGGGCCCGGCTCCGGAAGCGCGGCGTTCGCGGATGCGCTGCAGGATGGTCGCATCGAGTGCGTCCCGGTTCCGGCGGAACGTCCGGAAGGAAGGCAAAGGCAGCCAAAGGGGCAGTTGCAGGACATCGTAATACCGAAGGTTGATGAAACGAAGCAGCCGGAATAAACGCCGGATGAAACCGGGGTCCCCGGACAGGATGTCACAAGAGAACAAGGTCCTGCTGATGGCCTGGAGCGTAAAGATGCTCATGGCCTCGCCCATCCTGATTTCCTGTCCGTCCAACGCTTTCCATTCGTCCGCCAGGGATTCCGCCAGTCGGACGAACGTTCGGACATAGCCGTCATATCGGAGGTGGGACATCCCCGGCTGCATGGTTTTCCGTTGGTGTTGCCAGTAGTCCCCCTCGGCCGTGAACAGGTTGATTCCTGCCAGGCTCTCCAGCGTCCGATAATTGGCGCCCCGATGGGTCAGGTGGGCGGAACGGACCAGGATTTCATGGGCCATGGCGGCATCGGCGGTAAAGTAGACGCTGTCCCCGAACACCGATACCTCCACCAGGGGCGGATTTTCCAGTGCGATCCTGCTGCCGAAGCGGATGGGGTCTTTCCGGATCTCCGGAATGCAACCCAGCGGCCATGTCCCCCGGATTCGGGTCGGTTTATGTTTCGTCCTCATAGCTGGTTGGAGATTCTATCATGCGGCAGAACTCCTCGGCATACCGCATCCCTTGTGCCCCGTCGATCAGGTCATGGTCCGCCACGAAGGTGAAACCTTTGAACAGGCGCTCCGCCAAGCCCTCGGGTGTTTGCACGACTTTGCGACTGGTCGTATTCACCAGCAGGGTCAGGGTGCTGGTAGTGACGGGTACCGCCATGGAGAACCGTTCGGACTTGCCGGAATGCAGGGAGGTAAACCCTGCGTTCCCGAAATATTTGCCATACAGGACCGGGTCGCGTCGGATATGGCCCAGGATGAGCCGGATGAGCCAGGCGGGGTACTTCATCAGCTTGCGGCGGCGGGCCACCTCCGGGATGGCGAGGGGATCCACTTGCTGTGCCCGACGGATTTCGTCGAGCAATTCCGCATATCGCTTATTGCCGGCATCCCGGATGAGGATGGCCATGGGAATCGGCGCCTGTCCGGGAAGGGTACGTTCCACGATGGTCATGATATCCGCCTGCCGGAACCGTACCACGCGGTTGCCGCTCCGCCGGCTGACCAACTCCGGGTGTCGCCGCAACAACCTGGCGAAACAGACAAGGCAAAAGACGGGAATGGAGAAATCTCCGGATTGCGCATTCCGTGCCCCGGCCAGCTCATACAGGGCGGTGACATCGGCCTCGATGAAGAGGTGGATGTTGTTCTTGAATCTTGCGCCCCGGATGTTTTCGGACAGGAGCTTGCGGACCGGCGGGAAGGGAAATATATCGTACATCATGCGGACGGAATCAGCTGGCCGGCGCGGCCAGGATGAACGTGCGGTTGGCGTTCCGCGGGAAGATGACCACCGGACGGGCGTTCTTTGCGCCGGCTTCCCCCGTGATCTTGAATGCCATGATGATGATCTCGTCTCCCGGCTGGAAAAAGTGTGCGCTGGGCCCGTTCAGGCAGATGATGCCGGTGTGTTCCTCCCCGGGAAGGATGTAGGTCTCGATCCGGCTACCGTTGCGCAGGTTGGTCACCAACACTTTTTCAAAAGGGAACATACCGGTCGCCTCCAGCAGGACCCTGTCGACGGTGATGCTGCCTTCGTAATCCAGCTCGGCCTGCGTCACGACGGCGCGGTGTATTTTTGCCTTCAGTACATGGAACTGGTCTTCCATCGGTGCTCTTTTGAGGACTGGAAAAAATAGGACCGCGGTGCGGGGAACCTTCCCTGCATGAGCCGGCGGGAATCTCCGGCGTTCCGTTCCAAATCCCGCCTGCGGCATCCGACGGCAGCACGCCGCCGATGGTTGCGAAAGTACATACGTCCCCCGCACCCGGCTCACCGGATGCTCCCGCAGCTATCCAGGATTAGGAATCCGGGACAACAGGCCCCGGCCGAATCGTCGGAAAAGGACGGGAAAATGACAAATTCCTGATTTCCGGAAGGCCCCGACCACCTGGCAAATTGAAAAAAAATGTTACTTTTGTACCTTGTCAAGTCTTCTGCAATCCTTGTCGGGCAACACTTTCCTGGCTGTGCATTTCCTCTGCATACAAACGAGTAAATTACAATAACGAACCTGTTCGAATGAAAAAACGATTATTGGTCACCGGTTCCTCGGGGCTGATCGGGTCGGAGGTATGCAAACATTTCTCGGATATTGGTTGGGAAGTCCATGGGATCGACAACAACCAAAGGGCCGTCTTCTTCGGTCCCGGCGGCGACACGCGCTGGAACCAGCGGCGGCTGCAGGACACGCTGCCGGATTTCCACCACCATGAAGTCGACATCCGGGACCGGGGAAAGCTCAACGGACTGATTCCCGCCCTTGCGCCGGATGCGATCGTGCATACGGCCGCCCAGCCCAGTCATGACAAGGCGGCGCTGATTCCTTACGAGGATTTCGATACGAACGCCGTCGGCACGTTCAATTTGCTGGAATCCACCCGGCGGTACCGGACGGACATTCCGTTCGTGCATCTTTCCACAAACAAAGTATACGGTGACGCACCGAATTCGATCCCTTTGAAGGAAATGGAAACCCGATGGGATTACGACGACCCGGCCTATGTCCACGGTATCCCCGAAACGTTTGCCATCGACCAGAGCAAACACTCGCTGTTCGGGGCATCGAAATTATCCGCCGACATTTCCGTGCAGGAATACGGCCGGTACTTCGACATGCCTACCTGTGTATTACGCGGCGGTTGCCTGACCGGGCCGAGCCACAGCGGGGTGGAGCTGCACGGCTTCCTGAGCTACCTGGTCAAATGCAACCTGGAGGAGCGGGAGTACGTCATTTTCGGCTACAAGGGAAAACAGGTGCGGGACAACATACATGCGTACGATGTGGCGAAGTTCATCGAAGCGTTCATCCGGCAGCCGCGGGTCGCCGAGGTCTACAACATCGGCGGGGGCAAGGACAACACCTGCTCGATCCTGGAGGCCTTCGACCTCATTTCCTCCATCAGTGGAAAACCGATGCGCCACCGTTACGACGCGGCCAACCGGGCGGGCGACCATATCTGTTACTACAGTGACCTGCGGAAGATGAAAAGCCACTATCCGACGTGGGGCATCACCAAATCGCTTGCGGCCACTTTCCAGGAGATTTACGATGCCTGGCTGCCGCGGATAAAACCCGGCCGGGCGGCCGGCCGGACCTGACAACCGGCGGGCCGGTCATAAACAGACAACCATGAACATCCTGATCACCGGCGGTGCCGGATTCATCGGTGCGGCCATTTGCCGGCACCTCAAGGAACATTATCCACATTACGAAATCACGGCTTTCGACAACCTGCGCCGGAGAGGTTCCGAGCGAAATTTACCCGACCTGGGGCGGCGGGGTATCCGGTTCATCCATGGGGACATCCGGAATCCCGACGACCTGGAGGCGGTGCCGGGATTCGACCTGATGATCGAGGCATCCGCCGAACCCAGCGTCCTGGCCGGGCTGGACGGCCATCCCGGCTATGTCATCGACAACAACCTCCAGGGGGCCATCCATTGTTTCAACACCTGCCTCCGGCACCGGGCCCGACTGGTTTTCCTGTCCACCAGCCGGGTATATCCCATCGAAAGAATCGAAAACGCGGCTTTTACCGAGCAGGAGACCCGGTTTTCCCTGGCCCCTGTGCAAACGGAGCCCGGCATTTCCGCCCTCGGCGTTTCGGAATCCCTGCGGTTGGACGGCTTCCGGTCCTTCTACGGGGCGACCAAGCTGGCCGCCGAGTTGTTCCTGCAGGAATATGCGGCCTTCTACCGACTGCCGTACACCATCACCCGGTTCGGGGTGGTGGCCGGTCCGGGACAGCTGGGGAAATCGGACCAGGGGGTCGTCACCCTTTGGATGGCAAGACATTTCTGGAAACGGCCGCTTTCCTATATCGGGTACGGCGGAACCGGAAAACAGGTTCGCGACATCCTGCACATTGCGGATTTGCTCCGCCTGGTCGACCGGCAGGTCCACGAACCGGTCCTGTTCGACGGAAAAGTGTACAATGCCGGCGGCGGGCTGACCTCGAGCGCCTCCCTGCTGGAGCTGACCGACAGCTGCCGGCACATCACGGGCAACCGGGTGGACGTCCGGCCGGATAAGAACGGCAGGCCTGCGGATATGCGGATTTACCTGAGCGACCATACCAAGCTCACCGAGGAGACAGGCTGGAAACCGGAAAAAACGACGGAAGCGGTGTTGGCGGACATTTTTCACTGGATTTGCGACAACCAATCCGAACTAAAACCCATCCTGGATGTCTGAAATCTCCTTTCCGGAAAAACTCTTCGCCCGGATATCCCGGAAGCGCGAAGGTCCGCTTTTTGCAGCTTCCCTGGCCATCCTGTTGACGGTCGCGAGCCTAACCCTGGCGCTCCCGGATTGGAGCCGGTACGATCCGGCATCGGAAGCCTGGCGGACCCTGGCGCTGAAATCCGCCGACCTGACGAACCCCCTGACGCATTTGGATCCGGGAAGCTGGCTGGCCAAGAAAGTGTTCCGGCTCAGCGTCCCCCTGGTGATGAAGGTGACGGGCGCAAGCCCTCCGGTCGTGCTGGCCCTGCAGTACGGATGTGGCATCCTGCTCTTTTTTTTCGGTTACAAGTTGGCGCTGCAGGTGATGCGGGACCGGGTGACGGCCGTTTTCACGGCTTCGGCCCTGGCCTTCACCTATTTCGGGCGGGCGGCATTCTTCGATGTCGGGTTCCTGTGGTTCGACGGCATCGCTTATTTCCTGTTGCTGATGGCCATGTACGCTCCGCGTGGGTGGCAGGTATTCCTGTTCGCCCTGGCGGCGGCATGGACGGACGAGCGTGCTTTCATGGCTTTGTCGGTGGTGATGTTGTTCCATATGATGCACCAGGGGACATTGGGTCGCAGGGAGTTGCTGGGCGCCTTCCGCAACCCGAGGTGGCTGGCCACCGCCGCTGCCGCCGGCCTGTATCTGGCCACCCGCTTTTGGATGCAATCGGCCTACGGCATGAAGACACCGGCGGCAGGGGCCCATTGGCGGGTCATTACGCAGACCTGGCCGCATCTCCCCCTGGGCAGTTGGACTTTCTTCGAGGGCTTCTGGTTGGCCGCCGCCGTCTTTCTTGTCGTCGCCTGGTCACGACGCGACTTCCTGCTGCCACTGCTTGTCGGCGTATTGCTATCGATTTTCACGCTCGTGGCCGCCTGCGTGTTTGACATCACCCGGAGCGGGTCGTTCGCCATGCCGATCGTCTTTGTCATGGGCGGCTACCTGGCGGGAAGATTGGCGGAAACAGACTTGAGGTGGCTCTACCTTTCCGTGCTCCTGGTATCCATCTTGTTTCCGCCGATTTTTGTCTGCTCGGACTGGGGGCCGATCGATTCCCTATCCCCCTCCTTGTTCGTCCGGTTACTTACCTCGGCGCTTTGAGGACCCGGCCGGGGAAAGCCCCCTGTCCTCGATACCGCATCAGTACCCCGGATATGCCCGGCAAGCCCAACCGATTACTTGGTCATCGCTTTCCATCTCCGTCGAATCATGAAACTGAGCATCGTCATACCCGCCTACAATGAGGCCGATTCCCTGCCGGAAACCATCGCCGGCCTGAAAAAGGTCTTTCAGACCATCCGGATCGACCACGAGATCCTGGTTGTCAACGACAATTCCTCCGATGGTACCGCCGCCGTCCTGGAAGGTTTGTGCGCCGAACATCCGGACCTCCGGTACGTCACCAACCCGGGACCCAACGGCTTCGGCTATGCCGTGCGGTTTGGACTGGAGCACTTCCGCGGTGATTGTGTGGCCATCATGATGGCCGACTTGTCGGATTCTCCTTTTGACCTGGTGAAATATTACACCACCATGATGGAACAACAGGTGGACTGCGTTTTCGGTACCCGCTGGAGCCGGGGCGGCAAGACTTTCGGCTATCCCTGGCCCAAGAAGATCATCAACCGCATCGCCAACAAGATCATCCAGCTATCCATGGGACTCGGCTACGACGACACGACCAATGCCTTCAAATTGTTCCGCCGGGAGGTCATCGAAGGTCTCCGCCCGTTCCTGGCGCCTCACTTCAACCTGACCATCGAGCTTCCGCTCAAGGCCATCATCCGGGGTTACTCTTATACGGTGGTGCCGAATTCCTGGACGAACAGGAAATACGGCATGTCAAAACTCAAGATCCGGGAGATGGGAAGCCGGTATTTCTTCATCCTGGCCTACTGTTTCATCGAGAAATATTTCTCCCGAGGAGATTTCCGCAAGAAGTGGTAGGCACCTCGCTCGTCCATGCCCCGGCAGATATCGCCTTGACCTTCTTCCCGGATACGGACCTGGCCGACATCCGCTTCGCCGCATCCCTCCGCCGATGCGGCCCACGGCGCTCCAACCTCATCCGGTGGCCGGTACAACCTTGCCGCCGCCGGTCGCGGGTTGTTCTTTTCCCACCGCTCCGTCGGTGTGCTTGCCGGGCCTTTCACCGGAATGAAGGGGATGGCCGATTCCCTTCGCCTTGTCTTCCTGAAAAGGATGCTTGCCACGCCTCAGGATGTGTCGAAGCAGCATCCTTCCGCCCGGCCGCCCGGGAAGGGCCCTGTGCGGGCGGATATCCGCAAGCGGCCGCTTGATGCCTGTCCACGGCGATCCGACCGGCGGCCCCGCCGGTCTACGCCCCCGTATTGGCAAGGAGGACGACCTTCCCCCCGGTATGGCTGCCATCCGGATGGTCCCCTGCTTGTAACATTGTACTTTTGTCTCAAATGTTCTTATTTTTACCAATGTGGAAGAAATGGAACATATTCGGATAAAAATTCGGGGCGTGAAAATATTGGAACAGCCTGCACCGTGCCTGAACGATGCCCGCCGTTCCGCCTTTCGGGAGCTGGTCCGACTCATGGTCTGCCTGGGGAGCTGGTCGCTGGTACTGCTTCCGTTCCAATCGCCGGCACAGTCCAAGGATACCTCCCTGCTCACCCTGCATGCGGTTCCGTATTATTACAATGTGGTCAAGACCCCCGGCGGAGACATCGTCGCCGGTACGTCCGACGGGATGTATCGGATGGAAGGCCCCACCCCCAAGCGGATGAACGGCCTGAGCGGGTACGTCACCGTGGACGCGGAAGGAAACCCGGTGATCGATTCCAACGGAATCAAATACCACGACGATTTCAGCATGGGGCACCTGTTGCCCTTCCCCCAGGAAAAAAAGGTCGAATACCACGCCGGCAAAGGGGACCATTTCTACATCGCCGCCGACGGGAAAATGCATGTATACGAATTGCTGCCGTACCGGCTGCTTTACCGAAACCACAGCGTACGCACCATTTCACCCCACTGGGTCGGCACCTACTCGGGCTTGTACTACCAAGGGAAAAAACAGGCGTATTTCCCTTCGTTCTGCGACGGGTACATCCGCGAAATCAATGGCTACCACTTCATCAATTACAGCGACCTGATCATCTGCAAGCCAGCTGCGGACACCGGATCGGTCGAGTCTTTCTTCTGGCCCATAACCAAATATCCGGACGGTGGCCTGCAGTATTTCCGCGATGTATATTACAGCCCGCAAGCGGGGCTGTACTACGTCAACACCACGACCTCCCTGGCCATCCTGGACAGCAACCTGCAACAGTTCTCGCCGTTGTTCAGCCGGGAGGATACCCGCGAGGAGGTTGTCCTGTTGGGGGAGGACGACAGACGAAAGATCCTCCTTTTTGCAAACGGTCCGGAACTGAAGGCCTATTCCCGCCATAACGGACACATCACCGATATCCTGCGGTTGCCCGGGCAGATTCTCGACGGATACATCAGCCGCTTGAACTATTTCCTCCTCACCGCCAACGGGCTCTTTGTCCGCCGTGCCGATAACCGGGTGGAGCAGGTCGCCACCCTGGAAAAGGCACATACCTTGTACCCCATATCCCAAACGGAGCTGGTCATCGCCACCGACAACGGGCTGTTCCTTTTCAATACGGTTTCGGGAAACCTGACCCGGCTGATACCCGGTGTGGAATTCAACCGCCGGGCGCTGTTCGTGCAAGCGCAACAGCTCTATGCCGGCAGTATCCGGGGCTTGTACGTGTTCGACATCTCGGAACTGGATAAGATCGCGGTCCGGATGAATACCGCAGCTGGAGCCGGACCCGCCCTGCCCGGATGGGTCCCGCCGCTCGCCGCTTCGATGGTCCTGCTCATCGCCCTGCTGGCGGCCGTCCTGCTGCGGTACCGCAAGAAGATCGAAGTCCTGAAAGCGGAGGTCGACCAGGCCCGGCCCTCCGGACCGCCGAAGCTGACCCGACAGGATATCATCGACTTCGTCCATGAAAACCTGCCGACGGCAAGCATCAATTCCATCACCGACCGGTTCGAGGTCAATACCAACACCGTATATTCGATCCTCGAACCGGACAAGCCCGGGGCCCTGATCCAGGAAATCCGCCTCGAAAAAGTGCAGGCCCTGCGCCAGGAAGGCGCAACGGCAAAGGAAATCGCATCCGTCACAGGCCTGAGCGAATCCTATGTCCGGAAAATCTGGAACAAGCTCACGGAGAAGGCCGCCATGGACGACGAATCCGCCCCCCCTACCTGACGGCAGGTATCTCCCGCCCCCTCCCAACCGCGCCTCCTCCCGGCCCGGCTGGATGCCCCCGTCCGTTCCGCCGACCGACAGCCGCCCCCTCAATCCGCCAGGCGGACGGAGCGGTTTGTTTGGGCGCTCCGGATGGCCGCATCCAGGATTTCCATCACCACCATGTTGTTTTCCAGGGAGGACAAGTCGAAGCGCTCCGGCACGACCCGGCCGCCGACCACCGCGGCAAAATACACGAAGGGATCGTCATATGGGGCGGGGCGCTCCGGCAGCCGCAACGGTTCCTCGGTAAAGCCGTCGTAACCTTCCGCCATGCGGATGCGCAGGTCGTACCGGTTGTCCGCATAAACCGCACCGTACAAGCCGTATATTTCCATGTCTTTCCGGCCGATCGGCCAGTTCCAGGAAGGTTGCAGGATGGCGACGGCCCGGTCGTAGGTCAGGATGACGACCGCTTCGTCGTCGACCAGGGGGTTGTTTTCCGGCTGCAACTGCCGGGTGACGGCCGTCACCGTAGCGGGCTTCCTGCCGTCCATCAACCAGGTCAGCAGGTTGGCGCCGTAACATCCGAAGTCCATGACCGCGCCGCCGCCGTTCCGCACGGGATCCGTCAACCAGTCGAGGAACTCCCCGGGAACCCCGATCTTCTTCGGTCCCCGATGCCCGTCCCGTACAACGACCTTGCGGATATCGCCGATGACGCTGTCCCGCCGGACCAGCTCAAAAGCCTTGTGATGGCTGGGATACCAGGTCGTCTCGTAATTGGTCAGCAGGTGGATGCCGTGCCGGCGGGCCAGGGCCTCCATCCGGCGGGCATGGTCCAACCCGACGGCGAGGGGTTTCTCCACCATGACATGGATGCCTTTCGGGGCACAGGTCTCGACAATCGCCAGGTGGTCGTAAATATTGCCGAAGGCGGCGACGGCCTGCGGCTGCTGCGCCGCAATCAATGCCTCGGTCGTGGCATAGACCCGCTCCGGCGGGAACTCGTATTGCCGGATGTAACGGCCGGCCAGCGCCGTATCGGGTTCCACAATACCCACGACCTCGAATTCCGGTCGGGACTGGCTGTTGAAAACCCAGTGGACATGGCTGTGGGTCAGTCCGATGACGCCCAACCGGAGCGGACTGTCCTGTGCGCAGGCCTGCCAGGCCCAAAGCGGAAGGACGATCGCCCAAATGGTTCTCTTTTTCATAAGATCATGATTCAGCTTGCTTTCCGGGCCACATAAAAGCCGTAGCTGTAATAGGCGCGGTTCCTTTCGTACAGCTCGATTTCCGCCCGGCACGCCCGGACGACGGCTTGCGCCGCTTCGGAATACCCCTGCCGGGCCAGGAAGGCCGGGAAGGTCGCGGCCAAGGGGCGATAATAATTGTCTAGCCAGCTTTCCGGCGGCAACTCGAAATAACCGCTCAGGATGTATCCCTGATCCGCCAGGATGCGGATCTTGTTGGCGGCGGTATCGATTTCGGGATACTCCTCCCGCCAGAAGGCTTCCAATTCCGCCGGCCGGTCATGTGTGGTCCAGGTGATCTCGCTGACGGCCAGGTGGCCGCCGGGTTTCAGGAAATCCCGCCATAACCGGACTCCCTTTTCGAAACCGATCTGGTAGACGGCACCCTCCGACCAGATGAGGTCGAAGGTTTCCGGCTCGAAGGGGAGCGCATCCATCGATGCCGCAAGGGTCCGGATGCGGTCGCCCCACCCGCGCGCCGCCGCCCTGGTTTCCAGCTCGGCCAGGAAGGGTGGGAACAGGTCCACCGCGACCAGCGTTCCCGTCAAGTGTCCGGCGAGCGTCAGGGTCTGGCCGCCCGTCCCGCAGCCGATGTCCGCCACCGCCGGCGAACGGCCGGCGAACGGCCGGACCAGGTCCAAGGCCCGTAAGGTGTCTTGCGGACTGCCCGGCCCTTGCCGGTCCAAATACCGGTGCAAGTCGATGAGGAGGTCGATGTGCTCCATGATTTCCGATAGGTTTGTTCCCGATCCGGTGCCGGCAGGTTCGCACGCCCCGCACTGGCGCTTCGCCGAATCCGGGAACCGGCCGCATCCCAAGCCCCAAGATGACGCTCGGAATCTTCCCAGCGGCCCGGACCATGTATATGGACAACTAAAGGTATCGATTATTTGGTATCGTCGGATACCGGATGTCCCGGATTCGCGCTTCGGACCCTATCTTTTCCTGGTCGACCGCGCGGTTGCCTGCCCTCCGATTCCCCTGCCCGGTGTCGGCGACCATGATCGATCCGTTCCGGCCTGGCGACGTGGCGGGCAAGGTCCCTGCCGAACGACGGCCGACACCCGGGCGACAACCTTCGGAGCGGAGGATGGTCCGCCCGCGTCATCCGGGAATATCGCCGTCGGCCGACCGAATCCTGCCAGAAGCGACCCTGTGGAAGGCCAGCCCCCACGCAGCGGACAAGCAGGGGCGTCAGGCCCTCGTTCAGCGGAAAAATCGGCGAAGGAACGCATCGAACGAGCCCCGGTACAACCAGAGAAGAGCGGCACAACAAGCCCAGGTAACCACGCCGGAACCGAAAAGAACGTAATCGCCGCCGAAATCCAGCCCCAACACCGTGATGTGCGAGAAGATGGCGCCGGACATCAGCCCGAGGCCCAGCAGGGCTCCGAAGGCGATGGTTGCGGGAAAGGCCAGCAGCAGGGACGACAGGAGCTCGGCGACACCCGTACCGATCCGACCCCAGGGCTCCATACCGACCAGGGTGAAAAGTTCGACGGACGTCGGATGGGCCGTGAACTTGAAATACAGGGTCTGCAGCATGATGGCGGCGGCCGTGAACCGCAGGAGATAAGCGGTGATTTTTCTGATAGTCATATGCCGGATAATGAAAAGTGAGAGTCTATCCCTTATTTCAGGTGGAGAGCGAGCACCGTCAGCAGGCGGACGCCCCGGAAATGAAAACCGAAATGGCCGGCCGGATGAAAAAAGGTCCGGATACCTGGAATGGGGCGTGGGGCCGGCAGCGCCCGCCGGTCAAAGGGTTTGAATCCTGCCTTCGCCGCATATCGCAACCAATCCCCGGCCGGCTGCAGTTTTTCATACCGATGGGCATCCGGGAATGCCACCGGATCCAGGAAATCACGGGCGAAGAAAGTCTTCAACGCGCTTTTTTCCGCGGAAGCCAGGTCGAGGGTCCCGACGAAACGATACAAGGCGTTGAAATGGCGGAACACCTGCAAGAGCCGCCGGTCGAAATCGTCGGTAAACCCGTCCGCATCCGGTTCGATGACGGTGAATACATCCGGGCACAGCTGCGAAAGCCGGTCGAAGAAGACCTGACGCTCGTCCGCCTGCTGCAGGTGGTGCAAAGTCAGGGAGGCATTGCACAGGCGACAGGTGGCATCCGCGGGCACCAAGCTGCGGATGGCGTCGAAGTCCAGCTTTTCCGTCGGGCAATGGACGGGAACAAAACGGAGCCGGTAAGGCAAGTCAGCCGCCAGGGCCTCGAGTCGTCCGGTACAGGCCGCCAGGGCGTCGGCCAGGAGGTCCGTCCCGACCAGCGTCACGGAAAGCAGGTCCTTGCACCGGGCCAGTTCCCGCAGGAAGAACGCGGCTTGCACACCGCTGCCGATGCCGATGTCGAGCAGGAAGAGGTGCCGGTGCCCTTGGGCGCAGCGCAGGAACAGGTCGGCCACAAGGCGCTGCGATTCGACAACCAGGGGAAAGCGGTTCGCGAGCACGTCGAAAAGGACGATCTGCGGCACCTCAAACGGTTTGAGGTAGGTATTCCCCAGCGGCTGGCTGCGCTGCCCGAACCGGATATCCAAGCCGGTCCGCAACTGTGCGACGAGCTCCGGGTCCGCGTGGCCGCCGACGGCGGCCACGCAGCGGTCGACGACCGCTTCGATGGAGGCGGAGAGTGGCGACATCAGGACTGTCTTATGGGATGGGTTCAAAACCCGGCGGGAAGGTCAGGTTGAAGCGGAGCGCGGCGGCAGGGTTGTAGACCCTTTTGCGTACCTGGACCAATTCCCAGGCGAGCCCGTCCGGTCCGCCTTGCCGGAGGAAGCGGGCGGCTTGCCGGCCGGTCTGGTATCCCCATTGGTACAGGTCCGCCCCATAGGCGCAGACCGCCCCTCGGCCGACCAACCCGATCTCACTGGTGAACACCGGCATACCGGCTTGGTCGGTGGCGGCGAGGATGGTGTCGAAATAGCGGAAGACCACATCATCCGGATTGGCGAAGAAGGCGTCGCAGGCCAGAAAAGCAGGGGTCAGGAGGGCCGCTTCCACCTCAGCCGCCGAGCCGACGGCCCAGGTGCGCAGCTCGATACCGGCGGATGTCGCCAGCGATTGGATCTTGACCTTGGCGGCTACGGACTGGCTTTCGGTCGAATCGTAGAACAGGGCGACGGAAAGGGGCGTTCGATCGGCCAGAATTTGCGCGACCACCAGGAAAGAGGTGTCGATGTAGTCCGTGGTTTCCCCGGTCCCGAACAGGTTGGCGGGCGGCTGGCCTTGTCCGTCGAGCACCCCCAGACCGGCCGGGGTGGGCGCCACCATCATGAAAATCGGAATGGAACGGGTCTCTGCCAGCGCGATTTCGGTGGCGGCCGTCGGGCAGGTCGCCAGGAGGTCGACCTCCGCCGCCACAAATCCGCGGATGAGGTCGGTCAGGACCTGCCGGTCGCCGTCCGCATTGACATAGTCGATGGTCAATTCGCCGCGGGCCTCGTCGAATCCCTCCGCCGCCAGGGCATCGTAGAAGCCATCCCGGGCCTGCTGGATGGCCGGGTCGACGAAGGCATCGGCAAAACCGATGACCGGCCGGTACGCCGGCGCTTCCTTGCAGGAGAAAAAGATGGTCAGACAGAGCGGTAACAGACAGGCGGGCAGGATTGCGTTGCGCATGAGCCGGAGGTTACTGGTTTGTTTCGAAAGCTGCGAAAATATCCCGCCTCCGCCATTCCGGGGCGACATGGACAGGGAACACCGTCCAGGATTAGGATTCATGGACGGAATCCAACGCGGCACAACCGGTCTTTCCTCACCGGGGCGGTCATTTCTTGTATTCCGCCCTGGGTCGGCCGGCCTTGCGCCGCAGGAGCCAGCGGTCCACCGACCAACGGCCGCCGCCTTCCACCAGCAGGAAAAGGCTGCCCAGCAGCATCGACCAATCCGTCCGGCTGCCATGCAGCAGCTCCCAAAATCCTTTTTCCGCCAGCACCTCGGCCTTGGTCGTCGCCAGGGCGGTCAACATGATCACGATCAACGGAACGCTCGCCAGGCGGGTCAACAAGCCGGCCAGCACCAGCAGCCCGCAAACCACCTCAAAGCCCCCGACGAAGCCGCCCAGGAACTCCGGCACCGGCAAGCCGATCTTCTCAAACCGACCCGCCCCCCGCAAGGCGGGAAATAGAAACTTCTGCCATCCCTCGGAAAGGAATACCGCACCGACCATCCAGCGGATCAACAGCGTCGTCCCCGCATTGCCCGTGGAAAGAACTTGTCCCCACATATCGTCTTTTTCAGACAAATCTACGGCACCGGCAACGAATTACCTAAAAGCCTATCCCAAAACCTCGGATGGTATCTAAAGACCCCGTCGGGATTGATCCCGAGGTCCCCAACCACTCAAAATTTTCAACCCCGTGAGGTAATTGGATCGGGAATTCGGACGGTGTTTGCGGTTTTTTGAACAGGGATTTCCATGTGATTTAAAGGATGGACTGGGATGGGACGGCCTGTTTGGGGATGGGGGGCTGTTTTTGAACAGGGATTTCCATATGATTTGAAGGATGGACTGGGATGGGACGGCCTGTTTGGGGATGGGGGGCTGTTTTTTCGGAATTGGAATTACGTTTACTAAACCTCGAAGGTTTAGTAAACGGCGACGACGGGACGTACGTCCACCAAATCGCAAAGGCTTGGTAAATGGCTGCCACCCCGAGCGGGGAATCCATTGGATCGGGAATTCGGACGCTACCCACGTTTACTAAACCTCCAAGGTTTGGTAAACGTTTTCTGGCGGGCCGTACGTCCACCAAATCGCAAAGGCTTGGTAAACGGCTGCTACTCCGCGCGGGGAATCCATTGGATCGGGAATTCGGACGCAACCTACGTTTACTAAACCTCCAAGGTTTGGTAAACGTTTTC
>CAZNLJ010000055.1:0-27707 GCA_964573725.1 uncultured Saprospiraceae bacterium
GGATATCGACCATCCCGTACACCGCACCCTCCATCCAGGTGAAATCGTGCCTACCCCAGGACACATCTACCATCCTGTAACCTCCCGATTCATCGGGGGGATAGGCCACCCCACGAAACACATCTATCATCCTGACAGACATCACAATGACTGACCAAGTTTCAGCCTGACTTGTGCTCCAAACCTCTTGATGATCCCGACAGCTATTAGCCGAAACCCGTTCGGAACACACCCGTACCGATCAGCCGTTTCCGGAAAAATGACACGCCCGTATTTATCTTAGAACCCGAACGCAGGATTTAACTTATCCACGCAACGATTGCAGGATGATATTGGCGTATTTCACGTTGTGGCCACCGGGTATTTCCGCATAATCCGGATTGTTCAGGATGCTGTATTTCGCGCCGTTTGCCGTGGCGGAAATATGCGGAACCGGCAGGATAGGCAAGCCGGAATCGGCCTGGACCTTTTGGATGCGGTCTTCGAATCTATTCGGCATCTGCAGTCCGTGGATCCTTCCGACGGCAGCCCGGGCGGCTCTCCCCAAGGTCAGCAAAGCTGCCGGTTTGACCAGGCGTATTTCCTCCTCCAAGAGTGCGCGATGGTCCGGGATGACGGTGTAAGCGGGAATCTGGTTGCTGACTTTACCTGTATTTTGGTCCCGATAGAACACCTTGTAAACATCCGTCAGGTACAGGTCATATGAAGCCAACAAGGTGTGAAAGAAAAGCAGGTTGTTTTGCTCTTTTCCGTTATTGATTTTTTCCGGATTGTTGACGATGCTGAAAGGGACCCAGCTACCTACAATACCCTGGTCGGAACCATCTTTGACATTATCGCGGTTCGGGTCCAGCGCACAAATCATCAGGACGGGGCGGCCTGTACCTTTGCTCATCAGGACGGGAAAATCTATCCCCACGTTTCGCACACCACTCTTGCAGGTCTCGGCGAAGGAGCCTTTCAAGTCTCCGGTACGAAGCTCCGGCGCAGCCGGCACGACCGCCGGTTTACCGTGGTATTGTTCCCCGAAGCAATCCCCGATCCACCGGTACATGCCTTGCAGGCCATCGGAAGGATGGACCAATTTTTCCTGGAGCAGCCGCTCGATTCCATCGGGAATACCGACGGACAGTTGATTTGTCTGTTTCATTAGTAACTCATTTTGGCGGAGCCCTGGAGGCGCTCCATGGTGTCTCATTTTTTCTTTGTTTTCTGATAATATTCCTACAGGGTGGCGCAATTCCCGACCACCGGGAAATCCACTGGATGGATTTGGAACCCCGTTGCCGGAGCGACTCCGGGAAATGCACATTCCGGGATGCCTGCCCCAGGGCATATTTATCGTTGACCAGGAACGCATCGAAATCCTCGGCTGGCATCCATGGCTGTTTATCGCTGAAAGGGGCTGGGCATCCCGCCGGTACGGAGACAAATTTATCTCCGGAGGCAGGCAAATAAAAGTTCAAGTTAGGTCAAGTTACCGGTGGACCGGACCGGCCGGTTTACAGCCGGGCGGCGGCGATGGAAAGGAAGACGAGGGCGATGCCCACCTGCTGTTTCCGGCTGCGTTTTTCCTGGTGGGTCCAGATACTCAGGAACAAGGTGACGATGGACTGCAGGTTGCCGAGCAAGCTGAGCAGGAAGACGCTCATCCCCCGGATGACGTAATTCGAAAACAAGGTTCCGCCGATCAGCAAGGTGGCCAGGATTCCGTCATGTCGAAGGTGAGCCGGGCGGACCAGGTACGCAAGCGAATGCCGGCGTTTGCCGGCCACCCGAATCCATGCCAGGGCGGTGAAAGTCACGCAGGCCTCCAGAATAAATGACAGGGGTACGGCGCCGATTCCCGTGGCTACGATTTTGAAAAGCGGAAAGGAGATCCCCCGGAAGAAGGTCGCCAACAGGGCATAGGTGGCCCCTCGGTTCCACCCGACGGAATAATAGACATGGCTGGTGCCGAAGCTGACACTACTGATGATGGCGAACAGGACCGCAGCCAGGTTTCGCTGTTCAAGGTCGGTAATAGAGCATCCCGTTACACTCGAAGTAAGGCAGACTGTACCGGAGATTCTTCAAAAAGACCAGGTCGGGCAAGCGGTCGAATTCCTCCTTGTACAGGCTTTTCAGTTCCCAGTGGAAGGATTCGGACAAGGTGGCATGGAGGAAGGTCTCCGCAATGGTATGGAACAACACCTTTCGCTCCATGGAGGCATGCCCCGTTTTCAGCCGCCTACAGACATCCAACAGGAACCATGCGTATTCCTCCCGTGCCCCGGGGGAAGCCCCCGTCATTTCCAAGTACCAAAGCCGGTAGGCGGTATAACGGATGTAAGGAAAGATGTACATCCGGGGGGCCACATCTTCCAGTTTGTGCAAATCGACGAACAGTTTATCCCCCAGGTCTTGTGCACGTTGTTTTTGCCGGGTGAGGAAATAATGGCGGAAAAGCACACTTTTTCCGAACAGGTAGGATTGGAATTGGTGGAGGTCGCGGTCCTTGTCCAAACCCTCCAGGTATAGTTGGTACGCATATGAGTAACCTTTGATCCGGAAATGCGGGTCATGCCCATTTTCAAAAATATATGCGCGGACGTACTTCTGTCGAACGAACCGTTCGAAAAACCAGGTCGGTCGGGCTGTCATCATCAGGGCATCGAAAAGGGCGACACTCAAGTCAAATTTGAACGGGTGTTCCAAGTCGTCGACCGATTCGAAAAAATCATGGAGCGGCCTATCGGAAGCGTGCTCGATACAGTAATAGAGCAGGGAGGGCCTGGCTGGCCGCCCGGGTGGGACCCCCATTGCACACAGGTATTCTTTTTCCTCCGCCAGTTTGTCCAGGAAGGCCTGGCAGTCTCTGTACCCCATGAAACGGCAGACGGTGTCAATGGTATGTTTGTAGGGCTGGTGGGATTCCGATTTGAAGAACAGGCGGTAGAGGGTGGATTCGGAGAGCTGCCCGTACCCGGCATCGGCGATGACCGCCGCGAGTTTGGCACAATCGGGTTTGTTGCCTACGATCCAACCTGTCTTTTCCGACAGTCCGACCTTGAGCTTTTCCAAGGCGTAACGGTCGAGTTGCGGTCGTTGGGTTTTCATACATGTTTGTTTTCCTGTGGTGTTTGCTGTTTTGCCTCCTGGCCGACCCTGCCTACCGGTTCGGCTCGGGTCCCGCCGACCGACCTGCGTACGCAAAGTCCTGCTTGCCTGAAAAATACCCCCATCGGCGCGGGAAGCGGCCTGGGTCGCGGGTTCGGCGCGGGAACAGCGTGTTTCACGACGATTCTGAAATGGGTGTCGCGCGCAGGATTCTCCTGCATCCGCCTACCCGGCGATTGGTCCCCGGCATCGATCCGGGGATGGCAACGGATCGGGGCTGGGGTTTCCGGCAGGAAATTTCTCGGACAACTGTCAAAATAAAATAACTCCCCCGATTCCCGACTCCCTTTTACGGAGCGGCAGGCATCATAAGGAAACCGGTAGCTTTTGCACAGGGAACGGCAAGCCCGCGGGCTTGTCCGGCACGAGGATGCGCCGCCAGGTTTTCGGCCGGATGCGGTTTCGGGCGATGTAGGACCCGGGTGTTTGCGGCGTCAGGGGAGACATGGCGCGTTGGACGTCAAGGTGAGGCTTGTGGTGGCGGGCGATAGGCGGCATGCAGGAAATCCCCGGCCGGAGACAGCCAGGTTTCGGTCGCTGCCCGCTAGGTTTCCCGATGGGCTGGAAAGTCGCCGAAAGATCCGAAATCACCGGCATGGCCGCCTTATTTTATGCGGGGCCACGTAGTAGCCGACGGGCCGGGCGGCGGCAGGCAACTTGTCGATGCGGTCGGGCCGACCGGCACCCGTAGCGGGACTTCGGCATGCCGATCAATCCGGGTAGCTGCGGACCAGGTAATCACAGAAAAATTCACTCCATCGTCCGGCGCCCTCCCTATTCAGGTGATTGTAATCAAAAAGGAAGGCCGGTTGGGCCATGGTATCGAGGAAGGCCGCCGGATAGGCCACCTTCAGGGAATCCGGCAAGGCCTGGAACAACGCAACGGATGCCGCCCGCTCCGGTGCCGAATGGAATGTCAGGGGCAGGAAGAAACGGACCTCCGCCTGATGGGCACGGGCCAGGGATTGCAGGTCGGCCGCTGCTTCCAGATATCGGCCGACCTCCGCTTGAAAGGAGGAATCCAGGTCGGCTGCACGAAGAAAGGTGTCGGTATACGGGTATTGTGCTTTATTGAACGCCCGAAAGGCAAATATTCCCAGCTCATTCCGTTGGAGGACGGAGGGCACCCATCCTTTCGGATACAGGTGGGAGGACAGGTACTCCAGGTAGGCTCCCCAGATTTCGAGCCGGACTTGCCAGTCCGCATCCCGGGCGGTGATCCTGACCAGCTCCAGAATATCGGTACCGATTTGGACATGGGCTTCAATGATCTGCTGCGTAATCCTGTTTGGGGAACGGGAAATCTCTAGAAACAGCAGCTTGTGGCCTTGGGCTCTGATCAAATGTTCCGCGAGGTGGACATTATGTGAAAAATTAGCACGGGGCACACCCAATGTACGCACCCTTCCATGGTTCAGACAGCCCTGCAGCAGGGTCGGGTCCAAACCGGACCGTATCCGGCTGGAGCCGATGAAGTAAACAGTAAGGTCATCCGGAGTCTGATTCAGGTATTTCCGGGCCGCCCGGGCAGTCTCCAACCGCTCCGATAGTACCAGCAGACACAGGGGGGCCAGGAAAATGGCCAGTTTTAGGATTACGCGCCAATGCTTCATCAGAAATGTCTGTAGTAATTGTCCGCCACCCCGGACGCGCCGAACAGGACGACCAAAAGCAACAGCTTGTAATAAACCGCCCAACGGACCGGACCGGTCAGGTCGCCGAGGTAACGGTCGATCCGCCGGGTCCCGGCCTTCCTTTCGTGGTGGTCCATGACGAGAAACGACAGGGCCAGCACCAAGGTATTCCGATGGAAAAGGACGGAAGCGGCACGACCGAAGGTCGGCGCGTGGGTGAAGGTGGACAGCAAGGCTTCCACATCTGCCGAGATGAAAACCGTAGCCAACAGGGAGGAAACGGAGAGGTGGTACAACACACCCAAAGGGCGCGCTACGGGTCTCGCTTTCCCCGCCCGGTATTCGTCAAATTTTTTCTCCAGGATGATCCAGGTGGCATTCAAGCTCCCCCACAGCAGGAAGACCCAAGTGAAATCGTGCCAGAGGCCGATGAGCAGGAAAGTCAGGAACAACAACGGATAGGTGTACCGCCTTTTTTTGTCGTAGGGAATCAACGCATAGAAGAAATAATCCCGGAACCACTCGTTCAGGGTGATGTGCCATCCCCGCCAGAATTCCTGCCGGGAGGCGGCCGCATAGACGCGGTTGTGGAAATTGTCCTTCAACCGGATATTGAAGATCTCGGAAATACCCTGGAAGATTTGGATGAAGGAACTGAAACTGCAATAGAGATAAAAGAAAAAGAAAAAGCCGGTCAGCAGGTTGTACGCCCCTCCGACGCCGGCATCCTGGAGCTTGAACACCATCTCATGGAATCCCTGGGCCAACACCATATTTTTGAACAGCCCCCAGAGGACCAGCCGGAAGCCGTTGGACAACGACGCTTCGGTC
Source organism: uncultured Saprospiraceae bacterium (assembly GCA_964573725.1). GTDB lineage: Bacteria > Bacteroidota > Bacteroidia > Chitinophagales > Saprospiraceae > UBA6168. The sequence continues at coordinate 5,625 of CAZNLJ010000055.1, forward strand.
ACCTGGATCCGGGCCACCTGCTGAAAAAAATACTTCGCCCGATGCAACGGGCCGGAAAAGATGGTGGGATAATACACCAGGTAGAGCAGCAGCCGGAAATAGTTCCGCTGTGGTTCAAGGTACTTCCGCCTGATGTCTACCAGGTAACTCAGTCCGTTGAAGGTGAAGTAGGAAAGTCCGACGAAATGCAAGACCTCCACCCAGTCGAACGGTTGCTCCGTCGGTTTCCCGGGTACGAAGAGCTGATCGAAATGAAATTCGTGGTACAAGGTCTTTTTCAGCATCAGCGGGACCAACAACAATCCATACACGACCCAGCGCAGCCGGCCGAGTGTCGCCATCCGAAAGCCTGCAAGATAGATGAACAGGCTGATTGCCAATACAATCAGGAATTTGGGGCCGGCCATCACCCCAAAAAACAGGACACTGAATGCCAACAGGACCTTCCAGTGATGCGTTCGATTGACGAGTGCCATCAGAACCACCGAGACGGCGCTGGAGAAGACAGACAGGAAGAGGCTCAGGTGCATCATGATTTGCGCTGCAAGGGAACCGACTCCAGGGTCCGCATCAACACGTTCCGTTGGTAGCGGACCGGCCGGTCGGGTTCCATTTCATAATTGGCGAGGAAGGCCAGCATGGGCTGGAGTCCCAGGCGCAGTTCCTGCCTCGCGATGGTGGCACCCAGGCAGAGGTGAAGTCCGCCGGCGAATGCCACATGCGGGTTATGCACCCGGTCCGGTACCAATTCGTCGGGTCTTTCGAAAACCGTTTCGTCCCGGTTCGCGCTGGCGAGACACAGGTAGAGCTTGGTATCTTCCGGAATTTGCCATCCCTCCACCTCGAGCGGTGCCCTGTTGATCCGGATGGTGTACTGCACCGGCGTGGTGAACCGGAAGCATTCCTCGACCACCAGGTTGAGCTGCCGGGCATCGCAACGGAGGATATGCTCCCGGATGTCGGGATGCCGCATCATTTCGGCCAGCGCAATGGACAGGTTGTCCACGGAGGTCTCAAAGGCCGTGAAAAAGGATACCAGCAACAGGGAAAAGATGTCTTCCTCCCCCAGGCCCAGGTCCGCCGTCTCCGCCAGGATGACATCCCGGAAGGGAGAATCCGGAAGGATTCGGCGACCCCACTCGATGAGCTCGTTCAGCTTGTGATAGGTCTGCTTGGGCACATAAAAATCTATGCCGGCACCCAGCATCCGGGAAAATGCGGCCATCTGCTCAAAACGCGCATCCTCATCCAGCCCAAACATCCGCCGAATGACATGGAAAACGTACTGTCCGACATAGTCCAGCAGGTCGAAACGCTCCATTCCGGTAAAACGTCGGTTGTTCTCCTCCGAGGCCGACAGGATGAAATCACCGACCGGCAAGGACTGGAAAGCCTTCCCCAATGCCGCACGCATCCGCTTGTGGGCATCGTGGTTGAGGTACATCGGCCACCATTTGAAAGCTTTTGACAAGTGGGGGCACTGGCCGGTTCCTTTGAAGATGTAAGGCTCCTTTTGTCGGAAAAACCCGGACATGCTGCTGGTCTCCAACTCCCGCAGGCGGAGCAGGTCCTGTACCTCCCGATGACGAAAGAAGATGAAGGTCCCGTCATCCAGCTGCTGGATCGGATTGCTTTCGCGACAGGCGCGGAGGTGGCCGTAGGGATCGTCGAAATAACCGGACAGGAACGGATTCCATTTCACATTTGTGACTGAAGCCATGTCGCCAGTTTGTTGATGGAATTGTATTCCGTGAAAACGGTGGGATTCAACTCCTCGATTCCGAATTTCCGCTCGATTTCAAAGGAGAGGGATACGGTGGCCAATGAATCCAGGTCAAAGGTGTCGAACGGTACTTCACATCCGACCTCCTCCAACGGCAGTCCCGTTTCATCGGCGATTTTTTGCTGCAACCAATCAATAACGTCCATATGTCAGGTATTTTCATTATTTGATTCCAATGGGCAAGCCGCCCGTCACTTGGATGAAAGCTGGCGATGCATCGCCCGGGGCCTTGATCGCCGGTCATTCGTCGTACGATATGTTTATTTTTCCAGGGGAAATACACTACCTGCATAGGCCATATTAAACTGGCTATGCGACAGTCATTCGCGACAGGTGCGGCATCGATCGGGTCCGATTGGACGGTTACGGAGAAAGGAGAAACTTGGTTTGGGAATGTGGCGGAGAATGCCCTATCAGGAAACTATCGACCACAAATCAGGAGCAGTGGAAAATGTACCGGATACAAAAATAGCCTGCCCGATTACATTTAACATCAGTTCCAATGCTGTGCCAAAAAATATTCTTCAAGTAACAGCGTGTCAGCGATGGGAACTGCAGGCACCGGCGGACCGGATTCGCGGACCCATGGCCCGAGCTGCCTGCGGTTTCAGACCCGTCATCCGGAAATCGGGACCGAATTGGCAAAGTAAAAGCATCGGCAACGGAAGCAACGCCCCACCGGCGGCCGACAAGCCCGGGGCCCATGCTTGCAAAACTCAACGGTAATACATTTTTTCCCTCCGCTCCATCTCCGCCTTGAAATTGTCGAAGTATTGGCTATTGATGCCATCCATATCGAATTCCTTCGGGTTGTACGGTCCGCCGAACCATTCCGCACACCGCTTGTAATCTTCGGAACCCTTCTTTTTCATCGCAGCCACCAATTCCGAACAACCGGGAATACCTCCGCAATCCTCCGGTGGGCCGGGGCTTGTCCTACCGATCAGCACGGGATATTCCCTGCCCTTCTCCTGCGGATGAATTTTCATGCCTGTCACCTGATGCTCCCAGCCGTTACCAAAATCATACTTTTAGAAAACGCTGTCTTCGGGGAAATTCAACAGGATACGGATCCCGACCGCACGGGCATCTTCCAAGAAGTCCGGGTCGCTGCCATCTTCCAACCGATACCCGATGAAACGGGTGGACCGGCCGACTATGAAATGGTACAGGTGGTCGCCGCTCCTACCCATGGCGAGCCGGATGGTATAATGGAGCTCGTGGATGCTCATGTCATCCGGCACGAGGATACGCCGCCTCATTTTCGGCTTGGCATCTTTCGATACGATATCGAGTTCCGGAATTTTCGGCATGATCCGGCTGTTGTGGGGGTGCAATTACAAATCATCGGAACGAATGGTGTAAATAGGGTAACTTTTCAAATATTCAAGGCCTGTCGCAACACGATTTCGGGCTTTGGAACCCGGGTTATTCATCTTGCGTCAATTTCGGCCATGGAGAGGAGGTCACCGAGGCAAAAAAAGACGGGCTATTCCGGACAAATTGCCCGATGTGCGTTACCTTTATATACGATTGCCGGGCAATCCGACCCGGAAATCCGCCAGGTCAACGCCAATGCCCCAAGCTGGCGGCCGGCCGGAAAAACCGAATGCCATGACCCATCCGGAAAGAAACCCAGCGGTAGATGCCTATTTCATCCAAGGCTGCGGCCGTTGTCCGCGAGGCGGGACGCCCGCTTGTACCGTCCACCGCTGGGCGCCCGAACTGGCCCTGCTCCGGGAGGTACTGTTGGGCAGCGGGCTGAAGGAAGAATTGAAATGGAAGGCCCCATGCTATACCTATGCGGGTCGGAATGTGGCCATGCTGGGATCATTCAACGAATATTGCGCCGTCAGTTTCTTCAAGGGCGTGTTGCTGCGCGACGAGGCCGGCCTTCTGGTCCGGCCGGGGGAAAATTCCCAGTCCGCCCGGATGTTGAAATTTCCCCGCCCGGAGCCTTTCCGGACCCTCGCCCCAATCCTGGCGGCCTATATTGCCGAAGCGGTGGAGTTGGAGAAGGCCGGCAGGAAAGTGGAGCCGGCACAGGCGGCCGAACAACCCGTTCCGGCCGAGCTGCAGGCGGCATTTACCTCGCTGCCGGCGGTCAAGACGGCTTTCGACCGCCTTACCCCGGGTCGGCGCAGGGCCTACCTGATGTTTTTCAATGCCCCCAAGCAATCCGCCACCCGGGAGAACCGCATCGCGAAATGTATCCCGAAAATCCTCGCCGGACAGGGCTTGCATGATTGAACCCGCCCCCGTACGCAGCCGAAGGAAGCGGCCGGCCTGTGGAATCCGCGGTATCTCCATGGATGCATACGGCCGGAAACCCTTATCTTTGGACGAGTGCACCGGCCGCTGCCGCCGCACCGCATCACCGACCTCATCCGACCCATGGCCACCATCGACATACCGACCGTCCAACAGGTCCGCATCCATTATGAGCTGGCCAGCCTACGGGAGCGTTTTTTGGCGTTCCTATTGGACCTGGTCATTTTTTACGCCTTGTATCTTGTTTTTTTCCTGCTCAACATCTTCCTTTTCAAACGATATATCACGGAATGGGGGCAGGCCTTCCTGATCCAGTTGCAGCTATCCGGCCTGCTGGCCTACCACCTCTTGTCCGAAATGCTGGCGGCCGGCCAAACCTGGGGTAAAAAAGCGGTGGGAATCCGGGTCGTGCGGCTGGACGGCAGGGAACCCGGCCTGCAGGACCACCTGCTACGGGCCTTGTTCCTGTTCGCCGACTTCCTGCTGTCCGCCGGGATGCTGGGAGCCATCCTGATCGGTACCACGGCGCGGCACCAGCGCCTGGGCGACCTGGCAGCCCATACGACGGTCATTCGCCTGCACAGCCGACTCCACTTCCGGCTTGCCGACATCCTGAAGCTCCAGACCCTGGACAACTACGTACCCCGCTACCCGGCGGTCCGTGAGCTCGGCGAAGCGGACCTCCTGCTCATCAAACAATTGCTGCATCGCATGGAAAAATGGCCCAACGAGGCCCATCGGCAGGCCCTGGAGGAGACGGTCCGCCGGCTCTGCGAACGCCTGTCCATCCGGCCGGTCCCCCCCGAACCCATCCCCTTCCTGAAAACCCTGATCCACGATTATATCGTCCTGACCCGCTGACCGCATCCCACGCCCCGCAAACCGAAGGGCTGTTTTTTTTGTTATCCATGCTGTTGCACCGATCTTCCGCACATTCCCTTCCAGGGGGAACAAATCCTGCCCGGAAGAGGTTGTTCACCGGGATTCCCCTCCCCCAACCGTGTGTCCGCCATGCTGAAACCGATATCTCCCGCCGGTCCCGACCACCTGCCGAAACCCGTCGGCCCGTGGCTCCTGCTGCTGGCCTTGGGCGCCTTCCTCCGACCGGCGCCGGCCCAACAGGTGACGGTGTCCGAACCGGTGTCGGTTCGAGAAGACCACTCCTACTATATCCTCGGGGATGACCGCGGCCACGTCCTGCTCCTGCGCGACAAACAGACCACCGTCGATGTACAAGGATATGATGCGGACATGCGCCTGCATTGGGAAAAGGAAATCGAACTGGACAAGAAAAATCCGGCCGTCCTGGATGTCATCAACCGGACCAGTGATTTCTGCCTGTTTTACCTCTTCCGCCAACGGTCCCAGCCGGTCCTCAAGGCCCACCGCTACAACGCCGCCGCCAATCTCCTCGACTCCGCCACCATCAAGGTTTTCGAAGAAGCGCTATACGCCCCTTTCATCCAGGTGACCTGCTCCGAAAACAAATCGATCGGCATGGCCTGGTTCGTCCAGCAACAACGGGAAGTCACCGCCATCGCCTTCGACCTCCAGTCTTTTCAAGTCCTGTGGGAATATTCCTTCTCCCCCGAAGGAGCCAACTTTGCCCTGGACCAGGGAACCATGCTCATCAGCAACCAGGGGGACATGTATTTCATCCTCCAAAAGGCCAACCGCAACAGCAGACAGTGGGACCATTACCTCGAGATTTTCGACTACGGACCCTCCACCCAGCAGATGCTCCGCCGATATGTCGTCCCCATGGAGGATATCCTCACCTACGATGCGGTTTTTTCCTTCGACAACCTCAACCAATGCCTGAAGGCGGGCGGCTTGTTTGCGGAAGAGAACGGCAACCGCGCCGATGGATTCTACTACCTCAGCATCAACCCCCGCGACCTGACGAACGCCCCCTTGGTCCGGAGGTATGCGTTCCAGGAAAATTTCATCGCCATCCTCAAGGAAAAGGAAAAACTCAAACACAAGGGCCTTGAGGATGTCTCCGTCCGCGAAATCATCCATCGCCGCGACGGGGGCATCATCGTCATCGGCGAACTCAATAAGGAATTCCAACGGGGCATGTCCACCACCAGCTACTACAACCGGGCCAGCTTCCGGCCCATCATCGACTATTACTACGATGACCTTTTCCTCCTCGCCTTCCATCCGGACGGCACCCTGCACTGGGACCAAATCCTGCATAAGAAGCAGTATTCCCAGGACGATGATGCGGCCTACTCCTCCTATTTCCTGGCAAAAACGCCTGCCGCCCTGCGGTTGGTCTTCAATGACGAGATAAAACCCGGCAACTCGGTCAGCGAATACATCGTCAAGGCGAATGGCGATTACAACCGGCATGCGGTGATGAATACGGAACGCAAGGACCTCAACCTGCGCTTTCGGGAGGCGGTCCAACTCTCGGCCAATGAAATCATCGTTCCCAGCGAACGGCGGAATAAGCTGAAATTGGTGCGGGTAACCTACTGAGGGGTCAGGTATCGACCCGTCAAACCGCCGCAAGCGGGCGACCCCGCGAAGGAAACAACAGCAGGCAGACACGGCGGCAGGCGGCCGGCCCGGCAGGGGTCGGAAAATAAAAGTCGTTTCCACACGTTCAAACCCGGGCATTCAGTTTTGTGCCGAACCGTGCAGGCGGACGGCACGGATAAACACCATTTGATGATGGACAAGCTTTTGAAAACCCTACTGTTCCTGGTATTCGGTACGGGTCATACGGTCGGACAAGGGAACCTGGAAGTCCTGCGGACGAAGGCTGTGGACCGCTATGTGCCGGTCACCCATGTGTATAGCGATTCGGATGGAAACACTTGGGCGGGCAACCGGAACGGTTTGTTCCGGGTGCTGTCGCCGGATCAGGGCATGGATGCCGGCCTTCCGCCCGGGGAGTGGTCCCTCCTGCAGACCCCCGGCGGCAATGCGGATGTTCGGATTCCGTTGGAGACCCTGCTCGGACAGCTGGGAGCAGCCGGGACGGACATCCGGGAGCGCCGCGACCGGATTACGGCGGCGACATGGGACCCGGACCGACAGGAGCTTTGGATCGGCACCCGGGAGAACGGGTTGTTCCAACTGCGGACCGACCCATCCCTTCAATTTGTCCAACGGCACCATACCGGCAACTCCAGGCTGGCCTCCAATACCATCCATGCATTGGAAACGGACGGACAGGGTCGGCTGTGGGTCGGTACGGAGGAGGGTTGTGTCTTCGGAAAGGCGGGAAAGTGGAAGCTGGCGGAAAAACTGTTCAGCATCACCGCCTTCGCCCGCAACGAAACCAATATGTGGGTGCTCGGCTCCGACCTCCTGTGGCGGGTGGATGCCCGCGAAAGCTGGGCCCCGGTCGACTTGCCGGAGGGCTTGTCGGAGGGGGAACTGGTCGACATCGCCTTTGACAACCTCGGTCGGTTATGGCTGGCCTCCCAGGTCATTTCCTGGTGGGATCCCGAAACGGACGAATCCTATACCTTCGGCCCTGCCCAGGAATTCACGAGCCAGCAAGTAGCCTGCCTCACGGTCGACCGCGACAATACCGTCTGGATAGGAACCCGGGACAAAGGGCTTTATGCCATCCGGAAAGCCGATGCCGTCAGCGCCGTATGTACCGTCGCCACACCTTTGCGCTGCGGCTCCACCGAAAAGGTGGCCGCCTTGCGGGTGACGGCCAGCGGTGGGGAGCCGCCTTACGCTTATCGCTGGAACCTCCCCACCCTGGAAGGGCCCCAGCCGGCCGGCCTCGGCCCCGGCACCTATACCGTGACCGTCACCGATGCCCGGGGTAAGTCCAATGTGGCCGGAACGACGGTGACGGACCCCAACCTGTCTCCTGCCCTCACACCGGTCAAACCTGTCGATGAGACCGGCGGGGACAACGGCAGCGCCGCCGTATCCGTCACCGGCGGCAGCCCTCCCTATACATATCGATGGGACAACGGCGAAACCGGAGCCACCGCCAACCAACTCGGCGAGGGGAGCCATGCCCTGACCGTCACCGATGCCGCAGGTTGTACCGCCACCGCCGCCATCCGGATCGAAAGGAACCTGGCCCAACTCACCATCGAAACGGAGACCCTGCAAGCCATTCCCTGCGCCGGCTCCGCCGACGGCTCCCTCGCCGTCAATATCCGCGGCGGGAAACAACCCTATTCGGTGCTTTGGTCTTCCGGCAGCACAACCGTCCAGGCTACCGGCCTGACCGCCGGCAACTATGCGGTGACCGTCACCGATGCCGCCGGAACCATCGCCACCGCCAACCAAACCCTCAACGCACCCGGCCCGCTGTCCCTCTCCGTCCAGGTGATTGCGCCCGCTACCGTCCGACAGTCCAACGGGCAGGCAACCGCACAATCCGCCGGCGGTACCGGTTCCCTGAATTACCGCTGGGACACCAACGAATCCACCCAAACCGCCCGCCAACTTTCCGCCGGTACGCACCGGGTGACCGTCACCGATGCCAACGGTTGTACCGCCATCGATTCCGTCGATATCCCGGAAAACATCCTGCCGCTCCAGGTCCGGCTCGCCCAGGACGGCACCATCCGATGCCCGGGGGAGGCTACGGCCGGACTCCGCCTCTCCTTGTCCGGCGGAAAAGGCCCTTTCCGCTTCACCTGGAACAACGGCTCGAGCGGAGAATCCCTTGCCGCGCTGCCGGCCGGTGATTACACGGTCACCGTCACGGATGCGGAGGGTACCTCCGCATCCGCCTCCCAGTCCATCCCGGAACCGCCGGCTTTCGACCTTTCGCTGCGGGTGGATGCGCCCGCCGCCACCGGCCGGGCGGACGGGAAGGCTTCCGTCCGCGCCAAAGGCGGTACCGGCCGGTACCGCTACCAATGGGATACCGGCGCCACGGATGCCGCCGCCACCCAGCTCCCGCCCGGTTCCCATTCGGTGACCATCACCGATGAGGCCGGCTGCACCGCCACCGCTTCGGTCGACATCCCCGAAAACATCCTGCCGCTGCAGGTATCCCTGTCCGCTACCCGGAACATCCGTTGCGCCGGGACGGCGGAAGGTGCCCTCCTGGCCTCCGTGACCGACGGAAAGCCTCCTTATGTGTTGGCTTGGTCCGACGGCCGGGAAGGCACCGCCCTCGAAGGACTCCCGGCCGGTACTTATGCCGTGACCGTCACCGACCAGGCCGGCGGAACGGCCACCGCCGCCCTGACCCTCCGGGAACCTGCTCCCCTCGTGCTGACCGCCGCCGCCGATGCGCCCGCCACCACCAACCTCGCGGATGGCAAAGCAGCCGCCCTGGCCAAAGGCGGCACCGGTGATTACCGCTTCGCCTGGGACAATGCGGAATCCTCGGCCAAGGCCGGCCGGCTCGCTCCCGGCAACCACACGGTCACCGTTACCGATGAAGCCGGCTGTACCGCCACCGCGATGGTCACCATCACCGAAAACATCCTGCCCCTTAGCGCCGAGCTCGCCGTGACCTCCGCCATCCGTTGCCACGATACCCGCGAGGGGGCCATCACCGTCATGGCCGGCGGTGGAAAACCTCCTTACCGCATCGCTTGGTCGGACGGCCAGACCGGCATGACCGCCGAAGGACTCCCCGCCGGCACCTACGGCGTGACCGTCACCGATGCCCTCGGTACCCAGCTGACCCGCCAGCAAGCCATCGAAGCCCCCGCTCCCCTCCTGCTCAATGCCCGCGTCGTCGCACCCGCCAGTACCGACGGGGCGGACGGCCGCGCCACCGCAGAAGCCAGCGGCGGATCGCGCCCCTATGACTTTGCCTGGGACAACGGCGAACGCGAAGCACAAGCCGTCCGCCTTCCGCCCGGTTCACATACTGTCCGCGTCAGCGATGATGCCGGCTGTACCTCCACCGCCACCGTCGAGGTCACCGAGCAAATCCTTCCCCTCCAGGGCCGTATCACCCAAACCGCCGACATCCGCTGCGCCGACGAATCCACCGCCGCCCTGGAAGTCACCGCGGAAGGCGGCAAAGGCCCCTACCAGTTCAATTGGTCCAACGGTGGGGAAGGCAGCTCCGCCAACGGCCTCACCGCCGGCACCTACCGGGTCGTCGTCACCGATGCCCTCGGCACCACCACCACGGTATCCACCCAGGTCAACAGCCCCGACCCGCTGGCTGTCACCATCACCAAGACACGGCCGGCAACCACCGTCAGCCAAGCCAACGGGAAAGCCTTCGTCCGAACCCTCGGCGGCACCGGCGACTATACTTTCACATGGGATAACGGGGAACAGGTGCCGGATGCCGTCGGTCTATCCGCCGGTAACCACACGCTTACCGTCCGCGATGCCAACGGCTGTACCACCACCGCCTCCTGCGAAATCGGTACCCGCATCATCCCCGAACTCAGCGCCACCAACCTCCGCGATGGGGAAATCATCAACCTCGACAAAATCTACTTCCAGCCCGACAGCACCCAAATGGAACCGGGCTCCATCCCCACCGTCGATGAACTGTTCGAATTCCTCGAGGAAAATCCCTCCATCGTCATCGAAGTCGGCGGCCATACCAACGGAATCCCTCCCCATGAATTCTGCGACAAACTTTCCGCCGCCCGTGCCCGCTCCGTCGCTCAATACCTGGTCGACAAAGGCCTCCCGACCAGCCGTATCACCTACCGGGGCTATGGGAAAAGAAACCCCATCGCCTCCAATGCTACACCGGAAGGCCGAGCCCGCAACCAACGCGTGGAAATCAAGATCGTAAGGATGGAAGGGGATTGATGCGGACCACAGGCCCCGCCCTGTCCGTCGATGGGCGGGACATCCGAGCTGGGCACAGTTCGAGGGAAAGGCCCTGTCTTGTGGGGGAGGCAACTCTTTTTGTCGGGGCTTTCTTGCTCATGATTGGCGAGCGGGTATTTTCTTCTGTTTGGTTGTCGGAAGGGGTCTTCTCTGTTCATTATTGGCGAGGGGCTGCCCCCCTCGCGGATGAATGCCGCCCTTTCAGGGCTTGGATTTCGGGGGGACGGGCATGCTCGTTCGAAAGGAGTGTTGCCTCCGTTTGTTGTCGGGGGCGTAGGGATTCTTCTTTTGTCGAGGGGGCCTGCCTACCTGTCCGGTACGGCATGCAGGGGCAAAGTCGTCTTCTTGACTTGGAAGGCGTGGCGTGGAATGCGGCACGGTGCTTCGGACGGGTGCCTCGGGGTACGGAAGTCGGTCGGTCCAGCATCCGGCATGCTGTAAGGTTGCCATGGTCCGCATGGCCGGGGCGTATCGACGTACCGTTTCAGTATTTGACCAATTTTCGGGTTGTCGGCATCCCATCCAGGGTGATGGTGACCAGGTAGAGCCCTTTTTTCAGACCGGAGATATCAATGGGGGACGACCGGTCAGCCTTGATCACCACCGTGCCTTGCGCATTTGAAATCAGGATGTCAGCCGACTGATTCGGCGGCAATGTAATGGTTATGTCTGTTTGTGCCGGATTGGGGTACAACAAGATGCCATCATCACCGGAATCCGGTGGCGAAGTGGAAGTCGCATTACATGCCAGGGTGCCCAAACGTTCCCAAATGCTGTTGCAGAGCTGGGTGGGTACCGGATTCCCGTCCGGTTGGTTGCCCATCCGGACCATTACCAGGCCTTCCTGGCGGGAAACGCTCAGGATTTGTCCGTTTTTTCCCAAGGCAGCGAACATATCTGCCGGTGCGGCCGGGAAGAGGAAACCGGGGAATACGAAAGGTAAGGTCGGCAGCATGAACGAAGCCTGGCCGTTGAGCCACCACAGATAGCCGTAGGAAAGATTGAGGTCCTGCGATGTCTGGGTCAGCTGTTGACGGAGCAGCGTGTCCTGCAACAAGGGCGTGTTGTCCCAGACGAACTCATGCTGGGCAAGCAGGCCGAAGCGGGCCATGCTTCGTGCATCGCTGAAAAAGACATTGTCATAACCAATCGGTAGCCAAAGACCCCGCATGCCTGTCTGCGCCTTCAGCCTGGTTTGGGTGTAGGCGTTCATCGGCTGACCGGTAGCGGTGGCCAATACCTTGTCCAGCAACGTATAAGGCGCATTATGATAGGCCCAACGCGTTCCGGCGGGGGCCAGGCAAAGCAGGCAGGTGTCCAGGGTGCAGTGATTGTCGGGTACACCGTCGTCCAGGCCGGTGGTCATGGTGAGTTGATGTCTGACCAAGATATCCGATTCCGACGTGTCGGGGCAGTCGGTCCATCCGGCGCCCAGGTAGTCCGAAACGGGGTCTTCGATGGACAGGTGGCCTTCCTCATGTGCCTTACCCGCCAGGAAGGCGGTGATGGTCTTGCCGGCGGAGGCCCAATACCAGAGGCTGTCCTGGACGAAAGTGCCGAAGTATTTCTCGAGGACAATCCGGCCGTCTTTCAAGACGATAAATCCTTTGGTTTCCTGTTCGTCAAGGTAATCGAACAAGGCCTCGATTTCATCGGCACACCAACCCAGGGAATCCGGAGAAAGGGTTTCCCAGCTTGCGGTGTTGTCCGTGGGCGGGTAGTAAAGGTTTTGTGCCGCTGCCGGTCGGAAAAAGGTGGTAACCGCCAGTATCAGGGTTAACAGGAAGCGGTCGTGGTGATTCATGATGATGATATTGGAACGGTGAGCTGTTTGTTGGCTGGAAAAACACGGGTCTTCCCATAAAAGGGACCGGGTAAACAGGCGGCTGTTTAACACCGACACCCGGGAAAAATACCGTTTTCGACGGCTTGTCGGACAACGGACAAACGGCGGCCCGGTGCAGGGGCATGCTGCTGCCGGGATATCTGCCATTCCCGGACCCAAGCCCTGAAAAGGCGACATTCATCAGCGAGGGGTGCAGCCCCTCGACAACAAAGAAAAAGAAGAAAATCCCCCCCGACAACAAAAGAAGGATTGCTACGCCCCCGACAACAAACGTTGCACCCCCTCTCCCCGAAATCCAAGCCCTGAAAGGGCGACATTCATCAGCGAGGGGTACAGCCCCCGGCAACAAGAAAACAAAGCCCTCCCGTCAACAAAAGCTAACCATTACCCCGCCACGCACAACAGAGGCGCGATACACCCATCCTCAGAAATCCATACCCATGGAGAAATACAGCCGCGGGGATTGGACCTCCCGGGTTTCTATACCCCAGGCGTAATCCAGGCGGACAAAATACCCGAACAGCAAGGTGCGGATACCGGTTCCATAACCGAAGACCACCGGATCCCGGAAATAGCTGACCTCGATCTGGACATTGGTGTTCCGGTCCCGCCAGGTGTTCAGGGGACTGGACTCGTTGAACGGGTTCAAGCCCTCCCAGGCCGTACCGGCATCGAAGAAGGCCACCCATTGGAAATTGCGGATGAAGTTGGAAGCGGAATACGGGAACAGGTATCGGAGAACCGGGCTGCGGAACTCCGCATTGAAGAGGGCATAGGAGTTGCCATTGCGTGCGTTGAGTTGGAAACCGCGAATATTGGTCGCTACGGATCGGAACGCATAATCCGTCCCTCCGGAGGGGAATGGGATGGTCATGTCGAATTGCGGGAGCAGCCAGTTGTCCGTTCCTCCCAGCATATACAATACCCGTTCCTGCCCCAGGGAGGTCGCACCGGCCAAACGGGTCGCCAGTACCGAGTATCGGAGGACCCGCTGGTAATGGCGCGCATCTGCGCCCAGCACCGTCATGAAACCCTCCCCGGCCTTGAGTTGCAAGGTGCCCGCCAAATCCACCTCAAAGCGTTTGACCACTTCCGCGAAGACCTTGTAGCGGGTTCCGTTCTTGATATTGAGCGAGACGTCGAGGGTATTGTCGAAGACATACTCGAGGCGGGCACCCAGGCGTTGGGACCGGATATCAGGGGTCTCGAGGGCGGTCGGATTGCTGGCCAGCCAGGTGGAGCGGTCGAAGCGGAGCGTATTGACGGCCCGCAGGCTGGTGAATACGTCGAGCGGATAACGCAGTTGGTATTGCAGGAGGAAAGTGGAGTTGTCGTATTTGGTGGGCGGGGGGGAGTTATCCTCCGTAAACCGGAGACGGCGGTAATAGGCGGCGTAGCGTTTGTCCAGTCTTTTCTTTCTGTCGTTGAAAAGCAGGAAATATTCCGCGCCGTTGAAGGAGGTCGGCACGCGGACGCCGCCTTCGAATTCATAATCCTCGAGGAGGTCCTTGAAGTTGGCCTTGAGGAGAATACCGGGAGGCGGGTAGCCGAAATCCTGCGGCACCCCGGCGAAAGTGCTCAGTCCGTCGAACAGCAGGGAATTGTCCATCTGGGTGGTCACGAAATCGGTGCGGAACTTAAGCCGGTAGGGGATGATCCGGCTGCTGCGGAAAGGTTGCAGCTGGGTTCGGGTGGAGACGAGATTTTCGGTATCCGTTTGGCGGTAGAGCAGCCGGGGCTGGACGGGGGGCGGGGCGGGCGTCGGGGCGACGGAATCGGCATCGGTACGGCGCACGATGATTTCATCGTCATCGAATTCACTTTGGAACAGGTAGTTGTCGATATCGATCTTGCCGGTATCCTGGCGGGCGGGTGCCGGAGACGGTGGCGGGGCGGGTACGGGTTGTTCGGGGGTCCGCTCGGGCTGCGGGGAACGGTCCGCCGCCGGTTTCGGTTGCCGCAGGAGGGTGGCAGGTGGCAGGTATAGCACGAGCGGGTCGATGGAACCTTGGTACACCTGCCAGGCCCCGTCGCGGAACACCACTTCCGCGAAAGTGCGGAGGCGGGCCGACTTGCTGTGTTCGAGGATACTGCGGTCGTAGTTGGAGGCCGTGTGAAGGACGGCCTTCTCTTTGATGACCGTATCGAGCCAGACCGTGTCCACCAGGGTCAGTTCGGTGCTGTCGAGTCCTTCGGCGAGGGCTTGGCCGAGCCGGACGCGGCGGGTGCTTTCGTCCGTGAGCCGGACCACCTGGTCGACGTGATGGACATAATCCTTGAGGAAGCCGATGCGCCGGTTACGGATGCCGCTCGCATCGGAGAGGAAGCCGAACCACATCGAATCGATCGGCAGGGGCTGCCGTTCGTCGACCTCCGGCGTACGGGTGACGCGGATGAGTTCGCCCGTATACCGGAAGCCGACGGAATCCAGGTCCAGGTAATAGATATCGAAGCGGCCGACAGGCAGGACCGAATCGAGGGGAACGGAGCGATTGAGGGAATCCGGGCGGTTGGAGGCGAACAGGATGCCGCGGCGGCCGCGGATGGTGGTACAGACGGCGTCGAGGTCGTCCCACACATCATTGGTCAGGCGTTGGGACTGCCGGTTCTGGGTCGAATAGCGGAAGAGGTCCGACTGGCCGCGGATGGCGGCCGAGAACACCAGCTCGCGGGGGGTCAGGTAATCCATGCTGTAGACCCGTTGGAAATTGCCGGTCAGTTCCTCCGAGATTCTTTCCTTGGTATCCAGTTGGTAGCGCATCAACCTGGGGACATCCCGCCTTTCGTGGAGGATGGCCAGTTCCTGTTGGTTGGGATTCCAGGCGAGGAGGGGGTAGTTGTAATCCGTGGCCTGGATCGGGTTGCGGGAGCCTTCCCGGAAGATGCAGGTCCGTTTGCCGGTCCGGAGGTCTTGCAGGTACACCCGGACCTTACCGATCTCATTGAGGGCATAGGCGACCTGACGGCCGTCGGGACTGACCTTCAGTTGGTACAGGGGGACCTTGCGACGGTTGCGCAGCGGGACGGACTCCGTCGGGGGAGGCATCATGGCCTGGGCTTCGGCGGTATAACGTTGTTGGAAATAGTGGAACCAATTTTGGGTGGTGGAGGCGTAGGAGCTGCCCAGGACATAGAGGAAGCCGCTTTCGACGCTTCGGTTGATGCGCGTGAGGTAGAGGAGGTTGGAAACGGTGGAGCCGCCATAGAACTGACTGATGAAATGCCAGAGCGAGTGGCCGGCGAGGGCCGGGTACCGGCGGGCCAGGTCATCGAAATCATCGAATCCACCGGTGAGGAAAAGGTCGCGCAGACGGTCGTCCAGGGCAGGGGTCCAGGATTGGCCGACATAAGAGATCAGGCCGTCCTTGAACCATTGGGGAAGGTTCATCATGAGGGCGTTCTGCACGATTTCCTGGAGATTGGAGCCGAACAGCATGGCGTTGAGGAAGACGGAGGCCACCCCCTCGCGGATTTGGCGCCGCAGGTCGTTGTGGTCGCCGTTGAAGAAGACGAACATCTTGTTGCCGACGATCTTGGTCTGCCCACCGGTATTTTCGAAAGCCTCCTCGCTGCCGATGTTGCTTTGCTTGAGGTCGGTCAAATCCGTGTAGACGATGATCTCGATCTTATCGTTCATGCGATGTTCGAGGATTCCCTGGATATCCTGGAAATCGTTTTCCGCCAATTGGACGACCGACTGCCCGATGTAGCGGCCTTCCCCGTACCAATAAGTGATGAAGTTGCGGCTTTCGTATTGGGACCATTCCGCGAAATCCTGATGGAACTGCACCCGGTTCTTGCCGAATTCCGTTTGGGTGGTCTGGGCAGCCACCCGGAGGGTAGCGCCGCAGAGGAGGAGGGCGGTCAGGACAGGGAGGCGCATGGATATCGATTTTAATCGGACATCTACCGGTCAATTCGTACTTTCACGGTCCGTTGTAAAAATAACGTTTATCGGGCAAGAGTTCAACTGCGGCGCCTATTTTGCGCGGGTTGCGCCTGGCGTCCCCCGCAGGGCGCCGATGCCGGAAATCCGAAACGACCGTACCATGCAGACGAAAGTGGCCACCTTGGTCTTCAACATGTTCCAGGAAAACACCTACATCGTCTATGACGACAGCGGGGAATGCATCATTGTCGACCCCGGCTGTTTCGAGGCCCACGAGCGGATCGAGTTGATGACCTTCGTCCAGGAAAACGGGTTGCGTCCGGTCCGGCTGATCAACACCCATTGCCACCTGGACCACGTGTTCGGCAACAAGTTCGTGGCGGACAGTTGGGGCTTGCAACTCGAAATCCACCGCGGCGAACTCCCCGTACTGGAGGCCATGCCGGAAGTGTGCCGCCTCTACGGCATCCCGGTGCCGGAACCTTCCCCGATGCCCGGCCGTTTCATCGAAGCGGGGGAGACGATCGTCTTCGGAAAATCCCGGCTCGAGGCGATCTACACGCCGGGGCACTCACCGGCCAGCCTCTCCTTCCATTGTGCGGCGGAGGGCTTCGTGTTGGCCGGAGATGTACTCTTCCGGGAGAGCATCGGGCGGACCGACTTGCCGGGCGGCGACTTTGAGACCCTGATCCGAAGCATCCGCGAACAACTGCTTCCCTTGGGCAACGATGTCAAGGTCTACCCCGGCCATGGTCCTGCCACCACCATCGGGCACGAGCGCCTTTTCAACCCCTATCTTCCGGACTGACAAAAGGCCGGTGGGAACCGGGAACTTTCTTACATTTGCCGCGCTGTAAGTAAACCAACGATCATGTTCACCATCCACATCCACCTGCGTTTCGCCCTCATGGGGCTCACCTTTGTCGGCGGCACCTTGCTGGCCATCTTCTTCGGATTCTGGTATGCATTCCCGTTTTTCCTGGCGGGGCTGGTCCTCTTGGTCGGATACGTCCTGCTGGGGACGGTCCAGTCCGCCGCCATGATCATGCAGAACGGATCGGATTTCCTCGGTGCCGACAAGCGGCTCCGGCTGACCCTGAACCCCAAATGGCTGTACGTGACCAACCGGGCGTACTTTTACCTCTTGAAAGGCACGATCGCACAGGGCCTCAACCGGATGGACGAAGCGGAGGAATGGCTCGCAAAGGCACAGGAACTGAAACTACCCACCGACAACGAGAAAGCGGCGGTCCTGATGCAGCTGGCGGGTATCGCAGCCCAACGGGGCCGCTGGAACCTGGTCAAGATACACCTGAAAAAGATAAAGGAACTCAACCTGACGGAGCAGGCACTGAAGGATCAGGTCAAACAGTTGGAATTGGCTTCCGGCCAGCAGGGCCAGATGAAAGCGGCCCAACGGATGGGCATGATGCCGAAAGGAGGAATGCCCCTGCAGCCCGGCGGCAAACGCCGGCGCCCAAGGATGCGCTGACCCGGTCAACGCTCCCGCCAGACCAGGTCCCCCCAGCGATTGATGTAGGCCCACTTGCCCTGGTGGACGACCCAGGCCAGGCCGTCCCGGAAAGGTAACACCGATTCGAACAAGGGCCGGATGGCCAATTTCCCGCCCGCATCGATATATCCCCACAACCCGCCGGTCTTGACTTGTGCAAGCCCCTCCGAAAAGACGCCGGCATCCTCGAACCGCGGATGGATGACGAAATCCCCCGACTTGTTGATATAGCCGAACAGCCCCTTCGTTTCGACCAGGGCCATCCCTTCCCCGAAATCGCCGGCGAAACTGTACTGCGGTTCGACGACGACCTCCCCCGCCTTGTTGATGTATCCGTACAGGCCGTCGCGCACCGCCACCGCCATGTCATCGAAGAAATCGCCGCTGGTATAGGAATCGACCAGGTCGAAAGTGGGCGGAAGCAAAAGCCCGCCCGCCCGGTCGACCAGTCCCCAACGACCTTTCTCGATGATGACCGCCACGGATTGCTGGAAGCCCCTGGCACCGTCGTATGCGGGCTCGATGACAAACTCCCCCTTGCGGTCGATGAACCCGTATCGGGAATGCCGGGCCGCCACGGCCAGTCCCTCATGGAAGGAGCCGGCCCAATCGTAGACGGGCGGAATGACGAACTCCCCTTCGTGACTGATGAACCCGTACTGGCCTTCCCAGGCGACAGGGGCCACGCCCTCGCTGAAGTAGCCGGCGTCGTTGAACTGGATCGGGATGACGACCCGTCCCCGCTCATCGATGAAACCCCACTTGTTCACCAGGCGTACCTTTGCCAACTTTTCCTCGAACAAGCCGACGTGGTTGAACAGATGCCGGAGCAACAACCGGCCCTGGTCATCCAGGGGAACCATCTTGTCGTTGAGCATGACCCGCGAGAAACCATTGTAAAATTCTTCGGCCTGGACATACTGGGGCTCGATGGCCACTTCACCCATGGCATCGATGAAGCCGTATTTGCCATTATCCCGAATTTTGAACAGCGGTTTCGTCATGGTACTCATCTTTCCAGCAAAGGCTGCAAGATAAGCATTTTGTACGATATGGAAGTGGCGGCCGGGATCTTGCCGCCGCACGGTACGGGAAGGGTTTGAATGGATAGGAAAGCGCGGCGAGCGGAAGGAAGGGACGGGGAAGCCGAGGCGGACGCGGGGATGACCCCGCGTCCGCCTCGGGGGCTCAATCGATCGACTCGACGTATTCGGCGCCCTGCCGGACCTCCATATCCCCCAGCTCCACATCCGCATCCCGGGTTTGTCGGCGGCCGCCGAGGTGGGTATGCAGGAAGTGTTCCGCCACCGCCCAGAAGGAAACCCAGTTGCCGGATTGGCGGAAATAGCCGGCCTCCTCGGGATATTGCAGGTAGGTGACGGTTTTGCCGGCCGCCGCCAGGGCATCGGCAAACTTTTCCGTCTGATCGGCCGCCACGATGGGATCCGCCGCTCCGGCCGCCAACAGCACCGGGCCGATGACGTCCTTGACATAGGTCTGCGGGGATTGTGCGGCCCAGGCATCGGAACCACCGGTGATGGCTTGCAAGGCAGGCCTCCAGGGATGGGCGGCAGAGAGGCTGTCCGGCCGGAAAGCGGTCAGGTCGCCCAAGGGTTGGAGCGCAATCCCGCAGGCGAAGATATCGGGGGCCGCACCCATCGCATAGGCGGTGGCATAACCCCCGTAATACCAGCCCAGGAGTCCGATCCGCCTGCGGCTGGCATAACCGGCGCGGATGGCCCAGGTAGCGGCATCCACCAGGTCGTTGTGACAGGCGCCTCCCCACTGTCCTTCCGAGGCCGCTGCGAAATCCTTCCCGAGGCCGGCACTTCCGCGGACCGCCAGGTCCAGGACCACATATCCCCGGTTGGCCAGGAGCTGCAGGTGGCGGGTGGTCTGCCAGTCGTCCCCATGGCCGTATCCGCCGACGACGGGGTCGTGTACATAGAATATGGTCGGCAAGGGCGCTTTGGGTGTCCCGTCGGATTTTGCCATCCCGGCCGGTACATACAAGTAAGCCGGCACCTGGAAGCCGTCGCGACGGGTGACGGATTGCAGGGTCCGCACCGGTGCATCGTAGGCGTCAAGGACCGACCGCTCGCTGAACAGGCGCGTGGCCTTGCCCTGGCGGCGGTCGTAGCTGTAGTAAATCGCAGGACCGCCGGACAGGACTTTGACCAGCCACACCGAATCGCGGTCGTCCGCAGCGACGAACCGGACATCGGAGCCGGTTTCCTTTTCCAGGGCCGACAAGCCCTCGGCAGCCGATACATCGGCCAGCTGCCGACGGCCGGCCGACCAGGCGACGGAAACCGCCACAGGCGCTCCGGAACCGTCGAGGAAAGCTCCCTCCGCCAATACGTCCGCCGAGGGGTCTTCCGCCACCACCCGCATCGCACCGCTTCGGAGGTCCACCTCCCACAATACCGCCTTGTCACGGTCTCCCGCAGCCACCAGGTAAAGAGCCGACCCGTCGCGCCGAACCGATACAACGCCGGCTCCTTTCTCCCGCTCCGATAGCGTCAGGACCTCTTTCCACTCGCCTTCCTCGCGCCGCACCAGCACGGAAGCACCTGCCTCGCCTTCCCGCAAGCCGGCCAGCCAGGTGAAGTTCTCATCGAAATACACTTCCCGGAACCCGTCCATGCGGCCCAGGCGTTTCAGGCTGCTGCTCATCAGGTCCAGGATGTAGATGCCGCTCCGGAGGGTATCCTTCGCCTGCAGGTCCACCACCACCTTGTTCGGGAATCGATGGCTCCGGTACAGGAACCGGACCTGTTCGAAGGGCGGAACCCGCAGTTTGCGGGGCGGGGTGGTCGTCAGCCCCGCCGTGTACAGGTGGGCCTCCGACCCCTGCCGCAAGGCGACCGCCAATCCGCCGTTCCCCGTCGGCATCCAGTCGAGCAGGATCCCGTCGAAACGGCGTTGCTTGACGACATGGGGAAGCCGGACCGGAACGTAGTTCAGCAAACTGTCCGCCGCCCGGCCGGTCCGTTGGTACAATACATGGGCGCCGTCGGCCGACAAGGTGATGTGCTGTTTGTCTTTTTCCAGAAAAAAGAGGTCACGGGGAATCAGCCCGTCCACTGATTGGGCCTTCCCGGTGAGAAACAGCAGGAGGCAGAGGGAGGTCAGGGTAGTCTTCATTGTATGTCTTTGCATTTCCGATATACGTATGCCATGGATATACGGAGAAATGGGCTCGGCGGTTGCCGCATGCGGGCACTAAAGTAGGGGCTGCATGCAGCCGGCGGCGCTGTTGCCCGGCCGACATCCGGGTGGTCGCGGGTATGTACTTCCAGCTCATCTTTCGCACCTCAAGAACCAAATCGAATATTTTGATTGCAAGGTTCGCCTGATTGTCAATAAACGTACGCTACGCCTGACCAATGGGTCTTTATGGCACTTCTCGCCTTTTGGACAGGACGGCCGGCGGCGCGCGCGGGGGCCCCGCCCGCCCGCCCCAAAAAATTTTTTGGGGGGGGGGGCCCCCCCCCCCCCCAGGCCCGGTGATAGGGTGACCCCGCCAGGATCGTCGCGGCACGGTAGAGCTGCTCGACCAGCATCACCCGGACAAGCATGTGGGGCCAGACCATCCGGCCGAAACTGATCGACAGATCCGCACGGTCGCGCAGCGCCGGGGCCAGCCCGTCCGCCCCCCCGATCACAAAGGCCGCATCCTGCCGCCCGTCATCGCGCCAGCGCGCCAGCAAGGCGGCGAATTCGGGCGAGGACAGCATCCGCCCGCGCTCGTCCAGCGTCACCAGCAGCGCCCCCGCAGGCACCGCCCGCAGGAGGAGCGCAGCCTCCGCCTCCATCCCGCCGCCCTTGCGGTCCTCGACCTCGGTCTCGGTCAGCGGACCCAGCGCCAGCTGCCGGCCCGTGCGGTTGAACCGCATGTGATAGTCCTCGAGGATCGCGCGTTCGGGCATGTCGGCACGCATCCGGCCGACCGCGCAGATCTGGATCCGCACAGGATCACGCGCCGCGGTGGGCGCCGCGACGCGCCGGGCCGAGGCCGCCGAGGC
>CAZNLJ010000056.1:0-26792 GCA_964573725.1 uncultured Saprospiraceae bacterium
CCGTACAGGCCGGTCGCCAGGGAAGTGGTGGCGAATGGCGCGCCGCCCGGCAGGGTCGCCGTAGTCGGGTCGCCGGAGAAGTACGCCGCCCGGAAGTTCGTCCCACAGGTACCGACCACCCCGGCGCGGCCGAACTTCGTGCCGTCGCCGATGGGGAACGTGAAGGGCCCGTCGCCCGACCAGCCCGCATAGCCGTCGACATGGCGGGTGACGCTGTCGCCGGAGACCGTACTACCTTCCAGGAAGTGGAGGAAACGGGTCGGGTCGGACCGGTCGGTAGTGATCATGCCGGCGCTCCAGGACAGGGTACCGGCAATCTGCCATTCGTTGTCGAGCCCGATGTGCCGCGACAACTGCACATCGTACATCCGGAGCGGGGCGGAGCCGCCCATGGTAGTGGAATCGACCATCGGACCGAAGATGTTGGTGCTGCCGACGGCGGCCATCGGACGGGCAGGTTCACCCTGGCATAGGTCGCCGTAATCCGCCGAACAGTCGGCGTCCGTCCGGTCCGAGAAGCCCCCGTCGTTCACCAGGCTGGTAACCCGGGTGTATTCCAAGGTCCCGCGGTTGATGAAAGTCCCGCCGGTGGCCACCTCGAGGTCGGCCGACCAAAAGGATTGGAGTCCTGTCACCTGCTCGCAGCCCCGCACGGTATGCTGGGCCTGGAGGTTGCCGAGCACGGTACAGAGCAGCAAGACGGTCAGGATGCCTGTATTTATTTTCATGATGTTTTATTTAAATGACGGTCAGGGTCCTCCCACGGACCCTCCCGATGGTGGGGATAGGCCGGGAGGACCGGCCGGTCCCTCCGGATGGATGGTTGATGCATCCTTTTTCGAGATTTTCGACCGCTTCGGCTTGCTGAGGCTATACCGATACCTTCCCGGTACGGCACGCTGCGCCAAAGCCTACGAAATGAAAATTCCTAAATAGTCAAATAGTCAAAGGATTGAATTATTCTGCCGCGCAGCGGACGGAGAGGCCGTAACCTCCGATGTAGAAGTCCATCTCAGCATCGCCACTATATATGAACAAGCCCCAGGATTCAGTAGAACTATATTCCAAGCTGCTCCAATAGTTGCCATCATTACCGCGACTGGCCAAAGACCCATCGCCGTAGATGCGGTACCCGGCCGCCGGAAGCATCAGGTTCGATCCGATGGACTTCCCACTGCTGTAGTTCGTAGCATTGCTACTCCAAGTCCCGATATCACTCAAATTATTGTTGGCAAGCACCCCATCCCACTGCGCCTTGGTCGGCACGCGATAACCCGCCGGGCAGGGATCGTCGGCGGTCTTAACCGTATCCGACCAGGCACCAGTGGAAGCATTCGTCGTACTCCAGCCGCTGACGGCCGCGTCATTCGCGTCCCCGGCATTGGGCCCCGTCGGCCCGTGCGCGAAGTTCGGGGTGTTATTATTCAGCCATTGGGTCGCATCCGGCCCTTTGCGGCCCCACTGCCAGTAGCCCCCGATGATCTCCCAGCTCGGGGTGAGGGGGTCGGCGGAGGTATTGGCCGAAGCCAGGTTATGGCACATGAAATGGAGCGTATCCGTCGAGCTAACCATCGCCCAGCAACTGGGTGCGGTGGCGCTTCCACCACTTACCACCGTCAATTCCAGCGTACAGCTCTGCCCCCCGATGTTCAGCGCGAAGCTGGCCGTACCGGCCGAATCCGGCGTACCGGAGATCGTATAGCTCAGGCTGTCGGCGCCGGTGGCAAAGCTGCCGGACGCCAAGGTGGCCGTCAGCCCCGTCACCCCGGTCGAGGTGACCGTCTGGCCGCTGTGGGTACCGCCGTTACCGCCCGTGTAGGGGACTTGCACGCTCACCCCGCTCGCGACGGAATCCGCCGTCAGGGTGCCGGTGAGGGCGGCGTTGGTACAGTCGATGGCACCGATGGAACCGGAGGCGGGCGCGGCCGGATCTGCAGCACAGCGTACGGAGAAGCCGAGCACCTGGGTGTTGAGGTCCGTGAGGACATTGCCGCTGTTGAAGTTCAGGTACCAGGCGAGGCTGCTGCCAAGCTCCGAGCTGCTCCAATAGTTGCCGTAGCTGCCGCGGTAGACCAAGATCCCGTCGTTGCCGTCACGGTACCCGGCCGCCGGAAGCATCAGCTTAGATCCGATGGACTTCCCGCTGCTATAGTTCGTGGCATTATCGCTCCAGGTACCGATATCACTCAAAGAATTATTAGCGACAACCCCGTCCCATTGTGCCACCGTCGGCACGCGATAACCTGCCGGACAGGGGTCATCGGCGGTCTTCGAAGCATCCGACCAAGCGCCGTTAGAAGCGGCCGTATTACTCCAACCGCTGACGGCCCCTTCATTCGCATCCCCGGCTCCGGAACCCGTCGGCCCGTGCGCAAAGTTTGCCGTATTCGTATTCAGCCACTGCGTCGAATCCGGCCCTTTCCGGCCCCACTGCCAGTAGCCCCCGATGATCTCCCAGCTCGGGGTGAAGGGGTCGGCACAGGTATTGGCCGAAGCCAGGTTGTGGCACAGAAAGTACAAGGTATCCGTCGAGCTAACCATCGCCCAGCAGTCGGTCGGGGTCGTACAACTCCCCGCCCCTACCGTCAATTCCAGCGTACAGCTCTGCCCCCCGATGTTCAGCGCGAAGCTGGCCGTACCGGCCGAATCCGGCGTACCGGAGATCGTATAGCTCAGGCTGTCGGCGCCGGTGGCAAAGCTGCCGGACGCCAAGGTGGCCGTCAGCCCCGTCACCCCGGTCGAGGTGACCGTCTGGCCGCTGTGGGTACCGCCGTTACCGCCCGTGTAGGGGACTTGCACGCTCACCCCGCTCGCGACGGAATCCGCCGTCAGGGTGCCGGTGAGGGCGGCGTTGGTGCAGTCGATGGCGCCGATGGAGCCGGCAGGGGGCGCAGGGGGTTCTGCGGCACAGCGGACGGAGAAGCCGGTCGTACGGACTTCGAGGCTCGACGAGGAATAGCTGCTGCTAAATTCCAAGTTCCGGGCGGAGCTGCCGTCCTCCGTGCTGCTCCAATAGAAGCCAACGAAACCGCGGAAGAATAAGGACCCGTTGTTGCTGACACGGCGCCCAGCCGCCGGAAGCATCAAGCCGGGACCATAGAAGCGGCCGCTGCTATAATTGGTGGCATTAGCGGTCCAGGTACCGATTGCACTTTGGTTGTTATTTGCTATCACCCCATCCCACTGTGCCCTCGTCGGCACTCGGAAGCCCTCCGGGCAGGGGTCTTGAGCCGTCTTGGAGGTATCCGACCAGGATCCGTTGGCAGCAGTTGTCTGACTCCACCCGGCAACCGCCACACTATTTGCATTCCCTGCGCTAGTCGGTCCGTGCGCAAAATTTGTCGTATTGGTATTCAGCCATTGGGGGGCAGCAGGCCCTTTGCGGCCCCACTGCCAATAGCCGCCGATGATCTCCCAGCTCGGGGTAAGGGGGTCGGCGGAGGTATTGTTGGCGGCCAGGTTGTGGCACATGAAATACAAGGTATCCGTGGCGGAGCCCATGGCCCAGCAGGAAGGCGCGGCCGCCGGGCTCCCCGCCCCTACCGTCACTTCCAGCGTACAGCTCTGCCCCCCGATGTTCAGCGCGAAGCTGGCCGTACCGGCCGAATCCGGTGTACCCGTGATGGTATAGCTCAAGCTGTCCGCCCCGTTGGCGAAGCTACCGGCGGCCAAGGTCGCCGTCAGCCCCGTCACCCCGGTCGAGGTGACTGTCTGCCCGCTGTGCGTGCCGCCGTTACCGCCCGTGTAGGGGACTTGCACGCTCACCCCGCTCGCGACGGAATCCGCCGTCAGGGTGCCGGTGAGGGCGGCGTTGGTGCAGTCGATGGCGCCGATGGAGCCGGCAGGGGGCGCAGGGGGTTCTGCGGCACAGCGGACGGAGAAGCCGTACGTCTTGGTTCCGAAGTAGTACGTTTCGGCACCATTAGCCCTGTATATAGTCAATTCCGGACTATTGCTTGAACCAGCCGAACTACTGCTCCAATAAACGCCATATTGACCTCTGTCGGAGAGCGAACCATCGGTGCTCTCCCGGTACCCGGCCAAGGGCAGCATCAAATTGGATCCAAAGAAATTTCCACTGCTGTAGTTGGTGGCACTGACTGTCCATGTGCCTACGCTGGATTCGTTATTGTTGTCGATCATCGCCTGCCATTGGGCTTCCGTCGGCACCCGGAATCCGGCAGGGCAGGGATCCTCAGCGGTCTTGATACTATCCGACCAGGATCCTATCGGCGCACTCGTCGTATTCCAACCGGCTATCGCCCCTTCATTCGCATCCCCGGCTCCGGAACCCGTCGGCCCGTGCGCAAAGTTTGCCGTATTCGTATTCAGCCACTGCGTCGAATCCGGCCCTTTCCGGCCCCACTGCCAGTAGCCCCCGATGATCTCCCAGCTCGGGGTGAAGGGGTCGGCACAGGTATTGGCCGAAGCCAGGTTGTGGCACAGAAAGTACAAGGTATCCGTCGCGCTAACCATCGCCCAGCAGTCGGTCGGGGTCGTACAACTTCCAGCCCCCACCGTCACTTCCAGCGTACAGCTCTGTCCGCCGATATTCAGCGCGAAGCTGGCCGTACCGGCAGAATCCGGTGTACCCGTGATGGTATAGCTCAAGCTGTCCGCCCCGTTGGCGAAGCTACCGGCGGCCAAGGTCGCCGTCAGCCCCGTCACCCCGGTCGAGGTGACTGTCTGCCCGCTGTGCGTGCCGCCGTTACCGCCCGTGTAGGGGACTTGCACGCTCACCCCGCTCGCGACGGAATCCGCCGTCAGCGTACCGGTGAGGGCAGCGTTGGGGCAGTCGAGGGAGCCGATGGAACCGACGGGAGCGCATTTGATATCCGACCAGTCCGGGGAGGAGGGTGTCCCCAAGTTTATCTCCAGGCATTTGGTAGTCAAGTTGTACAACATCAGCCCCTGCGCCGGATTCGCGATCGCATCCCGTTGCGAAGTGGTCATGCGGGGAAACAACACCCCTTGGGTGGCACTTTGGATATCCAACATGGCGGATGAATCGGGCGTGGCCCCCCCGATCACCGTCTGTGCGGCCGCCGGCTGCCAAATCCCTGACAGCCATGAAATGCTCACCCACACCAAGGTCATACGCAACCAGCCAATCATCGTCCGGTTGATACCACCCCGTGGGTGACAATAGGATTGAGTCGTCTCTTTTGTCATATCGATGCTAGAATAATGGTTGCAATCCGCATGGGACGGCACCCGGTTTTCCCCCGCATCACTGCCGGGACCAGGTAGGCACCGCCATCCACCGTCCTGCAACGGTCGTGAATTCGAATTTCCCGAAACCTTGGTCGCCGCCATCATGACAAACGCCATGCGCGCGGCCGGACAGGCCACAGGTTTTAAAGCAAACTTTGTTGAAAAATAAAACGACCATCGGGTCAACGGTACATCAATACCGGCCTTGGTCGTGCATCGATAGGTATCCTTACTATCCGGCATATGGGCCGGTTTCCTGCATATACGGTATCCGGGGGCAGCTTCCTGAAGGTCCTCCGCTGCCCTCACACTTCAAAACACAGCAAAAATGATGAATTCACTAGGTAATTTTCATTTTTTTTAAAAGAATCTCCCATAGGATTTATTGTCGCTCCGGTCATCGGATAACCGGAGCACCATGGGGCGTGGTCCGCTCGGGCAGCTGCCGGCCCATTACCGCACATCGGCCGGCGGCGCTGTTTACACCTGCCCCATACCGTTCCGGGACGACCTATTCCAAGGTCCGTCCGGTGCGCTTCCTGTCATTGTCGACTTATCAGCGGACTATTGGCGGCCCGACCAGGGTACGAAGCACCATTTCCAGAATGGAAAGACAAACAATGTCCGACATGTCTTCCGTTCCGGCGGCGGCGCTTGCGGCATGGCTCAACCTGCCACCAGCGCCTGGACATCCGCGCGGATCCGCACCACCAGCTCCGCCGCCGCCGCCTGGGTCGGTGCCTCCGAATAGATCCGGATGATCGGCTCGGTATTGGACCGACGCAGATGTACCCAGCCGTGTTCGAAATCGATCTTCAGGCCATCGGTCGTGTCGCAAGCCTCCTGGCGGTACTTCCGGTGCAGCCCTTCCAAAAGGGCCGGGAGGTCGACCTCCGGTGTCAGGGCCACTTTGTCCTTGACCATGAAATACGTCGGATAGCCGGCTTTCAGCGCCGACAAAGTCGTCTTTTCGGCCGCCAGGTGCGACAGGAACAAGGCGACACCGGCCAGGGCATCCCGACCGTAGTGCAAATCCGGAACGATGACCCCGCCGTTGCCTTCCCCACCGATCACGGCGGAGACGGCTTTCATTTGCTGCACCACATTGACCTCGCCCACCGCACTGGCATGATATTCACCGCCGTGCCGCCGGGTGATGTCCCGCAAGGCCCGTGTCGAGGACAGGTTGGAGACCGTGTTGCCCGGCCGATGACGCAGGACGTAGTCCGCCACCGCCACCAACGTGTATTCCTCCCCGAAGGCGGTACCGTCCTCACAGACGAAAGCCAGGCGGTCGACATCCGGATCGACGGCGATTCCCAGGTGCGCCCGCTCCGTCACCACCCGCTCCGCCAACTCGTGCAAATGCTCCGGCAAGGGTTCCGGATTGTGCGCGAAGTCGCCGTGCGGCTCCCCGTTCAGCAGTATGACCTCGCAGCCCAAGGCCTCCAACAGGGGCGGCAAACTGATGGCGCCGCTGGAATTGACCGCGTCCACCACCACCCGGTACCCTTGTTCGCGTATGCGTTCGACCGCTACCAATGGGTGGGCCTGGATGGCCGCCAGGTGTTGCGCCAGGGCATCCGCCCGCTGCACATACCGCCCGAACCGGTCGACGGCGGCGTACACCGGCGCATTCCGGTCGATGATCGAAAGTATGTCCGCCCCGTCCGCCGCCGATATGAACTCCCCCTCCCGGTTGAGAAACTTCAGGGCATTCCACTCCCGCGGGTTGTGGCTGGCGGTCAAAATGATGCCCGCATCCGCCCCCTCCCGCGGCACGGCCATCTCCACGGTGGGCGTGGTGGACAAGCCCAGGTCCGTCACGTCAATGCCCATGCCCAGCAGGGTCTGCACCACCAGGGCCTGCATCCAGGGGCCCGATATCCGGGCATCCCGACCGATGACAATACAGGGGGCGCCTTTCCCGGACCGCTCCCGGACCCACTGTCCGAAGCCCGCCGTACACGCCACGACATCCTGTGCCGTCAGGTTTTCCCCCGGCCGGCCGCCGATGGTCCCGCGTATCCCCGAAATGGATTTGATCAATGGCATATTCTATTTTTCTTGATCCGCCAGACCCCTTGGTGCCACCGGTATCCCTACCGGCCGCACCCCGGCACTGTCGGCTCGGTGATACCTTGTTGATGAGACTGCAAAAGTAATCGCTTCCGGCCAGTTGGCAACGATGCTACGCACCAACGGCAATTTGCTTCCGCATGCCGATGAGGTGGCCCGGTCCGGAATCCCTGTTCCCGAATCGAACTCGCCACTCCCGCCCCGGACACCTGTGCCCTTCTGGAAGTGTAAGCCGGACCGGCGGAATACACCACCGCCCGACCGTCCGGGGACAATGGCGTATGAAAATATTATTCCATCCGAATTCCTGCTGCACCGATTGTTTGCCGCTTCGGCCCTTTCATCGACTCACTGCTTCGGAAACACCGTCGCCGGAGGAAAATACGGCATCAATATTTGTTTTTTTTGACATTACATGCACGGAGCATTGCAAGTAGGTAAATAGGTCGGCATAAAAAAAGGCTGGTGCGAATACACACCAGCCTATATTTGAATGGGGGGCTTTGCGATAAGGAATATCAATAATTTTCAATATCCATCAAGGCCCCGGGTTCCAGGGTCACTTCACTGCCTTGTGACACGTGCAAGGTGCGGCCGGTGGCCACTTCCCCACTCAGGACCAATATCTTCTTTCCGGGAGGAACGATGATGTCATGACAGCCCAGGGGTACAAAACCGATGCTCCAGTTGAAACGGTCGGACCAATGGAGTGCGTCGCCACCTCCGGTCCAGGTATTCACGATTTCACCCAGGACCGGTACTACAACGGGAATGGCCGGCAGTATGCATCCCCCGTCCCCGAAGTAGGTTACCACCAGTTCATAGGAACCTGCAGATAAGTCCGTGAAGACATTGGTGAACTGATAGCTTTGTCCGCCGTTGAGGGAATAGCCGACCTGGCCGCCCGCTGCCGAATTGATGGAAACCATCACGCTGCCATTGGACAAGCCGCAGAGCTCCGGTGACACGTCCACCGAAATCGGTATTGTCTGGACCGTTACCATGGCCTGGCATGTGGCGGTATTGCCCTGCAAGTCTGTCACGGTGAGGGTCACCGACTGTCCACCTACGTCGCTGCAGTCAAACTCATGAGGGGACACGCTCAACGGAATGACCGCTCCACAGTTGTCAAATGAGGCGGCAGCATTGAACACCTCTTCGGGATTCAGTACGACGGTTCCCTCCACCGTCCGGACAATATCCTGACAGGCGGCCACCGGCGCGTCCAGATCCATGACCGTGACTACCGCGGCACAAGCGGCGCTGTTCAGCGAGCTGTCCGTAACCGTCAAGGTGACCGTTTGGGGACCCAGGTCGGCACAGCTGAAGCTCGCCGGCGACACCATCCGTTCGGCAATGCCACAGGCATCCGTGCTGCCATGGTCGACGTGTGTTGCGGTCAACTGGAATTGGCCGTTGCCGTCGAGCGACACGGTCACGTCCTTGCACAACGCAAGCGGTGCCACCGTATCCGCAACCGCCACGGTGGCGATACAGCTGCTGCTGTTGCCGTTGATGTCTGTCACGGTCAGGGTCGGCTCCTGTATTCCGAGGTCGGCACACGTGAAAACCGTCCGGCTCAGCAACATTCCGCCGATCCCGCAGGCATCCGAAGAGCTGCTGTCCACGGTGGCCGCGACCAGGACGGCCTGGCCGTTTCCATCGAGGTTGAGCGTGAGTGACCGGCAATGTGCTGCGGGTGCCGTCGTATCGGTCATGAACAGCGGCAGCCGGACCGTATAAGTTCGATATTGGTAGTAGTTGAAGATGATGGCACCCGGGCCGTCGTTGTCACCCTGCGTATGGACCACATTACTGCATAACACCGAGTCGGTGTAACTCGATCCACCGCCACCACTGGAATAACATTCGCCGCCACTGCCCCCTCCGTAGTAACCGCCGCCGCCACCACCGGCCTCGCAATAATAGTAGAAGGGATCCGGTATGCTGCCGCCGTAACCGAATCCACCCGGAACGCCCTCGTAATTGCCATCGGCGGCCCCGCCGGCCCCACCTTCGTACTGGGTTCCCCCTTTCCCCCCGCAATCCCCACAAAAGTATCCGGTTCCATCCCCGGCGACCAGGCCACCGCCGGCTCCCCCTGCATAGCCATCCCCATAATAGTTACACCAGGTACCGCCGCCACCGCCGCCGGCCACAAGGACCCGGTGTTCCCATCCGATACCGCCTTTGCGGATGTCCGTGGCCCCACCGCCGCCGCCACCATAATAATCACCGCCACCGCCACCGTTGTAGCCGCCCGTACCAATGGAATCGTAACTTGTTTCATCCGGTATCCCGCCTACAAAAACATACAAGGTGTCGCCGGGTTGGACGGCGAGGTCCGCCGTCACGCTGCCCCCTTTACCGTAGGTGGGATCGCTGCCGCAATTGTAGAGCGGGAGCCCGCCGCGAGCGCCTTGGGCAAATATCGTCATCCGGAAGACATCATCCGGGACAATGAACTGCTGCGCCGCACCGGTCACTCCAAGCGCCCGGGATACCAAGGTACTATCCAAAACATTCACTTCCGCGTAAATGGTCTCCCCGAGGTCCGCGACAAAGGAGGCGGCCAGGCCCGTGTCCAACTGGTTACCTCCGCTGGGCGCATCGTACCAACGGACCACCGCATCCTGCAACAGACCTGCTACCGATGCCGTGAAAGCCTCCCCATCGCATAATGATACCGGATCCGTCGACACCGCCAGGTTGCCGAGTCCGGGAAGGGTATAGCTTACCGGACCGACCCACTCACTGTACCCTGCCCCGCACTGCGTCCGGAACCAGGCGTAATACGTTGAGTCCGGCCAGAGGAACGCCACCGTCAGGGAATCCCCCGACAGGCTGCTGTAAGTCGGCACGGTTGCCGTATCCGGTGGCACGGCTTGGCTGGAGAAATAAATATCGGTGGTGACCGCATTGCTGCAGGTCAATGGCGGCAGCCACGCCAGCACGACATCCGTGTACGGACGACTTCCGCTGCGCATGAGGGGCATCCCGGGTGCTGGACAAGGGGCCGGCTGGAATACCACCGGCTCCCTCGGAACCTGACATGCGACCTGTTCGGCACCCGTCGCATCGAATGCGAACAGCCATTCCCCTCCCTGCTGCCCATTGTAGTTGTTACCGTCCTCGTTGTGTACGAACAACAGGCCGTCCCATGGCGAGAAGATGAATTGGGCGGCTTCATTGCCGATACCCTGGAACTCGGCCACCGTATCCACGGCCGCCGTCATAAGATGCAACCGGACCAACAGGTCTGTATTTCGCTTCCTGTACAGGAGGGAATAACCCTCCCCGTCATACGTGGACATGTTCCAGGACCAACAGGATTCCGCCCCCCTGATCTCATCGTCCAGGTCCACGTACTCCATGACCACCGTCACCTGTCCGGTGTTGATGTCTATTCGGTATATTTTCTTACCGATGTTGGCATACAACAACACATACCCGCTGCCATTGAACAAGGAACTTCTGGAACACCCGATATTCTCCAGTGTCATGCTCAGGACAATCGTATCGCCTGTCGCGACGCCGGCCGTATCGAATTCCAGGATGCGGTTGACCCGCTCGAAACTGTTTTCAACCGTCGATGTCTCCTCGTTGTAATAGGTCAATCCGTAGAGCCTGCCTGTGGCCAGGTCACTGAACATCCGGTCCAGCCTCGGCAGCGTCACGCCGTTCTGCAACCGGTGGTCGTACCGCACCGTGGCTCCGTCTCCCGTGTAGAAAACATGGTCCGGAGTCACGGCCAAACCACGGCCGTCATCTCCCGAAAGGGCTTCATGATCGACCTTGTAACGCGCCGAATCGGTCCGGACGGAAACCAGTTCTTCGAAAACCGGGTCGAATGCCGCTGCATAGACGGTATCCGGATTCAAGACCAGTCGATCCAAGCGGGGACCCGTACCGAGCACATTCCCACCCTGTGGTGCATCATACCACCGCACGAATTGGTGGGTTGCCCATGCGGATAGTGTCTCGCCGGAACAACCGGTGACCAAGGGTTCGGCGATGACCCCGGCGGGCACCTCGTACATCCGGCCATCGCAATCGTTGTCAATCCCGTCGTTGCAGATTTCCGGCTGGCCCGGGTGGATAGCTGCGTCGTTGTCGTCGCAATCCGTCCCTACGGGTGCATAACTGCCGTTGGACGGAGCCGGACAGGCATCCTCGTAGGCGGTCTGTGAACCGTATCCGTCCCCGTCCGCATCTACGTACCAACGGGTCAATACCTCGACGACCGCACTGGTATCCACGCAGCCGTATGCATCGGTGGTGATGGCTCGCCAAGTCCCGCAGCCGGAAGCGGTCCGTTGCAAACTTGCGACCCCCGGCGAGAAGGATTGGACCCGAAAATTATCCTTATCCGAGACGAAGAGGGTCCCATCGGCACCGAGGGCCACGGACAGCGGGCCTTTCAACTGGTCGGGTTGGCTCCCCCATCCGTTGCCACCGGCAATCACGGTCGTACCGACCTGTTCCGTCCGCCAGCGCAGGACCTGGCCATCGCCCGCTGCAATCACGGTGCCGTCCGCTTCCACCCGGATATCGTTGAACTCCGCCGGCGGCCCCAGGGTCGTGCCACCAAAGGGAACGGATTGCCCTTCCGAAGCGCCCGGCGCCCATTTCATGATGCGGCTGTTACCGGCATCGGATATGTACAAGTTACCGTCTTTGTCCACCCAAATACCCGTAGGGTAGGCCAGTTGGTCGGCGGCAGCCCCCATTCCGGCGCCGCCTGCAACCGTTTCCCCGACGGCGGCTCCTGTCGCCCATCGTTGCACACGGTGGTTGTAAAAATCGGAAACGTACAGGTTGCCGGCCATATCCACGAAAATCGAATACGGAAAATTCAACTGGTGCGCATCCGAACCCGCTCCCAGGGTATCACCGGCTACCAGGATTCCCGCCGTCGCGCCGGGTGCCCATTTCACGACCCGGTGGTTCTGTGCATCCGCAATGTAAATATTCCCCGATCCATCCACCCAAATGGACTGCGGCTCATTGAGCTGTGCCAACCCGCTTCCGGTGCCGTTACCACCGGCAACGAGCGTCCCCGCCGTGGCTCCCGGTGTCCACAAGGTCACCCGGTTGCCTGCACCGGCATCGGCCACATACAACGAATCGCCGCGAAGGAACAGGTCCGTGGGGAGGATTTCCTCCAACCCTGCGGTATCGTACCCGTTACCACCGGCCACTGTCTGCCCGGCACTGACAAATCCGTCCGGTTCCACGAATACCGTCGTGTCGTTACGTTGCCAGATGATGCTGTCCAACTCCCTGCCGATATCTGTCAGGAGGGTGATGGTTTCTCCGCTGAGGGAATCATCCATGGAAAGAGCCGTCTCGAACGGTCCCAACCATGCGTTGACACTACCTTCCATATCCCCTGTACACCCGGAGATGCTGACTCCGTAAACAGTATGGTTCCCGCTTGCCGTCGGCATCCCGACGGTGAGGGGACCACCGGTACCTGCTACCGGAGCCCCCACCGGAAGACCTGCCGATTGCAGCTGGTAGCTCACCGCAAATTGGGAGCTGTCCAGCACGATCGGCTCCAGGGTATTGTTGCATTCGGCCCCGCCCCCCCGCAGGGAGAACGGCAGGACCAGAATGGAGGAATCCTGTATCTCATAGGCCCCCATATCCACGCCCAGCCCGTTGTAATCGCGCGGATTCCCGTCCAAATCCGTCGGAAACCCCGCTATATAGGCATTACTGCCGGTATTGGATGCCGGGGAACACAACTGCAGCCGGAAATCGGACGGCCCGACGAACAGCGGGTCGGAACCGACCACGCCCTGGATTATGGAGTGGGAATAATTGTCGGTGATCCCGGCACCCCAACTGTTTGCCCAAACGATGCAATTCTCCAGGATACCGACCGAGGAGTTGCGAATGGCGAAAGCGGGCCGCCCCCCGCTGTTCACCACGGTACAGTTGGTGAACCTGGCGATTGTGGTCATTCCCAGGTAGATGGCGCCCCCCGCATAGTTGTTGACGAAATTGCCATCGAAAAGGCAGTTCACGAAGCTGGCTTCCGCATCGGCCCGCCCAAAATAGGCCCCTCCGGAGTCGTGGCTGTAGTTCGACCGGAAGATGCTGTTGCGAACCTGGATCACGGCGTTGTCGGTACCGAAGATGCCGCCGCCGCCTGCGATGCCAAGGTTGTTCTCGAATACACAACGATGAAGGGTCAATCGGCTGCTGTCTGACACGGTGATACCGCCGCCGGCATAGGATACGTTGTCCTCGAACCGGCAATCGACAAGCTCCACCATACTGCCCGCATTCAGCCGAAGGGCTCCCGAACCAAACGTATTGTAGGCATCCGACAAGGTGATGCCATCCAGCAGAATGCCGGCACTGGCCCCGAACACGTTCAGCAGGAAATAACTGTTGTCCGTTTGGAGGGTGGTATCACCGATATTTCCGGAGATGATGGTCTGGTGCGCCGATTTATCCCGCTGGGAGATATCCGTCTCTGTCCCGGCGAAGCCTCCGTACCATTGCAGGCTGTCCGGCAAATTGAAATTGGCATCCCGATCGTTCGGTGCCGCGGATGTCGTCGGGTAATAAATCCCTTCCGCCACCCATAGCTCCCGTAGCCCCGCCGTGGACAAGGCGGTCTGCAACTGGTCGGATCCATAGGCATCCGCCCAGCTGGTGCCGTCCATGTTGCCGGCACCGCTTTGGGTGACGTATACCCGAACCGGCACCTGGCCGTCGAATGTCCCGGTCGGCTGGACGGCCACGCTCGAGACAGGGATGTTGCCCCCGGCCGCTTGCCAAGCCATGCAACAAAAAAAACACAGATAACAAAAATTCTTACCGGATATCATATGCAATTGTTTTTAGTGCTCATTGCCGCATGCTGTCCTCTTTCCGTGTGATTCCTCCCGCCCCCCTCCATTGGTACGCGGACGATTGGTGCTGCCTCCCTCCAAATGGGAACAGCCCGGCGTGTCCTGACCCGGCCGCAGCGAAAACTACCGCCATGGTGGACGAACAACCGCCGCAACTATTCCGATAAGTGGTAAGGCTATCTCCCGGTAGGGCGCGATAGCACTGGAATCAACTAAGCTGTCATGTTTGGAAAGAATGGTAATGGACGATACGGCAGGCTGTGCTGGATTGATTTCTTCCTGCGTCAGCCAGATTTATCACTACCAACCTTTTTGCATCGATAACGGGTGGGTAAAATTTTGGCATCGCAAATGTAATTTTTTTCACCGCGATTTCACAATCCTTTTTTTAAAGGTGAAAATATACTTGTTGCCGTGGGCCAGCGAAGTGGGGAATAAGCGCTTTTTCTTTCCATTGGAAGGCTTTGGGAGGAAACATGCCCCGGCTGTATGACCCCAAAAGGCATAAAGTGGGAAGAAATTGAGCTGGTATCCAGGACAGCGGCCTGCGCCGGCGTAAAAACGCACCAGGAGAAGCTGTGGTGCCCCGAGACCGGAACGGACGGATACGGGAACGGCGGTTTGTACTGCGCCACTTGACCTGTCCCGGATGGATATACAACTACGGTCTTTCGGTTTACGCCCATCGATCGCTACCGCTGCACCGTTTTGTCGTAAGGGGTCGGGGAATGCAAGCGCACCGCCTGATGCCCAACCCCCTGAGGAGAACGACCGACCGGCGGTTGTCCGGATTGTCCACCGGGATCCGGGTATCGCGTTTTTGGAAAAGCGGGCAACGGATATCGCCCATCAGGAACGAAGGCCACGATATCCTCTGCTTTCATTCCTACACGCATGCAGGTTACCGATATCGGGGAGACAGTGCGGGGAGATGCGTTTGAGGAACGACCACTGTAGGCTACTTAATCCTTTCACCTGGCCGGTGCGTTTTCCGCTCCCGGCATACGGGTATTTACATCCACCCGCCGGGTATCGATGAGCTTGTCCGGCACCGGCCCCGGATTCCAATGTTCCCGAACCGCCAATGCCGCGCCCAAGGCGCTTGCCTGCGCCACCCTCGCGGCATACACCGGACAATCGGGGAGTGCCGCCGCCAATTTTTCCATGAACTGCTCATTGTGGGAAAATCCGCCGTCCACGTACAAGCTCGCCCCTGTCGTATCTTCCCGGACCAGGGTCAGGGAAGCCACCTGCTCCCGGACCAGTTCCTCCACCAGTTGCCGATAGGCCGTCCGACAGCCGCCGGCCGTCGTTCCCGCCGCCGGCGGGTCCAGGTGGAAGTCGGCCGGAACACCGAACCGCCGGGCGATGGCCCGGACTGCCTCGTCATGCCGGTTCCCGCCGAAATACCGGGCCGCCTTGACGGGCTCCCCATGGTAACTTCGGTAGCACAGGCAGTCCGCCGCCAATTCCGCCGCCGTCAAGGGCTGCCGGTTGAACGGATTGAGGGTGATGCACCAGGTACCGGTGGATAACAACAGGAAAGGTGTCCGGTTTGTCAATTGGTAGGGGATCAGCGCGGCGGAACTGTCGTGCAGGCCGATGCCGACCCGCAGCTGCCTGCCCCGCCATGGGAAGGTCCATCCGGCGGACTGGCTCCGCAAGGGCGGAAACTTGTCGATGAGGCCGCTCCTGCGGAC
The DNA here is from genome assembly GCA_964573725.1 of uncultured Saprospiraceae bacterium. Taxonomy (GTDB): domain Bacteria; phylum Bacteroidota; class Bacteroidia; order Chitinophagales; family Saprospiraceae; genus UBA6168. Next base: position 15,863 of record CAZNLJ010000056.1, read on the forward strand.
CCAGGCATGGTAGTCGTTGCGCCGGAAATCCCACAAGAAGGTATGGCAACCCAGGCTGGTATGTTCGTCGGCCGGCTCCAATCCGGCCGACGGCCGCCCGGTTCGTTTCGCCGCCTCTCCCGCCAACAACCAGGCCAGGTACTGCGGCAAATGGAGCGACCAACGGATCTTCCGATACACCGCCGGCCGTTCCCGATACAAGCTGTACAGCTGTAAACCGCTGTTCAGGAACCCCAATACCGGGGATGCCGTGGCGAGGGACAGGGTCTCCCGGGGGCCGTTTTCCCGGAAGAAGTCCGCTTCGACAGGTGCCGGACAAGGCTTCAGGTAGTTGTACAAGGGCGTCACCGGATCGCCCTGTCCGTCGAGGTGGACCAGGCTGGCTCCATAGGCGGTACAATTGATGGCCCGCACGACCGACCCCTCGGGGGTGCGGAGCAAGTCCTCCATGGTGTCGAGGACCCAGTGCCGCAAAGCGGTCAGGTCTTCACAAGGGAAGCCGTCCTCATCCGTCGTCTCCGGCAGTACGTCCGCCTGCGAGGCCACCACCTGGTAGCGCCTGTCCAGGATGAAGGCTTTCTTGTTGGTCTTCCCGATGTCGAAGACCAGGCAGTGACCCTCAGCGGGGCCGATGTCCGCCGGATTATCCGGTACTGTTTTTTTCATAGGCTGAGGATGACCCAACGGATGGGCCGCCATTTTTTTCGGTCGCCTTCGGCATGGACGGCCGATCCTGCGCGGTGCCGGCAGGTATCTTGGTCCGGGTCACAATCCTGTGGCGGTGTGCCCTTCCCCGCGTTCCCGGATCCGCGCCGCGCGCAGCCCGGCCGAGCGGTACACCCCGATGGGGTCCAAGGCCCCGCCGGCCATCCGGCAGGCTTCCGCCACCAGGGGGCGGACATCCAGTTGGAAGGCGTCGCGGACCAGCTCCTCGGCTGCCACCACATCGTTCGACGACTGGGCGTCGCGCAGGCCTTCCCGGTCCACCAGCAAGGCACGGGCATAGGCTTGCCATATGCTCCGCAAGGATTGCATCAGGTCCTCCAGGGGGTCCTTGGTGTTGTGGCTGGCATCGATCATCCAGGCCGGTTCGGGCCCTCCGGTCGCCGGGTCCTCCCACGCATCCACCAATTCCTGCAAGATCAGGAAGAACTGGTAAGGCCGGATGCTGGCGGTGGTCAGGTCGTCGTCCCCGTACATGGATCCGTTGAAGTGAAAGCCGCCCAACCGGCGGAAATGCAGCAGGCGGGCGACGACCTGTTCGATGTTGGTGTTCGGGAGATGGTGCCCGAGATCCACCAGGACCCGGGCCCGGTCACCGAGATATTGGCACAAGGAATAGGAGGTCCCCCAATCCGGAATCACCATCGAATAGTAGTTCGGTTCGTAGGGTTTGTATTCCAACAGCAGGGTACCATCCGCGGGCAGGGCGGCATAGATGTCCGCCAACGCCTCGGCCGTCCGCTGCCAGGCACGCCGGAAATGCTGTTGGCCGGGAAAATTGCTGCCGTCGGCAAGCCAGACCGTCAGCACCCGGGCACCCAGGGACTCCCCGTACCGGATGCAGTCGATGTTGTGGGCGACGGCTTGCGCCCGGACGGCGGCATCGCTGTGCGACAGGGATCCGAACTTGTAGCTGTGAAGCTGTCCGGGCTGGTCCTGGAAGGTATTGGAATTGACGGAATCGATGTGCAGCCCATGCGCGGCCAGGTGCTCCCGCACCGCCGCCGGATCCTCGGGAATATCCCAGGGTATGTGGAGGGAAATCGAATCCGCCGACCGGGTCAGGCCGTGCAACAGGCCGACATCGGCTATTTTTTCATACAAATCACGGGGTTCGCCGCCGCCGGGGAACCGACCGAAACGGGTGCCGCCGGTCCCGAGCGCCCAGGACGGGATGGCCACCTGGAAGGCCTGAATCTTTTTCAGCACGGCCGACACATCCAGCCCCCGCCGGTCCAGTTCGCCGGCGATGTATTCGAAGGCGGGCCGGTGCGACGGCTCCCGGGTCCGGTTGTGGGCAGCGATGGCGTCGGTCAGCGACATGGGAACGGATTGGTGCGGGCGGACGGGCCCGCAGGTGAAAGAATTGGTCCGGGACGGCCCGCTACCGGGAAAAGGCCATGGCGATGCCGCCGTCGACATGAAGCGCGTTTCCGGTGCTTTTGGACAGCCACCCGCCGGTCAGGACAAACACGGCGTCGGCGATGTCCTCGGGCAGGATGACCTCCCCGAGCAGGGTGCGGCCGGCGTAATAGGCCGGCAGCTCCGCTTCGCTGATACCGTAGGCCTTGGCCCGGCCGGCGGCCCATCCGCCGGCCCAGATGTTGGAACCGGCGATGACGGCATCCGGATGGACCATGTTCACCCGGATCCGGTCGGCCCCCAGTTCCGCGGCAAGCAGCCGCGTCATGTGGGCCTGCGCCGCTTTCGCCGTGCCGTATCCGACGTTGTTGGGACCGGCGACGACGGCGTTCTTCGACACGATGTTGACGATGTCTCCTCCCATGCCCTGCCGGCGCAAGATGGCGACGGCGGCTTGGGTGACCAGGAACTGCCCCTTGACCAGGATGTCCTGCAAGCGGTCCCAATCCTCTTCCGTATGCGCCAGGAGTCCTTTGGAGATGCTGATACCGGCGTTGTTGACCACTATGTCTATGCCGCCGAACAGGAGGCAGGCCTGCCGGAACGCTTCCCGGACCGAGCCGGCGTCGGTCACATCGAGGGGCAAGGCGGCCACCGTATCGGTCCCGAAGGTTGCCGACAGGCTTGCCCGGGCCGTTTCCAAGCGCTCCGCATCCACGTCGTTGAGGATGATGCAGGCACCTTCGGCCGCCAGCTTACGGGCCGTCGCCAACCCGATGCCGCCGCCGCTGCCGGTCACCAGGGCCACCTTGCCGGTCAATGGCCGCGGCGCCGGCATCCGGCGGAGCTTCGCTTCTTCCAAGGCCCAGTACTCGATCCGGAAGGCTTCCGCCCGCGACAGGGCAGTGTATCCGCTGAGGGCTTCCGACCCGCGCATGACCTCGATGGCGTTGATGTAAAATTCCGCGGCCACCCGCGCCGTGGCCTTGTCCTTCGCAAAGGTGAACATCCCGATACCGGGATACAGGATGACAACCGGGTTGGGATCCCGCATCGCCGGGGAACCGGCCTCCCGGTGCTCGTCGTAATAGGCCGCATATTCCGCCCGGTAGGCCTCGAATGCCGGCAACAGGCTGGCAGCGAGCGCCTCCGTATCCGTCAAATCGGCATCCGGCGCCAAGGGCAGGACCAAGGGCTGGATCTTGGTGCGCAGGAAGTGGTCCGGGCAACTGGTGCCCATCGGTGCCAGCCGCGGCAGGTCCCGGCTGTTGACAAAGGCCAGCACCCGGTCGTCATCCGTGAAGTGACCGACCATCGGCCGGGCCCCGGAACAATAACCCCGCAACAGGGGCGCCAATGCCGCGGCCTGCGACCGGCGATGCCGGCTGCCCGCTTCCCCGGCGGGTACGGACAGCTCCGCCCGCATGCCGCCGAAGACCTTGCCCCGCCGTACTTGCCGCTCCTCGATGTACCGGCTCGCCTGCGCAATGACCGCCAAGCTGTTCTGGTAACATTCGTGCGAGGTGTCACCCCAGGTGAACAGGCCGTGCCCCCCCAGGACAATGCCCCGGATACCGGGATGCGCCGCCAAACATTCCTCCATCCGCAAGGCCAGGTCGAACCCCGGCCGCTGCCAGGGTACCCACCCCATGGTGTCGCCCCAAATGTCACGGGTAATCTTCTCGCTGTCCCGCGCTGCCGCCACGGCAATGACGGCGTCGGGATGGAGGTGGTCGATGTGCCGGAAGGGCAGCAACCCGTGCAGCGGGGTGTCGATGCTCGGTGCGGCACTGTCCAGGTCGTACAGGCAATGTTGCTGCAGCCCGACCATCTCGTCCTCCCAATCCAATCCCCGGTACCGCCGCTTGAGCTGGTGCAGCTTCCCGACGTACAAGCCCGCCACTCCTTTCCGCGTCAAGGTGCCGAGGTCTCCGCCCGACCCCTTGACCCACATGACCTCCACCTCCTCCCCGGTCAAGGGGTCTTCCTCCATGGTCTTGCAGGAGGTGTTCCCCCCCCCGAAATTGGTGATGCGCAAATCCGAACCCAACAGGTTGGACCGGTACAGCAACAAGGCGATCTCATCCTCGCCGATCGCCGCCGCCCGCACCGCATCCCATCGGTCCTCCACATGCCGGAATGTGCCTTTTTCCATATACGCCTGTTTTATGTCTTGCCGGTGGTCTCCGCCGATTTGCCAAACGGCCGCCGATTCCGCCCGGACAAGTGCCGATATGCCGACTGTAAGATATCGATTCGCTTCAAATCCTTATATCGACGCCCCCCGACCCATGCCCGCACGGCGGGAAATCAGAACCCCCTTCCCTGCTGGCCGCCGCTTCCGCCATACGCCCCGCTTCCATAAGATACAACCTAAAAATAGGAAGCCCATCGCCTGGTTCCACCGGAATCCTCTGAAAAAATACCCCGGTTCCGCGTTGCGACACTTATGGGCACCGGTTTGCCGCGTGTCGGAAACCTGCCCGAAAGCGCTGGTCCGCGACCACCCGGCACCACGTTTCCCGAACGGGCCGGGGACAGCCGCCGGGCGGACACTCCGGACCGGATCACCGGCCCGATGGCGGTGGATTTTCCGTCGCCCCGCCCACCAGGTGGCGCGGCAAATCCGCGACCCGGGCACAACAGACCTGCTCCATGACCTGCTGCAATTGTTTCTTGAGGATGGTGGCGACATGGTCGCCCCCTTGGTCGCCCAAGGCCGCCACCCCGTACATGAAGGAGCGGCCCAGGAAGGCGAATTCCGCGCCGGAAGCCAGCGTCCGGGCAATGTCGACCCCCGACCGGATGCCGCTGTCCATCATGATGGCCAATTGCCCCGCATGCCGTTCGACGATCGGCGCCAGGGACCGGATGGCCGATTGCCCCGCATCCAACTGCCGCCCCCCGTGGTTGGAGACGATGATGCCGTCGAAACCCAGGCGGACCGCCATGGCCGTATCCTCCGGTGTCGCCACCCCCTTGAGTACCAGCTTGCCTTTCCAACGGTCCCGGATCGGGGCGATCCGCTCCGCACTCACCCGCCCGGAAAAGGCGGTGTTCATATATTGTCCCAGTTGCGACATGTCCATTCCCCGGGGCATGTACCGGACCAGGTTCTCGAAAGTCGGCTTCCCATGCGACAAGGTCCGCAAGGCCCAGGCGGGGCGGCCCAGGATCTGCCATATGTTCCCCAGGGTCATCTTCGGCGGCATGGCCAACCCGTACCGGATGTCGCGCGGCCGGTACCCGAAACTGGGCACGTCGCACAATACGCACAACACTTCGCACCCGGCCGCTTCCGCCCGGTCCAGCAGGTCGTCCCGCAACCGGGCCTCCGCCGGATGGTACAACTGGAACCAGAAATCCCCGTCGGTCAGCTTCCCGATGGTCTCCAGGCTCGCCGTGGTGACCGTGCTCAGGATGAAGGGCAAGCGATGCCGCTTCGCCGCCTGCGCCAATATTTCCGGCGCTCCCGGCCACATCAGCCCCTGCAACCCGATGGGACTGATGCCGAACGGTGCGTCGTATTCCTTCCCGAACAAGGTGGTCCGCATGCTGGATGCGTCCACCCCGGACAGGTAGTAGGGCCGCAACTCCACTTCCCGCAGTTCGGCGGTGTTCTTGTGCAGGTTGACGTCCTCGTTGCAGCCGCCGTCCAGGTATTCGAAAGCAAAACGCGGTATCCGCTGCCGGGCCCGGGCCCGTAAATCCTCTATCGATGGGTAGTTCATGCCGATGTTGTTTGGTATTGCCCGATGGGTCGCCTCGCGACCGGGCACCGCCCTTCCTTTTCCCGAACGGGAGGGCCCGCGGCAGGTACCGGTCGCCTCACCGGGCCGCAAAGGCCGGAGCCTTTCCTCCCGCTCCCCGCTTGCTCAATATCAGGTACAAGCCCCCCGCACCCAGCCAGGCCGGGAGGGTCAGGAAAGAAAGGAAAATCCCCTGGGTGACCGACAAGGTGTAAAACAGGCCGCCGCTCAATGCCCAGGCCAGCAATACGGCGGTGTTCATGCCCACGCCTTTTGTTTCTGCATAATTCCGGATGATGCCGAACCGGTCGGCGAGGTAATGCTCGAAAACGATCACCGCCCCGACCGGGGCCAGGATGAATCCGTACACCGCCACGAAATCGAGCAGCTTCATGGCGAATGCCGGAAAGATGCCCGCCGCCGTGGCCATGCCGCCGGCGAGGACGGTGCCCCAGGCGGTACCGGCTTTCGGAAGGACGGCCTGGAAGGCCAACCCGGCCCGGTATATGGTCGGGTTGGCCGTCGTCCAGCCCGCCAGGATCACCGTCAGTACACCGAACAGGCCGATGGCCTGATAGGCCAACGGACCGGGCGCCACCGGCGGTGCCTGCCCCTGTGCGAGCATTCCGGCCGCCTCCGGCGTCCGGAGATAGGCGGCGTACAATAGGGCCGCCGCTATCCAGGCAAGGTAATGACCGATGTACATGCCCGCCGCCGTCGTCCAACCGGCATTCGCATGACGGGCATACCGGAACACGCTCAGGTCGCTCATTCCGATGTGCATGGCCGCATTGCAGCACCAGGACCAGATGACCACATGCCAGAAGGTGTACCGGACCTGACCCGGGAAAGGCTCGCCACCCTCCCCCCATACCTGCCAGAAATCCGCCGCCGATTCCACCCCCAACTGCCGCATCGCCGCCACACCCGCCACCAGAAATCCCAACACGATGACCGGCGACAGGTAGTCCGCCACCCGCGAAACGGTCTGGAATCCCCGCGCCGCCACCAATGTGAACAGGAGCCCCAATGCCACGACGATGGCCACCCAGACCGGGCCGTTCGGCCCGATGTCGGTCAACCGCGGCATCTCCATGTCGAACGGGATCCCGACCGCCGTGGCGGATACGGTGATCATGCTGCCGGCCAGGAAACAGAACAGGATGCCGTTCGCCAGGTTGTAGGCCGTCACCAGACGCCGCCCGCAGATGCGCTCCAACTGATAGTATAAGGTCAAGCGGTGCCGCACCGCAATCTCGGCCGTCAAATACCGCCACGAGAGCACGGCCAGGAAATTGCCCAGCAACAGGCCTACGACCAGGTCGAACGCACTCACCCCGGCCGTCAGGAACAAGGGCCCGATCATGAACTCCGTACCGGCGGCGTGCTCCCCGGCATACATCCCGAGGAAACGGCGCCACCCCTTCCAATGGGGGGACGGGACCGGGGTCCGCTCGAACTCCGTCCCCGCCGCCGTAGGTTGCTTGTCTTTCATCCTGTCCTTTTTATTGTCATGCGTACGAAGGGCACCCCGCCCGGAGGCAACCCGATGGACAGCCTCACAGGGCCGGCCCGCCGGCGCCCTGGAACATCACCTGCAACAGGACAAACAGCCCCTGGGCCGCAGGATCCGCCTTGCGGCAGACCAGGTAGACGTCATGGAGCCCCTCCTGCGGGGTCAGGACCGCCGTCACCAGGTTCGGCCGGGGCGGTGCCGACGGATCCATCGCCGCCGCCGTGACCAGCCCGGACGTGCCGGCCAAGGGGCCGTCCGGCGCTCCCAACCGCACTTCCACCTGGCCGCCCTGCATCCCGAAATTGGCCGGCGCATTCGCCAAAAAGCCGATCCGGCCGATTCCCGTCAGGTCGACGTCCCGAAACAACAGATAGGCCCCGTCCTCCTGCGCAATCATCAGCTCCGACGAACCGCCCGGCATCTTGAACTTCATCATGTCCCGGGATTCGTCACAGGCGGCCGCCGAAAGATGGGCGTTCCGGAGGACGAGCACTTCCTCCCGCCGGATGCCCGGCATCCCTTCCGCCCCACGGTCGGTATAGGCCGCCCGCAACAGGAAGACGCCCTGGTCCCCCTCCCCTTCCGGTATGACCGGGGTGAAGGTGCCCGCCAGCGGCAAGGCGTTGTCGGGCCGCTGCGCCAATCCCAGGATATACCGCGCCATCATCGCCACATCCGCGTCGGGAAGGGCCGGATGGGCGGCCATGGCGACTTCACCCCAGACGCCGACCCCGCCTTCCTTGATCTTGCGCTGCAGATAGCCGACCGCCGCAGCATCCCGCCGGTACCGGTTGGAGATGTCCTGGAAGGTCGGACCGATGGATTTGCGGTCCAGCTGGTGGCAGGAATAACAATCGCTCTTTTCCATGAGCCGTTTGCCCGGCGCATATTGCGACAGGTCGTCCGCCGTCTTGTGCCCTTGCGCAATCAGGGCCTTGTCATACCCTTCCGCCAGGTAATCGATGGTGACGCTGACCGCCTCCGCCGGTATCGCGCCGTCGGCGGTCGAGCCGTCCTCCCGGTCCGCCACCTGCGCCGCATAAGCGAAAGGCTGCCCCGGCAGGAAAAAACGCTGGTTCCCTTCCGTGATGTGGACCGTCACGGCGGGCGGCTCGTTCCCGGCCGTCACCTCCAGCGAGGCCGTCCCTGTGCCGCCTTGTCCGTCCGCCACGGTCAGCTCGACCTGGTACACCCCGGCATCGGTGAAGGTGTGGGGGCATTCGATACCCTGGGCCGTATGGACGACGGTCCCGTCCGCCGAACGGACGGACCAGCGGTAGGACAAGGGATCCTGGTCGTAATCGACGGTGCCCCGCCCGTCGAAGCGGACTGCGAGGGGTACCGCCCCCACCGTCCGGTCCGCCGCCACGGCCGCCTGCGGCGGCCGGTTGCCGGCGGTGTAGGAGATCCGCAACAAACGGGCGTCCGGATTGCCCTGGAACCAGGCCGTACCGTATTCGAGGACGTACAGGTCTCCCTCCGGCGAAAAGGCCATGTCCACCGGATTGCTGAACTTATGGCTTCCCAGGAAAGGCTCCATGGAGACATAATCGCCCTGCTCATCCATGGTCACCGCCATGACCCAGCCCCGCATCCAGTCGTAGATGAACAGCTTGCCATCGTAATAATCGGGAAACGCCCGGGGTGCCCCCTCGAAATCCGCCGCATGGAACACCGGACCGGCCATGGCGTTGCGTCCGCCGCTGCCGACCAAGGGGAAATCCGGGGACGGCCCGTACGGATACCAGACAAAGGCCGGCCGGGCCGGCGGCAGTTCCGACCGGCCGGTATTGTTCGGGGAACGGTTGATCGGCCGCGCCGGATCGTAGGACTCCCCGCTGACGCCGGCCGCAAAGTCGTACCGCACATACGCCCGGTTGTTGCCGACGAAATACGGCCACCCGAAATTGCCGGCCTGCCGGGCCTGGTTGACCTCGTCATAGCCCATGGGCCCGAACGGGACGGAATCCCGGCGGGCATCCGGCCCCACCTCCCCCCAGTACAAGTAACCGGTCCGGGAATCCACCGATATCCGGTAGGGGTTGCGTGTCCCCATCACATAGATCTCCGGCCGGGTACCTTCGGTGCCCGGCGGGAAGAGGTTGCCGGCGGGAATGGTGTAGCTGCCGTCCGGCTCCGGGTGAATGCGCAGGATCTTGCCCCGCAGGTCGTTGGTGTTGCCGCTGGATTTCTGGGCATCCCAGGGGCTGCGACCCGGCCGTTCGTCGGTGGGGCCGTAGTTGAAACCCCGGGGACTGGTGTTGTCGCCGGTGCTCACATAAAGGTTGCCCTGGGCGTCAAAGGCAATGCTGCCGCCCGTATGGCAGCATTGCTCCCGCTGCACGGGAACCTCGAGGATGACCTTCCGGGATTCCCGCACCAGTTTTTCGTCGACCAACTCGTAACGCAACAGGGCGTTGAGCGGCTCGTCACCGGCCGGCGAACAGTAAAAGTAAATGAAATGGTTGCGCTCGAAGTCCGGGTCCAGGGCCACCCCCAACAGGCCGTCCTCCGCTTCCGACTGCCGACCCTGCGCATCGGTGTACTTGGTGCTCACCGGGATGGTGTCGACCACCATGGACCGCCCTTCCGCCAGGTCGAAGATCTTGACCGCCCCGTACCGCTCGATGAAGAGGATGTTGCCACCCGGCAGCAAGGCCAGCTCGATCGGTTCGTTCAGCTTTTCCTCCAGCACTTCCCGCGTGAAACGGTTCTCCTCCGGCATCCGCTTCGTACGGACCTTCCCGTAATCCAGCGGCTGCGGGTCGCCGTCGTCCATCACCCATTTCAGACCGCCCCACAAGTGGTGCAGGAACAAGGGCTCGCTAAAACTCTCCACCGTATGCCCCATGGCCGTGTAGAATGCCCGCCCTCCGTCGTATTCGTGGTACCAGGACATCGGGTGGTTTTCGCCCATGTTCCCCTCCCGGTAACTGCGCTCGTCGATGTTCACCAAGGGCTTGACCGCCGGATTCATCTGCTTGAAATTGTAGAACTCGTCCGCCCGACGGAACCGGTCCGGCAAGGAATCGCAGGCCGGATGGTTCCGGTCCACGACGTAGTATTCGCCCTCCTGGACGTTCGGATTGCCGGGGTGGTCCTTGAAATAGGCCCCTGCCAGCTTACCGTACCAGGGCCAGTCGTACTCCGTATCGGTGGCCGCATGGATGCCGACATAGCCGCCGCCGGCCTGGATGTACCGCTCGAAATGGTTCTGTTGCTCCGGGTTGAGCACATCCCCCGTGGTGTTCAGGAATACCACCGCATGGTACTGCCGGAGGTTTTCCTCGTAAAAGGCGGAGTCGTTCTCCGTGGTGTCGACCTGGATACCGTGTTGCGCCCCCAAGGCGAGCAGGGCCTGCTTGCCGGCGCCAATGCTTTCGTGCCGGAATCCCATGGTTTTGGAAAAGACCAGCACCCGCGGGGTCTCCCGCTCGCAGGAAGCCAGGAACAAGGGGGACAGGAACACGAGGAACACAGGCAGTAGGTGAAGTTTCATGACGGTCTGCTGTTTTTGAATTAAGGACTGACCTTTCGCAGGTCAGAAATTTGGATGAACAATATTTTTTCATAAGGCTAC
>CAZNLJ010000057.1:0-25382 GCA_964573725.1 uncultured Saprospiraceae bacterium
TCAGGATGATAGATGTGTGTGCGTGTTGGGCCTATCCCCCCGATGAATCAGGGGGGTTCAGGATGTTGGATGTGTTTCGGGGGTAGGCACGTTTCCGACCCGATGACGTGGCGGCGGCCGGAACGATGCACGCCGCTGGATGTCGAGGAAGGCCTAGCCTTACCGGATACACGGCCGGAATTTTCCGCATTCCGGGCCGTAACGCCTGTCATTCCTGCAAAATCCCTTCTTGGTCCGTCTTGATAATCATCTGGGCATCTTCTTACAAAACACGACCTTGATACGCAGGAAATGCCTTGTTACAGCTTCCCCTTGGCTGGCTTTTTCCCCGGCCACTCCGCCACCAGTCCAAAGACGACCGTCCGGTTCGGCGCATACGTGTACCCCCGTTCCAGTCCTACCTGGAAGGGCTGCCCCGGCCGCTCCATGCGGGGTTCGGGATCCAGGCCGGTATAGCGGGTCAGGGTCAGCAGCCTTTGACCGGCCAGATACAGCCGGCCGCTGCCCCAGCTCCCCTGGAGGCGATAACCCAGGGATGCATAATCCAGCCTGACGAAATCGGCCCGTTCCAGGTAGTGGTCGCTGAAACCGCCGCTGAACTGCTGTCCTTCCTGAAAATAGCGGGTGATCACAAAATGCTGTTGCGGAAAACCGATGTTTTCCCGGGCCAGGCGGTGGTCACTGACCAGCCGGTGGCCGAACAGGCCGCGGAAGGACAGGTCCAGGACCCAAGGGCCTCGTTGCAGCTGGTGCTGCCACCCCAGTGTCATTTCCGGCAGGGCGTTTCCCAATACCTTCGCATCCTGGTAGGCATCCGGATAGGTATTTCCATCCAGGTCGCTCAACCGGGGCACCCCGAAGGGATCGACCCCCAGGAAAACGGCTCCATACAACTGGCCAAGTGCCTGTCCTTCCGCCACCAGATGCCGGGGCGGTGCGCCTCCGCCCAAGGCAAAATCTCCGATAAGCCACTCCTCGGACTTCGACCGGTCCTCGGCGAAACGATATACCTTGGTTTGCTGCCGGGATGCCTGGAGGTGAGTCCACCAGGAGAAAGCCCCCCTGCGGAGGAGCGGACCGCCAAGCTGGCATTCGATACCCCGGTTTCCCAGCTCGCCGGTATTGTACGGGATATATCCCGCCAGGTAACTGGCAATGTAATACGGTTGGGGCACCACCAGGCCGGTCGCCCGGTCGGTGTACCACACTGCCTGCCCCTGCCATCCCGATGCCGGGAATTTCCAGGTCATGCCGACCTCCCAGGCCTTTTTCCGTTCCCAGCGGAAGTCGGTGTTGCCGAAGAAATTCAAGGCGGGCAGGTATTCCCCGCCGTTCACCACCGGATGATGCGGCCGGGAAACCACTCCCGACAGGGCCGGATGAACGGCGTTGTACAGGCCGCCGCTCCGTCCATAATCCACATGGACGGTGGCTTCCACAGGTGGCTCCGCCCACCAGTCGCTTACCCGAACACGCGCCCGAACCCCGTGGAAGGTCCCCCACCGGAATTGCCGCTCCTGCAGGTTGGTACCTTCCCGACGCAGGCGCGCCTGCAACGACCAGACTCGCCGGTCCAGCTCCAACTCCCCGAAAAAAGCCGCACTGTTCCGGGCACCTGCCACGTGGACATCGGCCTGGAAGGGCGTCAATCCTTCCGAAAGTCCGGCAAAGGTCGGCCGGAACAGCCCGACCGAATCGCGGTCCCGGTACAGCCGCTCATATCCGTGCCGCTGCCGCTCCGCGCCGAACCGGTACCGGAGGTGTCGGTGCGAACCTTTGATGTGCATCGTCCCCAGGTATTGCCGCCGCATATCCGAATACTGCCACCAGGACCCCGCTCTCAGGAAGGCTTCCTCGAAAATCGATTGGGGATGGAGATACCGCCCGCCGAGCCGCTGTTGCCGAGCGGTCGACAGCGCCGCACCCAAGGTGATGCCCGGTGCCACCGCCACCGTCCCTTGCATCTGTCCGCCGGTTTGGTGCCAGGTGCCTATGTGCCGGTTCTGCGCCAGCAAACCCACCGGATTGACCATTCCGAAGGTGAAGGTCTCAAACCAGCCGCCGAATGGCTCGAATAAGACTTCCTCCGACCGCTCCGGTGCCGTCGGATTGATGGTGACGGCATAACGCATCGCTTCGGGAAAGGAAAAACGCGCCTCCCGCCGGTGCCCGTAAACCCCGGCCTGCAGCCGGATCCGCCCCGCTCCGTCCGTCCACCGGACTTTCGCTCGGCCGCTGTACTGCCCGTAACCGGATTCCAACAGCACGCCCTCCCGGTCCCTGTATCCGAGGGACACCAGGTATGCCATACGCCGTTTCCCGCTGCCGGATAGGGTCAATCGGTGATGTGTCGATACCGGAACCCGCGTCACCCCGGCCTGCCAGTCCGTATGCCGCCCGAAATCCGGTCCGCCGTTCGCGACAAATCGATCCGGTCCGGCCAAAGGCATATACCGGTCCACGAAATCCTGCGCAACCGATCCCTCGTACCGGACCCGCAAGCCGCCGGTATCCGCCACCGGCATGGTCTCCACTTCCAGGACGCCGGACGAGCCGCGCAGCCCGTAGGCTGCCCCCTCGAAGCCGCTCCGCCGTACCCGCACCGATGCGATTTCCGCCGGATCCAATAGGTAAAGGGATTGTTCCGGCAACCCGTCCACCACCACCAGCGGTCCCGTCTGCGCCGACAGGGTCGACAAGCCCCGCACCCGGATCAGGTAATCCTCGTTCGGGTCTCCGCCGGGACGCAATACCTGCACCCCCGGTAACAATCCCGACAACCGCTCCGCCGCATGGTATACGCCCGCCCGATAGGCCGTGTCCCCCCCTACCGCCCCGGAAAAGTAGCCATCGTACGGGCCGGCCGGTACGCCGGCCGGCAAGCGCGGGACCTTGCCCACCAGCTCCACCCGCCGGTATTCGCCGGCTTGCGGCCGGACCACCGCCCGCCGGTATCCGGCGAGCTCCACCCGGATGGCCATCGGTCCTTCGTTCGGAAAATATAAGGTGTAATGACCGCCCGTATCGGATGCAACCCGGATGTCCGTCCCGACCATCGACAACCATGCCCCGGACAGGGCCGCTCCCGTGGCGCCGTCCACCACCTGCCCCGTCACCACCCGCTGGGCCGCCAAAGATCCGCTCACCCCACTCAACCAGCTGAGGAGGTATACCCATTTCATTACCTGCATGATCGCCCTGCTCTTCCTCATAGGATTTTTTTTCAAATCTACTGCGGCTGCTCCGAACCGGCAAACCCTTTTCTTTACCGATGGGATAGGACGGACCGACCCGGCTTACAAAATTGAGACCCCACCGCATTTTTGACAATGCTGTGAAAATACTGCCTGCCGCTACAGATACTTTTGCCGCATCTATTCACAAATCAATCTGAGAATCGACATGAAAACAGCTATCATCACGACTGTACTGGCAGGTATGCTGCTCCTGGGCGCCTGCAGGGAGGAGGAATCGACCATCTCCCGAATCAAAGGGACGGTAACCATCGACAACATCGACGTATGGGAAAGCTGGCAGGACAGCGGGGAAGTCCAACTGACCTTGTTCCCGGCTTTCAGCCTCGACCCGCTCGCCGGATGGGGTGCGGTGCCGGACAACTTCTTCGGCCCCGGTGTACCGGGCGGCACTTTCGCCGTGGGTGCTCCCTACAATTCCCAAAACCCGCTCATCCTGACCTTGGTGCCGGGACAAACCGCCTATGATTTCGAACTGGAAGTGGAACCCGGCACCTACTCCGCCCTCGCCCTCGGCTTTCGCCATACCTTTGTCTCGGATCCCAGCCTGAAAACCGCCACCCTGGGGGTCCATTGGGACAACCCGGACGAACTCAGCCACGGCGTGGTCATCAAGGTCAACGCCGGCGGTATGCTCGTCCCGATATTCAATTATCCGGCTCCGGTCACTTTCGACATTGCGGAAGGGGAAACGAAGCAAATCGACTTCAAGGCGGATTTCGGTTTCGTCAAGATCTGGTACCAATAAGCATCTCATGCGACGGAGGCGGTACCGGACTCCACCCCCGGCACCGCCTCCCCTTTCCACCCCCATGGTTTCCTGAAAATAGTCATCCATGTACGCCGCTTTCCGCCTCCTTCCGCTTCTGACCTTCATCCTGTCGACCGCTGCCTGGCCGCTGAGCGCCCAGGACCGGCCGGGTAGCTTGTCGGGCCGGGTACAGGACGCGGAAACCCGGGAACCGCTGCCGGCTGTCAACCTGTACCTGGAAGGCACGTCGTTCGGTACCGTTTCCGATACGGCGGGGGATTTCCGATTCCCCGACCTGCCCGCCGGTACGTATCAGCTGAAAGCCAGCTTCGTCGGTTACCGCGACACGGCGATGTACGAGGTCCTGGTCCGACCCGGCGAGGATACCCGCCTGGACCTGTCCATGCAGTACGGAATCGACCTGCCGAAAGAAGTGGTCGTGACCGCCCAGGCAAGACCCGGAACCGCCCTGCTGGTGCCGGCCAGCCTGGGGGTCGTTTCCGCGGCGGACCTGGCGGTCCGCCCGCTGACCACCTTCGACCAGGCCTTCGACGAGATGCCCGGCGTCGTGGTCACCCGCTCCGGCAACGCGAACGTGCAGGCCTTCTCCATCCGGGGGGCCTCCGAAGTCGCCGGCGGCGGCATCGGTAACCGGGTCCTCCTGCTCATCGACGGCCGCCCCGCCCTCAGCCCCGAATCCGGCGGCGCACTGTGGAACCTCGTCCCCCTCTCCTCCATCGAACGCATCGAAGTCCTCCGCGGTGCCTTTTCCTCCCTGTACGGCTCCAGCGCCATGGGCGGCGTGGTCAACGTCATCACCCGCCAACCCAGCCGGGCACCGACCCTCAAGGCCGAACTTTCCTACGGCTGCTACGATCCCTTCGTCGACCGGCCCGGATATTCCGGCTACCATGACCTCCATACGGTCTCCCTCAGCCACGCCCATCGCATCGGCAGGTTCTCCTACCTCATCGACGGCCGCCTCAGTTCCGATAAGGGCTACCGGGAAAAATCCGCCTTCTCGCTCTGGAACCTTTTCGGAAAATCCCGGTGGGACCTCTCCGACAAGCAGGCCCTGACCCTGACCCTCAACACCAACCGCATCGCCAGCGATGCCCCCGCCACCTGGCTGAGCCGCAGGCAGGCTTTCCAGGTCGCCGATTTCAAACTGGATGATTTCCAGGACCGTCGGGAATACAACCTCGACCTGCTCTATACGGACCAATTGTCCGACCGCACCAAACTGTCCGCCCGCCTCTATCACTACGGAAACGACAGCTTCTTCCGCTTCGATACCACCAGCGCTGACAGCGACCGACCCAATGTCAACCTGGGCAAACAAATCGTCAGGGAATACAGTGTCTCCACCCGCCGTTGGGGTCATATCACCCAAATCAACACCCGACTGGGCGAACGCCATTTCCTTGTCGGCGGACTGGACCTGAAATGGGACGATGTCGTCGGCCTCCCGGCCGAATTCCTGTACGGCGAACACCAGGCCCTCACCACCAGCTGCTTCCTGCAGGATGAATTCCAACTTAACAACCGCTGGACCCTCACCGCAGGGATCCGCTACGACCGCTTTTCCATCCTCCGGCAAAATACCAGCACCAACATCAGCCCCAAACTGGCTTCCCTGTACAGGATAAATCCCCGCTTGGTCCTCCGTACCCTCGCCGCACAAGCCTTCCGCGACCCGCCGATCGCCGAACGGTTCATCCGCTTCGAACAGGGCGGCGGCCTCCGGTTCCTGCCGAATCCGCAGCTGCAACCGGAACGCCTGCGGCTATCCCTGGAAGTGGGTCTGAAATACAAGCCCACGCCCGCCTGGACCCTCGACGGCGCCCTCTTCTATAACCACTACCGCAACCTGATCTCTTTCGTCCAACGTTCGGCCCCGCTCGAACCCTTGCTGTACCAGGTCGTCAACCTGAAATCCGCCCGCATGCAGGGCGCCGAATGCTCGGTCCGCTACCAATACCGCGATTTCCTCCAGCTCTCCCTCTCCTACACTTTCCTCGATGCCAGCGACACCTCCCCTGACCGGGTCAATGATGCCCTGGCCTATAAGGTCCGCCACTCCGGCGGCGCCTCCGCCACCTGGATGTACCGAGACTGGACCGTCCACCTGAACGGTCGGCACCGGAGTCGTATCGAAGAGGTGTTCATCTACCCCGGCAGCGAACCCGGGGCGGTCTGGTTGGCCAATCTCCGGCTTGCCCGACAATGGGCCGGCAAATATTCCGCCCACCTGTCCGTCCAGAATATCAACGATGCGCAATACGAAGAACTGGAGCGCTACCGGATGCCCGGCCGGACTTATTCGGTCGGCATTTCCGCTACCTGGAATTGACAGGGTGTCCGCCGTTCACTCCGCTTCCGCCGATGTCGCCGCGGCAGCCTCCTCCCGCAAGGCTTTTTTTCCGGCATCCAGGGCTTCCTCCATCGTCAGGTCGGTGTACAACGCCTTCACGTATTGGTCGTCCTCCGGCCACAGGATGATGCGACGGTTTCCATCCACCTTGACATACCGGTATCCTTTCCCCTTATGTTCGAAGCGAACAAACGGATTCCCTCCGTACCATCCCTCCATCAGGACCCGGACATCCTGCACGAGGCTGTCCGCCCACAGGTCCTTGTTCCACGGCGCCCATGCCTTGTAATGGAAGGTCACCGGCATCTCATGGATCTTGCCCTCGTGAAAGGTCGGGTAGAAATTCATCAGGGCCGGCTGTTTCAACTCCCGCATGTCGTACTCCACACTGGTGTTGGAATTCCCTTGCTTGATAAGCTGCTGCTTGTTGAGCTCCCAGCAATGGGCAAAGAATTCCTTGTTGGTCATGCCCATCCGGATTCCCAGGAACAGATTGTCCGCCCGGATTCCGGAAGCCAGCCCTTCCTCGATCATGTTCCGGTATTCCGATTTACAGCCGCCGGATACCCACAATACGCCGGCCAATACCCATGCCATCCTAGCTTTGTTGATCATATCGCCCAAATTCTGTTGTTTGTGAATATTATCGTGACCCAAGCCGGTCTCTCCCCTTTCCCTGGGCTTCGGATTGCTTGTCGACCTGGTATTCCCGGTGTGTACACCCAACTTCCGCAGCCCCGCAGCCCTACTGCCTGTTCCCGCTCCATGCATCCGGTGAAATCCCGGTCGTCCGCTGAATCCGGCTGCTTCGAATTGCGGTATCCCCGCACCTGGGGCGGACCTAAATCCGCCCTTTCCCGTACCTTGTGACATACCGGCGGTCCGTTCCGGCCCCGGGTGTCCTTTGATGCGGCTACCAGGATTCTTCCTCACCAGGAATAGGCCGTCAATTCCGCATCATTTTTTCCGACAAACAAACAATTCCCCCGTTTGGTTGGCACTACGGCCAGGCTTCTTATTTCGCCGCGTTCCGACAGGCCCGCTTCCGCCGGCAGCAGCGGCCGGAACCCGCCCTGCCCGTCCCCGAGACAAAGGAGCCCGACACTTCCGTCGTAGATACCCGTCTCCGGCTTTGCCCGGTACTTGTTGCCGCCCAGCACCAGGTCGATGTGGCCGTCCCGGTTGATGTCCGCCGCTGCGACGGCATACACCGGACTGAACTGGGCCGCCGCCGGCAGCTCGATGAATTCGAAGCTGCCGTCGCCGCGGTTGCGGAACCATCCGGTGGTCAAGACCTCCGCCTCCAGGCGAACCGCACCGGACAGCTGCGCCGGGGTGAATAGGTCTTCGATGGTCTGGTTGGCGTAATCCTTGAAATAGAGATATTTCTTCTTCAGGTACGGCAACTGCCTGAGCAGGTCGCCGCGGAGCACCATCGGATAGGAGGCTTCGCCATTGTAGGCACAAAGGATTTGCTCCGCCGACCCGTTTTGGTCGAAGTCGTTGACCCACATCGTCAACGGTCGACCGAACCCGGCCTTGAACCGGGAATTCCGGCCGTGGTTTCCCGCCACCAGGTCCGGTGCCCCGTCCCCGTCGATGTCCACGGCCAACAGGCTGTTCCACCAGCCCCGCAAGGGTCTGCCCGTGAGGGGCCGGGCCTCGAACCGGCCACCCGTATTGGTCAGTACGGTGACCGCCATCCACTCCCCGGCCACGACAAGGTCCGGATCGCCGTCCCGGTCGATGTCCGTCCAGACGGCCGCACCGATCATCCCGATGTCCTTCAACGCGGCGGCCCGGGTCGCCGTGACATCCCGGAACCGGCCTTGCCCGTCGTTCTCCAACAGGTATCCGGAACAGGGCACCCCATGCAGGAAAGGCCGCAACCGGATTCCCACAAACAGGTCCTGGTCGCCGTCGCCGTCGAAATCCGCCGCGCACACGGTCCCGGTGCTCTCGAAGCTCGGCAGGGGCGACTGTGCAGCCCGCCGGAATCCGCCGTTCCCATCGTTGAGATACAGCCTGTCGAGCAAGGCCGCCGAACTGCCTGGGAACTCACTGCCCCCGCTGCCGACGTACAGGTCCAGGTCGCCGTCGCCATCCGCATCGAACAAGGTACACGCCGTATCCTCACTCAAGCGGTCCTTCTCCATGTCCGGGGAAACCCGGCGCGTGAAGCGCCCGTCCGGTCCTTGTATCAACCAGGTGCCGGCCGCATCGCGCGCGCCGCCGATGAACAGGTCGTCCCGGCCGTCGCCGTTCACATCCCCGCGGCACATCGGCGGACCGGCATCCGAATACATCTGGAACAACAAGGGGTCCCGGTCGAAATCATTGAACTCGTTCTCGTGGTGGCGGTGTGTATCCTCCGCATAGCGGAAGGGTCTGAGCCAGGGAGTCGGCTGGACAGGTCCTTCCCCCCCGCTGTCCGGCGCGACCGCGGCCGCCTGGTCGAGTACCAGGAACTGGTCCGCCGCAACCTGCGTCCGGCGGCTCACCGTTCCGTCGGGCCAGGTGACCACCAGGGAATCGACCAGCGTGACCGCTCCCAGCCCGAAGTGCAGCCGGCTGTCGACCGTCGATTCGAAGCCCCGCATGGGTGCCACCTCCAGGTATTGCACCAGCCCGGCCGCGTACAAGCGGGCCTTCGCGCCGATCGCATGGGTGTTGGCTCCCGAGCCGACCAGGCGCAGGTTCAGGAAATGGGCCGCGGTGGCATCGGCTGCCGTATTGTTGCGGTAAACGGCAGCCGGCATATCCTGGTTGTTGAGCACCAGGTCCAGGTCGCCGTCGTTGTCGAGGTCGGCATAGGCGCTGCCGTTGGAGAAAGTGGTTTGGTCCAGGCCCCATTCGGCGGACAGGTTCTCGAAGGTCGGCACCAACAAGGCACCCGGCTCCGCCGGGCCGCCGGTATCCGGACTCCCAAGCGCGTTGCGGAACGCATAATTCGGTAAGGGCTCCGCCGGCATGGCATCCACCATCCGGGTGATGGCCTTGCCCTCCCGGTGCAGGACCTTGCGGACCTGCTCCGGGTCGGAATAGAAGTTGACGTAATCCTGGTCGGTCAGGTCCTTCCCGATGCCGTTGGCGACGAAGATGTCCTTCCATCCGTCGTTGTCCATGTCCAGGATCAGGGCCCCCCAGCTCCAGTCGGTGGCGTGTACACCCGCCAGGCGGGCCGTTTCGGCGAAGACCGGCAGGCTCGAACTGTCCTTCGCCGGTGCCGGTCCCAGGTTGAGCTGCAAGGTGTTCCGGGTGAACTGGTGGTAATAACCGTTCTGGACTTCCCGGCGGTAGAGGTCCCATCCCTCGAATTTGGTCTTGGTCTTGATCCGGCGGTCGTCCGCCGGCAACATCTCCGTCACGAAGATATCCGGCCGGCCGTCGTTGTTGAGGTCCGCTATGTCGGCGCCCATGCTGCCCATGCTGGTTTCCCGGATGGAGGTTTCCAGGACCTCCCGAAACGAGGGGGCCCCGGAAATCCCGGATCGGTTGAGGTACAGGTAATCCCGTTCGAAGAAATCATTGGAGACGAAAAGGTCCTGCGCACCGTCGAGGTCGAGGTCGCCGACGGCCACACCGAGCCCGAACCCGATCTGGCTGCGGTAGATGCCAGCTTCGGCACTGACATCGGTGAAGCGGATCCGGCCGTCGGCCGTCCGGTCCTGTCGATAGAGCTTGTTCCCGCCCTGCGGGTCGGGGATATTGCGTTGGTCCCGGATGAGGTCGTACCCCCCGACCGAGCGGAGGGAGTTGTTCAGCAGGTAGAGGTCGAGGTCGCCGTCCCGGTCGAAGTCCAGGAATGCGGCATGGACGGAAAGGCCTTCGTCGTCGAGCCCGTATGCTACCGCACTTTCGGTGAAGGTCGGCGGTGCGCCTTCCGTGGCATTGTTGATAAAAAGTTCGTTCCGGCGTTGCGGCCCGCCGGGCGGACCGGACTTACACACATAGAGGTCGAGCCATCCGTCGCCGTTGACATCGGCGACGGCCACGCCGCTGGACCAGACGTCCCGGCTGCCGACGCCGGCGGCGGCGGTGATATCCTCGAAGCGGAGCTCGCCCCGGTTCAGGTAGAGCCTGTTGCTGACCATGTTGCCGCAGAAGTACAGGTCGGGCAAGCCGTCCCGGTTGAAATCGCCCACCCCGACGCCACCGCCGTTGTAGAAATTGCGGAAGGTATAGCAATTCAGTTCCTCCGTGTAGGCGACCCGATTGACAAAGTCGATACCGGACACATCCGGGGAGATGGCGGTGAACCGGGTCGCCGGCGGCGGCGCGGCCGTCTCCCGGCATCCTGTCGGACCGACGGAAATGGCCGGCAGGGCCAACCACAGCAAAACGGGAAGATGGGAAAGGGCACGGATCATTTTCATAATAGGAGGCATATGAATCCGGGGCTGGGGCCGGGAGCAGCCATCGCCGGTCGGCGGAAAAAGAAGATCCGGGTTGTCGCGGTGCTGTCCCGCTCCGCACCCTATCTCGGTTTCCGGGAGGGGCCTTGCGCGGTCCGCAGCCGGATGCGATGGCTCAGGAATGAAGAAAGCAAGCAACCGGAGGGGCTGCTTGCTTTCTGTAGGGAAGGATTTCCGGCCCTACACAGCGGCCGGGGGGCGGCTTCCGGCGGTATATGCTACCGGGAGGAAGCCCCTTGGCCGGCCGGTGGTCGGCGGAAAAACCATCGTTTCGGCGAACCGATCAATAGCAGGGATTCTGCACGAGGTTCGGGTTGGCCTGGATCTGTTCGGCCGGGATCGGGAAGATGGTCTTGCAATCTTCGGAAGCCGGTTTGAAGGCCCAGGGGGAAGTGAACTTGCCGAAACGAATCAGGTCCTGGCGACGCCAGCCTTCGTAGAACATTTCGCGGCCGCGTTCCGCCAGCAGGTCGTCGGGCGTAAGGCTGGCGAAACCGTCGATGCCGGCACGCTGGCGGACCTGGTTGACCAGGGCGAGCGCTTCGGCGTCCCCGTTGTTCTGGTGCCAGAGCGCTTCGGCACGCATCAGCAGGACGTCGGCATAACGCAGGAGCGGGAAGTCGTTGTCCAGGTTTTCCGTAGCACCGGATACGAATTCGAACTTACCGACACGGGCACCGGCCTGGCGGTGGGCGTTGGG
The DNA here is from genome assembly GCA_964573725.1 of uncultured Saprospiraceae bacterium. Lineage (GTDB taxonomy): Bacteria > Bacteroidota > Bacteroidia > Chitinophagales > Saprospiraceae > UBA6168. The sequence goes on from CAZNLJ010000057.1 coordinate 11,495, forward strand.
TTCGAGGGCGTTGATTTCCGGCGTGAAATTGAGTTCCGGACCATCCGGGTCGTCGGCGGAACTATCGAGTACGCGGTCGATGCCATTGGCCTTGTACTGCGGGCCGGCGTGGAAGTTACCGCGGACCTTTTGGTTGCCGAACTCCCCTTTGCGGACGTCACCGTCCTCATAGGCATCGTAGAATTCCTGCAGGGTGCAATAGCCGTTCCAGGGCTGGAAAGTCAGGTTGAACGTCTCCTGGCTGCTGTAGTGCAGCGTCATGGCCGGCAGGTTGAAGCCGGTGGCCTGGTTCCTGTCGTAAGGGATGACGAAGATATTCTCCTTGCTGGCGTCGTTGCGGGCGTTGAAATTGGCGAAGTAGTTACCCTCCAGGCTGTAGACGCCGGAGTTGATGACCTCGTTGCAAGCGGCGGCGGCATCCGCCCACCGCGGGGAGCCCGTGTAGACCTCCGCGTTCAGGTACAGCTTGGCCAACAGGGCTTGGCCGACATAATAGTTGATCCGGGCATACGTGGAGCCGTCGACCTTCTTGGTCAGGTTCGGGACGTTCTGCAGCAGTTCGTTTTCGACGAAAGCGAACACTTCGGAACGGGACCGGGTCGCCGGGTTCGGCTCGGAATCCGCGAAGCTGGTCACGATCGGAACGTTGCCGTAGGAATCCAGCAGCCAGTAGTAGAACATGGCGCGGAGCACCTTGACTTCGCCGACGAAGCTGGCCGCCTGTTCCGTGGAGACCTTGCCCTCGGAGACCAGGGTTTCGAAGAGGGCGATGACCCGGTTGCAGTTGTTGATACCGCCGTAGAGGAAGTTCCAGCCACCGGCGACGGAGCCTTCGTTGGAGGTGTACTGGTGGCGGTGTACCCGCAGCCAGATACCGCCGTCGAACCAGTCGGAACCGCGTTGCGGGATCATGATCTCATCGGAGGAAACCTCGTTCATGGAGAACAGGCCGCCGTGGTTGGCGAAGCCGTAGAGGCTGGTGTACGTGGCCCCCAGGGCGGAGATGAACTGCTCTTCCGTGGTAGGGAACGTATCGTTGGTCAACTCGCTGAAGGGCGTCTCGTCCAGGTCGGTACAAGACTGGGTGGAGAACACCACCAACGCGCCAGCCAACAGTAACTTATTGAAAATTTTAATCTTCATGACTAAAAATCTTTATTTAAAGGTTTAGTGTTGGACTTCGTCCGGAACGCAATGACCTAACAACGTCAGGCCGGAATTGTTCCGGAAATCAGAATCCGAGGTTCACACCGAAGCTGACCGAGTAGGAACGGAAGTAGGTGTTCCGGCGGTCGAGGCCCGGTGCCAGGGGATCGTTGCGGAAGCTCTGGCCGCCGTTGTCGGCATCCCCCGTATCCACGAAGCGGACGTTGGGGTCCACACCGGTGTAGTTGGTGATGTAGAACAGGTTCCGGCCCGTCAGGAACAGGCGGAGCGGGCGGTTGCCGGCGAGCTTCAGGTTGTAGCCGACGGTGGCGTTGTCCAGGCAGAGGAAGGAAGCTTTTTCCACGGCATAGCTGGAGAACTTCGGCTGGCCGAAGAGCGACTCGCTGAATTCGGAGGTGATGACCTGGTTTTCGATCGGACGGGAGGACGTATTGCCCAGCGTCTCGTAGAAGTTGCGGTACATGTTCACCAGGTCATGGCCGAAATCACCGCGCAGGAAGAAGTTGAAATCGAGGTTGCCGAAGCGGAAGGTATTGGAGATACCGAGGGAGAAATCCGGGAGGCCGTTGCCGATGACGGCGCGGTCATCGCCGCCGACTCCGATTTCGAGCGTACCGTCGCCGTCCACATCCTGGAACACCCAGTCGCCGTTCTCATCGACGCCGGTGTAGACCGGGCCGACAATCTGGCCGATTTCGGAACCGCCGAACACCCCGATGGTCGGGTCGTCGTTCTGGCCGGGCGCACCCGGGGAGGTGGCGAAATCATAGGTGACGGCATTGCCGCCCTGGAAGAACTGGTAGGTCGGATTGTCTGCATCCACGGTGTCGAGGATGGTGCGGAAGGTGGAGAACACCAGGCGCGGTTCCCAGCTGAAGGAGCTGGCGGTATGGGTGTAACCGATGGACAGTTCCAGACCGGAGGTCTTGAGGGCGACGTCCTCGAGGTTGGCCCAGGTACGGGAAGCGAAGTTCGGCGGAACCGGGACCGGCGTGAAATAGATCAGGTCGTTGGTGGTCCGGTTGAAATAGTCGACGGAACCGGTCACCTTGTAATCCATGAATGCGAAATCCAGACCGGCGTTGAACTCGCCCTTGGTTTCCCACTTCAGGTCCGGGTTGGCGTTGCGGGAAGGACCGATGGCCGGGACAAAGGCGCCGTTGTAGAAGAAGTTGCCCTGGCGGGTGTAGGTGAACTGGGAGAGGTAGCTGGACGGCGGGATTGCCCCGGTGAGGCCGTAGCCGAGGCGGAGCTTGAGGTTGTCCACCCCGTCGATCTGGGCCAGCTTGTTGATGTCCATCCCGGCGGAGAAAGCCGGGAACACACCCCACTTGTTTCCTTCCCCGAAGCGGGTGGAACCTTCGCGGCGGACGGAGGCCGTGAGGTAGTAGGTGTCGTCGATATTCAGGTTGGCACGGCCGAAGAAGCCGATGACGCGGTATTCCTCCTGGAAGGAGCTGACGGCGGCCGGGTCGCCCAGGGCGGCACGCTGGCCGAAGTTCAGGTTGTTGTAGGAGAGGTCGTTGGTGATGAAGCGGGTGGCATTGGCGCTGAAGCCCTGGGTGTTGAACTCCTGGAAGGAGTATCCACCCAGCAACTGGAGGCTGTTCTTGCCGAATTCCGCCGTATAGTTGACGGTGGATTCGAAGAGTTCCGTGCTGCGGTCCTGGGTCTGCCGGCTGGCGACCCCTTTTTCGTTGAAGCCGCGGAAGTAGGCGTTGCTCGGATAGAATTGTCCGAAGATGTCGCTTTCCTTCTGCTGGGAATAGCTGGCGGAGACCGTCAGGCCCTTCGTCAGTTCGTAATCGCCGCGGATGCTCACGAGGAGGTCCTTCTGGGAACCGTCGTTGACACTTTGTTCGGCGATGGCGAGCGGGTTGAAGTAGTCGAAGTTTTCCTGCTGGAAGTATCCGCCGTACTTGGCATCCAGGGCCGCATCATAGCGGGGGGAGCCGGCGATGTCGGACCAGCGGGCCGGGGCCGTCGGATTGTAGAGGGTGGCATACCGGAAGGCTTCCCGGAAACCGAACTCGGATTTGCGTTCGGTGGCGGAGACGTTCAGGCCGATGGTCAGCCGGTCGTCCAGTGCCTTTTGGGAAAGGTTGAGACGGCCGTTGAGCTGGTTGAAGCCGGAGTTGATGCCGATACCGTCGATATCCCGCACGTTGAAGGCCGCCCGGTAGGTGGTCTTGCCCACGCCGCCGGACATGGAGAGGTTGTGCACGTGGGAGATGGCGTTGCGGGTGACCAGGCCCATCCAGTCGGTGTCTTCCCCGAAATCGAGTGCCTGCAGGCGGCTGGCCGCCTCGCCGGAATCAAAGAAATTGTTCAGACCGATTCCGCGCAGGCGCAGGAACTCCTCGCGGTCGGCCACCGGCACGCGCTTGGCGATGCCTTCCATGGTGACGTAACCGTTGTAGTCCACGTTGGTCTTGCCACCCACCCCTTTCTTGGTGGTGATGATGATGACCCCGGAGGAGGCCCGGGAACCGTAGATGGCGGCGGCGGAACCGTCCTTGAGGACATCGATGGACTCGATGTCGTTCGGGTCGACGGTCTGCAGGGATGCCCCGATGACCCCGTCGATGATGACGAGCGGGGAGGTGTTCGCACCCAAGGTGCTCAACCCCCGGAGCCGGACCGTCGCTTCCCCGTTGGGGTCGCTGCCCGGCTGGGAAATCTGGAGACCCGCCACCTTACCCTGCACCAACTGCAAGGGGTCGTTGACCTGGCCCTGGTTGAAATCCTCGGCCTTGACGCTGGCGACGGCACTGGTCACTTCCTTGGAGCGCTGGGTGCCGTAACCGACCACCACCACTTCGTCCAGCAGGGAACCCGCCGACATGGCCACGTCGTATACGTTGCCTACACCGAGGGTGATCCGCTGGGAGGCGAAACCCGTGTACGTGAATTCCAGCTCGGTCGCACCCGCCGGCACCTCCAACTGGTAGGAACCGTCGATGTCGGTAATCGTACCGGCACTGGTGCCGATCACCAGGATGTTGGCACCGATGAGCGGATCGCCGGATTCGGCGTCGGTCACCTTGCCGCTGACCGTGCGCTGGGCCATGGCCAGCGAACTCATGCCCATGGCCACCAGCAGCAGCAACAGGCATTTAGTCATGTTGTCGAACGTAAGTTTCATACATCAATTTAGGTTTAGTTAGAAAAATGAAATCCGAAAATATCGATAGAATAGAAATGATTCCCTGTCGCTTGGCCGGCCCATACACCGGCTTCTCCCCTTAATGCCGAAATTCGAATTGGACGCGCAAAAATCATAAATTCGGATGAATTGACCAAGAAACAAGCCCGGATGACACCTTTTCGATAGAAATAAATCATTTGATTCGGAAAAATATCCCTTTTGTTCTGTTTTGTTCAAATATATCCAAACTTATATCGGAACGATCGAAACACCTTTTTTGCTGCCCTTCCGGCATTCCCCCGTCCGATTCCCGCCGTTTCTTCTCGAAATCGTCTTTTCCGCGACCCTTTTTCGGCCTTGGTTTGTTATCGTATGCAAACAACCCCGGCATGCATCTCCGGTATCCCACGGCCCTGCTCGTCACACTGCTGCTGCCCCTGGCTTTTCCCGCCGGCGCCCAACCGGTCGGCGGTATCGACTGGCAACGGGAAGACCGTATCGACATCCCCTTCACCTTCGAACAGAACCTCATCCTCGTCGAAGTCACCCTGGACCACTTCCTCCCGCTCCGCTTTATCCTCGATACCGGCGCCGAACACACCATCCTGGCCAAAAGGCAACTGACGGACCTGCTCGGTGCCACCTACGAACGGGAGTTCCGGATCATGGGCGCGGATATGCAGACCGAGCTCCTGGCCTACCTGGTCCGCGATGTCGACCTCACCCTGCGGGGCGGCAACGCCTTCCGCGAACAGACCATGGACATCCCCAACCACGCCATGCTCGTCCTCGCGGAGGATTACCTCCGCCTCGATGAAATCACCGGGATCGAAATCCACGGCATCCTTGGCGCCGATGTCTTCCGCCACCTCGCCGTCCAGTTCAATTTCGAAAAAAAGGTGGTCTCCTTCATTCGCCGGACGGACAAGTTCGCCCCACCCAAACGCTTCCGGCAAGCGCCGCTCGACATCAAACGCCACAAACCCTACCTGGAGACCTTCCTGTCCCTGCAGGGGGACACCACCGTGCCCGTCCGCCTGCTCCTGGATTCCGGCGCCATGCTCTCCCTCCTGTTGGATACGGAGACCCACCCGAGCCTGGCCCTCCCCCCGCACCTGCTGACCGGACATATCGGGGCCGGCCTCGGCGGCTACCTCTTCGGATACCTGGGCCGGGTCCATTCGCTGACCTGGGGCCAGGACACCCTCCGGACCATCCTCACCAACTTCCAAACCGTGCCCGACCAGCCGGTGACCATGGATTCCAGCCTCCGCTTCTCCCGACACGGAATCATCGGAAACGGTATCCTGCAACGCTTCCACCTGCTCATCGATTACCCCGGACAAACCCTCCATTACCTCCCCAACCGCCGCTTCCGGAAACAACCACCCTACGACAAGAGCGGCCTGGTCGTCATCGCCACCGACCTCCGACTCAACACCTTCACCCTCCATGCCGTCGTACCGGGATCCCCGGCCGCCGTCGCCGGCCTGCAGGCCGGCGACGAACTGCTCCGCCTGGACGGGTTCCCCGCCCATTTCCGGTCCCTCTCCCGCATCCAACACCGCCTGGCCGGAAAAAACGGCCGGGAAATCCGCCTGACCGTCCGCCGGAACGGCGAACGGCTCCGCTTCCGGTTCCGCCTGCAAGCCCTCCCCTGATACCGTATCCCCCCATCCGGTTCCACCCGCCGGAACCTTCCTTTCTCCCGACTTGTCCGCATTTTGTAAAACAATATGCGGTTCTTCTTTTTTTTCCTGTTTTATCCTTACTTTTGACGACTCTGTCCGACCACACCCACCCACCGGCACAACGGCTTTTCCGCCCGGAGGGCATCCCCTTCCGGTCGACGGGACTGGCCCCGCCTCCCGCCGGACCGCCCGATACGCCGGGAGCGTCCGCCCCCGCAGTATCCGGCACCTCCTCCGCCTCCCATGGCCGCGTCGGGTCGGCAATTCCGGTCGGTCATGCCGGCGTCCTCGACCCGGCGTCCGATACAACCCGCATCCCATGGAAAAACCTACATAAGTGGTCCGGATCCCACCGTTCCCAACCATTCGACACAAAGACGAGCTGATGAAAATGAACACAATTGCCCGCTTTTGCCTGCTGCTCCTCCTGGGGTCACCCCTGTGGGTCCCCGCCCAGGCACCTTCGCTCCCGACGAAACCCCTCCGGGTGACCCTCACCCAGGATAAGTGGCGGCAGGATGTCGACCTCGACGGCCTCCCGCAACGGTCCGTGCTGCTGTGCGGGCTCGTTCCGGCGGAAACCTACACCGTCTGGGCTTCCCGGGCGGACGGCTGCCAGGCCTCGCTCTCGTTCCCGGCCACCGGACAGGCCGGCGCCACCTTCTCCTTCTCCCCCGACCAAACCTGCGTGGAACTGGTCCTGCATGCCCCGCCCGCCGCCGCCGGCTGCCCGGACAGCCCCGCCCGCCTGTCCGTCGCCCGTGAAACCGAAGCCAAACCCTCCCCGCTCTCCAAATTGGCCAACCTCACCGTCGCCGGCGGCTTTTCCGACCAACACCTCATCCAGGAGGTCTTCATCGGCGGCGGTTGCTTCGATGTCAACAACGTAGCCGGAATCGGGCCCGCAGGCTCCAAAGGCACCTTCTCCAACGGCGGCGCCTCCATCTTTATCGACGATGGGGTCATCATCTCCTCCGGCAGCATCAACAACGCCCCCGGCCCCAACAACTCCAACAGCGCCGGCAACAACGCCGGCGGCGGCGGTGCCGACCCGGACCTCGCCATCCTCACCGGCGGAAACCTCTATGATGTCACCGGCATCGAATTCGACTTCCAACCGACCATCAACACCATCGAGTTCGATTATGTCTTCGCCTCCGAGGAATACTGCGAATACGCCCCCCCTAACAACTCGGGCTTCAACGACGTGTTCGGCTTCTTCATCAGCGGCCCCGGCATCAACGGCGGTTTTTCCTCCAACGGCCAGAATATCTCCATTCTCCCCGGCACTTCCCTCAACGTCTCGATCAACAATGTCAACCCGGTCACCAACAGCGGCTATTTCGTCGGCAACCAATCCAATTGCGGCAGCACCTGGAATATGGACGACATCCAGTTCGACGGCTTCACCACCCTGCTCACCGCCGTGGCCAACGTCATCCCCTGCGAAACCTACCGCATCCGCCTCATGGTCGCCGATGTCGGCGACGGCATCTATGATTCCGCCGTCTTCCTGCGCGCCAACAGCTTCAGCGCAGGGGGCACCGGCGTCGGGGAAGCGTCCGCCGTCACCACCGGTACCAATGTCATCTACGAAAACTGCAACGACGGCTTCATCATCTTCAACCGCGCCGGCGGCGACATCAACCTGCCCCTGGTCCTCGATTATACCATCTCCCCCAACTCCACCGCCACCCCCGGCGAAGATTACGTGCCACTCTCCGGCTCGGTCGTCATCCCGCCCGGCGTGACCTCCTGGCAAGTCCCCATCAACGTCTTCAACGACAACATCCCGGAAGGGATCGAGACCATCATCCTCTCCATCACCAATTCCTGCTCCTGCAGCAGCCTGGACATGGAGATCGAAATCCACGACCCCCCACCCCTCGAGGCCTCCCTGCCGGATTTCCAGGTCTGCGAAGGCATCCCCATCGTCCTGGAACCGGTCGTGGACGGCGGCATCCCCAATAATCCCTACACCTTCGCCTGGGACGGGGGCAGCACGAGCCCGGTCCTAGCGATTGTCCCGACTTCCTCCGGCAGCTACACCGTGACCGTCACGGATGCCTGCGGCACCACCGCCACGGCCACCAGCAATGTCTCCGTCTCCCCCATTCCCACCGCTATCCTCAGCGGCGGGGGCCTGCTTTGCCCCGGCAACCCCAACTCGGCCGTCGATGTCAGCATCCAGTTCACCGGGGAAGGCCCCTGGGAGTTCGTCCTGCAACTGGACGGTGTCCCGCAACCGCCGATCGTCACCAATGACAACCCCTACGTCTTCCAGGTGTCCTCCGTCAGCACCTACCAACTGGAAAGCGTCACCTCCGTCACCGGCAACTGCCAGGGCGCCGTCGCCGGCATCGCCGCCGTCATCATGAGCAACCTGGAAGCCAACGCCAGTTCCACCCCCGCCGGCTGCACCGGCAACGGTACCATCTCCGTCTTCCCCTCCGGCGGATCTTCGCCGTATTCCTATGAATGGAGCAACGGCGCTCCAAACCAACAATCCGCCACCAATCTTCCCGCCGGCACCTATTCGGTCACCGTGACCGATTCGGAAGGCTGCACCTTCGTCCTGGAGGAAACCGTGGCATCCATCGCCAGCCTGGATATCTCCGCCACCCCCAACGGCGGCGCAGACTGCCTGAACCCCACCGGCGGCAGCATCGAGGTGTCCGTCAACGGCGGGACGCAACCTTTCGATTTCCTCTGGAACAATGGCATCGGCAATGTCCAGAACCCCGCCGGACTCGCCGGCGGCACCTATGCGGTCACCGTCACGGATGCCGCCGGCTGTACCGCCAGCGCCAGCGCCTCCATCCCGGAAAATTTCGCCTTCCCCAATGCCGTGGCCAATGCCCCCTCCCTCCTCACCTGCATCCTGACCAACGTCCAGGTGCTGGGCACCGGGTCCGAGGAAGGCCCCGCCATCTCCTACCTGTGGTCCGGACCCGGTATCACCGGCCCGGCCAATGCGCTCAATGCCTCGGTCAACCTGCCGGGATCCTACGTACTGACGGTCACCAATACGGACAACGGCTGTACCGCCTCCGTTTCCACGGAAGTGTTCGCCAACTACGAACTCCCCCTCGCCATCGCCATCGGCGGGGAACTGAGCTGCCTCCTCTCGGAAATCACCCTCGACGGCTCGCTCTCCTCCGCCGGCCCTCCTTTCCTGTACCAATGGTCCGGCCCCGGTATCGTCTCCGGGGAACTGACGACCGCCCCGACGGTCAACCAGGCCGGCGCCTACACCCTCGTCGTCACCGACACCACCAACGGTTGCACCCATAGCGCCACCACCGAGGTGACGCTCGACAACAGCCTGCCCATCGCCCAGATTCAAACGCCCCAAAACCTGAATTGCCAGGACACCATCCTGACCCTCAACGGCAGCGGCTCCGCCGCCGGACCCAATATCCTCTACGGATGGTCCTTCAACAACATGCCCCTGCCGGAATCGTCCAACCTCCTCCAGGCTTCCCAGCCGGGTACCTACTCGCTGACCGTCACCGATACCGCCAACGGCTGCCAATCCCTGGCTTCCGTGACGGTCACCCAAGACCTGTCCGGGCCGACCATCAGCGCCTCCGCCAGCGGTCAACTGGATTGCAACACGACTTCCGTCGGCCTCACCGGCTCCGTCGACGGCAATCCGGCCAACTTCTCCTTCGCCTGGTCGACGTCCGACGGACTGCTCCTCAACGGGGCGAATTCGGCCTCGGCCACCGCCGGCGCCCCAGGCACCTACACGCTCACCGTCACGGACCTCGCCAACGGCTGTTCCGCGGAAACGGCCGTGGCGGTCACCCAGGACGCCGGTACCCCGACGGTCGTCATCCTCCCGGCCGCCGACCTGACCTGCACCGTCCCTGAAATTGTCCTCGACGCCACCGCCTCCAGCCAGGGGACGGGCTTCTCCTACACCTGGTCCACCGCCGACGGCCATATCGTCTCGGGCGCCGACTCGCTGACGCCCCTGGTCGACGCACCCGGCACCTACTCCCTGACCATCCTCGACCCGGCCAACAATTGCGAAAGCACCGGGACGGTCACCGTGACCCAGGATACGGCCGCTCCGGCCTTCGTCCTGCCACCCGACCCGGTCCTGTCCTGCTCAGATTCGGTCGCTGTGGTGGCCCCCTTCTTGTCCTCCGGCACAAGTACCGGCCTCTCTTTCCAATGGGCCACGGCCAATGGCCTGTTCCAGGGCGGCACCCAGGACTCCACCGCCATCCTCTCCGCACCGGGTACGTACACACTCACCATCACCCAAACGGACAACGGTTGCACCGCCACCGCTTCCCTATCCGTCTCCGCAGACAACCTGCCGCCCATCGCCTCGGTCACCCCTCCTCCCGCCCTGGACTGCACCACCGATACGCTGACCCTGGACGGCTCCGGCTCCGGCCCCGCCCTGTCCTTCCTCTGGTCGGCTTCCAACGGCGGCTCCCTCCTCGGACCGGATACCACCGCAACGGCCCTGGTCGGCTCCCCCGGCACCTACACCCTGCTGGTCACCAATCCGGCCAACGGCTGTACCGCCGACACGTCGGTCCAGGTCCTGCAGGACCTGGCCGCCCCCGCCGCCGATGCCGGCCCTCCCGCCGTCCTGACCTGCGATGAGCCGGCGCTGAACCTCCTGGGATCCGGCTCCGGCGGCCCCGCCATCGGCTATGCCTGGGAGGGCCCGGGGATCGTCTCCGGCTCCGATTCCCTGACGCCGACCGTTAACCTGCCCGGTGATTATACCCTGGTCGTCACCGACCTGTCCAACGGCTGCAGCACCGCCGCCACCGTCACCATCGGCCTGGATACCCTCGCCCCGGTCGCCGTCGCCGGCCCCGGCGCCCAGCTCTCCTGCGCCGTCTCGCAACTGGCGCTGGATGGCAGCGCCAGCAGCAACGGCCCGAATTTCCAATACCTGTGGTCCACCCTCAACGGCCAGATTGCCTCCGGAAGCCTTACCGCCACCCCGACCGTCAACGCACCGGGTACCTATACGCTCGTCGTCACCGACCTCTCCAACGGATGTACCGCCGACGATGCGGTGACCATCACCCAGGATGACGACCTGCCGACCATCGTCACCGCCGCGCCCGCTCCCCTCACCTGCCTGGTCGGGTCGGTCACCCTGGATGCGGACGGCTCTTCCTCCGGACCGGCCTTCCTTTACCAATGGTCCACCACCAACGGCAATATCCTCTCCGGCGGCAACTCCCCCTTCCCTGTCGTGGACGCCCCGGGATCCTACCTGCTCGCCATCACCAATACCCTGACCAACTGCACCAGCCTCTCCAGTGTGACCGTGGTGGCACAGACCTCCCCCCCGGCCGCACAGGCCGCTGCCCCGCTGATGCTTTCCTGTAGCCAAACCGTCGCCCCGCTCCAGGGAACCGGCTCCGAAACCGGCAGCCAGATCGCTTACCTCTGGTCGACTGCCGACGGTAATATCCTCTCCGGTCAAAACTCCCTGTCCGCACAAGCCGATCAGCCCGGCCTGTATACACTGACCGTCACCAACCTCTCCACCGGTTGCACCAACTCGGATTCGGTTTCGCTCTTCCTCGATACCACCCCACCCGTCGCCGCCGCCGCACCACCCGCTACCCTGACCTGCACCACGACCACCGTGTCGCTCGATGGCAACGGCAGTTCCTCCGGAACGAACTTTTCCTTCGCCTGGTCCTCCCCGGACGGCAATATCCTCTCCGGGGCCGACACCCCGACCCCCTCGGTCGACCAACCTGGCACCTACGTCCTGGTAGTTACGGACAATACCAATGGCTGCTCTGCCTCCGCCCAGGTCTCCGTCCTCCAGGACATCCTGACTCCCGCCGCCGAGGCCGGCTCCGCCACCCCGCTGACCTGTCTCCAGCCGACCCTCTCCCTCGATGGGTCGGGCAGCACCAACGGCCCGCTTTTCTCCTACGTTTGGACGACCACCGACGGCAATATCCTCTCCGGAGCTTCCTCCCCGACCCCGGTGGTCAACCAACCCGGTACCTACGTCCTGACCGTGACGAACTCCGCCAACGGTTGCACCGCTTCCGACCAGGTCGCCGTCGGCCAGGATATCACCGCCCCACAGGTGACTATCGCCCCGCCGGCACTGCTGACCTGTACGGTGGACGAGGTCGCACTCCTCGCCTCGGTCTCGCCGCCCGGCACCTATGCTTTCTCCTGGACCACCACCGATGGCAATATCGGCTCCGGGGAACTCTCCGCCACCCCCCTGGTCGACCAACCGGGCACCTATGGGCTCGTGGTCACCCAACCTTCCAACGGTTGTACAGGGAGTGCCCAATCGGTCGTGACCCAGGATGTGACGGCACCCGATGCGGATGCCGGCACCGATTTCCTCCTCGATTGCCTGCAGGGCTCCGACCTCCTGGATGGCGCCGGCTCCTCCGGTTCCGGCCCCCTTGCATTCGCCTGGACAAATGCAACCGGCCAAGCCCTTCCCGGCGGTAATTCCGCCCAAGCTCCCGTCGGTGCACCGGGCATTTATTTCCTGACGGTCACCGACCTGAACAACGGTTGCACGGATTCCGACCAGGTCTCCGTCGGACAGGAAGCCCCGACCCTCCAGTCGGAGGTGCTGCAACCCCGCTGTTCGGGTTCCAAGGGTAGCATCGATTTCTCCGCCTCCTTCGGTGGGGACCCGCCCTACGTCTATTCCGTCGACGGCGGCAATTCCTTTTCCTCCAACCCCGTGTTCAATGGCCTGGCGGCCGGCCTTTACGCCGTCGTCGTCCAGGACGCCCGGGGCTGCGAGGATGAAGCGGAAGCCCTGGTGGAGGAAGCGACGGAACTGACGGTCAGCCTGGAGTCTTCCGCCTCAATTTTGCTGGGCGACAGCTACCAGGTCGTGGCGCTCACCAACCTGCTACCGGCGGAAATCGCCACCGTCAGCTGGTTCCCCGCCACCGGCCTGTCCTGCGCGGATTGCCTGGACCCCATTGCCTCCCCCCTCGTGACCACTCTCTACAAGGTGACGGTGACAACGGTGGACGGCTGCCAGGAAACTGCCACCCTGTTGCTCCGGGTCGATAAACGCGGCGGTTTGTTCGTTCCCTCCGCATTCTCCCCGAACGGGGACGGCGCCAACGACCGGTTCATGATTTTCTCCGACCCGGAAAGTGTCCTGCAAGTCAAATCCTTCCTCGTCTTCAGCCGCTGGGGGGAAACGGTCCACTCGTTTTTCGACTTCAAACCCAATGACCCGACCCATGGTTGGGACGGGTTCTACCGCGGGAAACCCATGAACCCGGATGTGTTTTCCTGGTTCGCCACCGTCGAGTTCATCGACGGCCGTATTGAAATCGTTTCCGGTGATGTGACCTTGATACGCTGATGTCCGGAATGGTCCGGTAATGACCGGTACAGGAAGGGGTCGATGTACGGGTCCTCAACCCGACATGCCGCCGCGGATGTAGATATACACCGGCCCGCCAGCCTGACCGGACGGCGCCCTCCCCGTGGAGGGACGACCGGCTTTGGTACGATTCCGCGGGGAGACGGAACCACCCCTAGCGCCTATCCGAAATCCTTGGATAGGCGCTAAATTTTTGCGATGCGGTGAGCGTTCGTCCCGCCAGATTACGTTTACCAAACCTTATAGGTTTAGTAAACGTCCGTCCCGGCGGAATTCCTGATCCGATTCCCGCTCGGGGTAGCCGAAGCCGTTTTCCTAACCTATGCGATGTGGTGAACTTACGTCCCGCCAGATTACGTTTACCAAACCTTAGAGGTTTAGTAAACGTCCGTTCCGGCGGAATTGCTGATCCGATTCCCGCCCGGGATAAAAGCCGTTTACCAAGCCTTTGCGATTTGGTGGAGGTACGTCCCGTCGCCGCCGTTTACCAAACCTTCGAGGTTT
>CAZNLJ010000058.1:0-24577 GCA_964573725.1 uncultured Saprospiraceae bacterium
CCCCCGGCCGCCCTGTCCAGAAAGCGGGAAGCGCCGTAAAAAACCTTTGTTTATGAGCAGGTTACGTTTTTATGAAATCATGCGAACCTTGCCATCAAAATATTCGATTTGGTTTTTTAGGTGCGAAAGATGGGATACCGGGCAGGCGGCACCGGTGATGCGGCGGAACCTGCCGCCCCCGAAGTCGGAGGATGTTACCGACCCAATCGGAGCAAGCCCGCTTTACCGGCGAGACCGGTACCAGGACATCGGCGCGCGCAGCGGGTGCATGCGGTCCCGCTGTTTCCTGCAAGGGCTCAGTCCGCATAGCGCAAGTCCCTTTTCCAGGGGAGGCGTTCCATGTGCACGACCTCGACGGAAGGGAAACCATATTCCGAAGCCACGCGGCCGGTGACCCGATAGACCCCCCGCCCCCGGAACGGAAATCTTTTCAAGACCTCGGGAAAATGGACGGAATCGAAGAAATGTCCGTCCCGATCCAGCCAGGTACCGAAGTTCATGAGGGAGCCCTGGACGGTCCGGACGTCCTTGCGGGTGACATAATAGCCGATGAGGACGACCATGCGGCCGGTCAGGGAAGGGAGCTGGCCGGCCGTCACCCCTTCGGCGGCCGGAGCCGGTTCGGCCAGCAGGTCGAAAGGCGAGCAAAGCGGGAAGCCGAGCAGTTCGATCTCATCGAAGGCCTGGTCGAGCTCGTTTTCCGACAGGGGGGGCAGTTCGAAGCGACCGGCATCGCCCCATTGGGTTTCCACATCGAAAAGCATCCCGGTCCCGGTACCCGTACCGATGGCTGTGCGGGGTTGGAAGACGGCGTTTTTTTCCCACATCAGCGCGCATTTCCCCATGCCGGTGAAACGGAAGGCACCGATACGGATCAGGATCTCCAGTTGGGAGGCTGCGATCTCCACCCGGTTGACGAAATCCGCGAGGCTGCGGTAGGGGCCTCCTGTCCGGCGTTGCCGGACGATGCGGTCCGCCACCGCCCGTTCCAGGCCGGCCAGGTGGACGAAGCCGGTGTAGAGGTCGTCGCCGTACAGGGTGGTCGGATATTCGCTGTGGTTGACGCAGGGGGCATGGATGGAGGCGCCGGCCATGCGGGCTTCGTGGAAATAGATTTCCGTGCGGTAGAAGCCGCCGAAATTATTGATGACGGCGACCATGAACTCCAGGGGGAAATACGTCTTCAGGTAGAGGCTTTGGAAACTTTCGGCGGCGAAGCTGGCGGAATGGGCCTTGCAGAAGGAATAACCGGCGAAGCTTTCCACCTGTCGCCAGACCTCCAGGGCCAGTTCCTCCGGGTGGCCGAGCGTCCGGCAATTGTCGAAGAAACGTTGCCGCAACGCTTCGAACTGGTCTCCTTCCCGGCGTTTCCCGCTCATGAGGCGCCGCAGCATATCGCTTTCGTCGAGGCCCAAGCCGGCGAAATGGTGGACGATTTTCATCACGTCCTCCTGGTACACCATCACGCCGAAGGTTTCCCCCAGGTGTTGGCGAAAGACCGGGTGGAGGTATTCGAAGGCGTGGGGAGCATGGAAGCGGCGGATATACTCCTTCATCATGCCCGATTTCGCCACACCGGGTCGGATGATGCTGCTGGCGGCAACCAGATGGACGTATTCCTCGCAGCGTAGTTTGCGGAGCAATCCTCGCATGGCGGGGCTTTCGATATAGAAGCAGCCGATACAGCGGCCGCTGCGGAGCTGGGCCCGAACCCGTGCGTCGGCCTTGATCCGGGGCAGGTCGTGGACATCCACGGCCATGCCCTTGTTCCGCCGGACCAGTTCGACCGTCTCCTTGATATGGCCCAGGCCCCGTTGGCTCAGCACATCGAACTTGTGGAAGCCGATGTCTTCGGCATGGTGCATGTCGATGTGGCAGATCGGGAAGCCCTTGGGCATGAGCAGCAAGGCGGTATGGTCGTACAGCGGCCTTTCGGAGATGACGACGCCGCCGGCATGGATGGAGAGGTGGTGGGGGAAGCCGTGGAGGCGACGGGCGAAGGGCAGGACCAGGGCGGCATGGGCATGGCCGGTGGCCGGGGGATCGGCCGCCGTCCGTTCCAGCGCGCCCTCCTTGCCCCAGTACCGGACGTCCGGGGTGCCGGCCGTCTGCAGCACCGCGTCCGCCAGGGCATCTATCTCCGCCTTCGGCAATCCGAACACTTTTCCCGTTTCGCGTACGGCGGCATGGAACTGGAAGGTGCTGTAGGTGGCCAGCAGGGCGGTATGGTCGCGACCGTAGCGTTTGAAGATATAGTCCGTCACGTCGTCGCGTTCGTCCCAGGAAAAATCGATGTCGAAATCGGGGGGGGAGGGTCGGTGCCGGTTGATGAACCGCTCGAAGTAAAGGTCGAGTTCGAGGGGATCCACATCCGTGATGCCCAGGCAATAGGCAACCAGTGAGTTGGCCCCGCTCCCCCGGCCGACATGGTGGTAGCCGGCGCTTTGGGCATACCGGACGATATCCCAGGTGATGAGGAAGTAGGCGCAGAAATCCATCTCGCGGATGACGCGCAGCTCCGTCAGCAGGCGTTGGTGACCGGGTGGGGCCGCACCGATCGACGGCGGCGGTACCGCCGCCGCCGGACCGTAGCGCCGGGCATAGCCGGCGCTCGCCAGTTTCCCCAGCAGGGCCTCATCCCCGTCCTTGCTGCCGGTGAACGTCCGCCGGTTCACCCCCAGGCCCCGCACCAGGCGGATGGAACATTCGGACAGCAGCTGTTCGGTGTTCGCGATGATGGCCGGATAGCAGGCGTAGAAACCGGCCAGTATCGACGGCGGATGCAGCAGCTCGGTCGGCGGGGCCGTCGCATCCGGGGGCAACATGGTCAGCAAGGTGTTGCGGTCCATGGCCCGCAACACCCGGTGCAACTCGTATCCGGCTTCGTCCAGAAATGTAACCGGACTGAATAACAACAACTTATCAGGGTGATGCCGCACCTCGGAAGAAAAGAGGCGGTGTACATGTTCCGGTCGGACCCCCAGGAATTCGAAGGGCCGGAACTGCGGGAGCGGCCGTATCAGGCGGGGATAGATGATGCGCAGCGGGAGCTCGGTGCCGTCCGTACATCCCTCCAGGCTGGCAAGGTCGAAGACGGGAGGCAAGTCCTGCCCGCTCAGGGAATGGTGGCTCAGGTAGCGGTTGAGCAGGCCGAAGCCTTCCGAATTACGGGCAATGCCGGTGTAGAGGCGTTTCCCGTCCCGGAAAAAATCGATACCGGCGACCGGTCGGATACCCGCCGCTTCGCAACGCTGTACGAATTCCCCCATGGCGGACGTATTGTTGATGTCCGTCAGCGCCAGGGTACCGATACCTTGTCGTACCGCCGCCGCCACCAGGTCGGCCGGCGAAAGCGTCCCGTAACGCAGGCTGTAATACGTATGGCTGTTCAGGTACATGGCATCCGTTTTCCGAATATAAACACAATTTGTTTCAAAATTCGCAAAAAGGATGCTAATAGTAAACGAAAACGTATTTTTTAAAAAAAATTGTTTTTTTTAAGAACATCGGAGGGCGCTACGATCAGCGGCCGTCCTCCTCGGGGATATCGAAGATGGTGGGTTTGTCGCGGCCGTCCTGTTGTCGGGAGGAGGTCTCCATGCGGTCGATGAAGCGGACCGTTTCCTGCCAGAACTCCTTGAAACTGGGTTCGAGGAAGACATACACCTGTTTCATCTTGCCGGGGAAGGTGCGCAGGAAGGGATAGGAGATGGAGTCGCGGGTATTCTGCGGGGTGAGGATATGAGCTTGGTCGCCGAACCACACCAGCAGGCTGAACACGAGGGTATAGAGGGTAAGCAGGAGGGTACCGCCGGCCAATTGGTTGATAAAGTTGATATTGGCGGAGCGGAGGGTTTTTTCCAGGAATCGGGCGACCATTCGGATGAGGATCATGGTCAGGAGGAAAGCGAGGAGGAAGCCGGCGATGAAGAGGGAGGGGTGGTCGGAATGGAAGGCGGTCTCGAGGAAGCGGGTGGCGGCGGGAGACAGCTTGAAGGCGGCCATCAGTCCGAACACGATGGAGAAGACGGTGAATACGGTGGTGATGATACCGCGGGAGAAGCCTTGGTAGAAGCCCCAGATACCGATCAGGAGGAAGATGACGTCGATGACCATGGATGCGTGGTTGGAAACATTAGCGCAGTTCTTTCCCGGTCCGTGGGCCGGGAAGGAAGGAAGGAAGGACAGCCGGGGGCGCGGGGCGGCAGGGCCCGGGCCCCGGCTGTCGGGATGGTCAGCCGGCGAGGGCGGCGCCGACTTTTTCCAGGAGGGCCTTGGTGAGGCGGATACCTTCGTCCTCACTGATTTCGCCTTCGTATTCGATGCCGACGTAGCCGGTATAGCCGGCGTCCTTGACCACTTGCATCATGCGCATGAAATCCGTCTGCACCTCGTTTCCGGTAGCGGGGTCGAAGACATTGGATTTGGCGCTGACCCCTTTGGCGAAGGGCATGAGTTCGGCGACCCCTTGGTAGCGGTCGTATTCCTCCACGCAGGCGCCTTCCCAGGGATTGCCGGTGCTGTTATCGCGGCGGATACAGAAATTGCCGAAATCGGGCAAGGTTCCGACGTTGGGCATATTGACGGCCTTCATCACCCCGGAGAGCCAGGCTCCGTCGGAGGAGAACCCGCCATGGTTTTCGACGATGACATTGATACCGGCCTTTTGGGCGTACTCGCCCAACCTGCCGAGGCCTTCCGCGGCGGCGGCGGCGGCGGCGGCCGGATCCGGGTTGCTGCTGAAGGCGTTGACGCGGATGCTGTGGCAGCCGAGGGTGGCGGCGGCATCGACCCACTTATAGTGGTTTTCGATGGCTTGGGTGAGCAGGCTTCCGTCGGTTTCGGCCATGCCTCCTTCCCCGTCGACCATGATGAGGAGTTGACGGACCCCGTTGTCGGCGGCGCGTTTGTTCATTTCCGCGAGATAAGCGGCATCCCGGGCCTTATCCATGAAGAACTGGTTGACATATTCGATGGCCTCGATACCGTATGTTTGGCGGGCGGTCGCCGCGAAATCGAGGTTGTCGAGTTCCTTGCGGTCGCGGATGGTGCGGTGGAGCGACCACTGGGCGAGGGAGATCTTGAAGAACATATCCCCGGTGGTAGCCGAACCGGAGTCGGCGGCTTGGTCGGCGGACGGTTCGGTACCGGCACCGCAACCATACAGGTAGAGGAGGCCGGCACCGGAGGCCAGGCCCGCTTGTCGCATGAAGGTTCGTCTTGTCTGTCTCATGTATTCGATGTTTTGACAGGCCGGACGGCCGGCGGGAGTCGGCTTCCGGGTGCCGGCCCGTGCCCGGCCTCCTTCGAGGGGAGGATGCGGCCGGGGCGGGGGTACGGTACGGCGGGGGATATTCCGGCCGGTGAGCCCGATCAGCTGTCTGTTGAACAATAGGAAAAAGCAGCTCAAATCTAACAAAATACTCCGGTCGTCCGCATGGGGCGGCAGGTTTTCTTTCCGGAGGGGCGGCGGGGGGATTACCGGCGGGCGGGTCCGGGTCCTGCCGGCACGAGGTAGGGTTTGGGATCCCGGACGACCTCAAGTGCCTTGGCGATGGTGGGGTCCTGTGCATGGAGGGTGCGGAAGTACCCCTCGTCGGACCAACGTTGCCGGGCGACGGCCGCCTTGAACTGCCGGGAGAGGGCCGGCCGGACGAGGCGCCACTGCCGGTCGTTGCAGGAATCGCCCCGGGCCTGGGCATAATCGCGGAAATCGGACAGCAGGGCGGCATCCGGCCGGTAGTCGGCGAGGAATCGGTCGAGCGACAGGTCCGGTCCGGGGATTGCATCCGGCCGGCGGAAGAGGAAGGCCGGGAGATGTTGCTGCAGGCGGAGGAGGTGGGGGTTGATGGCGGAGGAATCCAGGGGCATGAAGATATCCGGCATGATTCCGCCGCCGCCGTACACGACCCGGCCGTTGCCGGTGAAATAGCGGGTCGTATCCGAGGGGCGCATTTTTCCGCCGTCATAGAGTTCGCCGCGGCTGAGCCTGGTTTCCATATCCTGTTCGTAGGCCGTACGGTCGGCGTAGGGTCGTTGGATACAGCGGCCGGCGGGGGTGAAGTACCGGGCGACGGTCAGGCGGACGGCGGAGCCGTCGCGCAGCAGGTATTGTTCCTGGACCAAACCCTTTCCGAAGGTCCGGCGGCCGATGACCACGCCGCGGTCCCAGTCCTGCAAGGCGCCGGCGATGATTTCGCTGGCGCTGGCGGAGCCTTCGTCCGTGAGCAGGACGATATTCCCGACATCGAAGAAATGGTGGCCGGTCGACTTGTAGTCGTTGCGGGGTACGTGGTCCCCTTCCGTGTAAACCAGCAGTTTGTCCTTTTCCGAAAACAACTGGCTGAGGATACGGGTGGCCTCCTGGAGATATCCGCCGCCGTTTTGGCGGAGGTCCAGGACGAGGTGTTGCATGCCCTGCTGATCCACGAGCGTTTCGAGGGCTTTCATGAACTCCTCATAAGTGTGGGCGCTGAAGCGGTTGATGCGGAGGTACCCCGTTTGTGCGTCCAACATGTAGGCGGTTTCGACACTTTTGACGGGAATGAACCCCCTTTCCAGGTCGAAGGTCCGGACGGCGGGATCCGAGCCGCGGAGGACACCGACCTTGACCCGGGAGCCCAGCTCCCCCCGGAGGTATTCCAGCATGCCTCCGGAGTCGATATTCCGGTGGATGGAGAGCGAATCGTCGAGCGAGACGATCTTGTCACCGGCCATCAATCCGGCGGCGGCGGCGGGGCCGTCGGCGAGTACGGACAGGACCATGATGGTGTCTTCCACCGGTACGAACTCGATGCCGATCCCATAGAAACCGCCTTCCAATTGCCGGTTGGCTTCCCGGAGTTCCGCCGCATTGAAATAGGCGGAATGGGGGTCCAGCTGTTCCATCACCCGACCGATGGCCTGCGACACCAGTTCCTCCCGGTCCACGGACTCCACATACCGGGCGTCGACATAGCGGATGAGCTCCTCGAACCTACCGATGCCCTCCGGGACGGAGGGTACGTCCGCGGAAGACGGGGCCATGCCCTCGAGCAGTTTGACGCGGGGCGGGTTGTCGCCCATCTTGGAACCCGCCCACATGCCGCAGGCCATCACCAGCGACAACAGCAGGGGCAGCCACACATTGATCTTGCGGTGGGTAGGAAAAGGCTCGGCGTTCATGCACAGCTGTGTTTGACATCCATCGGGCATAGGATGTGGGTGACAACGGCCACTTCGACGGCTCGGAACAAACGGGAGACAAGCCGTCGCGGTTTCCGCGATGCAAAAATAGGTAAAAACAGGTGTAAGCATCCACGTCGGCCGACGGCCGGGCGGACAAGGGCCGGAAGGCAGGGGCTTCCGGCGCGGGCAGTTCCGAAAAAGGCAAATAAATTCCGGTGGACCGTTGAAATATTGGCAACAAAAATACAATTTTGTTGAAGTATCGTTTTTCGAATCCTACGGCCGGCCGGCCATCGAGGCCGGTCCCTTCCATCCGACTGAACCCACAAAGGTCTTCTCACGACCATCCCCGACGACGGTCCCACCGTTTCCCGAGGCTTCAAGAACGCGGCCCCGGCGGAGGCCGTCTTCCCGACATCCGCGCTTCCGCCGAACCGGCGGCCTTCCTCCGTCGGCCTGTCGGGATGGCAAGTGCCAACCGGACAAACCGAATCGAATGGACAACAACACCATCGACAAGCTGGATCGGCAGATTCTCGCCCTGCTGATGTACGACGCCGACCAATCCTATACGGAAATTGCTAAAAAGCTGTTCGTATCCGGCGGCACCATCCACGTGCGGATGAAGAAACTCCGGGAACTGGGCATCGTCCGCGGCGCCAATCTCGTCATCGATTACAGCCGGCTCGGCTATGATGTCTGCGCCTTTCTGGGAATCTACCTCGACAAGAGTTCCCTGTACGACGACGTGGCGGAGCAGCTCAAGGACATTCCCGAGGTGGTGGAGGCACATTACACCACCGGGCTTTACAGTATATTCGCAAAAATATACTGCCGGGACACCCGGCACCTGCGGGAGGTCCTGCACGACAAGATCCAGAAGATTTCCGGTATCCAGCGCACCGAGACCTTCATTTCCCTGCAGGAGAGCATCCAGCGGCCGGTGAACGTGCTGTTGGAGGAAAAATAAATGGGAGACAGGGACCTCCGGACGAGGCCCGGACGCATTCCGGCCCGGCCTTACCGCTTATTCCCGATGCGTGCGGGTCTTGGTGGGACGGGGCACCTCCGGCGCACGGCCGTCGGCGGGACCGGATTCAGGACCCGAGGTAATGCTTGAGCAATTTGCTCCGGCTGGCGGAGCGCAACTTGTTGATGGCCTTGTCCTTGATTTGCCGTACCCGTTCCCGCGTCAGCCCGAACTTGTCGCCGATGTCCTCGAGCGACATCGGATGTTCCACCCCGATACCGAAATAGAGCTTGATGACATCCATCTGCCGGTCCGTCAGCGTGCTCAGGGACCGTTCGATTTCCATGCGGAGGGATTCCGTATATTCCAGTTCCTGGTCCGTCTTCGGGGAATGGACATTTTCCAGGACATCGAGCAGGGAGTTGTCCTCCCCATCCACAAACGGTGCGTCCATGGACACGTGACGTGCGGCGACGCCGAGGGTAGTTTCGACCTCTTCCGTGGGAATCTCCAGCATGGAGGCCAGCTCTTCGGCGGACGGTTCCCGTTCGAAGTTCTGCTCCAGCTCGGAAAAAGCCTTGTTGATCTTGTTCAGCGAACCGACCTTGTTGAGCGGCAGCCGGACGATACGGGACTGTTCCGCCAGGGCCTGCAGGATGGATTGGCGGATCCACCAGACGGCATAGGAGATGAACTTGAACCCACGCGTCTCATCGAACCGTTGGGCGGCCTTGATCAGGCCGAGGTTCCCCTCGTTGATCAGGTCGCTCAGGGAAAGCCCCTGGTTCTGGTATTGTTTGGCGACGGAGACCACGAACCGCAGGTTGGCCTTCGTCAGTTTCTCCAGCGCCAACTGGTCCCCCTGCTTGATGCGCTTGGCCAGTTCCACCTCCTCTTCCGGCGTCAACAAATCCACTTTACCGATTTCCTGCAGGTACTTTTCCAGGGACTGGCTCTCCCGGTTCGTAATAGATTTTGTGATTTTTAGTTGTCTCATCGAACTGATTCGATTTTATTTGTTTCCTTACGCCAGGACGCATCCCTGCCGGCGGAGCCTTGCACGGCAGCTCATCCTGTTTGTTCCGGGATTTGGGCACAGCTGGGGAATGATTGGCGCAAATATTTGGAAGCCTGAAAATTAGAAGGCCAATCTCTCATGTCACGAAAAGGAAAAAAACGCGTCAAAAATAGAAATTATCACCTTTAGAATCAAGCCTACTTTCCGCTCTTCCGAAATTCATCGGGCAATAAACACTTAATGTATTGCCATTCAGTTTTTTATACTAAAAAACAATATGAGGGTCCGCTTCCGTTGCCAGCGTAGTCGGGCCATTCGGATGTACCCGGACCACAGACGCCGGGGTACGCAGGAGCTGGTCGCGTGCCCCGGAGCATCGGGACGGAAGGTCCATGCCGGGAAGCCGGCGGACAAGCCGACCGGCACTTTCGTATCCTGAGCATCATTTGGCGCCTGCCCGCGACGCGCAGGTGGAGGCCGTTCTCCGCCGTTTTGGCGTAAATCCTCGGAAAGGCGGGATTCGTTTGCTTCGGAATGGCCTGAAACAGGGGGAGACCATGTGGTACCGATGGGTATGGACCTCCTTTTCTTGCATTTGCAGGAAATGGGATCGGCAGGCCTTCGGCTTCCTATGGGCAAGGGTAGCTTATCGGATTCCCAAGGCAAGGGAGCACTTTCCCGGTATCGGTTCACCACCGGAACCGACGAGATTCCGTTTACCCCACGCGGCACTGGCGGAGCCGGATTCGGGTATCGAAGCCCGCATGCCGTCGGCATTCCGGTTATGACGATGTGGCTTGCGCCCGGTCGGCACCATCGTGCGGAACGACCGGCAACGGAGGACGGACACCGGCAGCGATTTGCACCCTTGTCTAAATTTCATTTTGAAAAATCAATTATTTTCCACTTTATTGCGGAGGATTAGGCGGTTCCCGCCGTCCTGCGGGGGTGTATAACCCGGTACCAACGGCCGTATCCCGCGCAAAAACGGCAAAAAACGGAACCCGTGCAAGTGGGGACGGCCACCGGGACAAGTGGCGAAGCGCATCATTCCGTCAACCGAAAGCAGAAAACCATCATCAGCAGCGAGACCGCGCTCAAACGGCGACAATAGCGGTTCCCCACAGCAAACAAAAGCCTCTCGCATGGAAAGAGTACAAATCGAAATCGAATTCCTGTTGCGCACCTCCCCCACCCTCCTTTACCAGTTCCTGACCACCCCCTCCGCATTGGTCCGGTGGTTCTGCGACAAGGTGGACATACAGAGCAACAACATCTACACCTTCAGTTGGAACGACTACGAGGAAATTGCCCGCCTGTCGGAAGACATCGAGGAGGAGTTGCTGCGATTCGACTGGCTGGACGACGGACGGGAGGGCGAATATCTTTCCTTCCGCATCGATATCTCCCCGGTGACCGGGGAAACGATCCTGCTCATCACCGACTACTGCGATGCGGACGAGGTCCGGGAGCAGAAGGCCCTATGGGAAGCCCAGATCAAGATGTTGAAAAAAGAGACCGGCAGCGGAGGTTGAGCACCCGCAGGAGGCCCGATGCCGGCCTGCCGGTCCCGCCGGCTTTCCATATACCCCTTTTCCATGACACTACTTTTCGGATTGGCCTTCGACGACCCGCCCTATGCGCCTACGGCTACGGGGAGCGGCTGCCATACGGGTGGTCCCAAGCGCACCTTGTCGCTCCTGGAGCAGCTCCTGGGCTTGTCCGGCCGGGCCGCGGACCAGTCGTTCCTGCGTGCGGCTCATTACCGGGCCTTGCTGCTGCATGACCTTGCAAATCCGGATGCCGGCATTCCCCCCTTCTATTTGTCGGCCTTCGAAGCCGACCCGTTCGCCACGGCGGAGACCCTGTTGGAGCGCCGGGACGAATTGTTGTTGGCGGGTTGGGATTTCACCTGGACGGAAGGCATGCCCCCGCGGCTGCAGGACTTTGCCCGGTTGGAGTCCTTGTACCGGCAAGGTGCGGCCACGGCGTCCCCCTCGGGTGGTCACGACGATACGCAGGCCTTGTCCGGCGGCTTTGCCGACCGCTTCCGGGCGGTGGAGGCGGCGTTGGAGCGGCAAGGGCTGCCGTTCGGGCAGGTGCGGCTGAACGAGCCGCCGGACGTGTTACCCATCCATTGGCGCCGACTGTTCGCGCGGCTGGCCCAGCAAGGGATTTCCATCGGGCCGCTCCTTGCCTCCGAACCGGCGCCCCACCGGGAAGATTCGGACCTGGCGCGTTTCCAGCGCCACCTGTTCCGAAAGGATATGGTCCCGGCAGCAGTAGAGCGGCCCCTGTCGGGTGACGGCAGCCTCGTCGTCGTCCGGGCCAGCCGGGCAGACGAAGCGGCGCTTTGGTTCAGCCAACTTTTCCGCCTCAACGGATACGCGCCCGCCCCCGACGGCACCTGCCTCCTGTTGGCCGCACATGCCAACATCCTCGATATCGCAATCTCCCAGGAAGGCCTGCCCGCCTTGGGCACGACATCCGCCTCCCTGTCCCGGCCCGCCCTGCAACTGCTGCGGCTCGTCACCGCCTTCCTGTGGCAACCCGTGGACATCCACAAGGTGCTGGAGTTCGTCTGCCTCCCCATCAAACCGCTCCCGGAGGAACTCGCCCACCGGATCGCCCGGCAAATCGCCGAAGTGCCCGGCCTGCATGGGGACCGATGGCAGCAAATGCTCCAACAATACTTCGGCGAACTGGAGGCCGGCCAGGTGCAGGACCGCCCGATCCACCCTTCCCAGGCCCGCCGGCAATACCGGTTCTGGTTCGAACGCCCGCG
Source organism: uncultured Saprospiraceae bacterium (assembly GCA_964573725.1). Classification (GTDB taxonomy): domain Bacteria; phylum Bacteroidota; class Bacteroidia; order Chitinophagales; family Saprospiraceae; genus UBA6168. Next base: position 11,941 of record CAZNLJ010000058.1, read on the forward strand.
CTATGCCCTGGACGGGGAAGCACCCAAACGAGAGGTCACGGACATCTTCCGATACCTGCAGGAATGGGCCTTGGCCGCCAGCCAGGACGGCGGCCAGCATGCCGGATCCCTCCTGACCTTGTCCATCCTCGCCGGCCGTATCGCGGACCTCCTGCTGGCCCTGCCGGAAACCGCCTTGCGGCCCCTCGAACTTGAACGCATCATCCGGAGCCAATACGAAGCGATACCGGTCACCTTCCAGAACCGGCAAGCCGGCCATATCCCTTACGTCAACCATCCGGCCGCATTTGCGGAACCGGTCCGGGAGCTGTGGTGGTGGAATTTCCTGGCCACCGACGCACCCTATTTCTTCTCCCGATGGTACCGGCCGGAACTGGCATATCTCGCTGCCCGGGGAGTCGCCCCCGAATCCCCCGCCGACGAGAACGCACGCCGGCTGTGGCAACAATCCCTGCCCTTCCGCTTGGTCCGGGAACGGTTGGTCCTTTTCCTGCCGGAAAGCAGCATGGGCGAAACCGCCCAACCGCACCCGCTGATGGGCGACCTGGAAGCCGCCTTCGGCGACCTTTCGGCCATCACGACCACCATCGACATCCTCTCCCCGGAATCAAGGCCATCCGCCCTGCTGGCCCGGCATTTCAAGCTGCCCGAAAACCGGCCCTTCCCGCATCGTCCCATCCGGCCGCCGCAGCCCTTCCTGCTCTTGAGCCCCTCCGACCGCCACCACCGGGAAAAGGAAAGCGTCACCAGCCTGGAAACCCTGCTGTACTATCCGCACCTCTGGTTTTTCCGACACATCCTGAAATGGCGGCAACCCCCGCTGCTGAGTGTGGTCGCGGACAATACCCTGCAGGGAAACCTCTCCCACCGCATATTCGAACGCCTGCTGTCGGGCGACCTCCATGCCATGGACAAACCCGCCGTCGACCGCTGGATCGATGCCGAACTGAGCCACCGGCTCCCCCTCGAGGGAGCCGTCTTTCTCCAATACGGTCGCGAACCGGACCGCATCCGGCTGGCCAACCGCCTGAAAACCGCCGCCTGGAACCTGCTCCGACACCTTCGGACCAACGGTTGGTCCGTGCTGGGTACCGAAATGTCCCTCATAGGGGAAATACCAGGACCAGTGGACCCTTCGTCCGGATCCCGCATACCCGTCAGCGGATTTGCAGACCTGGTCCTCAAACGGGAAAACGGAGAGACGGCCATCCTCGACCTCAAATGGCGGGGACGCAGCTATCGCCGGGACTTGCTGGTCAACCAGAACGACCTGCAGCTGGCCTGCTATGCCCGCTTGTTATCCACCGATGGTGCCTGGCCCTATACCGGCTATTTCATCCTTTACAACGGCGAGCTGCTCGTCCGGAACACGAAGGCCTTCCGGGATGCCATCCCGGTCACCCGGGAAGACATGGAAGACCGCGCAGTTGCCGAGGAATTGCTCTCCAAGATCGGAAAGACCTGGGCTTGGCGCTACCGCCAATTGTCCGAAGGGCGGATCGAAATCCGGTATCGCCAGACTGTCCAGGCGGTCGAGCAGGCGTATACCGACAGCGGGGAAGCCGCCGAATTGTTGGACTTGTTGGAAATGAAAGGGGAAGATCCCCCTTTCGACGAATTCCGCTATCTGCTGCACAGCTCGACCTGACGCAGCCGGGTCCCACACCCTTGCCGACGGATATGTGGTCGTTCCGGGCCTGGGCGGGGCCTATCGGCCCGCTGCATGCCACCAGGTCACACCTTCTCCTCAAATCGAAGCCCTTCCCGGAAGATACCGCCACAGAGACGGGTGGCCGCAGTATGCAGGGTCCCTTACAAATGGCCACCGGTCCTTTCCGCCGCCACAACAACCCGTGAAAACGGCTTGTTGCGGCAGGCGCCGCACCAGCCGGCCCGGAGCACCGGACACAACCGGGCTCATCCCCGCTCAAACTTGGTCAGGACGGTATAGCTCTCCAGTCCTCCCTTGGCATCGTAATTCTCCGACCGGACCATCCCGACTCCCTTGGCATACCAGGTGGCGGACCGGAACTTTTGCCGGAGGAAGGATTCCATTTCCGACTGTTGACTGATCTTGTAACAATCGAAGGTCCCCGCCGTCGTGGTGACCGCCTCCTCGGCTTCCACCAGCCTGTCCGTCACCCGCAGCGACATGGTCAACAACGAAATGCCGTTGGTGCTGGCTTTCATGACCAAGGTCCCCGCCGGCAAGTTCTGCCCCACCTCCAACTTGGTCGGCATCTCGAGCGCATCCCCTGAAATCTCCATCTCCATCCCGGACAATCCCTCCCGGGTCCGGGGATCCAGCATGGTGCTCATATCCATCAGCAAGGTCCCTTCGCGACATTCCAGTTCGTAGGTGCTCCGGTTGACCTCCTTGCCTTTGCCGTCCAGCAACTCGATGTCGATCCGGGTGACGAACCCCTGCGGGGTCTCCCGGTAGTCCACCACCTTGTGCCGGGCCACCGAAGTGACCTTCTGCCGTTTATCGTAACTGGTCAGCTCGAATGCCGACCCGACGGTCACGGGCGTGAAGCTCGACAGGCAGATGTTCTCCTGCCCCGAGAGGACCGAAGCGCCGAAAAGAAGCAATAAAATCGTAACGATCGAATTTTTCATATTGACAGCGATTGGTGACGAAATGAAGAACGAGGGTTGCATCGGCATTCATCCGGCCGGAACAAGCGGTTCCTTAACCGGGAAGGTGATTCTCCTTTCCTTTTGCGGCCGCATGCATCCGAACGCGGCGGCGAGGACTCGGGAGAAGGGTTTCCCCCGCTCCGGCGGCGAAATGCAACCGCGCATGACCACCGCGTGCATGCTTTGAAAAAACGAGGCCCACCTTTGGATGGGATGTGTTTCGGCGGCACATGCGCCGCCGAAACACATTTTCAAAAATTCGGGGTACATCTTGCAGTGCCGCTGCCAAACCGACCGGCGGATACCGGAGCGGCGGGTCAGGCCGGCGACATTCCCGGGAAGCCCTGTGCGGGAAAGCGCACGGGTCTTTCCATCCCGCCGGTCAATGTTTGACGAAACGGACGGACCGGACCACCTCACCGGCCTGCAGGTGGAGGAGATAGACACCTCCTTCCAGTCCAGCCAGGGGCAGTTGCCATTGGTGTCCGCCCGCCGGAAATAAGCCGGCATCCCGGGCAACGACCAACTGGCCGAGTGCATTGAAGACCGACATCCGAACCGGCGCTGCCGTCGGCAGGGAGGTTTGGATGGTCAGTGCGGTGGTAGCCGGATTGGGCCAGACACGGAACGGTGTCCGCACCGCCTCCGAGGTATTGGTGTACGGTTCTCCGAGCAATTGAAAAAAGAACTCCCCGGCGGCATCATAAGTCAGGTCGGTGGCGATACGGAGGAAGTATTCCGTCGGGACCCCTGGAAAATTCGGCAGGTCGGCCGAGACGAAATCCCCCGGTTCGTTCCCGGTGTAGAAGCAGAAGCCCGGGCCGCTCCCCGCATCGGTCAAGGTGCCGCAATCGTCGTAGAGTTCCACGGCATACTGGGTATTGGCGGTGATCTTGTTGATCCGGAGGGTCAACTGGGTATTGTTGCCGGAGTTGAACTTGTACCACACATCCGTGTATTCGTTGCCGGCGACACAACCGGGGGCATCGAGGCCGGGACTGGCGCTGCCGTTGGCGGTGAAGCCGGTGAAGACCGGATCGAATTCGTCGGCTGTTTCGACCGGCGTCACCCAGGCCGTATCATACGCGGAGCAAAGGTCGTTGGCCGGAGGGACCGGGGGAGGGATCCGTTTGACGGTGAAGCTGCCGAGGCCGGCGTCGCTGGTGGACCAGCCTCCCATGCGGAAGAGGTAGGTGCTGTCCTTTTCCACGGGGAAGGTCACCAGGGAAGTATAGCCGGGGCAGCCGTCGTCCCCGCATGCGACGAGGGATTCCGTGTCGGGCGGACAGCTTTGGTTGGGACCGTAGACGGCGATCTTGGAATCGAAGGTGGCGGTACCGCAGTTGGAATACTCCACATAGCCGGAGAATGTGGCGGTCCAGGCATACCAGATATCGTTGTAGGGGACCGGTTCATCGGCATCGAGGCAACCGGCGGGACCGGTTTGGTGGTAGGGCTCGCTGGTGGTGGCGTTGGCCGTGGAGAACGTGACGAAAACGGAATCGGCCGGTCCGAGGTCCAGCACGATGGCATTGTCGCACGCGTCGTTGGGCGGTCCGGAGACCGGTTCATATTCGCCGACGGTGAAGGTACCGGAACCTTCCTCGCCCGGGGATCCGTTGCCCCAGCCTCCGATACGGAGCAGGTAGCTTTCGCCGGCCACCACGTCGAAGGTCAGCTTGGACGTGTATCCGCTGCAGCCGGCACCGTCCTCATTGCAGGCGATGAGGTCCGATTCCTCCGGCGGACAAGCGGAGCCGGGCGCATATGCGGCGATGTTGGTGTCGAAATTCGCCGTATTGCAGGTGGTGAATTCGGCGGTTCCGGTGAAAGCCGGCGTGAACAGGTACCAAACATCATTGTACAGCGAATCCGCCGCCCCGCCGGTACAGGCCGCCGGGTGGTAAGGGCCGTCCGTACCGGCCCCCACGGTGGTGAAACTGTAGTCCTGCACGGCGCCGATGGCGACGGCATCCGCACAATTGTCATTGGATGGCTGGGCGGAGAGGCCGAGGGGAAGGAGGAAGGGGAGTAGCCGCTGTGCAATCCTGTGTACTTTTTGCTTCATGAAAAAAGAATTTAGTTTGAAAAAAGGAATGGTAATCCGATAGTCTTTACGGAAGCGCGGTTTTTTTTTGGCCAGGACCTTCGGCCGGGCGCAGGAGAGGCCGGGAATGCCGGGGGTTCGGCAACCATGTGTGGATGGGCGGCTACCGCAAGGGATACAAGGGGAAAGATAGGGTTATTTTTTCATATTTCGCATATCGGGCGGCCATATCCGTCATTTGGCAGGAGGAAAACGCCTACATCATGGGGTTTCCATGCCGCCCGGAGGCCGGATTCCGCTTGTCAGCAGGTATTGGGCGAGGGCGGCGGCCTGGTCCGACAGCGGGTCGAAGGCGGGGATGCCGGTGGATCGGCGGACCGAGGCCAGGACTTCCGGGAGGTCTCCGGAAGCCAGCCCCTCCCGGTGGAGGGTGATGGCGGCGAGCGGTTTTCCGGACAGGCATTCGACGGCGCGGACCTGATCGGGAAGCGGCCGGATGGGATACCCGGGGAAGCCGTCGTGGTGCGGCCGGCCGGGGGCATGTTGCAGCACGACCAGTTCTGGACGGGCTGCCGCCAGGATTTCCAGTCCACCCGGATAAGCCGGATGCAGGAGCCCCCCCTGGCCTTCGATGACGATGACGGCGGGGTGTTCCGACGCCCAGGCGCGGCAGACGGCGTGTTCGATTTCCCCGGCGACGAAATCGTTGACCAGGGCGTCGAGCACGATCCCGTACCGGGCCCCCTGCATCCAGGCGGTTTGTCCCGTGCCGACCAGGACCGCCGGGACACCCATCCGGTTCAGGGCATCCACCAGCAGCCAGGCGGTGGTCCGTTTGCCGACGGCGGAGTCGGTTCCCAGCACCGCGACCTTACAGGCCTTCACCGTGTCGATGGCACCGCTGAAAAAATGCAGCTGGTCGCGGGGCGGCGGTTTGCGCACATCATGGAGGATACGGCCGTATCGGGCGGCCAGGGCGGAGAGGCCTTCGTCTTCGCAGAGGAAATCGTGCAGCCCGCTGGCGACATGCATTCCCATGGCGAGGGCCTCCGCCAGCACGGGGCGGGCATGATCCGGCAACCGTCCGCCGTCCGGGGCGAGCCCGACGACCAACCAGGCCGCATCGCGACCGAACCGCCGGCCGGCCTCCGCCAGGGTGGCCAGGCAGGGGATGCCACGGTGCAGCCCGTCCAACAGCAGACCGGCATCCCGGCCGGCACAGGTACGGTCAATGACCGCCAGGATCCGGAACCGCCGGGACAGGCGGACCAGCCCGTGGGCGGTCTTCCCATCGGTGCTGCGGTAACCGTCCTGGCAATAGACGACGGCCCCCGGCAAGGTGTGTTGCTCCGCATTCATGCCACGATCGTTTTTGTCAGGTCGCGACGGCAGCGGCTTTTTTTGCCCCGTAGTTACCCCCGCCAGCGACAAATGATGTAACTTGCCTATCGGTCGGAGCCCGGACGGAATGGGCCGGTCCCGCCGGTATTCAGCGCGAAAGATATGCATATATCCAGCTATTTACCCACAGCGGCCGCTTGGTTCCGGTATCTGCTGCTGTTTTGCTGCTGCCAGGTGGTCCGGGGCCAACAGCAGCTCGACCTGGTGGCGCACCTGCCTTACGACAGCGAGGCCAACGACGTCTGGCACTACACGGCGGCGGACGGGACCGATTACGTCCTGGTCGGGCTGAAGGACGGCGTATCGGTCGTCAGCCTGGCCGACCCGGCGCAGCCGGCCGAGGTACAATTCGTTCCGGGGGCCGTCTCCACCTGGCGGGACATCAAGGTATGGGGTGACCACGCCTACGTGACGGCCGACCAGGCGGGCACCCGGGAGGGCCTGTTGGTGATCGACCTGACGCATGTACCCGACGGGATCACCTGGCAGCGTTGGCGCCCCCTGTTGCCGGGGTCGGCCGACACCCTGGCCACCTGCCACAACCTGTGGATCGACGAGGCCGGTTTCGGCTATCTGGCCGGATGCAACGTCAACCAGGGCGGCATCATTTTCCTGGACCTCGCCAGCGAACCGGGGTCGCCCCAATTCGTCGGGTACAACGACCCGGTATATGCCCACGACTGCTTTGTCCGCCAACAGCGCCTTTTCACCGCGGAAATCTACGAAGGGCGGTTCGGCGTCTATGACGTATCGGACAAGACCGCTCCCCTGCTGTTGGCCACCCAGGAGACACCGTCCCGTTTCTGCCACAACGTCTGGAGCGACGGCGCCAACCAGCTGCTGTTCACCACCGACGAGCGGCCGGACGCCCCCACCGCAGCCTATGACATATCCGACCTGGACGACATCCGGCTGCTGGATGAGTTCCGGCCGGCCGGCTCCCTCCAGCAGGGCGTCATTCCGCACAATGTCCACGTCGAAGGGTCGTTCGCCATCATTTCCCATTACGGGGAAGGCTGCGTGGTCCTTGACATATCCCGGCCCCGGAACCTCGTGCAGGTGGCCCGATACGACACCAGCCCGGACCATGTGGCCGGTTTCCACGGCGCCTGGGGGGCGGACCCTTATCTCGCCAACGGGCTGATTGCCGTCACGGACATCGAGCGCGGGCTCTTCCTCCTGTCCCCCGCCTACCAGGCGGCCTGTTACCTGGAGGGTACCGTCCGGGACGCGGAAAGCGGGGCGGGCATCCCGGGGGCTACCGTGCTTGTATCGCATCCGGAACCCAACCGGGCGACCAGTGCGGCGGACGGCCAGTTCCAAACCGGCGTATCCACCGCCGGCACCTACGAGGTCATGGTTTCCGCCACCGGCTATTTCGACGGCCTGTACACCGCTACATTGGCCCATGGGGCGGTGACCGCCCTGACGGCGATGCTGCAGCCGCTACCGACATTCACGGTGTCCGGAACGGTAAGGGACAGCCTCGGCGGGCAGCCCTTGCCGGGAACACCCGTCCTCCTGGAGAACGGGGATTTCCTGCACCATGCCACAACGGATGCCGGCGGCAGTTTCCTGATACCGGAAGTCCGCCTCGGCACCTACCGGCTGACGGCCGGCCGCTGGGGATGGCGTCCTTCCACCCGGACCTTGTCGGTCACCGCCGACCAGGACCTGGCTTTCCCGTTGCAGGAAGGCTACGAGGACCCCTTCGAGCTGGACCTCGGCTGGGACGTGTCGGGAGATGCCCGCAGCGGCATCTGGGAGCGGGGTATTCCGGCCGGGCTTTTCCTGGCCAACAGGCAGTGGCGGCCCGACGGGGATTCCCCGGCCGACCCGGGCATCCGGGCCTGGGTGACCGGCAATGGCGGCGAGACCCTGTTCGACGACCAGGTCGACGACGGGACCACCCGCCTGCAATCGCCCCCCATGGCCTTGAAATACAGGTACAACCGCCCGCTGCTGACCTACGACTACTGGTTCCTGGATGCCGCCTCGAACAACCTGCCCGACGACACCCTGTCGGTCATCCTTGCCAACGGCCGGACGGAAAAGGTCCTGGCGACCTACCAGGGCCAGGAAGGCTCCGTCGGCAGCTGGACGGCAGCCGATACCTTCGACCTCGCCGCCTGGTTGCCGCTGACCGACTCGGTCCGTATCCGGTTCGAGGTTTCCGACCGGGCCGCGACCCCCAACGTCGTGGAAGCCGGCATCGACCGATTCCGGGTCTGGGAAGGGCTGCCGGACACCGCCTTCGCAATCCGGGGCGAGGTGGCTTCCCTGCGCGCCTATCCGAATCCCTTCCGTACCGAACTGACCGTCGATTACAAATTGGGCGGCGGCGCAGAAAACGGGACCCTACTACTGTACAACGGGCTGGGCCAATTGGTGCGGGCCATGCCCCTGTCGGGGGCGGCCGGTTCGATCCGGCTTGCGGAAAACATGCCGGCAGGACTGTACCTGGCCGCCGTCCGTACGACCGCCGGACACTCGGCGGCATGTCCGCTCCTTCGGCTCGAGTGAGGGCCCGCACCGACCAGGCCGACCCACCCTTATTGTCAACCAGTCGCCATTTCCCCGATTACCGGCCGGAACACATCGGAAGGCCCGGGAAATGGCCTATCTTTGACCAACTTTTTCACAACGCATTTCCAACATGATGAAAAGAAACATTTTTACCTACTTCCTGGCGTTACTGGGCTTCAGTGCCGCCGCCCAGCTGAACATGACCTTGCTGGACCAATTGGATTACACCCAGAACACCAATGACATATGGGGTTGGGTAGATCCGGACGACAGCACGGAATACGCCCTGGTGGGTACGGTGACCGGCGTATCGGTCGTCAGCCTGGCCGACCCGGAAGACATCCAGGAGGTGGCGTTCCTGCCGGGCGCCAACTCCACCTGGCGGGATATCAAGACCTGGGGGGACTACGCCTACGTCATCAACGAAAGCAGCGGCGGCCTGATGGTCATCGACCTGACCGACGCGCCGAACAACATCACCGCGACCAACTGGACGCCCGACCTGCCCGGACTGGGCACCTACACCCGGGCGCACAACCTGTACATCGACGAATTCGGATACTGCTTCATCTCCGGTGCCAACGTCAACAGCGGCGGGATGATCATCGTCGACGTCTTCAGCACACCCGGAAGCCCGCAGTTCGTCGCGGCCGCGCCACCGGTCTACGCCCACGACGTATATGTCCGGGAGAACCTCATGTACGCCTCGGAGATCTACCTGGGCCGGCTCGGGATCTACGATGTGTCGGACAAGGACAACATCGTCCTGCTGGCCACCCAGCAGACACCCTACAACTTCACCCACAATGCCTGGCTGAACGATGCCGGGGATGTCGTGTTCACCACCGACGAGAAGGCGAACGCCCCGGTGGCGGCCTATGACATCGCAGACCTGGGTAACATTACCGAGCTCGACCAGTTCCGCCCGGTCGCCACCCTGAACGCCAACGTCATTCCCCACAACGTCCATGTCTGGCAGGATTGGCTGATCATCTCCTATTACACGGACGGCGGCATCATCGTCGACGCCTCCCGGCCACAGAACCTGATCGAAGTAGGCAATTGGGACACCTTCCTGGGCGGCAACGGCGGTTTCAGCGGTGCCTGGGGCGCCTATCCCTTCCTACCGTCGGGACTGGTCCTCCTGACGGACATCGGCAACGGGCTGTTCGTCTGCGGTGCCGAATATGTACGGGCCTGCTGGCTGGAAGGTACCGTGACCAGCTCCGCCACCGGACTGCCTATTCTCGGGGCCTCCGTCCATATCGAAAGCACCCAGGCCAATACCGCCACGACCGACCCATCGGGCGGCTACCAGACCGGGCAGGCCCTCCCCGGGGTCTTCGACGTGACCTTCACGGCCACGGGCTACCTGCCCAAGACCGTCTCCGCCACCCTGGAGAACGGCGTGCTCACCATCCTGGACGTTGCCCTCGACCCGGTTTCCGCCTTTTCGTTCAGCGGACAGGCCGTACGCAGCACGGACGGTTCCCCGGTGGCAGGTGCACAGGTCTTCCTGCAGGGTGACCAGCTCAATTACGAGCTGGTGGCCGATGCCGACGGCCAATTTTCCGTCATCGGCATCGTGGGCGGAACCTACGACCTCTACGCCGGTGCCTGGGGCTACCGGACGGCCGTGCTCAGCGGACTGGTCATCGACCAGAACACCCCGCCCGGCACCCAGGTAAGCCTGGTTCCGGGTTACCAGGACGAATTCGTGCTGGACCTGGGCTGGACCGAGACCCATACGGCCACCACCGGCGCCTGGGTCCGGGGCATACCCATCGGCACCACCTTCAACAACCAGACCGCCAACCCGGGCGAAGATGTGCCCGGTGACCTCGGGGAGGAATGCTACGTCACCGGCAACGCCGGCGGCGCCGCCGGCGATGACGATGTGGACAACGGCGTGGTCACCCTGACCTCGCCCGTCATGGACCTCACCGGCTACAACGAACCGGTGGTCTACTACCGCGCCTGGTTCTTCAATGCCGGCGGCAGCGGAACCCCCAACGACGCCCTGGAAGTCCGGGTTACCAACGGTACGCAGACGGTGGTGCTCGAGACCATCACCCAATCGCAAGGCCAATGGCGGCCGGAGGCCTCGTTTCCGCTGACCGGGCTGCTGGATATCACCCCGACCATGCAGGTCATCTTCGAAACGAGCGACCTGGCCAGCTCCGGCCACCTGGTGGAAGCCGCCGTAGATGTTTTCCATGTGGAGGATGCCGCCCCCTACCCTGCCTTCTCCGCTTCCGTCACCGCCGGTTGCAACCCCCTGACGGTCCAGTTCACCGACAACGGGACGAATGCCGCCTCCTGGAATTGGGAATTCCCGGGCGGCACACCGGCCACTTCCGACCTGCCCGATCCGACGGTCACCTACCAAACGGCCGGCATCTTCCCCGTCATCCTGCATGTGGTCACGGATGAAGGCGACTCCTTCACTGTCGAACAACCTAATCTGATCTCCATCAACGCCTCGCCGCAACCCGGTTTCATCTATTCCGTCGACGGCCCCACCGTCATCTTCGACAATACCTCCACCGGCGGCGGTGATTACTTCTGGTCCTTCGGCGACGGTGGCACCAGCGACAATATTAACCCGGTACATACGTATGCCTCCACCGGCATCTTCCCCGTGACCCTGGTCATGCAGAACGCCTGCGGCCTCGATTCCTTTGTCCAGGACGTGCTCATCCTGGTCGTTCCGCCGCAAGCCGGCTTTACGGCCGGCACAACCGAGGGCTGCGCCCCGCTGACGGTTGAATTCACCGACCAGTCCGCCGGAAATCCCGACACCTGGGCCTGGGAGTTCCCCGGCGGTACGCCCTCCTCCTCCACGGAACAGAACCCCTCCGTCACCTATGCGCAACCGGGCACCTACAGTGTGCTGCTGACGGTTTCCAACGGCGCCGGCACCAGTGAGGTCTTCTCCGGCCAACTGGTCCAGGTCGGAGCGTTTCCCACCGCCGCCTTCTCTTTCTCCGCCTCCGACGGAACGGTCGATTTCACCAACCTCTCGCTCAATGCCGCCAGCTACAGCTGGGATTTCGGCGATGGCGACGGCAGCCAGGACGTCAACCCCAGCCATACCTACGCGGCATCCGGCAACTATACGGTGACGCTGACCGCCTTCAATGACTGCGGCTTTGCCGCCATCACGGAAACCATCGTCCTGACGGTGGTCTCCACCGGGACACCCGTCGCGACGAACCACTTCCTGTCGGTCAGCCCCAACCCTTTCGACGGGGAGGCCGTCGTCCGCTTCTCCGTCCCGGCGGATAACGGTTCGCTCCGCTTCGTCCTGTTCAATTCGTTGGGCGCCGAACTGTCGGGGACAGCCTTGTCGGGTTCGGACGGACAGTTTGTGCTGTCGGATCCGCAATTGGCCCCGGGTGTTTATTTCGGTTCGCTGTTCCTCGACGGACGTCCCGTGGCAACCGTTCGTATGGTGCGCCTGTAACGGCTTGCCGGAACGGGCGTCGTGTCCATTGCCCGACGTTCTGTGGCGGAGCCGCCTCCGGACCCGGGAAGGGCCTCCGGTGTTCGCCGGAAATAACAGGTAGGGGTAGGACATTCCTACGCACGTTTCATCCTCGTCAAGAGAATTTTCCAAAGGGATACCGGGCCTGTGAGCCCGGTATCTTTTGGAAAATACCTCGCATGCTGGTGCGCTGGTTTTTCTCCGCAGGAAATCCTCATCGTTTCCGAATTGATACCCGATATGGTGGGCCGGCGATGCAACCGGTCCTTCGGGACGGAGAACCTGTCGGAAACGCTCGACGGCGCTACGGACGGGCTGGGCCGCAGCTACCTCCTGCTTTTCTTGCGGCGACACAAATGACAACAACCCGAAACATCACGCGGCTGATGTGATGATTGTCAGGATGATAGAAGTGCCTGGAGGGGGGGGAGTGTCTATCCCCCTGATGAATCAGGGGGTTACAGGATGATAGATGTGTTTGGGGGTGCGGTCTATCCCCCTGATGAATCAGGGGGTTACAGGATGATAGATGTGTT
>CAZNLJ010000059.1:0-23131 GCA_964573725.1 uncultured Saprospiraceae bacterium
TAAGCTCTTTGATGATATCGGAATACCTGTTACGTAACTCGCGGCGGAGTTAGGGGTTAAGCAAGGTGCAGACCATCAATGCGGTATCCAGGGGATGGCGCTCGACGCTCCCGTCCGTCCGGAAAGAAGCGCACACCCGATCCCGAATGAGCGGCCGCATCGGTTCCAAGGCCCGGATGCCGAGGTGATAGTTCCTGGAAAAGAAATAATAGACGGTGGAAAGCTTGCGGTACCACTTGTCGCAGTCCTCCTCCGCCCCACGGGCGATGATGTCGTTGAGCCAGTCGACGATGGGTGCGGTTTCGGCCTGCAGGCCGATATAGGACAGGACGTTGGCGTTGACCACGGCGTCCGTGTCGTCGCGGTCGCATTCGAAATGTTTCCAGAACAGATAGGTCTTGACCGGATTGCGGAGCTCCTGCAGGCAACAATACAGATTGGCGGGATGGAGGTTCAAGGACCGCCGGAAGGTGTACCAGGTGTACAAGCGGCGGTCGGGGGTCTTGTTGGAAAGGATGGCCGCCCGGTTGTCCGGAATCGGGACCCCCATCCCTGTCAGGAAAGCGCTGGCCATGGCGGTCAGGTCGAGGTCGCAGGGCGTGATGGTGTACAAGGGATGTTCCCGGGTGAAGTGTTGCCAGCAGCCGAACCTGTTCATGTTGTCCTGCAGGAATCCGGCGAGTTGCCGGAGGATCCCGCCGGCAGGACCGACATCGGCCATGTGTTGCAGGGACAGGCCGATCAGGATGGCCGGGAAAACGGAGTGGGGGTCTTCCGAGACCGTGCCTTTGCGTTCACCGTCCTCGAAGCGCTCCATCTCTTCGTTGGTGCCGCCGACGGCTTGCGCGGTGAGGGTCGGGAAACCACCGGAGGGGAACTGCCGGGCCTGTAGGAAGGCCAGTCCCCGCAGGAGGCAGGTCCGTATGTCATTTATGGCGGGTGCCTGGTCTGTCATATGGCGATTCGAAATATCGGGAACGCGCGTTCGTCAGCCGACAGTGATGGGTTCACGCCGGGCCAGGAAGCCGTTCTCCAGGTGATAGACCTCATCCACGATATCGATGATGGAAGGGTCGTGGGTAATGAGCAGCAGCGAAGGCCGCGGCTGCAGGTTCCGCAGGTTTTGGATGATGGTCCCGACGGTATCCCGGTCTAGGTGGTTGGTCGGTTCGTCCAGGATCAGGAGGCGGGGCGCGCTTACCAGCGACCTGGCGAAAGCGATTTTCTGCCGTTCCCCACCGGACAGGGTGGTGCCGTTCTCCCCGATGTACGTATCGTATCCTTCCGGCAAGGCCCGGATGAAAGCATCGGCCAGGACCATCCGGCAGACCTTTTCCACTTCCGGCGGCGGAATATCGCCGTAGCCGTACCGGATATTATCGAGTACGGTTCCTTCGATGAGCTGCGGATGTTGAGGTACGATGCCGGTCTGCGAGCGGATATATGGGAAATCCAGTTCCTCGGCCGGGATGCCGTCGAAGTGGATGTGCCCTGTGTCGGGGCGGTAGAGCCCCAGGACCATTCGGGTGAGGGTGGTCTTCCCGCTGCCGTTCGCACCGAGGAGGGCGACGAAGGAACGGCGGCCGATGACCAGGCTGGCATCCTGGAGTACCTTCTTGCCCTGGTAGGCGAAGGAAATGCCCTGCAGCCGGATCTCCCCGTCCATGGAAGGCCGGACGGTACCCCGGTAGGGTTCCCGGCTTTCGTCCGCCAGCAGTGCATGGAGTGCCTGCAGGGCCTGGTTCCCTTCGATGAAGGCCGGAAGGCCGTTTTGCAGCTGCTTGAATTTTTCCTGCAGCATGCGGCTGGCCAGGATGAAGGCGAACATGGCGCCCAGGGTGATGGCATCCTTGGCGACCAGCCAGCCTCCGATGATCAACACGAAGTAGGTGGAGGTCGCAACGGTCAGGCCCTTGTAGAAAGCGAGCCGCTCCACTTGGTTGTCGCGCTCCAGGGATTGCACCCGCAGGGCTTCCACCGTCCGGCCGTATTTCCGTTGCTCCAGCGATTCCGTGGACCGGAACTTGATCAGCTCCACCAGGGAGATGGCAAAGGCCGTGGCCTTGCCGTATTGTTCCATGGCCATCCGGAAAGCATGGTATCGTGCGAAAAGGTCCTTGGTGCTGCGCTTGGTGGCGAAGTAGAGGGCCGGCAGGAAAATCATGCTGGCCAGGAAAAGCGGGAGGCTGATGTACATCAGGAAAGGAATCAGGATGAGCAGGCCCGCCAGGTTGGATACCACTTGGGTGGTGATGGTTTTCAGGCTGTTGGACAAGCGGTCGGTCTCCAGGACGATCCGGGTCTGCAGGATGGCCCGGTCGTTTTCCATGAAATAGTGGTGCGGGAAGGACAAGACCTTTGCCATCAATTCGTTTCGCAGGCCGGCGACGGTTGCGTGGGAGACCTTGTGGAGCCTGTTCTTGAGGTAGAACGGCAAAATGGTCCGCAGGATGTTGTAGACGAGCAGGAACAGGCCTACCTGGAGCAGCTGCCGGACATCCTTGTCGGGCAGGATCGTGTCCACGATATGCCGCATGACCCACAGGTTGGGCAGGTACAGGTATTCGGCCACGACCAGCAGCAGGACACTCGACACCAGGACTGCCTTGTGCGGGTAAGCCAACCCGGCCAGGTAGCGCCAGGCGACCAGGTATTTTTTCAGGCCGGCGAGTCGCCGTCGTATTTCATTGCGCATGACAGGTCGTTTGGTGGCGGCAGGTCGGTCAATGACCGGTGGCCGCCGGCCGTTCGCAGGTCCGGGTTCCGCTGTGGGGAACGAGCATGGCGGATGCCGGCAAGCAGCCCACCCAGGGCCGCGGCGAAGCGGTGATGTACCCCTCCCCTTGTAGCCGCCGGCAGCCGGGTATCTATCCGTTCCAGGTGTGCCGGTACCGGTGGCAGCCCCCAGGTATCCTTGCCCGGTAGGGGGTACTGCGGCCGGGCGGTCTCCAGTAATTCGTCGATCAGCGCTTGCCACCGCCGGAAGTTCGGCTCCATGTCGAACCCCCCCTCGACCACCTGCCGCCGGGCCCCCGCCGATAATGTTTCCCAGCGCTCCGGATCCTCGCTGAGCCGTACCAGTACTCGGGCCGCTTCCTCGGGGTCGTCGGAACACCAACATCCGCTCCGCCCTTCGTGGATGATCTGCGGCAAGCCGCTGTCGATGTACCGGACGACGGGCACCACCCCTGCGGCCATGGCCTCCAGGACGGCGACCGGCATCCCTTCGAAATCCGACATCAACAACAGGGCCTGCGCTTCGGGCAACAAGGCGCGGACTTCTTCCGGCGACAGGCGGCCGGTGAAATGGATCCGGTCCCGGAACGGGCTTTCCCGGACCTGCGCCTGCACCTGCGCCAAACCATCCCCCTCGCCAATGACGAGTCCCTCCAACTGCGGGGACAACCGGCAGGCGGCCAGCAAGGTCTCCAGGACCAGGCCGATCCGCTTCTGGCGTTCCACCACCCGGCCGCTGTAGACCACCCGGAACGGCCGGGTACGGAACCGGGCCAACCGGGTGGGCATAGACACGCCGCAGGGGATGTTCCACGGCCGTTCGGCCAATCCCCGCCGCCGGAGTCCGCTTTCCAGATGGTCCGATACACAGACCACCCTGCCCCCCGCTTGCTCCGTGTCCAGGACCGTAGCCAAATCCCAATAATACGGGTCGTCGGCATGCATCGTATACACCCAGGGCAATCCGTGGCGCCCCCCTATCATACCGGCGTACAAGAGGGTATGGATGCACTGCGGAAAGTACAACCGGGGCCGGTAACGGTTGAGGAAGGACATCACCTGCTCCAGGTTCTCCTCCGTGTAGATGGACCGATGTACGATCTCGAAAGGGATCTCGTGCTGCGCCAGCGTACGGGCAAGGGTGCTGTCCCGCACGTCCGCCCCGAAATATTGCAGGTGGAAGACCAGCTCGTATCCTTGTCCCTTCAGCCATACCGCCAACTGCGCCAGCCAGGTGGAGACCCCGCTGACGTCATTCGGCGTGCTGTAATACGAGAAGGCAATCATGCTTGTCTGTTTCCACGGTGCGCGGGTATCCAGCCGGGACGGTTTCTCAGGAAATCATGCGGCCATCGGCTGTACTGCGGGTAGGGGCGTGGGGGTTGCGCCCCGGGCGCGCACCCCGGTCCGCCGGCTGACGGTTTCCGGCGCAAGCCTACCTCGCCGAAGAATCATCCTCGGGGCGTAGGCGGTGTCGTCAGTGGGTGTCGGAGATTGTCCGGGAAGAGCAGTTCGGCGATAGGGGCCTTGTCGCCGAGATGTGGGTTCGTCAGCCGATTCCGGACGGATGTTCCGTCCGCCGGGGGGTACCCGGTATCCACAAGAAACAAAAATATGCCAAAAAAGGCCGGGGCGGCAACGGAGACCCGAAAAAATCAGGCAACGGCTTATATTTTTCTCCCGTTGTCACCGCCCCTTTTCCAACGGAGCGGGAATTGGGCGCAACCGCGGTGCGCATCGGAACAAAGCGGCCGGACCGGCCGGCTCGGGTCCGGTTCCAGGCTGTCGATGACGGCGAGCAAAGCGGTTGTAAAATGAAAGGCCAACAGGCGGGCCTGGTGGTTCCCCAGACAAAGGTGGGCGCCATGTCCGAAGGAAAGGTGCCGGCTGCCGGCGCTTTCCAGGTTGTAGGAATCCGGCTGCGGGAAGACGGCCGGATCCCGGTTGGCGGCCATGGTGCTGAGGTGCACGATGCCGGACGCTTCGACCGGTTTCCCATCCAGCAGGAGCGGTCGGGTAATTCTCCGGATGATTTGGTGGGCCGGCGGATGAAGCCGGAGGTTTTCCTCTATGAAATTCCGTATCCGGTCGGGACGCTGCCGGAGGACGCCGCAAAGGACCGGATCGTCCAATAGCGCCGTGCCGATGTTGCCCAGCATCACACTGACGGCGGCACCGCCGGCGTCCCACAGGAGGCGTGCCAGGCTCACGGCCTGTTCGTGGCGGATGGTTCCCGCCCGGACCATGTGCCGCAATTGAGGTATAATGCCCGCATGGGCCGGCGGGAACGCTTCCCGGCACATGAATTCCTCAAAGAATTCTTTCCCGGTGTCGTGGTGCTGGAAGTAAATGCCGCCGGGCATGGCGGCGTACAGGCGCAGGCTGATTCCCTTCTCCATGCCCAATATCCGGTCGTTCGTCTCTACGGCCAGGGGAATCGCCAGGTCCTCGATCAGGTCGAAGGAAGGCCGCGCCTCAAGCTCCGTCCAATGTGCCCGGACCAAGGACTCCATGAAAGGTCCATAGGCCTCCAGCACCCGTGGGGAAAAGAAAGGCTGCAGGAGGGACCGGATCTCGGTATGGCCGGGGGGATCCATGCCCAACAGTACCCCGTCGACGACGGCGAGCGGATCGCTGGAAAATCTTCCGGGGTCCTTGAGAATCTCCTTGCCCAGGTGATAGTCCGTTACCACCCACCGCTCTTGTCCCTGCATACCGTGTAGACACCCCTTTTCCCGCAGTCGGTCGATCCGCGCCAGCGTTTCGGCGGTCGTGGCATCGGTTGCGAACACCAAGTCGGCATCGCCGGTCCGCTGTTGACCGGCGGACGGGGAAGGACGGCCGCGCGGCAACCGCCGTAAAATACTCAACAGGGACAGAAGATTCATGGGTTGTATTATTTTAATGGGGAATGCCCCATTTCCACCCGGTGGCGAACAGTTCCGCGCTGCTCACGGCATAGCGGTAAGCTTGGGCTTGATGCGCCTGCATCACTTTCGCCAGGTTTCGGAAATCGTAGAAACCGGCCAACCCGTATTTCCTGAACAGTAACTGCGGATGGTGCGCAAACCATTCCTGCAGGTATTTCGAACCGGCTTTCGGGTAACCGATGTGGACCAGATGACGTATGCGCTCATTTTTTGCACCTCAATAACCAAATCGATTATTCTGATGGCAAGGTTCGCATGCTTGTATAAGAACGTAAGCTGCTCATTACCAGAGGCTATTAGGGCGATTTCCACCTTTTCGACAGGACGGCCGGTGGCGCGCCCAAGCGCGCCGCCGGCCGTCCTGAAAAAATTCTTGGGCGCGGGGCGCAGCAAATCAGCGGGTTTCATGATCGAAAAAAACAGAAAATCAATATTTTGTAAATAATTATTTAGTAGGGTTGCGGTGCGGAAGTTTAGATGCGGTGATTTGTCGCTTGGTTCCTCTGCACATGCCGGGACCAGGTAGCCGGGAATCGGTTGCCGGTGGCCTGTGCGGAGCAGGGCGGAACCGCTTTTGGACCAAAAACCTTTCCAAACTAGCCGGTCCGACGACCATCCGGATCCTGCACCCTGTGCAGCCGGTCCGATACCGGCGGCGAAGCGTCGTGTCCGTCATTTCGACGGGACAGGCTGCTTTTCCGGATGCCGGCAATGATTTTCATGCGGGGGCGCGGTATATTTACCGGAACCCGGGTCGACCCCTTCCCCACGGGTGGGCCTGCGGCTGTCCTGCCGACAGGGTGCCGGCGGGAAGCGGGGGGCGAGGGGACCAAAACTTGCGTAGCGATGGGAAAAATACAAAAAATCCGGTACACCGGAAAAATAGGGACCGGCATCCGTCAATTGTTGCTGGCGCTCGGGGGCACCGCCCTGGGCGGCTGGTTGGGGCAATCGGCGATGGGCGGCCTGTTTCCCGGCCTATTGACCGCCGGCGTTTGGACCGGCCTGGCGGCGGCCGTGCTGCCGGGCTTGTTTCCGGGCCGCGCCTGGCCGCGGGTATCGGATGACCGGTTTTGGGAGGGAACCTTGCTGCTGAGCAGCCTTTTCTGCGGCAGCGGCCTCTCCGGCGCCGCCCTGCAGCCGGACCAGGTGGATTACTTCCGCTATTTCCGGATGGCGGGATTCCTGCCCTGGACGGATGCCCGGGGCTTGTACCACGCCGCCTTGGAATGGCCGGCGGAGACTTTTTCCATCCAATCGACGCATCGACCCTTGGCGACGGTCCTGGATATCCTTATCTTTCAGGCAGGAGGGAAGACCCTGCTGGGCAATTATTTCCTCAAGGCCTGCTTGACGGCCGCTGCGGTATCGGCCTTCATCCGGGCCTTGTCCCTGCATGCCGGCCGGGCGGCGGCCTGGACGGCAGGCAGTGTGCTGCTGTACTGGGTCTGGCCCTTTCAATCGATGCAGCTGTCCGAACCGGTAGGCATCATCCTGTCAGTCCTGGGTGTCGCCCTGCTGTTGTTTGCGCTGGCCGGCCGACGCAAGGCATGGGCCCTCTGGGGAGTCGCCGGGCTGGTGCTGGCGGAGATGGTCCGCACGGCGAATCCCTTGCTGGTGTTCGCCCTGGCTTTCGGCACCGGCTTCCGGTTTCCTTTCTTCCGGAACAAGGTCGCCACCGGCCTGCTCCTGTCGGGTTTTGCCGTCGTATTGCAACTGAGCCTGTCGGGCCTGCTCCTCCGATGGTACGGGCATCCGGAGGCATCGGCCAACAGCAACAGCGGCAGCCTCCTGCTCGGCCTGGCCCGCGGAAAAGGATGGATGGAGGCCACGACCTATGTGTTGGGACAGCATCCGGAGTGGATTTGGTCGGACAGCTCCTCCCAGGCTACTTCCATCGGTATGTTCCGATTTGATGAGGAACAGGTAAACCGGGAACAGTGGTCGCTCCTGCTGCCGACCATCCGGGCACAACCCGAAGTGTTGCTGAACTCCCTGAAGCGGGGCTTTACGCTGCTCTTCCACCAATCCTACCAACGCACGACGGAGGCCTTCGGGCTGCACCGGTACAGCCAAAGCTGGGGGCGGCCCTCGCGGTGGGCGCCTTTTTACGGCGGCCTGGCCTTCCTGCTGCTGTGGCTGCTGCGCAGGCAGCGTACCCTCGTGCTCCTGTCCGCCCTGTCGCTGGCCGTTTGTTTTGCCTTCACCCCCCTGGTATATGCGGACACGGGCTGGCGTATCGTGAGCACGCAACTGGCGGGACTGGCGGTGACCGTCGCCCTGCTCCCGCTGGGTATCCGGCGGTTGACGGACCTGGTCCGGGGGCGACCGCCGGAGGAAGCCCCCCCCCGCACCGGTCGCCGCCGCCGCTCCCGGCATCCGCATGGCGGTCGGATGCCTGCTGGGTGTCCTCCTCAGCTGTCCGTATCCCGCCATCCACCGGCTGGTCGCCGGGATGGATACCGGTGCCGGAAATCCGGTGGTGCTGACCGTTTCGGTGTCGGCAGACCGGCGGCCGGGCTGGACAGGCCTCGATCGGGCACACATCACACCCGATATGCTTGCGGAATGGGCAACCTGGCTTTGGCAGAACGAGCCCAACAATACACATGCGGAACTCCTGGCGCGTTTTTTACAAGATAACAGCAAAAAAATCAGCGCTATCCGCTATACGGACGCCCGGCCTGTCCTGATGGCGCGGGATACCGGGGTCTGTACCGCTTTAAGTAGAGCGGAAGCGCGCGGGATTCCGCTCGGGTTGCTCCGTTGCGAAGCAGCGGACGGCCGGGAATAGGGCCGGGCCGCCTATCCCTTTGCCCGCTGCCGGGTACCGGATCAATGGTCGACCGGCTGCGCCCGAATCGAAGGCACTGTTTTTATCATCCGCATCCTCCGCACCGAAACCCTATTGGACCAGAAATTGTAATAACTTGATTTTCAAGTAAATTTTTAGTTATTGAACCTGCCAATGTGCTGCGAGCGGCATTGAAAAGGGGCATAGGGCTGCGCCCCGCGCCCTAAAAATTTGTCGGGCGGCCGGCGACGCGTCCAAGCGCGCCGCCGGCCGCCCTGTCCAAAAGGCGGGAAGCGCCGCAAAGACCCTTTGGTTATGCGTAGCTTTCCGGATTATACAATCATGCGAACCTGTCCTTCAAAATATTCGATTTGATTCTTGAGGTGCGAAAGATGAGATTTTCCAGAAATTTTCGTTAATTTCAAATTTTTATCTATCTTTCCATTGGTTCCCTTGTCTACCGACAGGCCGACACCGGGATAACATCTGGGTGACTTTCGGAGACGATGCCAAGCCAAGTCATACCGTATCGACGGCGTTCATCAAATCCGAACCATGAGACAAAAGAAAGTGGCCGTCCTCGGCGCGGGATTGGCAGGCTGTGCCGCCGCCTTGCAGCTGGCACGAAACGGTGTCCGGGTAAGTCTTTTCGACCGGCACTTCCTGCCGGTACATGCCGCCAGCCTTCACAACGAAGGCAAGCTTCACCTCGGTTATGTCTATGCCCTGGACCCGGAGAAACGGACCCAGCGGAAGATGATGGAAGGTTCGCTCCGATTCCTGGGCATCCTGGAGGAACTGACCGGCGTGGACCGGTCCGCCTTCACGCGGTCCGAACCTTTTCTGTATGCCGTGCCGGAAGGTACCATGCTTTCCCTGGAGGAGGTGCGGGAACATTTCCGGAGCGTCGACGCCGATATCGAAGCCTTGCTGCATGACGGCGGCCCCTACCTCGACAAGACGCGGTCGAAACCCGCGGAGGATGCCCGAAAGGCCTGGTGGCGGCCGGGACACCGGTTTCGCGGGGTCGAGGGAGTCCTGTCCACCGATGAAATCGCCGTCCATCCGGCACAGGTGGCCGACCTGGTCGGTGCCGCCGTCCTGGCGCATGCGAACATCGATTTCCAGGGCAACTGCGAATTGGAGCGGGCCGAAGCCGCCGAAGGCGGCGAGTACCGGGTACACTACCGCCGGGACGGCCAGGCTTTCGGCGAACCATTCGATGCCGTGGTCAACTGCCTCTGGGAGGACCGCATCCGGATGGATGCAACCGTCGGCATCACCACTCCGCAATCCTGCCTGACCCGCTTCAAGGCGACCATCGTTTTCAACGGCGAATACCGGCGACTCCCGAGCGTCACCTTCGTCGTAGGCGCCTACGGTGACGTGGTCAATTACAAGAACGGGGAATATTACCTGTCCTGGTATCCGGCCTGCAAGCTGGGGGAGGCCGCAGGGCCGGACCTCGACCCCCTCCGGAAAGCCTACCGGGAGCTGGACCAGACCCGGACGGTGACGGACAGCATCCGCGAACTGTCGAAACACCTGCCGGCCATCGGCCGCTTCCTGCCCCAAGCCCCTGCCGCAAAGGTCGGGGGCGGCTTCATCTGCGGATGGGGCAAGACCGACATCACCGACCTCGAAAGCGGGCTGCACCGCCGCAGCGACATCGGGGTCGAGGCGCACGGCCGCTGGTTGTCCGTTCACACCGGAAAGTACTGCACGGCCCCCCTGTTCGGCCGGGAGGCCGGCGACATCCTCTTGTCCCGCCTATGAAAAAGCACTTGTCGGACGACCTGACCATCCTGATACCGCTCTATCGCTCCCGCCGCTTCCTGCCCGTCCTCATCGGGAATATCGAGGAACACCTCCGCTGCGGCGCCCGGCTCCTGATATCGGACCAACATGGGGCGGACGACACGGCATCCGTCCTGCAGGCCCGCTACGGACACCTGCCGCATGTGACCATCCGTACGGACGACAGCCGGGGAGACTGGGTCGACCACCTCAATTTACTGATCGGACAGGCGCCAACGAAATATGCCCGGATCCTGCCGCACGACGACACGGCCCTGCCCGGATCGAGCAGCCGTCTGGTGGCGGCGCTCCGCCGGCGTCCGGATTCGATGGTGGCGACCGGGAGGGTCCTGCCGGTGGATGTCGACGGCCGCCCGTACCGGCCGGCATCCGGCCGTAAGGTCCGGTTGGCACCGCAGACCTTCCTTCACGCCATGTCGTTCCATTGGAAGGGATTGTACGAAGGGGCTTTCAAAGGGGTCTTCGATGCGGCGGCGGTCCGGGAGCGAGACCTTTACATCCGGAAGACACCGGGGCTGGTAAATGCGGACCGGCTCTGGCTGGCTGCCTTGTTCCTGGCGGGCGGCTTCGAGTGGGTGCCGCGGCCGATGCTCCTGAAACGATATCATGCGGGCAGCGCCCACCAGGCTTGGGGCATGACCCCCGACCTGCCGCTGGCCCATGCCCGGGTGCTGTGCGATTACTACCGGGCGCTGATTCCGGATCCGGACTTATTGTCGGAGGCCCGGTTCATCACCTGGCATTATGCCGTGCGGCGGGCCCGGGATTTGTCGGCCCGGACAGACCGGAACCAGCCCCCCTTCGGCGCGCTCCCGGCCCGACCGGAGCCCTGACTTCCGCATCGTGCCCCCGCTTCCGCCGTCCGGTGCCGGCTCAGGTGAACCGGATCTTGCCGGCGGCGAACAGCAGCATCCGCAACAGGATGACCCCGTGCCGCCACCGTTGGATGTTGGTATCCCCATAGGTCCGTTCCCGGTACCGGATGGGGACTTCCGCCAGCCGGAGGCCCATCCGTCGGGCACCGAATAGGAGGTCGAAATCGCCGAAGGGATCGAAATCGCCGAAGAAATCCCGATGGGCGGCCAGTTTGCGGTAATGAGCCCGCGAGAGCACCTTGGTGCCGCAGAGGGTGTCCTTGAAGCGGATGCCGAGCACATAGGAGAAGGCCAGGGCGAAAAACTTGTTGCCGATGATATTGAAGAACCGCATGGCCTGCCGTTCCATGGGATAGACGAGCCGGCTGCCGTTGATGAACTCCCCGGCATCCTCCACGATGGCGCGGTAGAACTTCGGGAGGTCCTCCGGGGCGACCGTCAAATCGGCATCGAGGATGAGGAGGATATCCCCCCGGGCCAGGTCGAAGCCTGTGCGGACGGCATCGCCCTTGCCTTTGCCCGGCTGCCGGGCGATGCGGATCCGGCCCTGCCACTTTTCCCGGTACCGCTGCTCCGCGGTCAGGGCGACGATGGTGTCCCAGGTGTCGTCGGTGGAATTCCCCTCCACGAAGATCAGCTCGTCCGCCGGTGACAGGAGCGGGACCCGCTCCAGGGCGGCCCGGATGTTGCCGGCTTCGTTCCGGGCGGGGATCACCACCGAGACGGAAGGCTGCCGACCCTCCCAACGGTTCATGCGGCGGCGCAACACGGCGATACGCAGCAGGCAGGCGCCCCGGACCAAGGGCAGGCCGGCGACGAAGCGGTTGACCCAGCCGGACAGGAGCGGGATGCCGATGGGCACCAGGACCTTCTGCTCGTCCGTCAGCAGCTCCCAGCCGCTGATGCGGCTGAAGGAGACCAGGTCCTCCGGGGCTATCCAGTTCATCTCTCGCCGGACCTTCCGCAGGCCCAGCCGGGTCACCAGGCCGATAAGCGGCCGCCACAACTGGCTGTAGTAGACGATGACCAGCCGGGTGTCGCAGCCGGCATGGGCCGCCGCCAGGTCTGACAACCGCTCCTGGATGTCCGACCAGTAATGGAGGGCCCCGTTCGCCAGCAGGAAATCCGGCGCTCCTCCCGCCGCCCCTTCCGCCGGCCCCGGGTCCGGCAAGGCCTCGGCAATCTCCCCACTGCGGAGGAAAGCATGGTCGCCGGCGGCCGTCAGCCGCTCCAGGCGATAGGTCGGGTCTACCTCCAGCACCCGGTCGCCGGGGCGGATCAGGATCTGCAGGTAATCCCTGATTTTTCGATGTAGGTATTTCATGGTGTTGTGTATGCAGTCATCCCGGGGCCAAGCCCCGGTCGGGTAAGCCGCCCGGCCGGAGCGGTCCGGCCCCGGTTTGTACAAGGCAAAAGTCTTGCCCATGCCGGCCCCGGCCGGCCGGTCCCCGTCTCTCCAGCTCACCCGGCCGGCACAGCGGCCGTCCTTCCCGATGGGGATGACCTTTCTTGCGGCGGCCGGAGGCATGCCCCCGGCCGGCCGGTGTCCCCGCCTGCGCGTTTTCCCGCCGCCGGTACATCCAAGGCACCACCAGTCCGGCCGGGTAAGAAAAAAAAATCCTATTTTGCCGGCATCCACCTTTTTCCGGGCATCGGTCCCCTATCCCGCCGACTAAACAAGAAGCCATGAAAATTGAAATTAGGAAATTCCTGCCGTACGTATGGACCCTGGCATGCTGTTTCGGGTGCCGCGGGCAAGCCGCCCCCCCTGTCGGAACCTTATCTAACATGAATCCTACGTCCGAAAAACTGACGTACACGAGCGGGATCCGGGCCATCCTGCAGGATAGCCGGGGGCATTATTGGTTCGGCAGCCACCAGGAGGGCGTCTGCCGGTTCGACGGGCGCACGTTCCAGTATTTCACGGAAAAGGACGGCTTGTCCGACAACCAGGTCCGGGCCATCTATGAGGATGCCGGAGGCGTCATCTGGATCGAAGGCGGCGAAGGGGTCAGTCGATACAACGGGCTGGTCTTCGTCCGGGAGACGGAAAGGGAATACGGCACCCGAGACCAATGGCAGGCCGCGGACACCGACCTCTGGTTCAAAAGCGACCGGCCTAACGGTTACGATGAGCGGGAAAAGCAGCCGGGCGTCTACCGGTACGACGGCACCCGATTCAACTACCAGGTCTTTCCCCTGCCCTCCCTGGACGGCGGGCGCGATTATTATGCCGTATCCACGCCCTTCCGGCGGGGCGGGGCCGGGCGGGTATGGTTCGGCACCTACGGCGCCGTCATCGGGTACGACGGCACCGATTTCACGATCATCGACCGGCACCGGCTCCGGGAAGCCGGAATCTCCGGGGAACCCCATGTGCGAAGCCTCTTCGAAGACCGCACCGGCAAACTTTGGATCGGCAACAACGGCATCGGGGTCCTGCTGCTCGAGGGCGATTCGCTGGTTCATTTTTCCAGGAGAATGAACCTGGTCTCCCCCTTGAGCCGCCTCAATGGGTCGAAATCCCCCGCCGGCACCCTCGAACATGTCTTCGCCATCGCCGAAGACCAGGCGGGCCATATCTGGTTCGGCGACCGCGATACCGGCGCCTGGCGCTACGACGGCAAGAAAATGAGACACCTGACGGTCGATCCCGCTTTGAATAGCCCACATATCTGGTGCATTTACAGGGACCAGGCCGACAACCTCCTCTTCGGTATGGGCGATCGGGGCGTGTACCGGTGGGAAGGGGAGGGGTTCGGGCGGGTTTTTTAGGGGGGGGGGACCGTTTCCTCCCCGTATGCTACCGTTCCTCTTATGATGCTATCAGGTCCTGAAAAATTCGGGAAAGGGTGGGGGAAAAGTTGTAAATTGCCCTTCTTATTTGGAAATGAGGCCGGCATTGCAAGATTTGCATGCGGGACAACCCAACAAAAGAGCCAATAGACGCCGAGATGACCAGGTATATACCTTTAAGGAACCAAAACCCTCCTATCGAGGCCAACGGTACGGATTGCCGGAATGGTGTGCCGTTGTGCCGGATGAGTGGCCTGCCTCCGTCGGGAAAGTACAGCCCGGCGAGTTTTTCGAGTTGGTGTTTTGGGGTAATCAAGTGGTTCTTCCATGCATTTTGCAATGCAGGGTGGACCACCTCAAATGTCCTGTAAATCATAAAGACGATGCTTCAAACCATGTATTCAATTGGCCGTGAAATCAGCAAAGACCGAGACGAATGGGCCGATATCATAGAGCCACCAAAGCTCAATGACAAGGACGAAGAAAAAACCCTATATGCATTCAATGTGATTTTTGACTTAAACCAGGAAATGGTTCTATTTGACAAAAATCAACTTGTACCATATGAAAAGGAGTATGATAAATTAAAAGACTTGAGATGTCTAAAAGTCGCAGGCGGAAATAACAAGGCTATTTATGTTTCAGTGGATGCCAATAAGCTAGATCTATTGGCAAAAACACTTTTCGGTAAACATGACAAGAATGGTGAGTATCCAGAAATTGGAGAATTTCTGGAAGCCATTTCCAAAGATGCACCAGAGGTTGCTGCAAGTAAACTCGGGTCTGTTCTAAAGAAGATACCAAAATTGAGTAAAGACTTTTTTAAAGTTTTTGGTGAAGACGGTAAGGACGGAAAAACCAAGTGTAGTTTAAAAAAATTGAATGAAGATTTCAATTTATCCAAGGACGAAAAAATCGTCTTAATCTATACCAGTGTAACCGATTCTGAATCCCAAATCGAAAATGTACCCATCAGCCACCTAGAAGGGTATGAAGAGTTTATTCAAAAGAAATTTTTTTCTTCCGGTCAATCAGGTAAAAAATACGAAAATCCGCTTGTGAAACTATGCTATGCAACAGGTGAACAGTTGCCAGATGTCAGCGAAGCTCAATTTAGCGGCAGGTATAACATAAATAAATATTTTCAGAACACGAACTTGAACTTTGTTTCCAATTTTGACAAGGCAAATATTTCTGTTGGATATCAAGCATCCCAAGAGGTCACAACTCTTCTTGATAGGGGCGCCAATTATTTACTTAAAAACATGACTTGTGACATCGCAGATATCCGACATGTAGTCATCCCGCATTTCTTCAATCAGGAAAATTTCGAAATCAAGAGACTTACCCCCATCAACAAACGGGCGGATCTGCTTTTTAAACTCACCGAACTGTGGGAGGTAGAGAATTTCCTCGATAAATACTCGGATGTGGAAGACCTGTATTGGCTAACTTTCATGGGTATTGATTCGGATGGAAATTATTTTAAGGTGGGAAACTTAATTAAGGATATCCCTTCCTTTCATTTTAGGAATATCCAAGCAGAATTAAAAAAAGCAGGTGAGACGCTTTCTCCTTGGCTCGGCAGCAAATACGCCTTCAACCTTTATTCTTTTTACAAATCAATCCCGGTCAGGAAGGACAAGGAAAAAGTGAACAAGGCATTGTTGCTGTTTTCTTCTGTTTTGGAACAGCGCAAGATTGAGAAGTCTTTGTTGTTTAAATATTTTTCCGAACTGATGTTATGCCATTGGTTCGAACGGTATAAGGCCTATTCCAACATTTTAATTTCTTCAAAAGAAAAATTCGATTATACCGTGAAGGATGCCGTGTTTAAGTATCTGGCATTTTTTACGGCACTTCAAAACCTTCATCTACTCAAAGAAAATGTTTTTAATATGGAAGTAACAATAAGTAAAAAAAATCCCGCCGAGAGCATAGACAGCTTTTTTAGCTCAATGGGCTATAATAATGAGCAAAAAGCCCTTTATTATCTGGGCCGAGTGCTAAACCGGGTAGTTTATGAGCAAACTGGTGTGAAGAAACACAAGAAAAACGCATTAGATAAACTCAACTATAATGGTATGGATAAGCAGGCCATTTACCGCTTTGCAAACGAGTTATTTGAGGCTGCTCGTCATTACGACATTACTGAAAATATCAAATGGGATTGGGGCCGCTTCGGTGAGCATTTTGACTTCAACAATTGGCGGATGGCAACCCAGGAAGCCCTCTTCTTCATCCTTACCGGTTACACGTTCAGCATCAAATCCGAAAAACCAAAAGCCGACGACCCTAACACTTCGACTAATAACAATTAAATCAGCATTATTATGGCAATAACACACAATTCCGACTTTCTCTTTCTCTTTGAAGCTAGTCTCTGTAATCCGAACGGCGACCCTGATCAGGAAAACAAGCCGCGTATGGACTATGATACTGAAACCAATTTGGTAACTGATGTACGTATCAAGCGCTACATAAGGGACTTTCTGAAAGAAAAAGGAGAAGATATTTTCGTAGACCTTGAAGGGGATTCAAAAGTCACGATGGACAATAAATTGACTGGAGCGCTCAGAAAGATTTGGGACAAAGAAAATGAAATGCGCGAAGTGCTAGGCTCAGAAGAGATGCTAGCAAAATACAATGCCATCAAAGATGCCGATGCTACAAAAACCGTATCAAAAATCATAACCGACAAACCTGCTGATGCATCCGTCAATAAAGCATTGTTAAGCGGCCTTGTATCAAAGAAATTTACAGACATTAGGATGTTCGGAAGTGCCTTTGCAATTAAAGGTTTCGATAGAAGCATTACAGGGCCAATCCAAATGAATTGGGGCTATTCGCTCAACAAAGTGTATCTGCTCGACTCAGATACCATAGCCTCTGTTATGAGCGATGGTAACAGTACCTTTGGGAAAGACTATCGTGTAAAATACAGCCTTATCGCCGTCCACGGCACCATAAACAAATCGGCTGCCGCAAGCACTGGTTTGACGGATGCTGATGTAGAAAAATTCAGGAACGCACTGTGGCAGTGCATCTCTGCTAACCCAACACGATCCAAACTGAACCAGTACCCTAAATTGTATGTCGAATTGGTTTACAACGAAGGTTACTATAACGGTCATTTTGGTGATTTGAGGAACCTGATAAGTACTGAGCCTAAGGAAAAAGACAAAGACCGGGAAGTGAAATCATTCAATGACCTGAAGGTGGATTTTTCCAAACTTGAGGATCTCATAGTAAAAGAAAAAGGGGCTGACAAACCCATCTTCGATGTAAAAATTAAGACTTCCGCTGATCTAAAAGACAAATTTTGAAAATGGAAATCCTCACGTTCGACATAGCGGGGAAGATTGCCCATTTCAGAAAGTATTATGCGAACAACACGGCGATGAGCTTTACGCTCCCGCCACGTACCTCGCTAATGGGCATTGTGGCGGCCATGCTCGGGCTTCCCCGTGATAGTTATTACAAGGCTTTGTCTTCCGAGCACCTGCGGTTTGGCATCCGCATACTCCGGCCTGTAAAAAAATCCTTTCATCGAATGAATTTATTGAAGATCAATGGGGAAAAGGACTTCCGGGGAAGACTTGGCCACACACAAACCCCTTTCGAAGTAGTCACTGGTCTTGATTTAAGGAAAGATATGGTGCTCTACAGGGTTTACGTTACACCTGTTGATGATGCAGGCTTGGGGATTTTCTACCAGTTAAAAGAGCATTTATTGGCTAATAAAAAGGTGTTTTCCCTATCACTGGGCACTGCGAATTTTTCTGCAGAAGTCAAGAACCCTAGGTTCTTCACAAAAGACCAATGGAAAGAAAAGGCGGCATCTGGGAACGATTTTCAATACATCCATTCAGCCATTTCATCCAATCAAGTCGAGGGGATTGATACCAATGCAGGGAAAATTTCACTTGAAGAAGAATTGATGCCTGCCAACTTCGTAGATGATTATAACCGGGAACTGACTGGCCCGATGTGGCGGATACTTTTTTCTACAGATGGGCAGCCAATGCGGCTTAAATTGAACGGAAACTTTATTGAATTAAATAACGACCGGGAACCCGAATTAATCACCTTTTTAGATTAATGACCATGTCTTCCTTTTACTCCCATGCCAAGTATATCCCGGAAAATGGAAAGTTGGGTACAAAGAAAATCTTCGAACACACATTTGGTGTTCGGGATAAGGCAATCAGGCAATTATTCCACGCAGTCAATTTCCCAAGTTCGGAAGCTACCGGATGGGAGGAGTTCTTGTCACTGGTTACACTTTTGCATGATCTTGGGAAATACACATCCTTTTTTCAAGATTACCTGCTTGGCCGGCCACACAACCGGGTGTTGAAACAACATGCCCGTTTCGGTGCAAATGTTATATGGAACTTGCTGCAAAAAGACCCTGACATTGCTTTTGTAGGTTATTTTATAATAAAAAACCATCACAGGAATTTACATACACCGACAGATTGCGGCCAAGATAAGTTTTTGGATAAATACGGTTATTTAGATGTTAAGGAAATATTTGAAAAGCAGAAGGATAACATCTGGGAACATCTTGGCCAGGTAGAAAAAGAGCTTGGGTTGTCCGAATTGTCGAAAATGTTTGAATTGCCAGAAAAGAGACGGTTTGGAATTTTTGTGGACGAATGGACCGAGGAAAGAGCTGCTATCCATCGCTATTTTTTCATCAACTATTTTTTCTCTCTTCTAATCGAAGGAGATAAGCTGGATGCCTCCGATACGACCCAGTATAATAAATCGGAGCTTAGGAGTACCGCTGTTGCAGAGTTCATTTCAAGAAAAAAAGCAGTGGATAATGCGCATAATAGATTAAGGACAGATGTAAGAACGGAAGTCATTAATTGCTTAAAGGAAGGTGATATTTTGGAGAGAAAACTCTTTATGCTCACCGCCCCAACAGGAATCGGAAAGACGCTTACTGCATTGGACTTTGCCATTCAACTAAGGGGTATGCTGCCGCACAGGCCACAAATCATTACCGGGCTTCCATTCATCAACATCATCGAGCAGACGATGGACGAATACCAGAAAGTGCTACCAGAAGAAACGGGGAAGGTCCTTGGCCATTACCAATATGCAGATATCTTTGGTAAGAAAGAGGAAATGAAAGGTGGGGAGGGCGAAGAGGATTCCGAAGAAGAATATTCTCATAAAAGAATGGAGCTGGAAACGTGGCAGGCCGACATCGTGGTGACTTCGTTTGCACAATTGCTACAGACACTGATTTCTCATAAGAACAGGTCGCTGCTGAAGTTCAATCACTTTGCTGGAGCCATTGTCATAATGGATGAAGTGCAAAGTTTAAAACTTGAACAGGTGCCGATAATTGGTACGGTAATATATCTTATGAGCGAGTTATTAGGGACTAGGTTCATCCTTATGACAGCCACCAAGCCATTGATCTTTGAATTGGCCCAAAAGGAAATCTTGGATAGATACCTTCCTGAAAAAAAGATTGAAGTAATTCCGTTGATTAAAGACCCGGAATATATTTTTAGTCAATTTTGCCGCACTCAAATAGTCCCGTTATTGAAAGAAAAACTGGGAGATGCCAAAGCATTTATAACGGTTTTTTCCGAAAAATGGCAACCCGGAAAATCCTGTTTGATAGTCTGCAATACTGTTAATCGCTCCATTGAGGTTTTCAATGAACTCAATAGTTGGGTGAACGGGAACGGACATAAAAACCCTATGTATTATCTGTCCACAAACGTACTCCCGATTCATCGGCTTGGTATTATCCACGACATCAAGAAAGATATTTCAGACGGTAAAAAGCCCGTTCTTGTCTCCACACAAGTAGTGGAGGCTGGTGTTGACCTCGACTTTGATATGGGTTTCAGGGATTTGGGCCCAATTGATTCCA
Organism: uncultured Saprospiraceae bacterium; assembly: GCA_964573725.1. Classification (GTDB taxonomy): domain Bacteria; phylum Bacteroidota; class Bacteroidia; order Chitinophagales; family Saprospiraceae; genus UBA6168. The sequence goes on from CAZNLJ010000059.1 coordinate 19,852, forward strand.
TTATTCAAGTGGCAGGCAGGATTAACCGGGAAAACTCACCAGGACGGAAATATTCGCCGTTGTACATCATTGATTTCGGAGACTGTCAAAGAATTTACAAGACCATCATGGAAACGCAAGCAAGACTTGCGCTAGGACATGACCCGATTCTTGAGCCTGACTACTATTTACTTGTGGAAACGTATTTCCTAAAAGTGGCTGAAAAAGGGGCTTACAGCTATTCAAGGAAATTGTTTAATGGTATATTAAAGCTACAATATGATGGCAATCCACTTGATGATGAAACGATGCCTATCAATCAATTCATGGTCATTGAAGAGAGCAACCGGGTTATTTCAGTATTTGTGGAGTGGAATGAAGAAGCAACGGCTGCGAAACAGGCCTACCTGGCTATGCTCAATGAACCTGATAAGACAATAGCAAGAGAACTGAAAGCGAAATTTGATAAGCACTATAAAAGGACCTTTCATCAGCATATTGTGGCAGTGCCATTCTATTATTGTGAGCCTTTGGATTGGATGGACCCGACCCATCCTGACGTACGCATTAAGATTGTAGAGATCAAAGAACGGCAAAAATGGTACAGCTTACCAAGAGGATTCAATCGACACCAGGCTGCGATTGAAAAAACAACAGTCACAACTTTAATGCTTTAGCCGATGAACTCTGTCAAAGTCTCAACCATGTTTTTTCCTGAAATCAATTTGCCTAATAGGAGTGGTCACCAACTGAGGGGCTATTTCGGAAATTTGTTCAAAGAACATTCCCCATTACTTCACAATCATTTTGGCGATGGTAAATTGAGGTATGCTTATCCTTTAGTGCAGTATAAAATCATAGATAGAATCCCCATATTGACGGGAATAGATGAAGGAGCTCAAGTGATGGTAGATCTGTTTATTAAAATCAGAGAGCTTAAAATTTCCAATACGACTTACCCGCTTCTCCAAAAAAATGTGGAGGTGGGACAGAAAGAAATCGGTGTCGTCGCCTCCCTCCAATCCTATCGGTTCAAAACCCTGTGGATGGCCTTGAACCAAGAAAATTACCCTGAATATATGGCCATGAATGGCGAGGATAGAAAGGCCTTCTTAAACCGGATATTAACCGGTAACATTCTCTCCTTTTTCAAGGGTATCGGCCTTTATCTGAAGCCAGAGGAACGCATCCTTTTGACAGCAAGAACACAGGAAAAAACCACCAAATTCAAAGACCGGTCGATGTTGGCATTTCATGGAGAGTTCACCACCAATGTGCTACTGCCCGACTTCATTGGTTTGGGTAAGTCTGTTTCACGGGGCTTCGGTACCATCCAAAAAATCGCTTGACTCATGCAACTACACATCAATTCATACGGTGCTTACCTGCATGTGAAAGACCTTTTGTTCGAGGTGTCGGTACGGATCGAAGGAGAAGACAAAAAGAGTCAAGTGGCAGCCCACAAGGTGAAGAGCATCTGGCTAAGTACCGGAACGGCACTGTCGAGCGATGCCGTGAAACTGGCTATGCGGCACAACATCGATATTGTGTTCCTGGAAAACAACGGGACGCCAATCGGCCGGGTGTGGCACTCAAAACTGGGCAGCACAACGCTCATTCGTAAGCGTCAACTGGAGGCGAGTCTGGGGCCTGAGTCGCTGCGCTACACAAAAGAGTGGGTGGGTACCAAGATGGACAACCAATTGGCCTTTGTGGAGGGGTTGCGTAAGCATCGACCTCAGCACCACAGCTATCTCGATTCCCAGCTGTCGGCCATGGCGACGCTCCGCAAGCAAGTGGCCGATGTGACAGCAGCGCACGTGAACGATGTAGCGGATAGCATTCGGGGTTGGGAGGGGACCTGCGGGCGGCTTTATTTTGAGACACTCAGCTTTGTACTGCCGCAGCAATACCAATTTGGGGGCAGGAGTTTCCGTCCGGCGAAAGATGCATTCAACGCCTTCCTGAACTATGCCTACGGAGTACTGTACAGTCGAGTGGAAAAGTCGCTGATCTTAGCGGGACTTGACCCCTATGTCGGTTTCCTGCATCGTGACGATTACAGCTACAAGAGCATGGTTTACGATTTCATAGAGCCATATCGGGGCTATGCTGACAAGGTGGTATTCTCTTTATTTTCTGCAAGAAAAGTGCGACAAGACCATACAGATAATATCAAGAACGGCGTGTCCATGAATAAGGATGGCAAAGCGTTGCTGATGGAACATTTTAACCAATACTTGGAGGAGCAGCGAGTGCGATACAAGGGCAGGCAGCAGACCCGGGCAGCCACTATTCAGTTTGATGCGCACCAACTGGCCAATGAGCTACTTGGAAAATAGGTATACTATGACAGCTTGGGTGATTTATGACATTGAAAATGACAAGGCTCGGACGCGGGTAGCAAAGTACTGCAAACAGGCGGGACTGTATCGAGTGCAATTGAGTGTATTCGTGGGTACGTTGAGCAAAAACGATAAGGATTCACTTTCGCTACAAATAGAACAGGAGATTGATATGGCGAAGGACAAAGTATACATTTTTCCCATTTCGAGGGACGAGATGCAACAAATCGTACTCTTGGGCCAGGCTTTCGACAAGAAGTTGGTGACGGACAAGGTGCGAGCATTATTTTTTTAATATGGAGAATTTTAGTTTAACGCCTTCGCATATTATTGAATATTTGTTCTGTCCAAGGTTTATTTATTTTGAATATGTACTACGTATCCCTGAATTCCAGGATAAATATTTCAAAGTACAAAAGGGACGGGAGCTACATGCGAGAAAAGAAAAAGAGAACATAGAATACTTGCGAAAACGTATTGGTGTAGTGGAAAAGTACATTGGTCAATACCTGACAAATGATGTATTACGTGGCGAGGTGGATGAGGTGTTATTGTTGGACGACGGAACTATGGCACCACTTGATTATAAATTTGCCGAATTCAAAGACCGGATTTTTGAGACTTATCAGACTCAACTCTATTGTTACGCCTGGCTTATCGAGGACAATTTTGGAATATCGGTTAACCGTGGCTATCTGGTTTATACGCGTAGCCAAAATAAGCTAGTGGAAGTGCCTATCAGTCGGGACGATATTGATACGATGAAGAAATGTGCAGTAGATATCCAAGATCTCATCACTAAGAACTGGTTCCCTAAAGCGACACGATATAAGCGCAGGTGCTTAGACTGTACGTACCGGAATATTTGCATCCAATAAGTGATTGGTATTGTTTATATTTGGTAACTAGTCAGGGTAAAAAAATCAGATAGAAATAAAAAATTCAAAAAAAGTTTG
>CAZNLJ010000060.1:0-22813 GCA_964573725.1 uncultured Saprospiraceae bacterium
GGCCGCTCGCCGTCTCCGTGATGGTGTAGGTCACCGTGCTGGTGCCCAGGTTGAAGACGACACCGCTCGCGTCATCGGTACCGCTCGCCGAAGTAGCACCGGTCACGGTGTAGGTCACGACCGAATCGCAGTTACTCGCCGTCAGCAACGGCGTCAGGCTGCCGGCCGGGGCAGTCCAGGTACAGGTACCCGGATCGGTATCGTCGATGACCAGGTTGCCCGGGCAGACGATGACCGGTGCCTCCGTGTCGACCACCTCGATGTACATCCGGCAGGTATCCGTGTAGATGGCATTGTCATAGGCGACATAAACGATCTCATGGACACCGACGGAAAGCGGGCTACCGGGTGTCGGTCCGGAAATCTGTACGACAGCCTGAACCAGGCAGTTGTCTTCCGCCACCGGAATGCTCCAGACCGCACCGCCCTCACAAGCATTGGGAAAGAGGGCAACCGTGAAAGTATCGACCGGACAGTTGACGAAGTCCACCTGTTCGTTGTCGTACACCGTCACCGTCAGGTTGCAACCTTCGGTATTGCCGGCTGCATCGGTGACGTAGTACAGCAGGGTGTTCACCCCTACCGGGAAATTATAGGATGCGGTGATGAAACCCGCCGTGGCACCTTGCGTCAACGGCATGAGGTCGAACGGACCGGCATGTACGCCTTCCGCATCCTCTATCTCGTAGACATAGGTGATGATTTCGCAATTATCCGTCGGCAGCGGGTGATTCCAGGCATAGGTACCGTAGCAATCGCCGGTCTGTCCGAAGCCGGTGTTGTTCGTGCCGATGGTGACCGGCGAAGGGCAGGTCATCAAAGGCTTCTCATTATCCACGACCGTGACCGTGTGGGTACAGCTGGCACTGTTGCCGGCGGAATCCGTGGCGGTCCAGGTCACCAGGCTGATACCCAGCTGGTAGGTGAAGGTATTCATCGCGGAACTGAAGGGCCCGTCCAGCGAATTGTCCGGATTATCGACGGTGTAGCTGAGGGTGGGTGTTCCCGGACAATTGTCCGATACCGTCGGAACCGCCAAGGTCACGGAAGCCTCGCAGGTGCCTGCATCGGTACCCGCGTCGCGGTTCGGCGGACAGCTGATGGAGGGCGCATCCCCATCCGCTACCGTCACCGTAAAGCTGCAGGTCCAGGCCTGGCCGCTCGCCGTCTCCGTGATGGTATACGTGACGGTGCTCAGGCCTGCGTTGAACGTCGTACCGCTGGCATCGTCCGTTCCGCTGGCCGTCGTGGCACCTGTGATGACATAGGTGATGGCGGAATCGCAGTTGCTGGCCATCAATACCGGGGTGAGGCTGCCGACCGGTGCCGTCCAGGTACAAGTCCCGGGATCGGCATCCACGGTCATATTGCCCGGGCAGACAATCACGGGATCTTCGTTATCCGACACCTCGATGTAGATGCGGCAAGTGTCCGTGTAGATATAGTTGTCGTAGGCGACATAGACGACTTCGTGCACACCGACCGGCAAGAGGCTGTCCAGCATCGGACCGGAAATCTGGAGAACCGCCTGGACCAGGCAGTTGTCTTCCGCCACCGGAACGGTCCAAGTCGCACCGCCTTCGCAGGTGCCCGGGAACAAGGAGACCGAAATCGTATCCGTCGGACAATTGACGAACTGAACCTGCTCATTGTCCGTGACCGTCACCGTGAACGTACAACCGTTCTGGTTGACGGCGTCATCCGACATGTAGTAGAGTACCGTGGATGTGCCGACCGGGAAATCGTAGGAGGCGTTGATGAAACCGGAGGTCGCCCCTTGCACGAGGACCATGAGGTCGAAGGGACCTATATTGTTCCCGTCGGCACCATTGATTTGGTAGGTGTAGGTGGTGACCGCGCAGTTATCCGTCGGCAGGGGATGGTTCCAGGTATAGGTGCCGTAGCAGTCGCCCGTCTGCCCGAGGCCGGGCGTATTGGTACCGACGGTGGCATTGGAAGGACAAGTGAAGTTCGGGGATTGGTTGTCGGTCACCGTAACCTGCTGCAGGCAGGAGAAGATATTACCGACGGAGTCCTCCACGCTCCAGGCGACCTGGCTGATGCCGGCATCGAAAGTGTAGCCCAGGCTTCCCGTGTTGTAAGGTCCGTCGATGCTGCCGTCCGGATTGGTGACGGTGTAGCTGAGGGTGCCGGAGGTACAGGAAGCGTTGAGGGTGGGTGTCGTCAAGGTGATGGCTGCGGTACAGTCGCCGAAATCCGTATTCGTGCTGATATCCGCCGGGCAGGTGATTCCGCAGGCAATCCCGGTGGTGATATATGCGAAAGCGGTATCCCGGAGATCACTGTATGGTGCCGGCATACGTATGGAATAGGTAAAGGTGTCATTACCGGTGAAATCCAAATCCGGGGTGTACAGGAAACTACCATCGGATGCCATCACCAATGCACCATCCGTCGGTTCGGCCACCACCGAGAAGAGTGCATCCGTCGGATAAGTGTCATTATCACTGACATCCGCTGCTATCGGCGTCTCATAGGGGGTGGAATAGCTATCGTCCACGGCAGCCGGACCAACGACAATCAATACAAGGGCCGTATCACAGGACGTCCCGTTGGGGGCCGGCAGGCAGACTCGGTACCGGAAGGTATCCACACCGGTGAAACCGGTATTCGGGGTATAGGTGAAGGTACCGTCCGAGTTGAAGGATCCCTGCGGAATGGAGCCGTTGGACGGGTTGACAATTTTGCTGAAGACAGACCCTGCCGGATAGTCGTCATTGGTACTGACATCGGCGGAGACGGCGGTGTTATGGGCTGTCCGGTAGAGGTCATCGACCGCGTCCGGCCCCATGGATATGACCGCAATGGCCGTGTCGCAGACCGTATTGTTCGGCGCCGGCAGGCACAATACGTAAGTGAAGGTGTCACTGCCGTTGAAGCCGGGATCGGGGACATAGAGGAATTCCCCGTTGGACGAAAGCACGAGGCTGCCGTTGGATACGCCGCTGGTGACGGAGAACGTCGCTCCCGTGACGATACCATCGTTCGTACTGACATCCCCGGATACGGCCACACCGGGTGCGGTTGTGTAATAATCATCGGTGGCACTCGGACCTCCGATGGTGACCAACGCCGTGTCGCAGATGGTTCCGTTGGGGGCCGGCAGGCATAATTCGTATTGGAACTGGTCCAGGCCCGGGAATTCGCTGCCCGGGACATAAGTGAATGTACCGGTGTTGGCATCGAACGAAATGAGGGAACCGTGAGACGGACCGGTACCCGGGATGGTGTCAAAGGTCGATCCGGTACTGAATCCGTCGTTCGGGGATACATCGGCAAACAAGGTATCGGCAATTGCGGTACAAAACGACAATCCCCAGGCATTGAGGATGCCGTCATCCTCATCGAACGTATCCTCGATGTACAGCGTCCAGGTACCGTTCGGGTCCTCCCCGTCGAAATTGCTCAACAGTTCGGTCGGCCAATAGGCGAGCCCATCCGTAGGCGGACAGGGATAATCCCCGCTGCCCGCCTCGTCGTCGAGACTGATGAACATATCATTATCCGAACCGCATGGTCCGTCCAGGAGGGTGACAAGTGTACCCGTCGGGCTTTCCAGGGTGATGATGAGATCATTTATCCAGGTATGGGTAATATCCAGACCGACTACGTTCACGTCACTGATTGTGCTTGCGCCGGAGACGGTCAGGGTGGCACTGACCGTGGTATTGTCCAGGATATTGACCGCAGGTCCGGAATAGGTCACCGTATCGCAGCTCTCCGCACCTGCCACCAACAGGTACACATCGTTGACGGCATCCGGTCCGATGACGATGATCGCCGTGGCGGTATCACAAATGGACGTATTCGGGCTGGGCAGGCACACGACATACCGGAATGTGTCACTGCCGGTATATCCACCGGCAGGCGTGTAGGTGAAGGCACCGTTCGCATAAAGGATATTGGTTCCGTGGTTCACATCATCGAACAAGGCGAAGCTGGACCCGGCGGGATAATCGTCGTTCGAAGCGACGGTATTGGTCAAGGTGGTTTCGTACCGGGTGACGAAATCATCATCGACGGCATCCGGGCCGACCATGATGACCACCGATGCCGAGTCGCAGACCGTCCCGTTGGGGGCCGGCAGGCAGACCGTGTAGGTGAAGGTGTCGGGGCCGGTGAATCCGCTGTCCGGATCGTAAGTGAACGTGCCGTCACTGTTGAAGGTCAGCGTGCCGTTGCCGGGCATGCCGGTATCGTTGAAGACCGCTCCGGCCGGATAGGTGTCGTTGCCGCTGACATCGTCGCTCACATTCGTGTCGAAGGTGGTGACGTAGGAATTATCCACGGCCTGCGGGCCTACGATGATAAACACCGTCGCCGTGTCACAATAGCTGTTGTTCGGATAAGGCAGGCAGACGGTGTATCGGAAACTGTCGATGCCGGTGAAGCCTGCATCCGGCGTATAGATGAAACCGCCGTTGGGGGAAAGGACCACATCGCCGTTCGCCGGGAAGGTGAACTGATCGAAATCGGAACCAGGCGGGTAGCTGTCATTGGCGGCGGCCGTCGAGGTTTTCGGAGTCTGGTAGGCGGTGATGACCGTATCGTTCACGGCGACCGGTCCCACCACGATCACCGCGATGGCCGTATCACATACCGTCGTATTCGGCGAAGGCATGCAGACCTGGTAGGTGAAGGTGTCCAATCCCTCGAATCCCGCATCCGGATCATAGGTGAAGGTTCCGTCCGTATTGAAGGCCGTCAATGCACCGTTCGATGGGGAACCGCCCGTGATGACGGCGAAAGTAGATCCGGTCGGATAGACGTCGTTTGTACTGACATCATCGGATACGTCCGTATCGTTCGGCGTGCCGTACATATCGTCCGCCGCATATACCCCGACGACGATGACCACCGTCGCCGTATCGCAGACCGTCGTGTTCGGGCTGGGCAGGCAGACCACGTACCGGAAGCTGTCCACCCCGGTAAAACCGGTGTTCGGGGTATAGTTGAAGGTGCCGTTCACGGCAAAGACCACCGAGCCGTTCGCCGGATCGGTGATGTTGTCGAATCCGGAGCCCGCCGGGTACACATCGTTGTCGCTCACGTCCCCGGTGACGGGGGAATCAAGGCCAGTCGTGTAATTGTCAGCTACGGCATCCGGACCTACGGTGATGACCACCGTCGCACTGTCGCAGACCGTCCCGTTGGGGGCCGGCAGGCAGACCGTGTAGGTGAAGGTGTCGGGGCCAGAAAACCCACTGTCGGGGTTGTAGGTGAACGTACCGTCGTTGTTGAGGGTCAATGCACCGTTCGCCGTGGAATCGCTCATGGCGAACGCCGACCCGGCCGGGTAGGTATCGTTTGAACTCACATCGTCGCTCACATTCGTATCGTACGCAGTCAGGTAGCTGTCGTTCACGGCCTGGGGTCCCACGACCACGAACACCTTCGCCGTATCGCACACCGACGTGTTCGGGCTCGGCAGGCAGACCACGTACCGGAAGCTGTCCACCCCGGTGAAGCCGGTGTTCGGCGTATAGCTGAAGGTGCCGTTCACCGCAAAGACCACATCGCCGTTCGCCGGATCGGTGATGTTGTCGAATCCGGAGCCCGCCGGGTACACATCGTTGTCGCTCACGTCCCCGGTGACAGGGGTATCGAAGCCGGTTGTATAGCTGTCAGCTACGGCATCCGGACCCACCACAAGGATGGCGAGGGCGGAGTCGCAGACCGCTGAATAGGGCGCCGGCAAGCATACCTGATAATAGAAACTGTCCAAGCCGGAGAAGCCGGAATCCGGATCGAAGGTGAACGTACCGTCGGTATTGAAGGTCAGCGAGCCGTTTGCCGTCGAGTCGTATACCGCGAAGGAGGAGCCGATGGGATAGCTGTCGTTGGTGCTGACATCATCGCTCACATTGGTATCGTAAGTCGTCACGTATGAGTCGTCGACGGCGATGGGTGGGATGAGCGGCACCACCGGCGTCGGGGTGTTGCTGGTACCCGGCGTGGTCATGGCCGTGGGATCCGGATCCTGCCCCACTTGGGAGGTATCGGAGGTCATGCCGCCCAGGGGGCCTCTCCCGAAGGCCAGCGCGATATTGTCGATGGTATCCGCGGCACTCGGGGTGAAGCGGAAGCTGACCTGTAAGGTATCCTTTTCCCCGACCGCCAGGCACTGGCCCGGCAAGAGGATGTTGGAAGTGCCCGTACCGTTCCATGCCACGTTCGCACCGAGAATGGATCCGTCCGTCGCGGAGAAGTTGGAGAGGGGCGCCGCCGTCGAGAACTGGCCCACCACGTCGTCATAAATTTCGAGGCTGCACAGCTGGACATCCCCGTAGTTGCCGATGACCAGGTTGAATGTCACGTCGTTGGTTCCGTCGGCGAGGTTGTACACCAAGGTGTCGACAGATTTGGCGATACCGACCAGGGGGTTTTCGAAGAGGACGAGCGGAGTGGGTTCGCTGTTATTGGCAGGGCCGTTCAGGTCCGGGTCGACGCTGGTTCCGTCCTGGGAGAGGTCCAGGACCGTACTGCCGGCCGGTGAGGTACCGAAGCCGACGGTGGTGTTGAGGTAAGGACCACCGAAACCGTTGGCCGAAATATCCACCACGATTTCAATCAGGGCAAATTCATCGGGAAGCAGCGGACTGAGGCCGTCCAGCAGTGCCGCATTGGCGGAGCTGCCGTCGTACATCGCGTCCAAGGTCAGGTTATTGGACACCGGTTGGGTCGTGATGAGAACCGAGTTGACAGTATAAGTGGTCGGTGCCGGGAAAGTAGCGTCCAGGTCCTCCATGACTTGTACATCCGATAGGGGCACATCACCGGCGTTTTCCACCCGCACCTGGTAGGTGACCTGATAAACACCGGCGCCCAAGTCGGTCGGTCCGCTGGTAATGTCTTTGGAGACGCCGATCCGGGGGAATTCCGTGAAGGTGACCGGCGTCGGGATGCTGTTGTTTCCGGGGTTGCCATCCCGGTCTGGATCGGCATTCACCCCATTGGTGGAAGTGTCACTGACCGAACTCCCCGCCGGAGAGGTACCGTTAGCGACCGCCAAATTGGTGTAGGGGCCGAGATAGGTTCCCGGAATGAGTATGACCGTCAGGGTGATGGTATCCTGATCGCCGAAGGCCAAGGTGCTCGCGGCAGCCGTCAGGAGGTCTGTATCGGCGTCGCCGTCAAAGGAACCATTCGCGGTGAGGGATCCGGTGGCACTGACACCGACGGGTACAAATCCGGAAGCCAAGGCAAACCGGGTCGCCAGGTCATCGGTCAACTGGACGGCGGAAAGTGGTACATCTCCTGTATTGCCGACGATCAGGCGGTACACCACCGTATAGGTTCCATCGTTGTTGTTGGTGCTGGAAAATAAGGATTTGGCCAAGGAAATCCCTGGTGATTCGGTAAATATGACCGGCGTGACATCCATGTTGTCGGCCGGACCGTCGTTTTCGGGATCCGGGTCGAAGCCATTGTGGGAATCATCCGTGACGGACGTATTGAAAGGGCTGTCTGCGGTGGCGGTGGCCTGGTTCTCGCGGGTCAGGTCGTTGCCGGGAGCCACCGTGAAGGCGATGGTAATGGTCCCTTGTGCACCGACGGCCAGGTTGTCCGTGCCTGCCAGCAGGTTCGCGTCCGAACCCCCTCCGTCATAAGCGGCATTGGTGCTGAAGGTGGTGCTGGTCACGGTGAAACCGGACAGGACGGCACCGGGGAACAGGGTGTTCATGTCGTCCGTGACCTGCACATTCCGCAGGGGCACATCCCCGACATTTTCCACGACGAGCGCGAACGTGACATCATAGGTGCCGTCGTTGTTGTTGACAGGCGTACCGACCAAGCGCTTGGCGATGGCGATTGCCGGGTTCTCCGGAAAGACGATCGGGGTCGGATCGTCGTTGTCGCTGCTCAGTCCGTCGTTATCCGGATCGGGATAGGCGCCGTCCTGGGAAACATCACTGACCGTTGTTCCGCCCGGGCTATTGCCGGATACGGTCGCGGTATTGTTGTAGGGGCCCGCACCGAGCGGGGTCACGGTAAGGTCCAGGTCGATGGTATCCAGGTCGCCTACGGCCATGGCGTCGGTTCCCAGCAGCATGGTCTGGACCGAGGTTCCGTCGTAGGCGGTGTTTACGGCCAGGTCGGAGCTGCTGATGCTATTGACCACCAGCGAGGATGCACCGGAGAAGACCGTGGAAAGGTTGTCCGTCACCTGGACGGCAGACAGGGGAACGTCGCCCAGGTTCCGCAAGATGAAACGGAAGGATAGGTCGTAGCTGCCGTCGCCATTGCTGGTCGGTCCGGCTGTCAGGGCTTTTGCCAGCCCGATGACCGGCGTCTCGGAGAAGGTGACAGGAGTCGGGGTCGAGTCATCAGCGGACCCGTTCGTACCGCTGTCCGGATCGGTCCCGTTGTGGGAAAGGTCCGACACGGTGATGCCGCCGGAGCTGGTGCCGTTGGCGGTGACGGAATTGTCGATCGGACCCAGCGCCGTACCGGGCCAGATTTTAAGCCGCAACTGGATGTAGGCCGAGTCATCGACATACAGGATATCCGAGCCGGCCAAAAGTCCGGTATCGGTATCGCCGTCGAAAGCGCCGTTGACGGTAAGCGCGGAGCTGGACGTCGCCAGCACCTGGAAGGAATCGACGGCAGTGAACTGGGCGGCGAGGTTTTCATCCACCTGCACGTTGTTCAGGATCACGTTACCTTCGTTCCGGACCAATATTTCATAAGTGGCGGAATAGGAACCATCCCCGTTGTTCACCGGAGTTCCCACCAGCCGCTTGGCCGTACCGATACAGACCGGTTCCACGACATAACTGCGCACGGCGGTGCAGGCGTTGTCATCCGTAATGGTCACGCCGTAGGTGCCGGCCGCCACCATGGAAAGGGTATCGTTGGTACTGGCATCCGACCATAGGAAGGTATAGTCCGGCGTTCCTCCGCCGACGGACAGGGCCACTTGCCCGCCATTGCCGGGGTCGCAGGCCGTGTGGGTCACGACGGCGGAGACGCCGATTGCGGTCGGCGTCGTGATGGTCCTCGAATTGGTGGCCGTACAACCGTTTCCGTCCGTGACCGTCACGGTGTAGGTACCAGCCGACAAGCCGCTGAGGTCCTGGCTGGATGCGCCGTTGGACCAAAGGTAGGAATAGGGCAAGGTGCCACCGGAGGGGGTCAGGTTGATGCTGCCGTTCGTCAGTCCGCCGCAGGTCACGTCGGTTTTGGCCGAGGACAGCGACAGGGCCGCCCCCGGCTCGGTGATGGTGGCGGAAGCGGTGGCGGTATTCATGGCCGCGTCGGAAACCGTCACCGTATAGGTTCCGGCCGCCAGGGCGGTCTGGCTAGCGCTGTTGGTGCTGACGAAGCCCGCCGGACCGGACCAGGCGTAGCTGACCGGGGCCGTCCCGCCGATAACCGCCACATCGATGGTGCCGGTGGCATCCCCGTGACACAGCACATCGGTATGCACCATGGAGACGATGGTGATGGGTTCGGCCGTATTTTCGACGGTATAGCTACCGACGGCGGTACATCCGTTGGCATCGGTGACGGTCACTGTGTAGCTGTCCGCTGTCAAGCCGGTGATGTCCTGGGTCGTGGCCGGTTGAGTCCATACATAGGTGTAAGGCATCGAGGTGATGGAGAGGTCGTCCCAGGAACAATTGGATCCCGTGGAAAGCACCACCCGGTCTCCGCCCGAATTTGTGGTGCTGTGAGATAGTGTATGGGAGACACTCGTGGCGATATTGGTAAGCGTGGCGCTGAACGTATTCCCGTCATCGGTGATGACCACCCGGACCGGCGTGGAAAAGAATGCATTCGTCAAATTCGCACTTGTCCCATCACCGCCAATCGGGTCAGATAGGATAACCTCGCCGTCGTTGAAATTGTGAATGCGCAGGTAAATGGAATTTGTCGGCTCCCCGCCTGTACCGTCGTTCAGACCGTCGCTACGGGTACCGATGAAGGCGATGTCATCATCTACAAATGTAAAGCTGACCGTTGCCGCCACGACCAGGGGTTGGGAGGGGGTCGGTTTCAGGTTGGTGGCGACGGTGGAGAGCGGCCCGCGGGTGTTACCCGTACTCTGAAAGGCACCGGAAGCTGCGCTTCCCGTACCGGTCAACACCTGGAAGTCCGCCGCGTTCCAGTTACCGCTGTCGAAGTTCTCCGACAGGACCTGGACGGCACCGAAATCCACATCGATGTCGATGGCGCCGTCGGCGGCCCCGACGCCGCCGGTGGCATCCGTCACCAGGGCGCCGGTGATGGCCAGATTGGTGACCGGTTGGCTGATGCTGGTCGAAGCCGTTCCGGTACAACCGGCATTATCAGTGACGGTCAGGTTGTAATCCCCCTCCGACAAACCGGCGATATCTTCGGCGGACTGGCCGGTGTCCCAGGTGAACGTGAAGGGCGCAAGACCGGAGGAGACGGTCGTCTCCACCGAACCGTCCAGGTCACCCCGGCAGTTGATGTCATCGGGGACCAGCGTGACCGTCACCTCGTCCAGGTAGATGTCCTGGCAACGCTGCATGCCATCCCCGCAGTCGTTGGAACCGTACACGCAGACCTGGTAGGTCTGCCCCGGTGTCAGGGCCGACCAATCCACCACTATGGAATCATTGTCGGTACTGCCGATGGCCACCGCACCGGCTGGCAAGGTCCAGGTGAAACTGTTGGCATCCGGCAGGGTGGGAATGGAGATGGTATCCAGATGGTCCGAACAGACATACACGGCATCCAGCACGGTAATGACGAGGGTCGCCTGGTCGCTGAGAGACGCACCGGTGGGACAGGCCACATCGGAAACGGTGTATCGCAAGGAATCTACTCCATAGAAACCCGTATTCGGGGTGTAGGAAATGATACCGTTGCCCAGGTACACGGCGCTACCATTGGCCGGCGCCAGGGAGATGACCAGACTTGTTGCATCCAGGAAACCTTCCGCGTCCGAATCATTCGCCAGGACGTTTTTGGTCACCGGAAGACCGGGCGTGGTTATCTCCGCATCCCCCACCGCCACCGGAGCCGCGTTGGTGGTGGAGTACCGGACCGTGACGACGGCGGTATCCTTCAAGGACTGTATATCCGTGACGTCGTATTCAAATGTGAACAAGTCATCCTCGGACGGTGAGGCGACCAAGGTGAACTCCACCTCGTTGCTGCCGTTGACAGTCAGGTTGAAATCAGGGTTGGCGGCTGAAACGATGCTGACGCTCACGATGTCCCCGTCGCCGTCGCTGTCGTTGGAAAGCACCGGGATTGCCTGCGTACCGCCGGCATAGCAGACCGCATCTGCGACCGCCACCGGAGGCACGGAGACGGCCACGCCTGCTGTAGCACTCACGCTCGGCTGTTCCTGCGCCAGGCTGTTCCGCGCCCCTTCCACCTGGGCGGTCAAATTCGTAGTCGGTTCGCAATTATCCAGCACCCGAAAGGAAACCGTTATGGTGGTATTCCCTCCCACAGCGGCCAGGTTCCCGATATGGGTCCATGCCACCTCGTTGTAATTCAGGGCACTCGGAGACAAGGAGGCGCTGAGGTACTGCAAGCAATGCTGTTCGTACTCCATGTGCAGCGGCACTTCCGTCATGGTATTCGCGCTGCTGTTTGTCACCACGACGCTGAAGGTCAGTGTGTCTCCGATCCGATAGGGCCCGGAAGCCGGGGCTGTCTGCGTGTTGGTGATCGAGAGGGAAGGAGACCCGACGGTAATGCTGGAGGAAAGGGAATCCTTAACCAGCGGGGTTTCCGTGCCCTCCGTAGCCACCGCTTCAAAGGTGTAGATACCTGAGCCTGCGGAGATGGTGTAGCTGTTCTCGTAGGTCTTGAGGCACCCCGTGGTATTCACTTCCGTGGAAGGATCCAGGCTTACCGTGGTTGACGCATCGGTGATCTTGAGGTCCTGGGCGGTGATGTCGTAGTCACCGAAGGGATCCGATACGGTGGAGCGGACATAGACGGTTTGGCCGTCGGAAGCCAGGACGATCGGCGAACCGACCGGATAGGGGGAAGGATAGACCTGGACCGAAGTGACCTCGATGAAGGACTCCGTCGGCAGGGTCATGGCAGCGGGCTTGGTATCCGAGTCGAATTCGAGGTAGAAGTCCGTATCCCCGAGGTCGCTTTGGATTTCAAGGAAAATCTTGTCGCCGGCGGGTATGGTCACCGGGCTTCCGAGGGTACCGGTCCAGGTCAGCGATCCGTCCATCGCATCCCAGACGGCGGATATGTCCTCGAGGAGGACGGTGGGCGTGCCGTTGACATGGCCCATGCGCATGGTTACGGAAACCGGACTGGCCGGCATGGTGCCGCTGGTCACCACCGCATAGGCCTTGACCGTGATGGTCTGTCCGGCCGGTATGGTCAGGGCCGTGCAAAGCACGGGATCCAATTCGAAATAGGCGACCTCGTTGGCATACCCGTTGACGGCGACGCCGAGGGCTGCCCATTCCTGGGCACCACCGGAGACCGTCCAATTCATGGGCGTATTGCCATCCTGGACATCGGGGTCATCCAAATAACTGGAACCAACACTGACGTTGTTGGAGCCGGTGGAAGCAAAGACGGTGGATTGCGGCGAAACAGGGGTAGGATCACTGGAACCGGTCTTGGCCACCACGTCCAGCACCAGGTCACCGGGGCTGGAGGGAACCGATTGGGAAATGCTCGTGACCGAGGAGAAATTAGCCTGGACGACCGTTCCGAAAGGGTCGTCCAGATTGACGTTGATGAAGTTGGCGATACCGAAGGTTACCTCCAGGTTGCCGCCGTTGTAGTATACCGTCACCGGCGCAGTGATCTCATCCGGGTTGGTCAGGTACCAAAGTTCGACGGAGATTCCCGTACCGTTGTTATTGGTCTGGCTGGCCAGGCGGGTAAAGTGCTGGCTACCAAAAGTTATGGAATCGATGTCCACCGCCCCGTTGACCCGATAGCCGACAGAGGCCGTCATCATCCGGTCGGAACCGGCTGCCACAGTATAATTGGCACCGAGGGTCTGCGGGCTGGCCACGGCATTCGGACCAGAGGTATAGGAAGCGGAGGTGACCAGGGAGGCCGTATTCTTGACCAGGGTCATCGTCTGGGCGGTGGTCATGTCGCCATTGGCCACCGGATCCCGGCGGTCCAGGACCTGGGCGGGGTCCGACAGGTACAACACCTTGTTGACCGTGGTTTGGGCCGACAGCTGGACGGCACCGGCCAGCAGCAGCAGACTGAAAAGCCAAATCCCCCCTGCCGTTGACAGTTGGGAAAGGATGCGAAGCTGGCGTTCCTGTGTATAGAAAGGAGTCATAACTGTATCTTTCCGTTGGTATAAGTTCATGGCTATCAATATCAATCGACAATAACACCCGTAGGTTTGCCGGGTACGGCCGCTGGGCTGGCCGTGACACAGACCGGATCGCTTTCGCAGCCGGTCGGGTCGGTGACGGCGGTCACACAGACCTGGCCGCCCTGGGCGGTCGTCCACAAGAGTTCTATCTCGTTGGTCCCTTGTCCGGACACCAGGGTGGAACCGTCGGGATGGGTCCAGGTGTAATTGACCGCGGGATTATCGGTGACGCTGTACAGGATTCCGGCTTCCGCCACACAGGCGGCCGGATTGGTCGGTGTGCCGGGCGAGGGGGCGGCACAATCCGGGTCGGCGCAGTCCGTGAGGCCGTCCCCGTCATTGTCGATTCCGTCGTTACAGATTTCCGGTTCGTACAGGAAGACACCGGCGGTTGCTGTGCAACCGTTGTCGTCGGTGACGGTGACGTTGTATTGTGCGCGATGCAGGTCCGAGAGGTCCTCCGTGGTGGCGGCGGTGTTCCAGCTGAAGGTGTAGGGACTGGTCCCGCCGGAAACCGTCAGGTCAATACTTCCGTTGGCGTTTGCCGCACCGGTACCCGGTAGGGGATTGGAGTCGTTGGTCGCCGCCAGGGAAAGGCTGAGGGCGGCCGGTTGGGTCAGGGTGTAGGAGGCGGTGGACGTACAGCCGTCCGCATCCGTAATGGTCACGGTATAAGTACCGGCGGGCAGGTTGCCGATGGAGGCGGTGGTATTTCCGTTCGACCAGCTGTAAGTGAAGGGACCATTGCCGGTCACCGCCAGGGAAATGCTACCGTCGTTGTCGCCGGCGCAGGAAATATCGGAAGTGGACGGTGTGACGGTGGTGGTAGTCCGGGCAGGAACGGAGGCGGTCGCTGTGGAAGTACATCCCACGGCATCGGTCACTGTCACGGTGTAGGCGCCGGGGGCCAGTCCGGTCAAGGTTTGCAGGCCGTCCCCATCGTTGAGGGTGGTATTGGTATAAGCGGAAGGCCCGATCCACTCGAAATCGTAGGGCGCGGTCGCGCCGGTGGTGGTGAGGGCGATGGTGCCGTCGTTGCCGTTGCAGGAAATAGTCGGAACGATGGCGGTGTTTTCGAAAAATAGCTTGGTCGGGTCGTAGGCCACGGTCACGCTGTAAGGCTCCACCGGGCAGCCGGTGGGAAGGGTGACTGACAGGGTATAGGTGCCGGGTTGGTCCACGGTGATGACCCGTTGGCTGGCGGGGCCGATGATATTGCCGTCGACGGTGGACCAGCTGTAGGTCGCATCGGTCCGGTTCGGCAGGCCCTCCAGGTCCGCCGTCGGGTTGAGGCAGGAAAGCGGCGTTTCCCAACCGATGGAGTAAGCGGTCGGTTTCGCCCAGGCATAGGGACCGCCGAAGTCCTTGAGCTGGGCGGTGAAGGCCTCGGAGGACCGGGATTTGACGATAAAGGTACGGTAAGGGAAATCGCAGGAATCAGCCCCCAGCAGGTTGGTATTGTCCAACCCGTAGGTGGTCAGGTCGAAGCCGACTTCCGTGACGTAGTATTCCCCGTAGGTGTCGTTGACCGTATTGAATTTGGTGCCTTTGTGGTCCCAGGGCGGGGCGGTCGGCAATTCGCCGGCCAGGTTGACGTAGCCGCAGGCATCCTGGGCACCCAGGGGAAGGATATTGGCGTAACCGTATGGAGCGGTCTGGGTCGCACCATCGAATTCCGAGCCGAAGGTGAAAGGAAGGTTGGCCGGCGGACTGGCCAGGAAGGCATTGTAATTCGTCCGGCTCACCCAAATCCGCAGTTCGCCTTGCGGCGTCGTACCGCCGTTGGTCATGGAAATATTGAAGATGATATCGCCCAGCCGGGTGATGTTGCCGCTTCCGTCGAAGGTGAAGGCGGTGTGCCCCATGTCCGGACCTCCGGAGGTGAAGCCCGCGGCCTGGGAGAAAGTAACCTCCTCGATGAAAAACTCGAAATCGACGTACGCGGAACCACCGGGCTCCGTCCGAGCGAGCAGACCGAAAAACCAGAGGTTGTCGGAAAGATAAGGCCCATCCCTGCGCATGTAGCCGGCCAGGTCCAGCAGGTCGTTCTTGCCCAATACGTTGGCCGGTCCGCAAGGCCAGACGGCCGGGTCTTGTCCGTTCTTGCCGGAAGCGACATAGGAAGTGGAATCGACAAAGCCGGTACCGCCGAAGAAGTCCTTGGCATAAAGGGCGTCCACCCATATCCGGTTGTCGACCCGACTGAAGATACCCTGGCTCATGCGGGCTTCATATAGCGGATTCCCCCCTGCCAACAATAAGGCGCGGATGGCGGCGGAATCGCTCTCATCGATGATCCCCCTGCCCGTAGCCCCCGCAAACCAGTCGTCGGTATTGGTGGCGCTGGCACCTCCGTGGTCACCGAACGGCAATTGCCCGGAATAGAGGTCCGCATCGATCCCGAAGTTTCCGCCGACACAACCGGAGTTGTCGATGGACTGTGCCGGCAGCACATGGGCCACCAGGCTGAACAGGAAAGCCCAGACGACAGGCAGCAGCCCACTTGCCGGTGTCCCTATCCGTTCCGAAAAAGTCGATGTTCGGAAGGAAAAACCGTCCTTGCTTGTCCTCGCCCGCAAGTTTTCGGAACAGTCCGGAAGAATTGGACCCGGACTTGTCCGGCAGTTTCTGTGTGTTGAACGCATGGTCGCCATTTTGGTCCGACGGGATTGCGCTGCGGCGCTCGTCGGAAACAAACCGAACCCACCACTGGTAGGTGCGGTATGGTTAACGCTTAGGAAATTTGGATCAAAAACAATTTTTTCAGTCACCCGGATGGGAAACGTTTGAATGGGTCATGTCGGGAGGGAGGCGGAACGAATGAAGCAAGCCCACTTCCGACTTGCCATGTGGTACGTTGGAAAAAGGATGCTGTTACGAACCACAAAGGCAACGAATCAGTAAGTTTTGGAAGGCATCAGAAACGTGTAAGAATCGATACGGGCTTGGGGGACTGAGGTTTCGGCCAATGCGTGAGACCTTTCGGTCGTTTTTTTTTGAATCGTGATGCCGTAATCCGTGCACAAATCGTGCAAATTTATTCCGATTTTTCGAAAACGCGGAAAATGGAGCAGAAAATTACTTCCCGAACCGGATGATTCCACCGGAACCGCTCCTGAATTTTATGTAATTTTATTGTTACAATTATTTTTGCAAATTATTTTATTTTTAATTGTAAATCGCTTTCAAACAGTGTTTTACTTATTTTCAAAACATTTTATCCTTGCTTAAAATACCTTGCAATAGATTGGTGATTAGCCGGTTGCATATACAAGAATATTTGAGCCCGTAAATCGGGACCCTCCGGCGCCAGACCTGCCCCGCTGCCGGTTACCATCGGTTTAGCCGTAATCATTCCGAAGGGGCACCGTTGTTACGGTCGTACGTGGTTATGGTCCGGTCGATGATATCGCAACATTCGAGCAGTTGCCCTTCGGTCATGACCAGGGGCGGCGCGAACCGGATGATATTACCGTGGGTCGGTTTGGCCAGCAATCCGTTCTCCATGAGGTCCAGGCAGATTTTCCAGGCCAGGTCTCCCTGCGGATGGTCCCGGATGACGACCGCATTGAGCAGGCCCTTGCCGCGGACTTCGCGGATGCAGGCGGATTTCCGCGCCAGCCGCCGCATCCGATCCCGGAAGATTTCACCCAGCCGGGCTGCGTTGGCCGCGAGTTCCTCTTCCTCCACCACCCGGAGCGCTTCCGTCGCCACCGCACAAGCCAGGGGGTTCCCGCCGAACGTGGACCCGTGTTCGCCCGGCCGGATGGTGAGCATGACCGCATCGTCCGCCAGTACGGCGGAGACGGGCAGGACGCCGCCCGACAAGGCCTTGCCAAGGACCAGTATATCCGGCCGTGCCTCGTATTGCCTGCCGCAGGCCGTCCCTTCGCATCCGCAACGGCCGCAACAAGCCAGCAAGCGGCCGGTCCGGGCAATGCCGGTCTGTACCTCGTCCGCAACGAACAACACGTTTGCGGCCGTGCAAAGCGCCCGCACCTGCGCGAGATAGTCCTCATCCGGAACGCGGACCCCCGCCTCCCCCTGGATAGGCTCCACGATGAATCCCGCCACATGGGGATCCCGGAGGGCCCGCTCCAGGGCCGCCGGGTCGTTGTAGGGGATGACCTCGACACCACCCAGCCAGGGCCCGTACCCTTCCCGGGCCGCGGGATCCCCGGAGGCGGAGATCACCGCCTGCGTCCGGCCGTGGAAATTGCCTTCCGCAAAAAGGATCTTCGCCTTTCCCGCAGGCACCCCCTTGACCTGGTAAGCCCACTTCTTGCAAAGCTTCATGGCCGTCTCGACGGCTTCCACCCCCGTGTTCATGGGCAGCACCTTGTCGTACCCGAAATAGGCGGTGATGTATTCCGCAAAGGGCCCCAAACGGTCGTTGTGGAAGGCCCGGGACGTCAGCGTCAGCCGCGCCGCCTGCTCCGACAATACCTGCAGCAACCTCGGATGGCAATGCCCCTGGTTCACGGCGGAGTATGCGGAGAGGAAATCGTAGTACCGACGGCCCGTCACGTCCCACAGGTATACCCCGTCCCCGCTCGACAACACCACCGGCAGGGGGTGGTAGTTGTGCGCGCCGTAGCGCTGCTCCTGTTCGATGTACGCCGCCGGGTTTCCCGCATCGCGGCCCTCCTGTTTCCTGATTGCTTCCGTATCTTTCATATGCACAGTTTTTTTCCAAGTGCGTCCTTCCTCCCCCACCCCGGCACCACCCACCAACCGCTTACGCAGCGGCGGGCTTCCTGTTTCCCAAAGATAGCAGTTCCCGGCGATATGAGACCGGACGCCCGCCACATCCGGACCATATTGTCGCCCTCCGGCCGACACAATGCGATACGGCTACCCGGAACCGGCTTATATTTGCCCTTCACAAGCGCCGTGGCAAGCGGGGCGGACCGCCGCCCAGCTGCCGCAGCGACCGAAACACCACCGCTCGGCCATGTATATCGATACCCACGCCCACCTGTACCTGCCGGAATTCGACACGGACCGCGATGCCGTCCTGGCCCGGGCGGCAGCCGCCGGCATCACCAGGATTTACCTGCCGAACATCGACGAGGCTTCCGTCGCCCCCCTGCTTGCCCTGGCGGATGCCTACCCGGAGACCTGTTTTCCCATGCTGGGCCTCCACCCTTGTTCCGTCCGGGAGGACTATCCGGCCGTCCTCCGCAATTTGGAGCACCTGCTCTCCGACAGGCCCTACTGCGCCATCGGCGAAATCGGGATGGACTTGTACTGGGACCAAAGCTTCCGCGCCCAGCAGGAGGACGCCTTCCGCATCCAGACCGGCTGGGCGATGGAAAGGGGACTCCCCATCGTCATCCATTCCCGGGATGCCACCGAACCGGTCATCCGACTGCTCGAACCCCTCGCGGGTCCAGACCTTCGGGGCGTGTTCCACTGTTTCTCCGGTACGGCGGAACAGGCGCGCCAGGTCGTATCCCTGGGTTTCCTGCTGGGTATCGGGGGCGCGCTCACCTACCGGAAATCGGAGCTTCCGGCCATCCTTCCGGACATCCCGTTGGAACATATCGTCCTGGAGACCGATTCCCCTTACCTGCCCCCGGTCCCCTTCCGCGGAAAGCGGAACGAGAGCGCCTACCTTCCCCTCGTCGCCGAACGGCTGGCCGACCTCTACGGCACCTCCCTCGCCGACTTGGCGGCCACCACCACCCGGAACGCGCTGCGGCTCTTCGGCCCCGCTTAGCCCGGGGGAAGTACCTGCAGGACAACGCCGCCCGCCGCACCCTGCCCGGCGCCGGATTGCCCCTGCAGCGGCACGGAAGCCACCCGCCGAATGGGGGCCGCTTCCTCCCGGACTAAAAATTTTGTAATAAAATTGACTTGCAACTAAATTTTTTTGAATTGTTCCATCTTTTTACAATTTTTGCATCGCCTATCAAACGGTCGTGACGCGTACCGGGCGGTAAAGCCGGCAGCACATGACTTCTTACGGAGAGATGGCCGAGTGGTCGAAGGCGCACGCCTGGAAAGTGTGTATACCTCAAAAGGGTATCGAGGGTTCGAATCCCTCTCTCTCCGCCTTTTTTTATTGGCTGCCGCGGATTCCGCTTCTTGCTCCTCATGTGATGCACAGCCATCCGACATCCTATCTTACGATCAACTAATTTTAAACGTAAAATCTTACGACTATGCGCAAATTATCAGCTTTCCTGTTTGTCCTAGGCCTGGTGGTAGTCACCGCGATCCAGACAAACGCCCAGGACCAGGGCGCGTCCGACACGACCCTCGCAACCATGTCCGACGAGCCGACCGACACGCAGGCGGTAATGGAGGAACCGGTCGCCGAAGCGGAAACCATGGCGGTGGAAGAGGCCGCTCCTGCTGCGGAATCCTCCGGATTCCAGGTGCTGAAGGAAAAATTCATCCAGGGTGGCTGGGATTTCATGCTCCCCATCCTCCTTTGTCTTATCATCGGGCTCGCCCTGAGCATCGAACGCATCATCACCCTCAACATCGCTTCCGTCAACACGGAAAAACTGCTCGCCAAAGTGGATGACAAACTGAAGTCCGGCGACGTCAACGGCGCCATGGAGGTATGCCGTTCCACCCAGGGTCCGGCCGCCAGCGTGCTCTACGAAGGCCTCCGGAATACCGGAAACGGCGCGGATGCCGTGGAAAAGGCCATCGTCGCCTACGGCAGCGTCCAAATGGGTATGCTCGAGAAAGGCCTGGTCTGGATCTCCCTGATCATCGCCCTGGCTCCGATGCTCGGCTTCTTCGGTACGGTCATCGGGATGGTAGAAGCCTTCGACAACATCGAACGGGTCGGTGACATCTCCCCCACCATCGTCGCCGGTGGTATCAAGGTGGCACTATTGACCACCGTATTCGGTCTGATCGTCGCCATGATCATGCAGGTACTCTACAATTATATCGTCGACAAGATCGATTCCATCACCAACAAGATGGAAGAAGCTTCCGTGACACTGGTGGATATGCTGGTGACCAACAAAATCCTTAAATAATTAAAGCAAACCACTATGCTGTCCTATAAATTCCTTTCTAAGAACGGTCCCTTGCTGGGCTTCGGGATTTCCATCCTGTGCATCCTCATCGCCGTGCTCCCTATCCTGGGCGGCCGGGAAGCACTGTCCCTCATCCCGGAGAAGCAACAGGCCTTCTCCCCGGAAGGCGACATTTTCTATCCCAGCATCTATGTGGCCGGGTTCCTGTTGATCGCCTCCGTCGCCCTGGCCATCCTGCTCAGCCTGGGCAAGATGCTGGCCAACCTGAAGGGCGCCACCAAAGGCCTGATCGGCTTCGGCCTCCTCGTCGTGCTTTTCCTGGCACTCTACGCCACTGCGAACGCGGACATCCCCGAATCGCTGTCCAAATTCGAAGTGTCCGAAACCATCTACAAGGTCGTCGGCGCAGGCATCTCGCTCACGATGACGCTGGGTTTCGGTTCCGTCCTGCTGATCGTGCTCATGGAAGTCTGGGGCTTTGTTAAAAACAAATAAGTTATGGCGAAGAATACCAAATCCCGTCCGGAAATCAATGCCAGCTCCATGGCGGACATCGCCTTCCTGCTGCTGGTCTTCTTTCTGGTCACCACCACCATCGATGTGGAACGGGGCATCACGGTCCGTCTTCCGGAATGGTCCGAAGAACCGCCGGAAGAACTCAACCTGAAAAAGCGTAACGTCTTCTCCGTACTGGTCAACGCCCAAAACCAACTCCTGGTCCGGGGCGAACTCGCCGAAGTGTCCGAACTGCGGGAAAGGGCGAAGGAGTTCATCATGAACCCCAACGCGAATCCCGAACTGGCGGAGGCACCCAACAGCGCCATCATCTCCTTGAAAAACGACCGCGGTACCAAGTACTCCGTCTACATCGAGGTGTACAACGAGCTGAAGGCCGCCTACAATGAACTGTGGGACGAGGAATCCATGCGGATCTACGGCGTCCACTACAGCGATGATATGCCGAAGGCCAAGAAAGAGAAGATCAAGGAAAAAATACCGTTCGTTCTTTCCGAGGCTGAGCCTACTGCGTTCGGTGAGGAAGCCAGATGACGACTCCGGCTCCCACTCGCTTCCCCGTCATATTCTAAAAATTGCAGTATGTCAAAGTTCAAGAAAAAAAGAGGTAACGCCACGCCGGCCATCTCCACCGCGTCCTTGCCGGATATCGTGTTCATCCTCCTGTTCTTCTTCATGGTCATCACCAAGATGCGGGAAACCGAATTGCTCGTGAAGGTCCAGGTTCCGCAAGCGACGGAACTCGAAAAGCTGGAGCAGAAGTCCCTCGTCCATTACATCTATATCGGTAGACCGCATGAACGGTACGCCAGCTTGTACGGGACCGCCCCGCGCATCCAGCTGGCCGATAAGTTCGCCGAAGTCTCCGACCTGGCCCTGTTCGTCGAAAATCACAAACAATCGGTCCAGGCAAACCTGCGCAACCGCATCACTTCCTCCCTGCGGGTGGATGGCGACATCACCATGGGGATTGTACAGGATGTCAAGACCCGGCTCCGTAAACTGGGTCAATTGAAAGTCAATTACGCTTCCCGTCAACGGGCCGTTGAGAAAGAATGACCTCCGTTCGACCGGAACGCTTCCAGAAAAAAATCTTCGCCTCCTCCGGATGCGGAGATTTTTTTTTGCCCTTGTCGCCCGGCAAGACCTTCCGGCCTCCGGTCGGTCCGGTCGATTACCCATCGGTGCGGGTTCCCCGGCTTCAGCGCAAGCGGTCCATCGACCTCACCAGTTGGTCGTCCCGATACACGCGGCGGACAGCCAGCAAATCGAAGACTACCGTCAGGACGGCCAGGAAGATTCCCAATCCCGGCCCGATCTCCTCCACGCTGCGGATGACATCCTCGCGCAGGACCATGATGCCCCCCGCAACCATCCCGGTCATTTGGGAAAGTATGGCCGCATACCCCAGCCGCATCTGCCACCGGCGCCGCCGATAGATGAAAATGGCCGCCATGGACAAAAGGCCCGTCGCAATGAACAAGGCCTGCATGGCCGGATGGTCGGCCGCCTCGAAAATCCCGTCCGAAAACACCCCTTGCTTCTCACCATCCAATCCGATGATGACAAATGGTGCGTATAAGGTTCCGGCCGCACCGGATACCGCCAGGAAGAAATATAGGGTTTGTATGCGCTGTATCATCTCCGCGTGTTTATGGTATGCATGTGGTTCCCAACCGCCCGCATCGCGCCGGGACATATAGGGATGCCGGGAGGAATGTGGCTCCGGAATCGTCGGTTCCGTCTTTTTCGACAATCCTTCCCGGACGATTCCGCTCCTTCCTTGCAAAGATATATCATTGCCCGCATAATTGACCACCTCCCGGAAACGACCCGATGCAGCATCCTTCTCATCCTCCGCAGCTCGGCCCTAAAAATATTTAATTACAAAACATTGATATTCTGTTTTTTTAGTCATCAAACCCGCTGATGTGCCATGCCCCGCTCCAAAAAGGGCGCGGGGCTGCGCCCC
>CAZNLJ010000061.1:0-22161 GCA_964573725.1 uncultured Saprospiraceae bacterium
TGCGATTTGGTGGAGGTACGTCCCGTCGCCGCCGTTTACCAAACCTTCGAGGTTTAGTAAACGTAAGTCCAATTCCGAAAGAACAGCCCCTCATCCCTCAATAGGCCTTCCCATCCCAGTCCATCCTTCAAATCATATGGAAATCCCAGTTCAAAAACCCGCAAACACCGCCAGAATTCCTGATCCAGTGGATTCCCCGCGCGGGGCAGCAGCCGTTTACCAAGCCTTTGCGATTTGGTGGAGGTACGTCCCGTCGCCGCCGTTTACTAAACCTTCGAGGTTTAGTAAACGTAAGTCCCGTCAGTGTCTCGAACCCCTGTTGCTTGGAGAAATTGCGAGGTTTTCGGATAAGCTCTTGAATAGGATTTCTTATTCCGCTTTTCGATTGGAAGACGGGAAGGAAGCCCACGGGAATAGCGCGTCTTCCCTCCCTGCTGTGCGGAAATGGGCCTCCGGAGCGCCTTTGCCCGGAATGGACGGTAGTGCCCAAGTTTTTTTTCTCCGGGAATCCCGCTGGCCGACCTCCGGACGGCGGGGTGCAGCGGTCGGCTTATCCGGCCAACCCGAATCGGGCATGTGCGCCGGTGGTTCCGATGCGGACAGGCAAGCTTGCCATGCCTGCCGCGTTTCACCCCCTTGCTCTTTCCTGCGGAATAGGTTTCGGATCCATGCATGGTCAACGTCCGTCCCCACCGTTATCCCGGTCGCTTGTTGCGGAACCGGCCTATTCCCGAACTCGCATAGGCATGCTGCCATTGACACCTTGGCGGCAATCCCATTCCCGGTATACCGTGGGCCACCGGAAACACCTTCGAAGGTCCCATGACAGCCCGGTCTGCCACAACCCGGCCTTTTCCATATCGGGGAATTGCCCGGTCCCTTCTTGTCAAGGTTTCACCTTGAAATGGTGGACAAACTTCCCACCGGTCCTATAAAAAATGATAATCCGACCATTGGTTCGGAAGCACGAAAAGCAATGATCCGCTCCAGGTATGAGGGTCCGCCTGGTTTCCGGTTGTTTCGGCACTCAACCATTCCGCTGCGGCCGATAAGTATACACGCGCTTCCGGAGAAAGGGGATTCGCGGGTACCGCCAAGTCCCTGCTCAGAAACGGTACAGCAGCGAGGTCCGCAGGAAAGCCGGGATATCGCCGCTGTGGCCATTGTCCGGCAGCAGGTCCGTCAATCCCTGTTGCCAACCCAGCCTTGCCGCCCAGCCCGTCGGTCGGCCCAACTCCAGGCCGGCATGTATCGAAACGTCCAGGATCCGCAGCCGTTGGGAAGGCCCGGCCTCCGACAACTTTTGGTATTCCTGCAGGAAATTCGCTTCCTGGTCCGCCGCCCCAAATGCCCCAGGTTGGAAAATGCCGCCCCGGGTATGCTCCGAACGGGAGGCCAACAGGAGACCTGTCGTCCCTCCGGCGACGAGCGAAAGCGAGGGGCCCAGGCGATAACTGACCGTGGCCGGCAGTTCCAGGTAATGCAGGTCCAGGGGCCGGATGATGCCCGCGACGAGCAAGGCCTGCGGGGAATAGGTGGGCGCGGATGGACGATGCCGCCCCAGGGTCACCCGGGTGGTCGGCATTTCCACCGCCGGGGAGGCGGCGGCGGAGAGGTCGGCACCGGCGGCTGCCAGGTAATCGACGGACAAAGGTTGCTGCCGGTAGGAATAACCGATTCCGGCTTCCCATTGCCAGCGCGAGCCCGGGCGGCTCCTGCCCCATTGCCAACCCAATGCCGCTCCGAGCGCCCCGAATCCTTCTCCTGCCATTCCGCTTATGCAGATAGCTCGCCGCTGCAGGAATCCATGCTTACGCTGCTCCGTCGGTCCGACCGACACGGCCTGTTCCACCGGTACCCTCGAGGATATAAGGACCACCCTTGGCGGTAAGGAGACCGGCACATCCGCCGCGGATACATGGTCCCGACGCGCAGGTGGAAAAGGGGCCGGTCCGTCGCCTTCCTCCTGCAGGAGGGTGGCATCCGCCGCTTGCTGCCGAATCCCGGCGGATACCCCGGAAATGGTCCCGGCCACCGCAAGGTCCGGCCCCGAAAGGAAATCGACCGGCGGCGCAGCATGCCGGTGCCCGTCCGCCCCGGCCGGTGGCGGTGAGAATATCTCCGAACCGATGCTTGCCGGAACCGGGACACGCACGGGCCCAGCGGATACGCCGGCCGTTCCGACCGCAACCGGAGCCGGTGCCGGCACCAAACGGGAATCCGACCAACGGCCGGCCATCCAACCGACCGCAAAAATGCCGGCCGCCAACAGCATCAGCCCCAGGCGCCTGCCCGGGAAGGGTGCCGCCACCGGCAGCTCTCCGTCCAGCCGACGCCGGATCTCCTCCCAACCGCGGTCTTCCCATTCCTGGAATGCATGTTCGTTCTTATCCTGCATAATGCGCTGATTCTTTATGCTCCTGTTGCAGCAGCTCCCGCAACATTCTCCGGGCCACCGACAGGTGCCACTTGGAATTGCCTTCGCTGAAACCCAGCTGCGCCGCAATTTCCGCATGATTGTACCCTTCGATGGCATACAGCCGGAAAACGTCCGCACTCCGCGCCGGCAACCGCTGCACCGCCTGCATCAGGTCCTCCACCTCCAGCCGGGATCCGGCTTCCGGTGCCACCGGCTCGTCCCGGTCTTCCAATACCAGGAAATGCACATACCGGCGTTGGTCCCGGAAGTGGTCCGCCAACCGGTGCCATACCAACCGACGGATCCATCCCTCCAGGGAACCCTTGAACCCGAATAGGTGGATCTTGTGGAATACCCGGAGCAACCCGTCGTTGACAATGGTCATGGCGACGGCAGGGTCGCCCGTCCGACGAAGGCACATCTCCATCATGACCGGGAAATACCGGCGGTACAGCCGCTCCTGCCATACCCGATCGTTGGCCAGGCATCCCCCGACCAACTCCGCTTCCGTGTATGGATACTGTTTCGACAAGGAACTCCGCTTGATTGGTGTGACCTGAAAAGGAAAAGCCCCCTACCGGCCGCCCCGGCTGCGAACCAGGGAAAGGCCGACGGTGAACGACAAACGCCGGAACAGGATGTCGCGGGTTTCCACATCCCCGTTGAACCAGGTCCGGGTAAAGGCGGCGGATTGCATCCGGAGTCCCGTCTCCGCAAAGAATGCCAACCCGTCCTTCCCATGTCCCTGGAATCCGATGCCCGGCCGGATATGGTAGCCTCCCTCCGCTGCGGAGATATCTAACTTCCGCCGCGCCCAAGCAAATCCATAACCGCCCGAGGCATTCAGGTACCAGGCCCCCTTGTCGCCCGGTGCGAAATAGGCTTTGCATTCGCCGTATACCGGAAAGACGGTCTCTTCCCGACGGTCGTACACGTCCGCCCCCACGCCGATGCCCAAGGACCAGCGCCGGAACCGGTAGCCGGTCACATTCCCGAAGCCCACCCCCATCAAGGCACTGTTGCGCCCGGTCTGCCCCGGCAGGAACGCCAGGCTGGTCGCGTTGAACCACCCTTCCGGACGGGACAACACTCCGCGCGGAGGATTTTTCTTCGGCGCCGGGGTCGGGATTGCCTCCCCCTGCCGGACCTGTTTGATATCCGCCTCCGGAATCTCGACCAGCTGCCCCGCATCGGTCTCCATCCGTGCACCTACCCCTTGCTGGTAGGACAAGAGTATTCCCCGCACCGGTGGCGCCGATTTCCGATAAATGACGGTACGGTCCTGGTCCGACGATTGTCCGAATCCGGCCACCCAACAGCCGGCAAGACACAGGAACGTTATCAGGATCTTCTTACATGG
Source organism: uncultured Saprospiraceae bacterium (assembly GCA_964573725.1). GTDB lineage: Bacteria > Bacteroidota > Bacteroidia > Chitinophagales > Saprospiraceae > UBA6168. Next base: position 3,780 of record CAZNLJ010000061.1, read on the forward strand.
AAGCATAGGTTCGGGTGTGCTTTGTTGATTTTCTTTCCCGCGGCAATCGGATGGTACGGGATGCCGCCGGCCGCACGTCCACCCCGGTGGTGTGATCCGGCCTCCGGAAATCGGACGGTTCCTTCGGGCAGCCTTGTTACAGGGAAAAGACAGGCGATGACACGCATCGGGTTGGTGAAAGGACGGTTTTTTCGGGCCTCCAGGGGACCGTCGGCGAATTTTCCGAAATATGCCGGCAACCGTCTCCCGGATGCCCTGCCCGGCCCTCGCCAGCACCGACTGCTCAGTTCCAAGCCACCTCCTCCGGAAGCGTCGCTATCACCGCCCATGCATTGCCTTTGTTGGCAAGGACCTGGGACCACAGCGCATCCGGGGGCGACTTGAACACATAATTGGCATGGGTATCCGCCGTAATCCAAGAACCCCACTTCATTTCGTCCTCCAGTTGACCTTCCGACCATCCGGAATAGCCCACGTAGAAGCGGATGTTCTGAGGTTGCACGAGACTGCTCGAAATCAGGAATTTCAGTTTCTCGAAACTGCCGCCCCACCAGACACCGTCGGCCACTTTCCGGCTGTTTTCCAACAAGTCCCCCACATTGTGCAGGTAATGGATGGTATCGGTCTCCACCGGGCCGCCGTAATAGACAGGGGCGGAGAATTCCGGAAATTCGGATATCAGCTCGTCCACCCGCATCTGCAACCGTTTGTTGAGGATGAATCCAAGGCTTCCTTCCTCACTGTGGTCGCACAAGAGCACGGCCGCCCGCTTGAAATTGGCATCCAACATGAACGGCTCCGCCAGCAGCAAATTTCCGGTATTGATTTGAATCCTTGACATGAAGGGTATGTTTGAAATACCAATATGCACCGAGAATTTCACATATGCAAACAAATCCCGACGTCCTGCCGGGAAAGGCGGAAAAGAAACCGATAGACCTTGGGGACCGTGGCACCCGGTGGTGTCGACGGCCGGGAGGAGGCGCACAGGCGGCTTCCGGACCTCCGCTGTTTCAACCGTTTCGGTTGTATGCCGGAATCTTGTGTCGGGAAATCTCAGAGGGAACTGGTCGGGAAACGGCGGTCAATGCGGGCCACAAAGCCCCGCAGGACTTTCCCGGTGCCGCCGGTTTCGACGAACTCCGTAACGCCGTCCGCCATCATCTGGTGCATGGTCTGCGTCCATCGCACCGGCGCGGTCAGCTGCGCCACCAGGTTCCGGCGGATGCGGTCCGGATCCGTGTAGGGAAGGGCGTCGACATTCTGATACACGGGGCAGCGGGGTTCGCGGAAATCCGTCGCTTCGATGGCTGCCTGCAATTCCTCCTGCGCAGGCATCATCAAGGGTGAATGGAAGGCCCCGCCGACCTGCAGGACGACCGCCTTGGTCGCTCCCGCCTCCTGGCATCTGGCGACCGCTTCCTCCACCCCTTTCACCGTCCCGGAAATGACCAGCTGGCCGGGACAGTTGTAGTTCGCAGGAACCACCACCTCCCCGATGCCGGCACATATTTCCTCCACCCGCGCATCCTCCAATCCGAGCACGGCGGCCATGGTACTTTCCACTTTCTCACAAGCGAGCTGCATCGCATCGGCCCGCTGCTGTACCAGGCGCAACCCCGCCTCGAAAGCCAATGCCCCGGCCGCCACCAGGGCCGACAACTCACCCAGCGAATGCCCCGCCACGGCCTCCGGCCGGAAGTCATCCCCCGCGAGCCGGGCCTTGACCACCGAATGCAGGAAAACCGCAGGCTGGGTCACCCGCGTCTGTTTCAGATCCTCCGCCGAACCTCGGAACATCAGGTCCGTCAGCCGGTATCCCAGGATGTCGTTCGCCTGTTCCATCCATTCCCGTGCCTCCGCATGCGCGTCGTACAGGTCCTGGCCCATTCCCTCGAATTGGGATCCCTGGCCCGGGAAAATATATGCCTTCATCGTTTCAGTGCAGTTTTGTGCCGATCAGGTTCATGAACTCGCTTCTGGTCTCCTGGTTTTGGAATTGTCCCGTGAATGCGGAGGTGGTCGTCACGGAGTTCTGTTTCTGGACCCCCCGCATCATCATGCACATATGGGACGCCTCGATGACGACGGCCACGCCGGCCGGCTTGAGGGTGCGGTCTATGGCGTTCAGTATTTCCAGGGTAAGCCGCTCCTGTACCTGCAGGCGACGGGCGAAAACATCCACCACCCGCGGCAACTTGCTCAATCCCACGATGTAACCGTTCGGGATGTAGGCGATGTGCGCCTTCCCCAAGAAGGGCAGCATGTGGTGCTCACAAAGGGAATACAGCTCGATGTCCTTTACCAGCACCATCTCGTTGTACTCCTCCCGGAACATCGCGGAACGGAGGATTTCCTCCGCATCCATCCCGTAGCCGGAGGTGAGGAACTGCATGGCCTTGGCGGCTCTTTCCGGCGTCTTGTGGAGTCCTTCGCGATGGACGTCCTCCCCCAGTCCCTCGATGATGGTCCGGTATCGGTCCGTCAATTCCTCGGTTATCTGGTGGTTGTAAATGTCTTCTCGGAGGTAGGATAATTCCATCGTTTTAACCATGATCAAGTAAAAATTTCGAATTTAGGAAATGATTGTCATGATTAAAACAAGGCCCGTAGGTTTTTGTTCCGATTTTTCGGTTAAGACCTCGGAGCAGGCTGTTATTCCGGCAAACGTTCCCGCCAGGAAGCCGCCGCCACCTGCGTGATTTTACTCATTCGCCGTAATATTCCACGTAGATGTTCTCCGTCTCGTACAACTTGATGCAATGAAGGGTACAGGATTCCAGGTGGGGCGCCAGTTGCTGCCAGAACAGGATCACGAGGTTCTCGGTACTGGGCTGCATGCCGGGCGGGAGGAAATCCAAATCCAGGTTGAGGTTGCAGTGGTCCACCTTTTCGATGATGGTGGTCCGGATCAGCTGGCTCAAGGCCTTGACGTCCATGACGAAGCCGGTCTCCGGGTCGGGATGGCCCTTGACCGTGACGAACAGGTCGTAGTTGTGCCCATGCCAGTTCTTGTTCGCACATTTGCCGAATACCGCGATGTTCCGCTCCTCGCTCCAATGTGCGACCCACAGTTTGTGGGCTGCGTTGAATCGTTCTCTTCTGGTAAGGTAAACCATGCCGCAAGGTGATGGCGTATCGATGCAGGCGGTATGCCGCGGGTCACCGGGACGGTCGGTCGCCCGCCTGACGATTGCGGCGCAAAGATAATAAACTGTTCCAAAACCGTTTTTGCGGGAATCGAGTCCGTCGCGTCGCGTTTGCCTCTTTCCCGCGGAAGTTGGCATCGGCTTCGGGTCTGCCGGCTACCGTTCCGCCCGCATATCGGCGGGCGGGCCTGGCCCCGCCGAGCCGGTTTCATGCCTCCTGTGCTGCCAACTTCTGGAAAGGTAGGTGGGGGCCCCTCCGGAAAGTCGCCGCGCAGCGGTCAGAGCTGTTCGTGGAACCAATCGATAAACGCGGCGATAGGCATGGCCCCTTGGTCTCCTTCCCCTTGGCGGCGTACCCCGACGGAGCCGCTGCCTTCCTCCTTCTCCCCGACAATCAGCAGATAGGGAATCTTACGCAGTTCATTGTCCCGGATCTTGCGGCCGATGCTTTCCGTCCGGTCATCGACAAATCCCCGGATGTCCCGGACGGCCAACTGCCGTTGTACGTCGCGGGCATAATCGATATACTTGTCGCTCACCGGCAGGATGACATACTGCTCCGGTGCGAGCCAAAGCGGGAACTTTCCGGCGCAATGCTCCGTCAGTACCCCGATGAACCGCTCCATGGAGCCGAAGGGGGCCCGGTGGATCATCACCGGCCGGTGGGTGGCGTTGTCGGACCCGATGTATTCCAATTGGAACCGCTCCGGCAGGTTGTAGTCCACCTGGATGGTGCCGAGCTGCCAGGACCTGCCCAGGGCATCCTTGACCATGAAGTCCAGTTTCGGTCCATAAAAGGCGGCCTCCCCGTATTCCGTGACCGTTTCCAGTCCCGCCTCCCGGGTGGCGTCGATGATTGCCTGCTCGGCCTTTTCCCAATTTTCGGCGGAGCCGATGTATTTCTCCCGGTTCTCCTTGTCCCGCAAGGAAATCTGTGCCGTATAATCGTCGAAACCCAGCTTTTTCAGGACAAAACGGGTCAGGTCCAACACGCTCAGGAACTCCCCTTTGAGCTGGTCGGGGGTGCAGAAGATGTGGGCATCGTCCTGGGTGAAGCCCCGGACCCGGGTCAAGCCGTGCAATTCCCCGCTTTGCTCGTACCGGTATACCGTACCGAATTCCGCGATCCGCAGGGGCAGCTCCCGGTAGGAGCGCGGCTTGTGCCCGAAGATTTCGCAATGGTGCGGACAGTTCATCGGCTTGAGCAGGAATTCCTCCCCTTCCTTCGGGGTGTGGATGGGCTGGAAACTGTCCTTGCCGTATTTCTCGTAATGACCGCTGGTGACGTACAGGTCCTTTTTCCCGAGATGCGGGGTGATGACCGGCTGGTATCCCCGCTTGACCTGTTCGTCCTTCAGGAAATTTTCCAACCGGGTGCGCAGGGCCGTCCCCTTGGGCAGCCAGATCGGCAGGCCCATGCCCACCTTTTCGGAAAACATGAACAATTCCAATTCCTGGCCCAGTTTGCGGTGGTCCCGCCGTTTGGCTTCCTCCAGCAGGGCCAGGTATTCCGACAATTCCTTCTGCTTGGGGAAGCTGACCCCGTAGATACGGGTCAGCTGTTGGCGGTTCTCGTCACCCCGCCAGTAGGCACCGGCCAATGCCATGAGCTTGACGGCCTTGATGCGGCCCGTATCGGGGATGTGCGGACCTTTGCAAAGGTCCGTGAAATTACCCTGGTGATAAAAGGTGATGGAACCATCCGCCAGTTCCCGGATGAGTTCGAGCTTGTATTCGTCGCCTTTTTCCGTGAAATACCGCTGGGCTTCCGCCTTGCCGACCTCCTCCCGGCGGTAGGGGTTGCCTTGCCGGGCCAATTCCAGCATCTTCCGCTCGATCTGCTCGAAATCATCGGAGGACAGGTGCCGGTCCCCGGTATCCACATCGTAGTAGAAACCGTTCTCGATGGCCGGGCCGATTCCGAACTTGATTCCCGGATAGAGCGCCTCGAGGGCTTCCGCCATGAGGTGGGCGGAGGAATGCCAGAAGGTACGCTTGCCTTCCCGGTCGTTCCAGGTGAGCAGCTGCAGGCTGGCATCCTCCCGGATGGGCCGGGAAATATCCCAGACCTCGCCGTTGACCTTGGCTGCCAGGATGTTCCTGGCCAATCCTTCGCTGAGGGAGGCCGCCACCGCCAGGGGGGTCGTTCCGGGTTCGTAGGTCCGGACTTGCCCATCCGGAAAAGTGATGTTGATCATAAACGTTCGATGTTGGTATGCAAAAGTGGTCGGCTGTGGGCCGGTCTTGCCTCCCGGCTTATCGGAAGGCGTTTTCCATCAGGGCTTGCTGCTGTTCGTCGTGGATCTTCTTGAATCCGGTGGCGGGATTGGGGTTGGCGTCCCGGCTGACCAGCTCCAGGGGCAATTTCCCGTGCAGGTGGAACAACAGGTGAGTCCAGTATCCCATGTTGGCGGGTTCCTCCTGTACCCAACGGACCTTCGCGCCCGCATAGCGGCCCAGGATGCCGTCCAGCTGCTGCATGGGCAGCGGATACAATTGTTCCAAGCGTACGATAGCTACGTCGTCCCGGCCGTCTTTGTTTCTTTTTTCCACCAGGTCGAAATAGACTTTTCCCGTACACAGGAGCAAGGTGGTCACTTTGTCCGGGACGGCCTGCAGGTCGTCGATGGTTTCCTGGAAGCGGGTCCCGGCCAGGAAGGCCTCCCGCGGCGATACCATGTCCGGATGGCGGAGGCCGCTCTTCGGTGTCATCAAAATCAAGGGTTTGCGGAAAGGCCGCACCAATTGGCGGCGCAGGAGGTGGAACAGGTTCGCCGGGGTGGTCACGTTCGCCACCGTGACATTGTTATCCGCACACAATTGCAGGAACCGCTCCACCCGGCCACTGGAATGCTCCGGCCCCTGGCCTTCGAACCCGTGGGGTAAAAAGAGGCACAATCCGCTCATGCGTTGCCATTTCCGCTCGGCGGACATGATGAACTGGTCGATGATGACCTGCGCCCCGTTGAAGAAATCCCCGAACTGTGCTTCCCAGATCACCAGGGCATCCGGGCGGGCCAGCGAATAGCCGTACTCGAACCCCAACACCCCGTATTCCGACAACAAGCTGTTGTAGATGTGGAAGCGGCCCTGGCCTTCCCGAAGTCCGGAGAGCCGGTTGTATTTCGTACTGTTCTTTTCGTCGTACAGGACGGCATGCCGGTGGGAGAATGTCCCGCGCCGGACATCCTGCCCGCTGAGCCGCACGTCGTTGCCTTCCAGCAAGATCGAACCGTAGGCCGCCAATTCCGCCAGCGACCAGTCGAGCATGCCCCCGTCCACCAGGGCTTGCGAGGACTTCAGGATCCGCCGGATCTTGGATACCGGCCGGAGGGTCTCCGGCAGATGGTGCAGGTGGTGCAGCAGTTGGTCGAGGGTTCCGGCCGGGATCCCGGTTTCCGGCGACAGGACGAAATCCTCGGCCGCCGTCGTCTTCTTCAGGGCCCGCCAGGCCTGTTCGCTCTCCTGGTATTCATACGGCAGGCGCTTCTGCTTCACATTGTCGAGGCGCGCCTGCAGGTCGTTCCAAAACGATTGCTCATATTGTTGCGCCATCTCCATCTCGAGGTCGCCGCGCTCGATAAGCCGCCGGCTGTAGATCTCCCGGGGGTCCGGATGCACATTGATGGCATCGTATAACAAGGGTTGGGTGAATTTCGGGTCGTCGCCTTCGTTGTGCCCATGCTTGCGGTAACAGACCATGTCGATGAACACGTCATTGTTGAAGACCCGCCGGTACTCCATGGCCATCTTGCAGGCGAAGACCACGGCCTCGGGGTCGTCTCCGTTCACATGGAAGACCGGTGCCTGGACCACGCTGGCCACGCTCGTGCAATAGGTCGATGAACGCGCATCCTCCCAGTCCGTCGTGAACCCGATCTGGTTGTTGATGACGAAATGGACCGTACCGCCGGTGTAATAGCCCTCCAGCTGGCTCATCTGCGTCACCTCGTACACGATGCCCTGTCCCGCCACCGCCGCATCCCCGTGGATGAGGATCGGCAGGATGCGGTCGTAGTCGCTGCCGTACAACACGTCCGCCTTGGCACGGGCGAACCCTTCCACCACCGGGTTCACAGCCTCCAGGTGGGACGGATTCGGCACCAGCTTCAGGTAAACCTGCTTGCCGCCGGGCGTCGGTACCATCGAGGAGAAGCCGAGGTGATATTTCACATCGCCGTCGCCGAAACTCATGTTCTCGGGCATCGCCCCCTCGAACTCCGTGAATATCTGTTCGTAGGTCTTTCCCAGGATGTTGGCCAGCACGTTCAGGCGGCCCCGGTGCGCCATACCGATGACGACCTCCTCGACCCCTGCTTCCGCACCGGCGGAAATCATGGCGTCCAGGGCGGGGATCGTCGATTCCCCGCCCTCCAGCGAGAAACGCTTCTGTCCGATGAACTTCTTCCCCAGGAATTGCTCGAATACGGTCGCCCCGTTCAGCTTCTGCAGGATCCGGCGCTTTTCCTCGAGCGAGAAGCCGTACTGGTTCTCCGGGCTGTGGGCTTCGATCCGCTGCCGTAGCCAACGGCGTTTGTCACGGTCCTGGATATGGTGGAACTCAAAGCCGATATGGCCGCAGTAGATGTTTTCCAGCTTGTCGATGAGCTGGCGCAGGGTCGCCCCCTCCAGCCCCATCTCCTTGCCCGCCCGGAAGGCTTGGTCCAGCTGCTCGGGAACCAGGCCGAAATCCGACAGCGCCAGCTTCGGATGGCGGTCCTTGCGCGAACGGATGGGGTTGGTAATGGATTTCAGGTGCCCCCGGTTCCGGTAGGCGAAGATCAGGGCCAGGACCTTGAGCTCGGCCGACACTTCCTCCGGCAGGGCAGCCGGTCCGGCGCCCGTCGCCGGTGCCGCACCGTTCTCCCGGTTGTAGTCGAAACCCTTGAAAAAAAATCGCCAGCTTTCCTCCACCGCGTCGGGCTGCTGCAGGTATTGCTCATACATCGCCTCGATGTAGGACGGATGGGCATTGGATAGGAAGGAGTAGTCTTTCATGACAGTCGGTTCGAATAAGTTGGCGGCTTGAAATTCCGTCCCTCACCGTAACGTCGGCACGGATGGGAAGTTGCCGCGGCGGTTGCAAATATCGGATGTTGCGGTGGAATGTGAACGTCGGCAAATGACAAAAAAACGGCACGCCGGCCCGGCTCAGAACAGCCGGCCCTGGTCCTCCGGCAACAGCCGGAAGGTCTTGCGGTGGAAGGGGCTGGGACCATACCGGCGGATGGCCTCGCGGTGGGCGGCCGTCGGATAGCCCTTGTTGCGTTCCCACCCGTAGGCGGGATACTGTTCCGCCAGGGCTTCCATCCATTCGTCCCGCCAGGTCTTGGCCAGGACGGATGCCGCCGCAATGGCGCGGAACCGGGCATCTCCCCCGATGATGCAATGGTGCGGGATAGCCTCGTAAGACCGGAACCGGTTGCCGTCGACCAGCAGGCTGTCCGGCCGCACGGACAGCTGCCCGACGGCCCGATGCATGGCTTCCACCGATGCCCACAGGATGTTGAGGCGGTCGATTTCCGCCTCGTCCACCCGGGCGACCGCCCAGGACAAGGCACCCTGTTCGATGACCGGCCGCAGGGCCTGGCGCTGGTCTGCCGACAACCGCTTGGAGTCGTTCAACCCGGGACAGTCGAAATCCGGTGGCAGGATGACGGCGGCCGCAAATACGGGCCCCGCCAGACAGCCCCGGCCGGCCTCGTCACATCCCGCTTCCGTCTTGTCGGATTCCAGATAGGCTGCCAACATACCCTGTCGATTGGAGTGGCCGATGGGGCACCCGGCCGCCGGTAATGGTCTGTTCGATCGATGCCCGGCCCTCGTCGGACAGCTCCCTGCCCGGACGCCGACCGATGCGCCGGTGGTAAAGATGGACGATTTCCCCGGATTGTCAAAACCAGGGCTTTGGCTCCGCATCCGCTGACCACCCAAATTTTTCCGGCACGGGACAGCCTTTCCTTCCGGATATCCCCTACTTTAGCAGCGCTTGGCCCACATCCTGCCGCCCCGGACCCGGGCCTTGCTTTCACCACGCAATAATTGTCATGACCATCCACACCTTTCCCGACTATGAGGCCTTATGCGCCCAAATCGCCGCCCACATCACGGACCTGGTCCGCCGAAAGCCGGATGCCGTCGTCTGCATCGCTTCCGGCCATACCCCCCTGGGGGTCCTGGATGCCTTGCGCGAGTCCAGCCTGGCCGGCCGGGTGGACCTCTCCCGCTGCCGCTTCGTCGGCTTGGACGAATGGTGCGGCATCGGTCCGGACAATCCCGGCAGTTGCCGCTACCTGCTGGACCAACGGCTGTTCCTGCCCTGCCGGATCCCCACCGGCCATATCCACTTCTACGACGGATTGACCGAGGACCCGGAGGCGGCCTGTGTGCAAATGAATGAAACCATCGCCCGGTTGGGCGGCTTGGATTATCTTCTCCTCGGCATCGGCATGAACGGTCACATCGCATTGAACGAACCGGGCACGCCCTGGGACGTCCGTTGCCATGTCTCCACCCTGGCTCCCCTCACCGTGGCGGTCGGACAGAAATACTTCGCCGCGGAAACATCCCTGGAGAAAGGCATGACCCTCGGCCTCGCCTACCTGGCGGAAGCACGGCAAACGGTGTTGATGGCTTCCGGCGAAAGCAAGGCGGCCATCGTCCGCGACGCGCTGTACGGCCCCGTCACCACGGAACTGCCTGCCTCCATCTTCCAAACCCTCCCGCATGCCCAGGTCATGTTGGACCAACCTGCCGCCGCAGCCAGCTGATGCTCACAACTTTCCCGGACCTGCTCCTGGAGGCGACCGCCGGCATCGACCGGACCGATTGGGCCCTCTTGGTATTCACCGCCCTGACCATCGGGGTTTCCAAGGCCGGCCTGTTCGGCATCGCCACCGTCATGACACCGGTCATGGCCTATGCGTTCGGCGGAAAGGACTCCACCGGCCTCATGCTGCCCATGCTGCTGGTCGCCGACGTCTTCGCCGTCATCTGGTACCGCCGGCACGCCGCCTGGCCGTATCTCTTCAAACTCATGCCCGGCTCCCTCGTCGGCGTCCTGCTGGGTACCTGGCTGGGAAACCATGTGGACGACCATGCCTTCAAACTGCTGATGGGCGGCATCATCATCCTCAGCGTGGTCATCATGGTCTGGCGCGACTACAAGCAGCTCATCCACGTCCCGGACAATCCCCTGTTCGAACACAGCCTCGCCGTCCTCGCCGGTTTCACCAGCATGGTCGGCAACCTCGCCGGCGCCATCGTGGGCCTCTATTTCCTTATCATCCGCATGCCCAAGTTCGTATTCATCGGCACCGGTGCCTGGTATTACCTGATGGTCAATACCGTCAAGATGCCGCTGCACATCGTGGTCTGGGAAACCGTCACCATCCCTTCCCTGCTGGTCAACCTGATCCTCCTGCCGGCGGTCGCCGCCGGGGCCTTCATCGGCTGGAAAGTCACCCCCCTGATCCCCGATGCCGTCTACCGCAAGTTCGTCATCCTCATCACCTTCCTGTCGGCCGCCTTCCTATTCCGGTAGGCCGGCGGCATCCCGAACAGGCCAACCCGGTCCGTCATGAACAACCATCCGCCCATCGAATCGTGGAAAAAAAAGAAAGACCTGGTCCCGCGGGAAAGCACGGAAATCATCCGCCGGCTGAAACGCCACCAGGGAAAGCACCTGGACGAAAAGGCGGACCAGGTCCACCGCCAGGTCTTTTCCCGGATCGATTGCCTGGATTGCGCCGGCTGCTGCACCGGCATCCCGCCCATCGTCAACAAGACGGACGTCGGCCGTATCGCCAAGGCCTTTCACCTGAAACCCGCCGCCTTTGCGGAAACCTACCTGGTCGTGGACGAGGACGGCGACACGGTGATGAACGGCACCCCCTGCCCTTTCCTGCTGGAAGACCGCCGCTGCATGATTTATGACATCCGCCCGAAAGCCTGCCGCCAATACCCGCACACGGACGCCGCGGCGTTCAGCCGGAACATCCGGCTCCATGCCCGGAACGCCGCCGTCTGCCCGGCGGTCTATCATATCCTGCTGGAACTGGACCGCTTGTTCCGGCCGGCCTGAATTCCAGGCGGCCGACCGCACTCACAAGCGGTTTTCGTTGATCAGGTCCGACAGGTCGTCCCGGTAGTTCTTGCCGATCGGCAGGTGTTTCGCCTGGCCCTTCTCCATGACCTCCACCATGTTGCCGAGAATCGCCTCCACCTTGTCGATGTTCACCATGTACGACCGGTGGACCCGCCGGAACAGCCGCTGCGGCAACTTGTCCTCCAAGCTCTTCATCGTCTGTAAGGTGATGATCCGACCTTTTTCCGTCCGGATGATGACGTAATCCTTCAATCCTTCGATATAGATCACTTCCGAGAACTTCACCTTGACAAACCGCTTGTCGGATTTTACGAAGATGAAATCCTCGGCATCCCCCATCTGCACTTCGTACGCATGCTCCCGCCGCTTCCGCTCGATTTGTTCGGTGGCCTTGTTCACCGCCTTGACGAACCGCTCCAGGGAAATGGGCTTGAGGAGGTAATCCGTGGCGTTGAGCTCGAACCCCTCGATGGCATAATTCGGATAGGCCGTGGTGAAAATGACCAGCGGCGGATCGGCCAGGGTCTTGAGCAGGTCGATGCCGGTCAGCTGGGGCATCTGGATGTCCAGGAACAACAGGTCGATATCCTCCTGCTGCAGGGCCTGCAAGGCCTCGAAGGCATTGTTGCACCGGCGCACCAGCCGCAATTCCGGCATCTTTTCCAGGTACGTCTCCAGTACGTCGAGCGCCAGCGGCTCGTCATCAACGATAAGGGTGTGGATCATGTGGCATTGATTGGATGGTGATGGTTCTTTCGTCGTCGGTCCCGTGGTCACCCCCGGCAGGACCTGCTTCCAAATGCAGGTCAAGCCGCACGGCGAAGGTATCGGGCCGGTCATCGAGCGCCAGCTTGTACCGACCCGGATACAACAGGTCGAGCCGGCGCCGCACGTTGGACAGTCCGATACCCCCGCTTCGCGCGGCCAATGGCTTCGGCATGCGCTGCGGTTTGCTGTTTACGATCGACAGGTGCAGCCGCCCTTCCCCGATGACCAGCAGGATATGCACGAATCCGCCCGCCAGGTTGGCACCCAGCCCGTGCTTGAAACAGTTCTCGATGAACGGTATGAAAATGAGGGGCGCAATCCTCAGGTGGGCCGGGTCGCCCTCGACCTCGAACCGGATATCCGTCTCCTGCCCCTGCCGCAACCGCTCCAGGGAAAGGTAGTTCGTTATGTAGGAGACCTCCTTGGCCAAGTCCACCCAGCGTTCATTGCACTCGTACAACATATACCGCATCATCTCCGACAATTTCAGCACGATTTCCGGTGCCTTGTCGGACTTCTTGAGCGTCAAGGCGTACAAACTGTTCAATGTGTTGAACAGGAAATGCGGATTGACCTGCGACCGCAGGAAGCGCAGCTCGGACTGCATGGTCTGTGTCTCCAACTCCTGCTGCGCCCGCAGGTTCTTGTACCAGTCCATGGTAATCTTCACCACCGTGGAGGTCGCGACGACAAAAAAATTGGGCAGGAAATACCAGTTCAGGTTGTCCAGCACATTGGCCTGCATCTCCGGAATACCGTCCGACTTGATGAAAATCAGAAAGGCCTCAATCGGTGTGACGATGAAAACGACCGTCGACAAGGCAGTCAGGTATTGCCAAAAGCGCTTCCTGACCAGGTACTTGGGCAAGAGCCGGTACAGGTTGTAGTACACCGCCAGCCCCAGGATGCACATCCGGATGACATTGTTGCTCAGGGTATACACCCATCCCTGCCGGGTGTACATCATCTCCACCAACGAATATGCCAGCAGTACCCCCAGCCAGAAAAGGACGTGCTGGGCAATGCGGCTTGCCGCCAATCGCACCAATGCATTCCTGATCTTTATGCCGCTTGCTGATAGGTCCATATGTCGTCCTGGCTGTTCCCCTTCCTCAACATCCCAAATAAATGGAAAGTTATGCCCCTGTGCACGCTTTCAGGACGAACACCCGCCTTTTTTTGATGAATGCAGGAATTTATCCCCTACCTTGCCTTTCCTTTGTGCCTGCCGGCTCCGGACCGGACCGGCCGGTCGGAAGGAGTTCCGGATGCTGGATCCGTATTCCCCTGTCCGCTTTGATGAAAATCTTTCGCCTGTCCCGCCCTTCACCGCCCGTTGGCGCCCCGCCCTCCCCGCTTGCCCGACCGATCGGTTGGTGCCTGCTCCTGCTGTTGGGAATCCCCGCACCGGGCCAGGCCCCGTCCCCGGTAACCGACACCGGCTCTCCGGTTCCTGTCTTTCGAAAAGGGGAGGATGGCTACGCCTGTTTCCGGATCCCGGCGATTGTCCGGGCACCGGACGGGGCACTCCTCGCCTTCGCGGAAGGCCGTGTAGCGGATTGCAACGATTTCGGGGATGTGGATATCGTCGTCAAGGCGAGCAGGGACGACGGACGGACCTGGGGGCCGCTACGGGTGGCCGTCTCCTTCGGTATGCGGCAAGCGGGCAATCCGGCTCCCGTATACGACCGGACGGATGCCGCCTTCCCTGCGGGCAGGTTGTTCCTGTTCTACAATACGGCGACGGCGGATGAAAGGGATATCCGCGGGGGACACACCCACCGGAAAGTCTGGTATGTCACCAGCCCGGACCAGGGCCTGTCCTGGTCCGAACCGGTCGACATCACCGCCCAGGTCCGGCCGGATACGGCGGACTGGCGCTGGTACGCCAATACGCCCGGGCACGCCCTGCAGCTTCCTACCGGCCGGCTGCTCATCGCGGCCAACCATTCCGCCGGCCCTCCCCAGGACCGGTTCCGGGAGTACCGGGCCCATGCCTTTTTCTCGGATGACCACGGCAGGACCTTCCGGTGGTCCGCGGATGTCCCCTTCCCGGGCAGCAACGAAAGCTCCGCCGCCTGCCTCCCGGACGGCGGCGTGCTGATGAGCATCCGCGACCAATCGAAAACCCGCCCGTATCGGCTGCTCGCCACCAGCATGTCCGGCGGGGAATCCTGGGATTCGGTCCGGTATGCGCCGGACCTTCCGGATCCGGTCTGCCAAGGAAGCCTGCTGAACTTCGAAGGGAAAAACGGTCGGATGTCCTGGTTGCACGCCAATGCCGCCCATCCGGACGAAAGGTGTTGCCTGACCGTTAAATGGAGCCGCGATGCGGGCAGGACCTGGGAGGCTTGGCAGTACATCTACCCCGGTAGCGCCGCCTATTCGGACCTCGTCCAGTTGTCACCTGCCCGCGCCGGTATCCTGTTCGAAAGGGATGGCTATTCGGAAATCGCTTTCGTCTCGTTTCCGGGCCCTCCGGAGGAATGAGCGACAGGAGACCGGACCGGTCATTTGACGCCGACCACCCGGATGACACTGGCCGACCCCCGATGGAATTCGCTTTCGTCCAACTCGACCTCCACCTGTTCCACGACCAGGGAAGCCATTCCCTGGAAATCCTCCTCCAACGCCGACACCTCGTACAGCATGTCCAAGGTCCGTGGCCCGCCCGAGGTGCGGCCCAACTGTTGCTTCGAGAAGGCCTCCATCACCAGCCGGCCGCCGGGCTTGAGCGCATGCAGCAGCCTGCGGTGGTACTTCCGACGGACCTCCTCCGGGAAATGGGCAAATATCAACCCGACCGCATCAAAATAGGCCGGTGCCAAAATCAGTTCCCCAAACTCGGCCACCCGGTAATCGATATCCACCCCGAATTTACCTGCCAGGGCCAAGGCCTGGTCCTTTCCCACCTCGCTGATGTCGCAAGCCACCACTTCCCATCCCATCCGGGCGGCAAAGACCGCATTGCGGCCCTGCCCTTCCGCCGGCAGGAACAAGCGTCCCACCGGCCATCCCGACAATTGTTCCCTGAAAAAAACATTGGGCTCCGTCCCGTAGGAATAAGGGAACTCCTCGTACCGCTGGTTCCAAAATTCTTGACTCATGTTTGCTGGGTTTGCCGGGTTTGTTTGTTAATCGTTTACGGGTAAGAACAAGCGTCCCCCCGGTATGGTTCGAAGCACGGCCCGCTCCTTCTCTCCGGAACCGGGCCTCCCTGCCGGGCGATTTTACGGACGCAGCCCGGGCAGCCGTAGCCGAAGGGCCGGACTGGCCGGCCTGAAACTGACGCCGCCCCTCGCTTTCCGCACAATGGGCTTTGCGGATACGCTGACGCTGCCTTCGCTCCACCGCCGGGAAAAGGGAAATACAAACCTCTTCCTGCCGTTCGCCGGGCTAAATGGAACGGTTGTCCTCCCCTCGTAATAAGGCAGGAACATTTTCCGTCCGCGGAAGACTGTTCGAACTGCCGATCCGCCCGCAAGGGGCCGCCGCCGTATGTGTCATTCCGGTCCGCCCCTTGCCGCAATCCTGCGGACACAATCCGGAGCGAAATAAGGAAAAAGCGGGGAATCCGACCCGGAGAAACCCGGATTTTTTTTCAGGCTTGCCTTCCGCAAAGCCCTTCATCCCGACCAGTGCGGCAGCCAACTCCCCTTTCCCGATGCCGCAAGTACATTGCCGCACCCCGGAAAGTCAGTTTTATGTAAATTGCGCCCCCATTCGGACGGTGATTCCTTCCGGCTCGGTATTTTTGCAACAAAACTTACGACATGCTTCCTTTGTTCCGCTTTCCCGCCGTTTTCCTGCTGCTTTCCCTGCCGGCACTGCTCCCGGCGCAAACGTCCGACCCTTCCGACCGCTCGTACGCCGGGGAAAAACACCTGGGCAATATCCGGCAACTTACCTTCGGTGGAGACAATGCGGAGGCTTACTTCAGCTTCGACAACCGGTACCTGACTTTCCAGGCCACCAATCCCGCCTGGGGGGATGCTTGCGACCAGATTTACGAAATGCCCGTAGCCGTCGGCGCCCCGGAAAAACCCGCCCTCATCAGTACCGGCCTCGGCAAGACCACCTGCTCCTACTTCATGCCCGGCAATCAGGAAATCCTTTACGCCAGCACCCACCACCATGGGGAAAGCTGCCCCGAAGCTCCCCGGGTCATGCAAGGCAAGTACGTCTGGGCCATCCACCCGGAGTTCGATATCTTCGTCGCGGACCGCCAGGGAAATATCATCCGCCAACTGACCGACAACCCGGGCTATGACGCGGAAGCGACCGTCGCACCCGACGGCTCCCGTATCGTCTTCACCAGCACCCGCTCCGGCGACCTCGAACTGTGGACCATGAAACCGGATGGCAGCGACCTCCGGCAGGTCACCGACGAGCTGGGATATGACGGCGGCGCTTTCTTCACCCCCGACAGCAAACAATTGGTGTTCCGCGCCAGCCGACCCGCTACCCCGGAGGACGCGGAGACCTACCGGTCCCTGTTGGCCCAAGGTCTCGTCCAACCGACCGCCCTCGAAATCTTCATCTGCAATGTCGATGGGTCCGACCTCCGGCAGGTCACCCGCCTCGGCAAAGCCAACTGGGCCCCCTACATGTCGCCCGACGGCAGCCGGATCCTGTTCTCCAGCAATCACCACAGCTCCAGCGGCCGCCAATTCAACATCTTCTCCATCAAGCCCGATGGAACCGGCCTGGAGCAAATCACCTTCGATCCGGTGTTCGACAGCTTCCCCATGTTCTCTTTCGATGGAAAACACCTGGTCTTCGCCTCCAACCGCTACAACGGCGGAACCCGCGATACCAATGTGTTCCTGGCGGAATGGAAGGACTGACCCCCGCTGCCGCCGCCCAAGCTTCCGACTATGTCCAAAAAACATCAGGCCGACCAGTTCGGCTTCGTCTTCTCCACCAATCCCGATTTCCGGTTCACCCCCGATCCGGATCCGGAAGAACAAGTGTCCGACCTGCCCCCGGAACGGCAAGTCCTGCGTATCTGGCTCGACCGGAAACAACGCAAGGGAAAGGAAGTGACCCTGGTCACCGGATACGCCGGTCATCCGGATAGCCTCGCCGCACTCGGCAAACTGCTCAAATCCAAATGTGGAACGGGGGGCTCCGTCAAGGACGGTGAAATCGTCCTGCAAGGGGACCATCGGGACAAAGTGCTGTCCCTGCTGCTGGATATGGGCTACCGGCAATCCAAAAAGGCCGGCGGTTGACTTCCCCGCAACATCCGGTACTTCCCGTTCAAGTCGCGCCGCAACTCCACATCCAGAAAACCCGCCGCCCGTAACAAGGCCTCGGATTCCTCCGCATGGAATTCATTGATCTCCAGATATAAACGTCCTGCCGGCCGCAGATGGCCCCGGGCAAACGCCGCTATTTCCCGCACAAATCGCTGGGCATCCTCCCCACCGGCGAACAAGGCCAGGTGGGGCTCATGTTCCAATACCTCCGGCGGCATCCGGCTCCGTTCCGACTGGGCGATATAGGGCGGATTGCTCACGATGATGTCATATCGGCCCAAATCGCGCCAGCCCTCCCGGTCCAGCATATCCACCTGATGAAAACGTATCTCCACACCCTGGGCAGCCGCATTCCGACGGGCGACGGCCAGTGCGGACCCGCTGATGTCCAGGGCGTCCACCTCCAGGTCCGCCCGTTGGACTTTCAAGGCGATGGCGATACACCCGCTGCCGGTGCCGATGTCCAGGACCCGGCATGGTGCCGCTTCCCGCCCGGAACCGCCGGCGTCCGCCGCACCCGGGTGGTCGTCCAGCACCCATGCCACCAATTCCTCCGTCTCCTGCCGCGGGATCAGGACGGCAGGATCCACTTCCAGGGGGAGGCCGAAAAAGACCGTCCGACCCAATACATATTGTACGGGCTCCCGCTGCAATAATCTCGACAGGATCTGCTCCAGGCGCAAGGAATCGTCTGCAGTCCACGGCTGGGCCTGTTGCTGCCGGCCGTACGGAATGCCGAATCCGTCCTCCAGGATGATCCGGGCCAGGCTCGCACACTCGCCGGACTCGTATACCTCCGCCAGTACGGACCGGATACGGGCCGCCGCCGCCAGACTGTCCGCCGGGCCGTCTTGCCCGGCAGCCGTCCCGCCCGGTCGATTGTTTTCCACTGATGACATATCCCGTCCGACTTTGTTGGAGCTCATCTTCCGCACCTCAACCCTACAAAATAATTAATTGCAAAACATTGGTTTTCTGTTGTTCCTAGTTAGTGAACCTGCTGATGTGCAGGGCCCCGACCGAAAGGGCGCGGAGCTGCGACCCGCACCCGGGAAATTTTCAGGGCGGCCGGCGGCGCGCTTGGGCGCGCCGCCGGC
>CAZNLJ010000062.1:0-20540 GCA_964573725.1 uncultured Saprospiraceae bacterium
CTATGTGAATAATTTTTCAGCTTTCAAAAATTCTGACCTGCGAAAGGTCAGTTAAGGATATGGCCAGTCTCCGGCCGTGGGCGGGGAACTCCCGGGAGCCGGTACCGGGCTGTAAGGTACGGTCTGTTTTCCGGACAAAGGTGCCGGAAGTTTGGCCGGGTTCCTCCCGGCACATGTGCGGTCCGCTTTCCGGGCCCTTGCCCGCGGCACCACCGTTTTGTCACTGCGGCATCAATCCGAGCGACCCCATCCAGCGGCCGAAGGCCGCAATCCAGTCGTCGCTGGGCAATCCTTGCCGCCGCATGCCGAATCCGTGCCCGCCACGGTCGTAGATGTGGAGCTCCACCGGCTGCCCGGCGGCGTTCCACTGCTTGTATAAGTCGACGCATTGGGTCTGGAAGCCGAAGACGTCGTCTCCGGTCACCGCCATAAAAAGCGGCATGGGCGCCGCCGGTAGCGAATCGGTACCTACCACCATCAGGGCCGGATAAATGGGCGCCGCAAAATCGGGCCGCTCCGCATCGGTACCGTACTCGAACACCGCGGCACCCGCTACGGATCCACCGGCGGAAAAACCCATGATGCCGATCCGGCCCGGGTCTATCTCCCACTGTGCCGCATGCTGGCGGACGTAGGCGACGGCCGCCCGGCCGTCGGCCTTGGCCATGCCGATCAAGGGGGCCATGCTGCCGTCCGAACGACGCTCCGGCCGGTTCATCCGGTCCATGAATTCCTGCACCCCGTCTTCCCCGGTCGGCACCAGCCGGTATTTCAGCAGGAAGGCCGTGATGCCCCGCTCCGCACACCACTGCGCCACGGCCTCTCCCTCGTTCACGATGCTGAGGGCGTGGAACCCGCCCCCCGGCGCTATGACCAGGGCCGTCCCGTTGGCCCGCCCCGGTGCCGGCCGGTACACGGTCAGGCTCGGTTCGGAGACATTGGTCAGGACTTCCGTCTGCCAGATGTCCGAGAAATAACGCCGCTCGGCATTCGGCCAGCTGATGCCTTCCGGCACCGGCGCCGAGGGCAAGGCTATGACCTCCTGCGCCCAAGCCCAAGACTGGAAATACAGGATTGCGATGAGAACGGAAACCGCCTTTTTCATGTGTAGTGTCTTTTCTTTTGGTAAATGGTTCCGAAAGCCGAACCGAACTTCGCAAATTTGGCATTTTCGCAATAATTTTCGGAAAAATGTGCGGACGAAATAAATGACAGGCCCCCACCGACCTGCGCTGACGACGATTTTGACCGGGTCTCCGTTCGGTTTTTTCAGCCCGACCGGCTAACTTGTGCGGCCATGCCTGCCCGTATCCGGGCAGATTCCCGCCGACCGGAGGATATCCCCACCCGAAGGCAGACCCACAACAAGTGATTTCCTTATCTGTTGATCCATGAAATTCCATTACCTACCCTTGCTGGCAGCCTTGTCCGTTTCCGCCTACTCCCTGCGGGAAACCCAAGCTGTCCCGGATGTCGACGCCACCCCTGACCCGCCGGTCCCGGCCCTCGTCTCCCCGCTTCCGGCCTGCAACTGCACCGTCACACAAGGTACCTTCAGCTCGCCCCTGCCTTTCCTCAGTACCGCCTCCAACGCCACCACATTCTACAACTACGGAAATCCGGTCGGCTCCTCCGCCAATACCGGCCTGGAGATGTCGGAAACCATGGTCATCATGCTCCACGAAGACCTGACCACCGGCAACACCAGCCTCGTCGTCATCATGGATGTGGGCAACGACGGCACCGGCGGAAACGGCAGCGTCACGTTCAATTGCCTGCCTTCCACCGCCTTCGTCCAGTTTTCGGACGACGGCGGTGAACTTTCCGGTAACCCGCCCACCATCACCGGCAATTTCAACTGGGCCGCCTGCTGCACCGACGGCGGCATCATCGGCGGCGTCGGCTGCGGAAACACCTTCACCATCAACCCCGACCTGACTACCGGCATCAATACCTTCTCCCTCGTCCACGGCACCCAAGCCAACCCGGTATTCATCCCCATGCCCCAACTCAACTGCCCCATCACCATCAACTGCGGCGGTACCGCCTGCTGCCAGGAAGCCTTCGAATTCAGCGCCACCACCACGGACGCCTCCTGCGAAGACACGCCCGACGGCGCCATCTTGCTGACTACCGACTGCGCAACCAATCCTTCCTTCCTCTGGTCCACCGGCGCCGTCACCGAAGACCTCACCGGCCTGCTGCCCGGTTCCTATTCCGTCACCATCACCGATGCCAACGGCTGCTCCCAATCGGAAACCTATGCCATCGGCTTCCAATCGGCCGCCCCCAACCCGGCTATCATCGGCCCCGATGATTTCTGCGCCGGGGAGTTCGCCGAACTCGGTGTGTCGGGCTCCTTCGCCGCCTACAATTGGTCCAACGGCATGTCCAGCCCCTCCATCCTGGTCAATTCACCGGGCTTGTACAGCGTCACCGTCTCCAATGCGGCCGGCTGTACCGCTACCGCCTCCGCCTCCCTGACGGAAAATCCCGTACCGGTCCCCCAGATCACCGGCCCCTCCGAATTTTGCCTCACCGATACCGTAACCCTCGATGCCGGCCCCGGCTTTCCTTTCTACCAGTGGTCGGGCGGGGAAACCACCCAGGCGGTGGAAGCCTCCCAGGTCGGGGTCTATTTCGTGACCGTCACCAACAGCTTCGGCTGCACCGGCACCGACCTTTTGGTACTGGCCCCCCTTCCGACTCCCTTCCCGGTCATCTCCGGCCCGGGAACGGTCTGTTCGGGCCAGCCGGTCACCCTCGATGCCGGTCCGGGTTTCGATGCATACGCCTGGTCCAACGGCGCCCTTACGCAAACCGTCTCCGTCTCCGCGGCCGGTACCTACGCGGTCACGGTCTCTTTCGACAACGGCTGCACCGGCACCGCTTCCCTTCCGGTCTCCGCCAATCCGGCCGATACCTCCTTGTTCTTCCTGTCCAGCTGCAACCCCGCCGATACGGGTACTTTCGTACAGGCCTTCTCCAACCAATTCGGCTGTGACAGCATCGAAATCCTCACCGTCTCCTATAGTTCCTCCGATTCCGTCCTCTTGTTTTTCCAAAGCTGCCTGCCTGCCGATACCGGGACCGTCACCCAGACTTTCCTCAACCAGTTCGGCTGCGACAGCATCGTGGTCGCCACCACCGCCCTGCTGCCGTCGGACAGCGTCTTCCTCTTTTTCTCCAGCTGCAACCCCCTGGATACCGGCACCGTCGTCCAGACTTTCGCCAACCTGTCCGGCTGCGACAGCACCGTGGTCACCTACACCGCTTTCCTGGCCTCGGACACCACCTACTTGTCCGCCGGGTCCTGTTCTCCCGCGGATACGGGCATCTTCGTCGTCGCCCTGGTGGGCGAGGACGGCTGTGACAGCCTCGTCATCACCACCGTTTCGCTCCTCTCCTCGGATACGACCCTGCTGGAGGCATTCACCTGCGACCCCGACCTGTCCGGCTTGTCCGCCGTCCTGCTCCAAAACCAATCCGGCTGCGACAGCCTGGTCATCACTTCGACGGTCCTGATTCCCGCCGATACCACCTTCCTTTCGGATTTCAGCTGCTTCCCTGCGGATACGGGTACGGTCGTGACGGTCCTGAGCAATGCGGCGGGCTGCGACAGTGTGCTGGTCTCCGCCGTCGCCTTGCTGCCCTCCCAGTTGGTCCTTTTGTCCCAAACGAGTTGCGACCCCGCGCAAGCCGGTGTGGATACGCTCATTTTCACCAACCAATCCGGCTGCGACAGTATAATCATCACGACCACATCCTTCGCCACTTCCGATACGACCCTGCTGTTCGAGGACACGTGCGACCCCGCCGCCGCCGGGGTCTTCGCCGTCCCGCTGCTGAGCACCGACGGTTGCGACAGCATCGTCATCACGACGGTCTCCCTGCTGCCCGCGGACACGACCTTCGTCTCCGCCGCCGCCTGCGACCCCGCCCAGACGGGGACCACCACCGCCGTCCTCTCCAACCAGTTCGGCTGCGACAGCACCGTGGTCACCACCACTACCCTGCTGCCTTCGGACACGACCTTCCTGTCCGCCGCCTCCTGCGACCCCGCCCAGACGGGGACCACCACCGCCGTCCTCTCCAACCAGTTCGGCTGCGACAGCACCGTGGTCACCACCACTGCCCTGCTGCCCTCGGACACGACCTGGCTGACGCAATCGACCTGCCTGGCGGCGGATACCGGTACGGTCCAGACGCTTCTATCCAACCAGTTCGGCTGCGACAGCCTCGTCCTGACCCTCACCAGCCTGCTGCCACCCGCCGCCTGTACGCTTGAATTGACCGGCACTCCGGATACGATCGGTTGCCAAACATCAACCGGCACCATCTTCCTGACGGTGCTGAACGGGACCGGCCCGTATGCCTTCACCTGGACAGCGGCCGGCGGAAATACGGGCAGCGGCACCATCCCGCAGGCGTTCGTGCCGACCCCTGTCCCCAATCTGCCGCCGGGTGATTATTCCTTCGAAGTGTCGGATCCCGACGGCCTGACATCCACGGTCACCGCGTCGGTTTTCCAGCCCGCCCCTTTGCAGGTCCTCCCGGCGGTGACCTCCGATTTCAACGGCGCCGACCTCTCGTGCGACGATGCGGCGGACGGGGCGGCGACCGTAACGGTTACCGGAGGTGGGCTGCCTCCCTACACCTACCTTTGGTCCAACGGCGGTACCGATGCCGCCACAAGCGGCCTTCCGGCCGGCACGGCATCCGTTACGGTCACGGGGAGCGCCGGCTGCACGGCGGTCGGCTCCGTCGGGCTGTCGGCGCCGCTGCCCTTGTCGGCAACGGTGGCGACCACGCAGCCGGATTGTTTCGGCGACGGCACCGGCTCCCTGCAATTGGTACAGGTGGCCGGCGGAACCGGCACCTACCGGTTTGCCCTCGACGGGGGCGACTGGCAGCCCGACCCTCTTTTCGACCGGCTCTCCCCCGGCGGATACCTGCTGCAGGTCCAGGATGCCAATGGTTGCGAAACCGCCGTCGCCGCCACCTTGTCCCCCTACACGTCGCCCACGGTCTCCCTCGGGGTGGACCAGGAACTGGCCTACGGGGATTCCCTTACCCTGCAGCCGCTCATCCAGCTTCCCGCCGGTGCCCTGGGAACCGTCTTCTGGTCCGGCGCCGATTGCCCGGATTGCCTGTCCCTGACCGTCCGACCGCTCACCACCACGACCTACGGCATCACCGTGACCGATACCGCCGGCTGCGAAGCCAGCGATGAAATCGTCCTTTTCGTCCGCAAGGACTTCCGCTTTTTCTTCCCCAACGCCTTCTCGCCGGACGGCAACGGCATCAACGACCACTTTACCGTGTTCGCCGGTCCCCAGGTCCTCCGGATCCGGGAAATGGCGGTCTTCGACCGTTGGGGCGGAACGGTCTTCCGTGGCCGGGACCTCCTCCCCAATGATGTCGGCGCCGGCTGGGACGGCACCAGCCGCGGGCAAGACCTGCCCGCCGGGGTGTTCACTTTCTTCGCGGTCCTGGAATTCGTCGACGGCAATACGGAACTGGTCAAGGGGGAGCTCAGCCTGGTCCGCTAAGCTGCTGACGGCCGGACCGACCGCCTCCCCCTCGCCGTTTCCCGCGGCCTGTATGGACGGTCGGTTCGCAGGCCGCCCCCCATCATCCGATATCATCCGCAACCAATCCTCATGCGACAAGCATCCTACCTGTTTCCTTTGCTGCTGCTCCTCCTCCTGCAGGCCTGCCGGCCCGGTACCGGCCCCGTCGACCCCGGTGCCATCCGGCCCATCCTGCCGAACCGGCCCCACATCCTCTGGCTTGTCGCGGAGGATATCGGCCCCTTCCTGCCCTGCTATGGGGATTCCACCGTAGCCACTCCCCACCTCGGCCGACTCGCTGCGGAAGGTGTCTGTTACGACCGCTTTTTCACGCCGGCGCCCGTCTGTGCCCCGGCCCGGGCCGCCATCGCCACCGGCATGTATCCCACCCGGATCGGGGCCAACCATATGCGGACCGGCCCCTGGTTCTTGTCGAACCTCCCGCCGGAAGTCATCGCCGCCAACACCCGGAACATGCCCCCGGATATTCCGGCCTATGAAGCCGTCCCTCCGCCGGAAGTCCGCATGATGAGCGAATACCTCCGGATGGCCGGTTATTACTGCACCAACAACGCCAAGGAAGATTATCAGTTCCGAATGCCGGCCACCGCCTGGGACGATAGCAGCCCGACCGCCCACTGGCGCAACCGGAAACCTGGCCAGCCCTTCTTCGCCGTGTTCAACTTCGGCGTCACCCACGAATCCCAGATCTGGGCCAAAGCCGGAGATTCCCTGTGGGTGCAGGCAGACCTTCCCGTCCCCGTTCCCCCTTATCTCCCCGATACCGAGCCGGTACGCATCGATATCCGACGCCTGTACTCAAACATCGTCGAGATGGACGGACAGGTCGGGAACATACTCGCCCAACTGGAGGCCGACGGCCTCCTGGACAGCACTGTCATCTATTGGTATTCCGACCACGGCGGCCCCCTGCCCCGCCAGAAACGGTCGCTCCACGATTCGGGACTGAAGGCCCCCATGATCATCCGATTCCCCGCCCGACAGTTTGCGGGTCGCCGCGATGACCGGCTCCTCAGCTTCGTCGACCTGGCCCCCACCGTCCTGTCCATGGCCGGTATCCGGCCACCCGACCACCTCGACGGCCGCGCTTTCGCCGGCCTCTTCCCTTCCACCCGCCCCCGGACCTATGTCTTCGCTGCCGCCGACCGCTTCGACCGTCATACGGACGCGGCCCGCGCCGCCCGCGACAATCGCTTCAAATACATTCGATACTACCGGCCCGAACTCCCCATGTTCCTGCCCGTACCCTACCGCGACCAGATGGCCACCATGCAGGAACTCTACCGCTTGCGCGACGAAGACAGCCTCACCGAGGCGCAGGCCCTCTGGTTTCGCCCCGCCAAACCGGCCGAGGAACTCTTCGATACCCGACTGGATCCCCATGAAATCCGGAACCTCGCCCAAAACCCCGCCTACGCCGCCAATTTGGCCGAACTGCGGGCCGCCTGCGCCCAATGGGTCTTGGATACGGAAGACCGCAACCTCCTCCCGGAACAGGACCTCCTCCGCCTCATCTGGCCCGAAGGTGTCCAACCGGCCACCGCCGTCCCCACCCATGAGCGGCAAGGCGCCGCCGTCCGGCTGAGCTGCCCTACCGCCGGTGCCTGGATCGGGTATCAGGTCGTCCCCAACGACAGCCTGATCCCCACCGGCCCCTGGCATCCTTACCGGAATCCTGTTCCGCTGCCCCCGGGCCATACCCTGGTCGCCGTCGCCCACCGCCTGGGATTCCTGCCCGGAGGACCGGTCCGGATCCGGGCGGAATGACTCCGGCCACCGGCAGATGATACCCGACGGACAACGGCCCTTGCCGCTGACAGACCGGCAGCTAGCGTTTTTTCAGGAACCAATACCTCCACCCGGCAGGATACCGGCACGACAAACCCTGCGCCCAACCTCGTCGAACCAGCCGATGCGGTGGGGTCGTAGGCGGCAATCCTCTTCGTCCTCCAATCCCTGCCCATCCATTCCAGCACACAGGCCTTAACCAGCTTGCGAGCCCCCTGGTATCCAAGCCGCTCAAATGCCAACCGAATGCTCGAATCCCAAATCGGGTCGAGAAAGGTCGTTCTCATCGGCTTCCCATTCTTTTCCCTATATTTGTTCGACCTACTTTGTCTTGCATACAACAATCATCGCCGCCCCGGGCCCTCTTTTTTTATCCGTTCCCGAATCGGCACCGGCTTCAACCCTTCCTATGGCCGACTTCGCTTCCTTCGAGGGTATCTACCGCCGCTATTACCCGGACCTCCTGGTATACGGAACGGCCATCGCCGGGGATGAAGCCCTGGTCGAGGATGCCATCCAGGAACTGTTCATGGCGCTCTGGCGCCAGGGTGAGAACCTGGAACCCAAACGGTCCCTCGAAAATTACCTGTTCGTCTCCCTGCGGAACAACCTATATCGCAAGCTCAACGCCAACCGGACCACGATACTGGATTTCGACCCGGCCGACGACCCGACCGACCCGGATATGGAGACCGACCGGGAAGCCCGCCTCGCCGCCTTGCTCCGGCAACTGCCTCCCCGGCAACGGGAAGTCATCTACCTTCGGTACTACCAACAGAAATCCTTCCGGGAAATCGCCGACCTGCTCGGCATCCGGTACCAGGTCGCGCATAATTTCGCCCACCGGGCCATCCGATTCCTACGCCGGCATATGCAGTGCGTCCTCACCGTCCTGCCTTCCCTGACCTGGTGATCCTCGCCGACGGGTCGGGCTGCCCGGTCTATCCACACCTGCCACGCGGGCCTCAATAGGTAAGATTGCGCCGAACCCGCCAGGTGCCCCCTGTACCGGTTCCGGTGGCATGACGCCTTGCCACACGGCGGCCCGAACCGGTACGGACAGGATCGCGTCGGCCGGCCAAGCCCCCCGATACCCTGTTTCGCCCGATTGCCGGGATCCGCATTCCGGCCGCGACAGGAAGCACCTTCCCCATCAAATCCCGGGAAAACGCCCCGCCGCCGCCCTCCCTCCCATGTCCGGATTGCCCGCAAAAAACACCCCCGCATTTTTTTTCGAAAAAATGTCGACGGATGGGTTAGAATTCCCTGGCCCCGGACTCCTGGCTACAGCAGCTTCGGATTTCCGGTTCCCTGAAAACACGCTTCCCGCATAAGGGACACCGGTCGGGCAAAACGGAAGAAATGCCCGACCCGATGTTCCGATCCCGTACGACCAGGCCGGACAAGCCGACAACACCAACCTATTCCGCTATGGATTTCGAAAGTTACGCCGCGTTCACGACGGAAGACTTCCTCCTGGATGACCATTTCCTCCGATGGGCCCTGGATCCCGATGCCGATACGGCGGCCTTTTGGGACGGTTTCCTGCTCGCTTATCCGGATAAGGAACCCGACGTGCTGGAGGCCCGGCGACTCGCAGGGGAGCTCCATGCACATTTTGGCCAGCGGCGCCGGCAGGTGTCGCCGGAACAAGTCCGGGCATCCTTCCAAAGATTGTCGCATCAGCTGGACATACCCGCCGGGACCGTTCCGCTGCACCGGAGAACCTGGCTGCGCACCACGGCCGCCGCAGCCGCGATGATCCTGCTCGCTTTCGCCGGCAGGTTTGCCTATACCTATTGGACGCAACCATCCCCGCTGGTATTCACCACCGGAAACGGGGAACGCCGGTCTTTCGAATTACCGGATGGCTCCACGGTCCAACTCAACGCCAATTCCGAACTCCGGCTTTACCCGGACCGCTGGCAGGACACCCGCCGCAGGGAGGTATGGCTCCATGGGGAAGCCTACTTCGAAGTGCTTCGGAAAGCGGCCGGCACCAAATTCGTCGTCCATGCCGATGCCATGGAAGTTTCCGTCCTCGGTACACAGTTCAACGTCCGCTCCCGGTCCGGTAAGACCGATGTGGTGCTCGCGGAAGGGAAAGTCCAGTTGGCGGTCGCCAGCCGGAAAGTCACCTTGCAGCCCGGTGACATGGTGTCTTATTCCGCCTCCGACGGACGGATGGAAACCAGGCAGGTCAAGCCCAACGACCATATCGCCTGGAAGGACGGCATCGTGGTCTTCAACAGCCCCTTGGGGGTGGTCGCCGAAGAATTGGAATCCATCTATGGCGTCCGGTTCCATTTCCAGGACGAAGCCATGAAACAACAACATATCCGGCTCTCCGCACCGGCGGACAACCTCGCACAGGTGTTGGAAATCCTGGAATTGGTCTATCCGGAGGAAATCTCCGTCCGACCCGATAAAGACCGTATCCTCGTCTTCCGTCGCTGAACAATCACAAGACTGCCCGCCGGGTACCCGCATCCGATCCGAATCGCCATGAAAAAATTAGTACACCTCCTCCTCCTGTCCACCCTGACCCAGGCCGCCGCCCAACCGGCCCCCGCCCTGGCCTGAGCATCCCCTTCCCAGGTGCAGCCCGGCCAAGGCATGGTCACCCTCAACGAGGTACTGGACAAACTGGCCACCCGACACCAGGCTTATTTCAGCTACGACCTGGAGACCGTGCAAGCCATCCGCTCCAAACCCTACCATCCCTCCGGGAAGCCGTTGGAGAAGGAACTGTCCGACCGCCTGCGAGGGACAGGGCTCGATTTCAAGAAAATGGGTGACCACAACTATGTCATCTTCAAGATCCAAAAGAATGGCGACCGCAAGAATCCGGCGCAGCAGCCGATCAACTCCCCGGAATTACCCCGGCTCACCACCCTTGCGCCGATCCTGCCGCCGGCAAATCCGGCTTCCTCCCCGGCGGCAACCGCGCCGCAACCTGCGCGTTTCATCGTGCGCGGAACCGTTCGCGACGAAGACGGCGCGGAACTCATCGGCGCCACCGTCCAATCCAGGAAAGTACCGGGTATCGGAACGGTCACCTCCCTGGACGGCAGCTACGAGCTCGAACTGCCGGACGCGCAGGATACCCTCGTCTTTACATACACCGGCTACAAGACCCTCGAAGCACCGGTACAGGGCCGGCCGGAAATCGACGTGGTCCTGGCACAGGCCCTGCAGACCCTCGACGAGGTGGTCGTGGTCGGTTACGGCACCCAGAAGAAACGCTATACCACGGGCGCCGTCGCCAAAGTGAAGGGGGAAGACCTGCAGAACGGCGCCCAATCCACCGTGGAAAGCACCCTCCAGGGCCGGGTGGCGGGGGTCATGGTCACCACTTCCGATGCCATGGCCGGTTCACCCGTGACCATCCGCATCCGCGGGACCTCTTCCATTGTCGCCAGTAGCGAACCCCTGTATGTGGTGGACGGCGTTCCCGTCGTGTCGGGCAACTATTCCAAGAACAACGCCAGCGGCTGGCGACTTGCCACCGCGCATGAATCGAATGCCCTGGCCCAACTCAATCCCGCGGACATAGAATCCGTGGAGATCTTGAAAGACGCCTCAACGGCCGCCATCTACGGCTCCCGCGGCGCAAACGGGGTGGTGCTGATCACCAACAAAAGGGGGAAGGAAGGCAAAACCCGGTTCGATGCCGGCTTTCAGACCGGTTTCTCAAAGGAAACCCGCCGGATCAGGATGCTGGACGGCCCCTCCTACCTGGAATTGGCCCGGGAGGCCTGGACCAACAGCTACCTGGATGCCCTCGCCGATGCGGACCCCGGAAACGACCTCGACTACGATATCGCCGACGATTACGAGAAATTCTGGAAAACCATCCTGCCCCCCGGATTGTCCCGCGAAACGGCGGAACGGACCGATACCGATTGGATCGACGAAGCCCTCCAGACCGGCCATTTCCAGGAAACCAACCTCTCCGCCGCCGGCGGTAACGAAAAGACACTGTTCTACCTGGGCGGAACCTACCGGGATGAACGGGGCATCTTCGTCGGCAACGACTTCAAACGCTATAATGCCCGTGTCAACCTCGACCATCACCCCACGGATTTCCTGTCCATCGGAGCCAGGACGGCCTTCACCGTCACCGATAATGACATCATCCCCACCTCCTGGGCCGGCGGCCTGGGTTCGGCCCAAAGCCAGGCGCTGCCCTTCTGGCCGGTTTACAACGAGGACGGCACCTACTTCCATCCCCAATCCGGCTATAACGTCGCCGCCGAACTCGCCAATACCGACATGAACCAGAAAGGCACCTCCATCCTGGGCAACGTGTATGCCCAGTTGAGCTTTCTCCGCCACTTCACCCTGCGCTCCGAATTCGGCGTCAACAACATCTACAAAAAAGAATTCTACTACCGCTCCGCCGTCATAGAACCGGCAGCCATCGCCACTTCCGTCCTGTCGGAAAGCCGGAACTGGAACAGCAACAATACCCTGTCCTATTCCTTGTCCAAGGGCCGCCAAAACCTCGAAATTCTCGTCGGCTCCCATGCAACGCGTAACGATTATTTCTCCAATGTGATCAATGGGGAGACCTTCCCGAACCCCTCGATGAAAAACCCGGAGAACGCGGCCTCGAAAACCGCGGAAATCAATGCCACCCAATTCAGTTTCCTTTCCTTTCTCGGCCGCCTCAACTACCGTTTCCACGACCGATACCTGCTCAGCCTCAGCCTGCGACGGGATGCCTCCTCCCGCTTCGGTCCCGGCAATCGCTGGGGAACCTTCCCGGCCGCATCCCTCGGCTGGATCTTGTCCGAGGAAAATTTCCTCCGCTCCCAGGAAACGCTCAGCTTCCTGAAACTACGGCTCAGCTGGGGCATGACCGGCAATGCGGAAATCGGGAACTTCGAGTATTTCGGTGCCTTCGCCACCAACAACTACGTCGAAATGCCCGGCATGGTAGTCCAGGAAATCAACAATCCCGGGCTGGGCTGGGAAGCGACGTCCCAATTCGATGCCGGCATCGATTTCGGATTCCTCGACGGCCGTATCGAAGGCGGCTGGGACGTCTATGTCAAGAAAACGACGGACCTGCTCGCGGAAATCGATGTCTCCTCCCTCGCCGGCGTGGAGCGGGTCACCAGCAACATCGGCTCCCTCCTCAACAAGGGCATGGACTGCTCCCTGACCGGCCACCCCCGCATCGGCAGACTGAAGTGGGCCGTCACCCTCAACATCGCCTTCAACCAAAATGAAATCACCGACCTCGGCGGCCGGGATTTCATCCCCGGCGAAGGGTTCGGACTGGGTGCCGTGGGCGTGGGCTTCCCGGTCGGCGCCCGCTTCGTCGTGCGGTCGGGCGGCATCGCCGCCCAGGATATGACCCTGACCGTCACCAACCCCGCCGGCGGCACCTCCGAGATCCAGGTCCCGGGCGGTGACGAACTCTTCATCAACCGCTTCGGCGAGCTGACCAATGTGTACGACCCGCTCGACCAGGTCTTCTACGGAAACCCCAATCCCCGCTGGACCGGCGGCCTCACCAACGCCTTTTCCTACGGCCCCTTCGACCTCTCTTTCCTCGTCACCTTCGCCACCGGCCAGGACCTCGCCAACGAGGAGCAACGCTTCCAGTACGGCGGCATCGGCTACGGCTGGAACATGTGGGCGGACGGCCTCGACCGCTGGCGACAACCCGGCGACAATACCCATGTCCCCCGCCTCACCTGGACCGCCCCCAACCGCAATTGGGTATCCAGCCGCGGAATCTTCAACGCCGACTTCGCCCGCCTCAAGGACGTCTCCATTTCCTACAACCTCCCCGCAAAACAGCTTCGGAAATGGAAGGTCTCCCAGGCCCGCCTCTATGCCCGGGGCACCAACCTCGCCGTCCTCAGCACCTACCCGGGATGGGGACCCGGAATACAACCGCGACGAAGCCGGCAATGTCGGCCAAGGCAAGTCCTGGCTGCCTTCCCCCCAGGCCAAGACCATATCTGCCGGCCTCAACCTCTCTTTTTGAGGAATGACCCGGTCTCCTTCACCATCGAAACTCCAGACGATGCAAAAGCTATTTCCCCGCTTGTCCTTGCTCCTGCTGCTGGCCGGCACCTCCGCCTGCGACGATTTCCTCGACCTGAAACCGGAAACCAGCCTGTCCAGCGCCGTAGCCTTTGACAATATCGAAGGGATCGAAGCCGGTATCAACGGCATCTACAGCACCCTCCACGCCGACTGGGTCGAGCGCCAATATATTTTCGCGGAATGCCTCGCCGGTCATGTCAAGGAAGTGAACGGCCTGGCCAACGCCAATTATTCCCGCGCCCTGCGTCATGCCGCCTGGACCGACCTCTTCAATACCGGCAACTACTTCTGGCAACTGTCCTTCCGCAGCATCGACCTCGCCAACCAGGTCCTCGACGCCCTGGACCGTATCGATGTGCCCAACGCCCGCATCGCCGCCGATAAGAAAAGGCTCGAAGGCGAAGCCCGCTTCCTGCGCGGCATGGCCTATTTCGCCCTCCACCGGTTTTTCGCCCAACCCGCCAACGGCCTCTCCCTCCCCATCCTCTCCCGACCTTTCCGGCCGGGCGACCAACCCGCCCGCGCCACCATCCCGGAAATGGAGGCTTTCATCATCGCCGACCTGACCGCCGCCGGCTCCCTGCTCGAGGATACACCGGATAACAAGGGCCGCGCCACCGGCTGGGCCGCCATCGGCATGCTCGCCCGGGTACAGCTCGAATTCGAGGACTATCCGGCGGCGGAAGCCCTCGCCGCCCGACTCATCGACAACGGCCCCTTCTCGCTCGCCGACGGACAGGTGGCCGCCGCCTTCTCGCCCAATATCTCTTCCGAAAATATCTTCACCTTCCTCGCAAAACCGATCGACCGCGCCGCCGACAACCTCTTCTCCATCTTCAGCCTCAACAGCAACAACGTCCAACTCTCCGTCTCCGACGAATTCTGGGCCACCATCAGCCAAAATCCGGACGACCTCCGGCTCACCGTGCTCCACCAGGACTTCGGCACCGCCCGCGCCTGCCACAAATACAACGACCGCAATATGAACATCCCCTATATCCGCCTGCCGGAAATGTTCCTCATCCGCGCGGAAGCCCGCACCCGCAACGGAAATACCGGCGGCGGATTGGCCGACCTCAACCGCCTGCGCCAACGCGCCGGCCTGCCCCCCACCTCCTGCTCCGACCCCTCCGAGCTCCTCGACAAGATCCTGGCGGACAGAAGCCTCGAACTCTCCATGGAAGGGGACAACTTCCATACCCTCAAACGCCTCCAACAACCCATCGGCGGCTTTCCTTGGGCCGAAGCCCGCTTCAAACTGGTGTTCTTCATTCCCGAAAAGGAAATCCGCCTGAACCCGAACCTCATCCAAAATGATACCTGGTAAGCAGCTCCCGACCTGCCTTTGCTGCCTGGCTTTCCTGCTCCCGAAAGCCGGTGCCCAATTCCCCGCCACGGATGTCTCCGCCGCCGCCGGTATCCAACACCATTACCTCGGCACCACCCACCTCGGCGGCGGCGCCGCTTTCTTCGATATGGACAACGACGGCGACGACGACCTTTGGATCACCGGCGGACTGAACATGGACGCTCTCTACCGCAACAATGGCGACGGCACCTTCACCGATATCGCCCTCGCTGCCGGGATCTGGCCCACCAACTACTTCGTCACCACCGGCGTGGTCACCGGCGACCTCGACAACGACGGCTTCCGCGACGTCCTGGTGCTAACCCATACCGGCCACCGCCTCCTGCTTTTCCATAACCGGGGCGACCTCACCTTCTCCGAAATATCCATCCCCGCCGGCATCGGCGCCCTCACCGGCCAAAGCTTCGCCGCCGCCCTCGCCGATGTCAACCTCGACGGTCTGCTCGATGCCTATGTCGGCAATTACATCGGACAGGACCAACTGGTCTACAACGGCAATACCGTGGTCGGCTTCGCCCATTCCTGCCAAAAAAACTGGCTGCTGGTCAACAACGCGGCCAACACCTTCTCGGAGGCCGCCGCCGATTATGGTGTCGCGGACATGGGTTGTACCCTCGCCGCCACCTTCAGCGACGTCGACCTCGATGCGGACCCGGACCTGCTCGTCGTCAATGATTTCGGGGAATGGGTCGCCCCCAATGCCTTGTTCCGGAATGCTTTCCCGGCGGATTCCTTCCCCGATGTCTCCACCACCGCCGGCATGGACCTGGCCATCTACGGCATGGGGGTCGCCACCGGTGATTTCGACCGGGACCAGGACCTCGATTTCTATTTTACCAACATCGGCAGCAACGCCCTCCTGGTACAACAAGCCGACGGCACTTTCCTCGACAAGGCCGCCGATACCGGCACCGCCGATACCTTCATCGACTCCCTCCGCACCGCCGGCTGGGCCACCGCGTTCCTCGATGCCGACAACGATTCGGACCTCGACCTCTTCGTTTGCAATGGCTATATTCCGGCCGCCGGTTTCATCGCCACCAGCCCACTCAACCGCAACCGGCTGTTCCTCAACGACGGGAACGAATCGGGTACCGGCTTCCTGTTCACGGATGCCGCCCCCGGCTCCCCCCTTGCCGACCCCGGCCGCGGCAGGGGCTTCGCCTACTCGGATTACGACAACGACGGTGACCTCGACTTCCTCGTCGTCCGCCTCAACCGCCAGACTTCCCCCGACACCATCCAACCGGTCTCGCTCTATCGCAATGATTCCGACAACGGGAACCACTGGCTGAAAATCAAGCTGGAAGGTGGCAGCGCCAACCGCGACGCCTTCGGATCGACCATCCGGGTACACCTCGGAGACAAGGCCTGGATCCATGATTACAACGGCGGCTTCGGGGGCTTCGCCTCCCAACATTCCTCCACCGCCCATTTCGGTCTCGGCACGTCCCCGTCCGTCGACTCCGTCATCATCACCTGGCCCGGCGGCTCCGTCACCCGCCTGTACCAGGTGGCGGGCAACCAAGTCCTGCACATCCGGCAGGAGGAGCCCGTCGCCCTCGCCCTGCCCTTCCCCCCCGCTCCCCTCGAAGCCGACGTCGTTCCCAACCCTGTCTCCGCCGAATCCAGGCTCCGCTTCCGCCTGCCGGCGGACGGCCGCACGGAAATTTGCCTCTTCGATTTTCTCGGCAGAAAAAGGCAAACGATCTTCTCGGACTGGCTGCCCGCCGGCTTGCATACCGTTCCCTGCCGGCCGGATGGCAGTTTCCCCGCCGGCCCCTGCTTCCTCCGGATACGGCAGGGCGACCGGTCCGCCACCTTGTCACTTTCCTATTTCCCTTGATTTCTTCACTTAAATATGTTCACATGAAAAACCTTTATCTCGCATTCGCCTGTTGCCTGCTTTCCGTTGCGGCCGCCGCACAGGAATCCAACAGCATCTCCCTGCAGGGTACCTGCCTGAATCCGGCAGCCGGTACCATTAGCTTCGTATTCGACCTGAGCCTGAATTGCCCGGAAGCGGACCCGAACGGCATCCTGCCCGGCAGGGCGGAGATGGGCTTCCATTCCGGCGCCAACGATTGGTCCACCGTCGTCAACTGGGATGCCGCCAACGCCGTCACCCTCACCAACAACGGCAACGACTCCTTCCTGGTCACCATCCATACGCTGGACTATTGGGGGGTCGCCCTCGAAGACCTCTCGAATGTCAAGATGGTTGTCAACGACGGTATCGCCAACCCGGCCGACCCCTGGTCCGTCGCCCTCCGCGACTCGCTGAACGGGGGCTTCGGCGGGGACGAACCCTGCTCGGACCTGCGGCTCATCATCTCCGAAACGCCGACCTGCGCAGACCTCAACCAGGAATCCAGCCTCGCCCTCTTCTCGGATGCCGCCGACGCCAATTCCTGCCTCGATGCCGACAACGGCCAGTTGAAAATTGAACTCGACTACGCCCTCGCCTGCCCGGAAGGCGACCCCACCATGGCCCTCGCCGCCGCCTCCGCCCTGGGTTTCCACTCCGGCGCCAACGACTGGGCACAAGTGGTCGGCTGGGATGCCCCCGGGGCCGTCCAGCTCGCCAGCGACGGAAACGGCAACTTCACCGCCGCCATCGACCTGGCCGCTTATTACGGTATCCCCGCAGCCGAGGTCACCAACATCAAATTCGTCGCGAACAACGGACCGGATAACCCGGCCGACCCCTGGTCCGTCGCTTTCCGCGACCCCCGGAACGGAGGGTTCGGCGGCAACGAACCTTGCTCCGACCTGGTGCTCATCCTCGCGGAAGTGCCCGCCTGCCAAGTCTCCGATACCCGGCATGCCGCCCCGACACCCAGCCTGCATATCGCTCCGAACCCCTTCGACGAGGAAACGCTGCTGACCTTCGACAACCCGAACCGGACCGCGCTCCACCTGTCCGTCCTCAACCTGGCCGGACAACAGGTGCTGTCCGTCCCCGGAATCACAGGCCAATCGCTGCGCCTCCGACGGGACGGTTGGCCCGCCGGCCTGTATTTCGCCAACCTGACCGATGAACAGGGTCGTTTCACCACCGTCAAACTGGTCGTCCGCTAAGCTTTACCCGTTTTTTTCACCCGGGCGGGCAGACGGCAGGAATCCGCCGGCCCGCCCCACTTTTTCCCTGTCATGCCCTTTCTCCGCTTCCTGCTATTCGCACTTCCCTTTGCCGCCGTGGCGCAAGTCCGTTCCTTCTCCAACCCCATCCTCCCGGGCGGATACCCCGACCCCTCGATCTGCCGGGTCGGCGATGACTTCTACCTCGTCAACTCCTCCTTCGAATACTTTCCCGGCCTGCCCATCCATCACTCCAAAGACCTCGTCAACTGGGAGCACATCGGATACGCCCTCCACCGGACGGAACAATGCACCGGTGCCGTCAACCTCACGGACGTCCAACAGGACGGCGGCATCCATGCCCCGTCCCTCCGCTACCACGAGGGCCTTTTCTACCTCATCGTGACGAACGTGTACAGTCCGACGGACAAATCCCTGCCGGCCGAGATGGTCAATTTCATCCTGACCGCCGAGGATCCCGCCGGCCCCTGGTCGGAGCCCCATGTCATCGACGGAGCCCCGGGTATCGATCCGGATCTCTTTTTCGACGACGACGGAAGTGCCTGGTTCGTCGGAACCCATGATGTCGGCCAACCCGACCAAAACGGCATCGGCGAAATCTGGGTGCAACCCCTCGACCTGGCGAACTGGCGGCTGACCGGAAAACGGACCTCGGTCTGGCGGGGTGCCTGTGGCGGCTGCTGCGTGGAAGGCCCGCATATCTACCGGGAAAACGGCCTGTATTACCTGCTGGTGGCGGAAGGAGGGACGGGGCTCAATCATGCCGTCATGGTGGCCGCCGGTACCCGGGTCACGGGCCCCTACGAATCCTGCCCCCGCAATCCCATCCTGACCGCCCGACACCTGTCCCGCGGATTCTGGGTACAAAACATCGGTCATGCCGACCTTGTCAAGCTTGCGGACGGCCGATGGTACCTGGTCGCCCTCGGTGTCCGCAACGAGGTCGACGGCACCACCAACATGGGCCGGGAGACCCACCTCGTCCCCGTCGCCTGGGAACCGGCCACCATCCGCTGGGAAGAAACCAGCCCCGGCACCTGGGAACCGCTGGAATACCTGTGGCCGGTCTGCGCCCCGGAAACCGGCCGGGTGGAACGACGCACCGAACTGCCCTTCCCCGACCGCCCGCAGGACCGGCCGGAGGGCTTCCACGACGCTTTCGATGAGGACCGGCTGCACCCCCGATGGAATTTCCGACGTGTCCCGAAGGAAGGGGTCTTCTCCCTGCAGGCGGCCGCTGGCCGACTGCGGCTGTCCCTCCCACCCGATACGATACTTTCCAACTGCGGAAACGCTACGGATTCATCGGCTTCCGACAGCAACACAGCGACTTCGATTACCGCGTGAACATGACGTTCGCCCCCGCGGGCGAAAAAGCCGAGTCCGGCATCGCCGTCGTCCAGCAGGATGATTTCCACCTGCGCTTCACCCTCATCCGGGAAGAAGGCCGGCCCGTCCTCCAACTGGTCCTGAAAGACGGCAGCCAGGCTCCCCTAACCATCCGACGGGATACCCTGCCGACTTACCAGGACAAGATCGTCCTCCGGATTACCGCCGGTCAAGGCCGCTACCAATACACCTATTCCCTCGATGAGGGCGTCTCCTTCGTCCCTTTCGCGGAAACCGCCGACAACCTGATGCTTTGCCGGGGCTATATCGGCGCCCAGCTCGGTATCTATGCCTCCGCCAACGGACTTGCATCCACCGATGTCGCCGACTTCGAGGAGGTATGGTACCAAGGCTTCCCCCGCGAATGAGGGAGTTCCGCCGGTTGACCAGGCCGCAAGGGGATTGTTAGGACAGTAGCTCTAACACGGGCAAAGTTTAGTGTCGGAATAATTTGTGACGAAGAAATTGAAGGATTACCAGTATATCAACAAACTTCCAGCGGACTTGGTCAAAGGCCACTCTTTCAAGTGCACAAGTGCACAAGATCGACCAAGCTGAAAATCTCCGAAGTTGTGCACCGTAAGTGATAGATTATCAACGCGCCAACCCCAAGTGCACAAGATGCACAAGTAAATTTCCTGCAATACTTCCTTATGATTATTGTAAGCGACTCAGATGTCTGCAAACAGTTCGCCGAAGAACTGATTAGGAGGGGTTCTAAGGTCAAGGTAATCAAAGGAGAGCAATCCATTCTCCTTCATTAGCTGATATACTTTCTCACAATTATCATCTCTGGCAATAAACAGATCAGTATTGATTTCTTCAGCCTGGGCAAGGATCTTGGTATCATTGGGAATTACTACCCGGTTCTCCAATTCTATCACCCCTTTCCTTTTATTTTCAAAGGCTACCATTGCTAAAGCAGCCGCTCTTTCAGCATGGTTGAGATTGAATGGAAGGACAGTGACATATTTGTAAGGGAGTTTTTTGATTGCCCCACCTGTGCCGAATTCGGCTGCTACGATGGTAGAAAGGAACAACTCACAATCATTCTCCCTAAACCTTCGCCAGTAGGTCTTGGCATTTTCATAGTCAGGGTCATCCGTTTTGTAGAGACGGATGAAGAAGCTTGTATCAAAAAAGACTTTTTTTAGTTTATCCGTCATACCCCCTGATCTTCTTTAGCCATTGGTCAGGATCTCCAATTTTATCCATGTATGGCTTAGATTCTG
>CAZNLJ010000063.1:0-20473 GCA_964573725.1 uncultured Saprospiraceae bacterium
TCAAACAAATAGATTGGTAGGCGCAAAAACATTACGTAACTGAGCGGAGTTAGGGCTTAACCTCGGACACCGGGCGGATATTCCGGCGAAGGCCATCGACTTCCTGCTGGCGCAGCAAGATCGGGAAGGCCATTGGGCCCGGCGCCTGCTCTACTACGGCGGCCCGAAACGGATCATGGGCTGGGGCAGCGAGGAGCTGACCACCGCCTTTTGTCTGGAAGCTCTCCATCGGTATGCCGCCGCCAAGGAGGAGCTGTCCGCCCCGTCCCTGTCGCACTAAAAAATGATGCGTATGCGATTCCGCCAGCTCATCCGGCTGGGAGACCGGTTTTTCTCCCGACCCGAAACACGGCCCCTCTTCTTTTACGGAGGATGTCTCCACCATTGGCCCGAAATGGGCCGCCAAATGTTTGCGCAGGAATCCGTGTTCCGTGAGGCGGTCCGGCAAACGGACGACCTCATCCGGCAGCAAGGCTTGCCGGAAATCCTTCCCCACTTCGAGGGTACGGCGCCGAAGGATTTCCTGCAGGAGGACACCCGGAGCTTCCTGGTGACGGCCGCCCTGCAACTGGCCTTTACCGACCTGTGGCAGTCCAAGGGCGTATTTCCTGCGGCCGTGGCGGGACAAAGTGTCGGGGAAGCCGTGGCCTTGTATGCCGCCGATGCCATCGGCAAGGCGGACGTGGTCCGCATCGCCGCGGCGATGGCGCGGTTGCCGCTGCTTCCCAAGGCGTACCGCTTGGTGCATGTACAGGCCGGATGGGACCATGCCATTTTTCCAGAAAGTCCCAAGCCTTTCCACCCCACCTACGAAGCGGCGGAAGGAGCGGCCATCGGCCTTTGCCACGAGGACGACCTGGAGGCGGTCGGCCGCTATCTCGACGGCAAGGGCATCGGCTGGCAGCTATTCGGCGACATGCGCTTCCGGCCGCTTCACTCCTCGTTCGCGGTCCTGCAGGTACCGGTTTTCCTGTCCGGCCTCCGGGAGGTATCCCCGAAGCCCCTGGCCTGTGATTTCTATTCCTGCGCACTCGCCGGCAAAATCACCGCGAACCAATTGATACCCTCGGATTATGGCGAAAAGCTGTTGACTGCACCCGTCTCAATGCACCGGACGACCCGCGCCGCACTTCAGGACGGCCACCGCTCCGTCCTGACCATCGGTACCCATCCGTTCCTGGAACAGTCCGTCCAAAAAGCGGCCGAAGCGGCGGCGGCGCCCCTTCGCTGCTATTCCTCTCTCTCGGCGGAACAAGCGGAACATCCCCATTTCCTGCAGACCCTGCGGGCCTGGAAAAAAAGCACCCGAAGCTTCTTTTCCAAACCGGCACCCCCGGCCGGCGGCACCGACCGCTTTCCGGAATTCCTCGCTCGGCTCGGCACCAGGCCGGACATGAGTCATACGGATTGGCTTTCCGCCTTGAGATACCTGCGCACACGGGGAAATGTCCATTTCCTCCCCGGACTTTCCAGTTGGATGGTCCTGGATTATCCGCAGGCGGAGGCTATCCTGCAGGATACCGATTCCTATTCCAACCGAGGCTATCAGTACTTCGATGATTCCCTGCTCGGTACCGACCCGCCCGAACATACCGCAATCCGGGAACTGATGCAGCCGCATTTCATTCCCAAATCCTTCCGGCACCTGGATGCCTTCGTACCGCAAGCCTTGGCGGAACTGCAGGAAAGCGTCTCCCGGCAGCCGGTATTTGATTTGGCCAAGCAGGTCTACATACCCCTGACCTTCCGGATGAACGCCCTGCTGCTGGGGGTTTCCGAGGAGGATATCCGCATGATTCCGGGGGAAACCCCCGGGTCGGACCCTGTCGGCATCGTCGATTTCTTTACGAAATACCTGCAGCGTAGCAAGCTTATCGGCGACTATGAAGGACTTTCGGCCGGACTCCTGGAAATGGTCGCCCGGGAGCAGCTTTCCTTTTCCCGCGCCGTGGGGTTGATGAAGTTGCTCTGGATTGCCGGCAGCAACACGACCTATGCCCTCCTGAGCCATATGGCATACACCATGCTGACGCAGCCGGCCCTGCGGGATTACTTGTGGGAGAATCCGAACCTGCTCCCCAGGTTCACGGAAGAATGCCTGCGTTTGTTCCCCCCCGCGCCGTTCGCACCCCGCGTGGCCCTCCGGGAGACGATCCTTGACGGTATCGCCGTCCCGGCCGGTTCCATGGTAATCGTAAACTCGCTGGCGGCCAATCGCGACCCCGACATTTTCCCGGATCCCGATGTCTTCTTGTTGGACAGACCGGCGAAACGGCACCTTTCCTTCGGCCATGGCCCTCATCACTGCATCGGCAGCCAAATCGGCCGGATGGCCGCCAACCACTTTGCCAAGGCTTTCCTGCCGCTGGCCTACCGGTTGGAATTGGATCCCGCCACGCCACCATACTTTAGTTGTAACCTGGATTTCAACGCGGCGGTCAGCATGCCGTTGCGTTGGAAGCCTTCCGCCGCTGACCTGTCATGAAAAGCCTGATTTCCAATTTGCGGGGATGGCTGGGCAACCATCGGCCGGCAACAAAGGAAGTGCTCCTGGTCTTCGGCCCGCCGGAAGGCTGGCAAGTAAAGGATGCCTATCTCCTTTTCCAGACCGAACCGGCCTTTCGGGATTCCGTCCGGGAAACGGACCGGCTGAGCCGGGAAGCGGGCGGATCCGGCATCCTGCCCTTCTTCGAGGAGGATCGCCCGGCGAATGCTGCCCTGCCGCCGGAAGATTCCTTGTTGGTCGGCATGGCGGCGCAACTGGGCCTCCTGGACCGCTGGCTCGACAGGGGCCTGTCGCCCAGCGCCGCCCTGGGAGGCGGATGGGGGGAACTGACGGCCCTCTGTGCCGTCGGCGCCATATCCCGCGCGCAGGCGGTCCGTTGGCTTTCCGACATCCTCCGCGCCGCCCGGCAGCTGGACCCCATGGCCGCCCTGGTCCTGCCGGAGACCACCCTTGACACCCTCCCTGCGGAATTGCCCTGCCCGGTATTCCCCTCCGCGATACTGCCCCCCCGGGGGCTGTCGGTGCTTTGCGCACCGGATGACCGCCCCCGGCTGGAACAGGCCCTCACCCGAGGGGGCATCAACTGGCAACGCCCACGGCAAGAGACCTGCCTCCCCTTCCATACGCCCTTGGCCGCCGGACTCCGCCCGGCCCTTTCGGCTGCCATGGGACATGTCGTCCCGGGTCCCGTCGGTATCGATTATTACACTTGCAGCTCGGGCGACTTGGTCAGTGCCCATATGCCGCCCCCGGATCACCTGATGGAGGACATGATAAGCACGCCCGTCCGACTGGACAAGGTCCTTCCGGTACTACGGATGAAATCCTGGCATACCATCGTTCACTGCCATTCCGGAACTCCGACAAGTAGCGACCTGGTCCGGGCATGCATGCAACAGGTGCCCGCCACCTCCCATTGGTATGGCGCCGGGGACGCCACCACCGGAAAAATCCGCCCCCTTCGCCGTCCGGCACCGACCCGGGTTGTCCCGGAAAAGGATTCCTTCCTCGCCTTCGTCGACAAATTCGATATCCTGAGCCCTGCCTGTGCTTCCGCCTTACCGGCCATCCACAAGTTTCTCCGATCCCAAGGGGACCTCCACTTCCTCCCCCAAAGCAACTGCTGGCTCGTACTGGGCTATGAACTGGCCACCCAGGTGATGCAGGACACCCAGACCTTTTCCAACCACATGTACCGGGACGAAGAACCCTTCCTGCTCGGCGCAGACCCACCGGACCATACCCATATGCGCGCCGTCGTGCAGCCTCGGTTCGCTCCCAAAGCCATCAAGGAAGCGGCCGACGCGGTGGACCGGGACGTCCGCCGGCTGCTGGAGTCGATGCGGAACCGACCCGGATTCGATATCGCCCTCGATTTCTCCATCCCAACCGCCCAATCGGCCCTCCGCCGCTTCCTGGGCCTGGCGGACGCCACTTACCGGGAAATCCAGGACCTTATGCCCCGAAACATCTACGAAAAGGAAAGCAAGGCGGCAGTCATTGAATTTTTCACCGGTCATATGATGGAACGACCGGCGGATTCCTCCGGACGGTCCATGGAGAACTACCTCCTTCATGCGGTGCAGGCCGGCACCATCCGCCTGGAACAGGCGATTGGCATGATGGTCTTGTTTTGGGATGCGGGCATCTATACCACCTCCCTGCACCTCACGAACCTGGTCTACGAACTGTTCACCCGCCCTGCCATCGCCCGGCAACTGCAGGAAAACCCCGACCTGACCTCGGACTTCATCGGGGAATGCCTGCGCCTCTACCCGCCAGGTATCCAGGTCATGCGGGTGACCAAAAGGGATGTTTCCCTCGGCGGGAAGACCATCCCTGCCGGCAGCATGGTGGCGGTCGGCATGCTGGCCGCCAACCGGGACCCCGCGGTGTTCCCCCAAGCGGATGAAATGGTCCTCCGCCGACCGGCCCGCCGGGATTTCGTGTTCGGCGGCGGCGTCCATTTCTGCCCCGGACATCACCTCGCCAAACGGGAAGCGGATGCGGTGGTCCATACCTTCCTCCCGATCCTGGACCGGCTCGAGCTGGATCCGCGCCATCCGCCGCAACGGCTGGACCGGTTGGGCTTCCAGGGGATGACCTCCTTGCCCGTCCGCTGGCGGTAAGCCGGGACCCGGCGCCGACAACCCTATCCGAAGTTGCCCCGGACGTAGTTGCGGGTCAGCTCGGATACCGGCGCCTCAAACAGCTGCGCGGTCTCCCCGGACTCGACAATCTCCCCCAGGTACATGAAGGCGGCCCGGTCGGCCACCCGGCGGGCCTGCTGCATGTTGTGGGTGACGATGACGATGGTGTAATCCTGTTTCAATTGCAGCATGAGCTGCTCCACCTTGCGGGTACTGATCGGATCCAGGGCGGAGCAGGGCTCATCCATCAGCAACACCTCGGGCCGGATGGCGATGGCCCGGGCAATGCAGAGCCGCTGTTGCTGCCCTCCCGACAAGGACAAAGCCGGTTTGTCCAACCGGTCGTGCACCTCCTCCCAGAGCGAACTCTGCCGAAGGACGTGCTCCACCGTGTCCCGCAAGACTGATTTTTTTCTTATTCCGTTTATTTTCAAACCAAAAGCTACATTCTCAAAAATCGACTTCGGAAAAGGGTTGGGCTTCTGGAAGACCATGCCGATCCGGCGGCGCACGGTCGCCACATCTGTTTCGTCGGTCAGGATGGAGGCCCCGTCCAACCGGATCTCCCCGGACAAGCGGGCATCCGGATACAGGTCGTGCAAACGGTTGAGGCTGCGCAACAGGGTGGATTTCCCGCAGCCGGAGGGGCCGATCAGGGCCATGAGCCCGTTCGCCGGAATATCCAGGCGGATATCCTTGAGCACTTGCTTGCGGCCGAACCAAAGGTTGAGTCCGCGGATTTCGATTTTCACTTCCATTCAATGAGGGTAGTGGCGGCGGTACCGGTACCGGACCAGGACCGCCAACAGGTGCAGCAACAACACGAATCCCAACAGGACAAGGGCGGTCCCGTCCGCCAGGGGCCTCACCGTCTCGATGGCATGATGCTGGGTAGACAGGATGAACAGGTGATACGGCAAGGCCATGAATTCGTCGAAGACCGACCCGGGCAGGTACCGCAGGTAAAATGCCACCCCGGTGAACAGGATGGGCGTGGTCTCCCCCGCCGCCCTCGACAAGCCCAACAGGACACCCGTCAGAATGCCCGGGGCCGCCGCCGGCAAGACCACCCGGGCCAGCGTTTCCCAAGGGGTGGCCCCCAAGGCGAGCGCCCCCTCCCGGACGGACATGGGAAGCTGCTTCAAGGCTTCCTCCGTCGTGGTGATGATGTACGGCAAGGTCAGCAGACCCAAGGTCAGCCCCGCCGCCAGCACGGAGGTTCCCGCCCCCAGGCCTTTCACAAAGACCGCCACCCCGAACAGCCCGTAAATGATGGACGGCACGCCGGCCAGGTTC
This sequence comes from uncultured Saprospiraceae bacterium, assembly GCA_964573725.1. Classification (GTDB taxonomy): domain Bacteria; phylum Bacteroidota; class Bacteroidia; order Chitinophagales; family Saprospiraceae; genus UBA6168. The sequence goes on from CAZNLJ010000063.1 coordinate 5,953, forward strand.
CGGATCGAGGCCCGGACCAGGCCGTTCAGCCGGGTCTCCCGCAGCTGCTCCCCCAAATGAATGCCGGCGGCGATGCCGACCGGGACGGCGAACAAGGCCGTGACCATCGTCACCCAGACCGTCCCGACGATCGCCGGAAATATCCCCCCCTCCGTCATGCCCCGCCGGGGATACGCCCGGACGAAGGCCAGGTCCACCACCGGCAATCCCTGCTCGCAGATGACCCAGAGGATGCCGCCCAGGAATACCAATACCACCACGGCCGACAGGTATAGGTACGACCATCCCAGGAACGCGAGGTATGTATTGATTCTTTTCATCCGGTTTCCGGTATTCAGTCACGATATCGGAAGCGGGCGGCCATCCGCTCCGCCACCAGGTTGAACGTCAGACTGAGTAAGAACAGCACGGCACCTACCGCGAACAGCCCGTAGTAATGCGGACTCCCGTACGGTGCTTCCCCCAGCTCGATGGCGATGGTCGCCGTCATCGTCCGCACGGAATCGAGGAAACCGCCCGGTAAGGCGGCCGCATTGCCCGTCGCCATCAAAACGGTCATCGTCTCCCCCACCGCCCGCCCCGTACCGAGTATCACGGCGGCGATGATGCCCGGCAGGGCAGCCGGCAGCGTCACCCGCACCAGGGTCGTCCATCGGCCGGCCCCCAAGGCGTACGAGGCTTCCTTGAAATTTTGCGGCACGGCCCGGATGGCGTCCTCGGCCACCGAAATGATGGTCGGCACCGACATCACCGCCAACAGGATGCTGCCGTTGAGGGCGTTCAACCCGTTCGTCAAGCCGGCCACCTGCGCCAGCCATGGCGCCAACCAGACGATTCCCAGGAATCCGATTACCACCGACGGGACCCCCGCCAACAACTCGACCCCCGATTTCAGGAAGGACCGGACCCCCGGCGGCGCCACCTCCGACAGGTAGGCCGCCGTCCCGATACCCAGGGGTATGGATATCGCCATCGCCCCCGATGTCACCAACAAGGTGCTGGTCACCATCGCCCATATCCCGTACCTCGGAACACCAAAGGCGGAAGGCCGCCATTCCGCACTACCGAAGAACTCGACGGGCCGGATCGTCCGAAAGGCCGCCGCCCCATTGTACACCAACATCGCGAACAGCCCCAGCAATACCGATATGGCCAGGATGCCGGCCAGGCGGAACACCCACCCCATGACCCGGTCCGTACAATACCGGATGGTTTTACCTCGTATCATCACCTTGGATTGTGGGCGGCGGAAGGATGCCTTCCTCCCCCGCCGGTACCGGAAAATAACCGCTTTCCTCCACGAGCCGCCGACCTTCCGCCGACCGGCAGAAACGGAGAAACGACAGGACCTTCCCCGCCGGCGGTCCGTCGACATATTGGTACAGGGGCCGGACCAGGGGATACGTCCGCCCATATACGGCCTCCGGGGACAAGGGCGTCTCCGCCCGGCCGCCTTCCGCTTCCTTCAGCTTCAGGACCTTCACCCCCGGCAGGACCTTTCCGTCCGCTTGCCGGACATACCCGGCACCGACATAGCCGATGCCCGCCCGGTCCTTGCGGATCGCTTCCACCAACTGGGCGGTTCCGTTCAACTGCTTCAAGGTCGGCGCATACTCGCCGCGGACCACCTGGTCCCGGAAATAGGTCGCCGTTCCCGAATTGCTCTGCCGGCCGTACAGGGACACCGCCAGGTCCGGTCCGCCGACCGCTTTCCAGTTGACCGCCTCCCCCCGGTACAGGCGAGACAATTGCGCCACCGTCAGGCTGTCCACCGACAAGCCCGGATGGACCACCACCGCCACCGCGTCCAGGGCCAGGATGATGGGTACCGGCCGGACATCCCTTGCCGCCGCCATCGCCTCTTCCGCCGGCTCCATCGGCCGGGATGCGTTGGCGATATCCGTCTTGCCGTTGATCAGGGCCGCGATGCCCGCTCCCGAACCGCCGCCGGTGACGGAAATCGACACCTGGGAATCCCGCTCCATGTAGGCTTCCGCCAAAAGCACCACCAGGTTGACCTCCGTGTCCGATCCCTTGATGGCGAGCTGGCGATAGGCCGCCTCCCGGCGGCAAGCCACCGACATGGCCAGCAGCAGCATCCACCCGGTCTTTCTCATTCGGTGTTGTGTTGATACCGGCGGCACGATCCCGGAATACGGCCGGATATGACCTCCGTTTCCTGCACCGCCCAAGCGTTCGGACAAGCACGGAAATCACCGCCGTCCTGCCGGATCGCTTCGGATCGCCTCGTGGATGTTTGTTGGGAAAGTGACAAATTGCAGCATAATCCGCCGGTACCAGGGTGCCAAAGTCTCCGGCGGAGGTGATTTTTATCAGATTTTGCCGGCAGCGGCCCGTCCCGGGCGGATGTCCGGGTGCCGGAACAGGACCGGGTTTCCCGTGGCCGGCTTAACTTTGCCGCAGCAATACCACCAGGCTATGCCATCCATGCCCAACAAGAAAATAACCCTGCTGACCGGCACGGCGATCGTCATCGCCAACATGATCGGTACCGGGGCTTTCACCAGCCTCGGCTTCCAGCTCCAGGAACTACACCAACCGGCCGTCGTCCTGACCCTCTGGGTGACGGGGGGCATCCTGGCCCTTTCCGGAGCCTTTAGCTACGCGGAAGTGAGCACCCTCCTCCAGCGTTCGGGCGGCGAGTACACCTTTTTGTCGCGGCTCTACCATCCTGTCGTCGGTTATTTATCGGGTTGGATATCGCTGACGGTCGGTTTTGCGGCACCGATCGCCCTGTCGGCCTTGGCCTGCTCGGAATATTTCCCCTACGGTCGGTCGGACCGGCCGTGGTGGAGCGTCCTCTTGGTCGCGGGCATCACTTTGGTCCATACCCGCAGCCTCCAGGCGAGCGCCGGATTCCAGAACATCAGCACCTTGCTGAAAGTCGGGCTGGTGGTGAGCATGATCGCCATCGGCTTGACCCTGCCGGGCACATCGGGGAATCTTTTTTCCGTCGGAACGGACTTCTTTCCGGAGCTGACCTCGGCGGCCTTCGCCGTTGCGCTCATCTACGTCAGCTATTCCTACTCCGGCTGGAATGCCGCCGTGTACATTACGGAGGAGTTCGAGCGGCCGGCCAGGTCCGTACCGGCGGCGCTGATCGGCGGAACCTTCCTCGTCACCGTCTTGTACACCTTGCTGCAGTATGTGTTCCTGCGGCATGTACCCGCCGGGGCGCTCGCCGGCGAACTCAACGTCGGTACGCTCGCCGCACAGCGGATGCTGGGCGACACGGCGGGCACGCTGTTCGGGCTGTCCATTTCCCTGCTGCTCGTCTCCGGCATCAGCGCCATGGTCTGGGTAGGGCCGCGGGTGACGTCGAGCATCGCCCGGGAGCATCCCCTGTGGCGGTATTTCCGTTCCGGTTCGGACGGTATCCCGAAACGTGCCCTTTGGCTGCAATTCGCCATCAGCGCCTTGCTGTTGCTGACCGGCACCTTCGAGCAGATCCTCATCTATTGCGGGGTCTTGCTCACCATTTCCACCATGCTGACGGTCTTCGGGGTCTTCCTGCTGCGGCGCCGGCACGGGATGCCGGCCGGCCGGCCGGCCTTCCGCAGCCCCTTGTTTCCGCTGTTCCAGGTGCTGTACCTGCTGCTTTCCCTGTGGATGGTCGTGTTCGCCTTCCTCCACAATACCTGGGAATCCGTCCTCGGCATGGGCAACCTGCTCATCGGGCTCGCCACCTATCTTTGGAGCAGGCGAATGCCGGAAGCCGGCGACGGACACCCGGAATCCTGATTCCCGCCTTTTCCATAATTTATTACCATACCAAACCATCGCCTTATGAAAAATCCGATCCTCCTGGCCACCTTCCTGCTGGCCGCCGCATCCACCTCCCTCCCGGCACAAACACATCCGCACCATAACCCTCCCGGCGAAGGGCACCAGGCCGCCCACTCCGCCAATGCGTACATGCACCGCGCTTCCACCGAAGAGCTGATCCAACGGTTCGAATCGCCGGAACGGGACGCCTACCAACACCCCGAGCAGGTCCTCGCCTACCTTGGTGACCTGCAAGGCAAGACCGTCATGGATATCGGCGCCGGCTCGGGCTATTTCTCCGTCAAACTGGCCGCCCGCGGCGCCGATGTCATCGCCGCCGATGTCAGCGACGAATTCCAGGCCCACCTCAAGAAACGGGTCGAAGACAAGGGCCTCTCCAATATCCGGCTCCGCAAGCTGCCCTATGACAGCCCCCTGCTCGGAAAGGAAGAGGTGGATATGGTCCTTATCGTCAACACCTACCACCACATCGAGCAACGGACGGACTACTTCGCCCAGGTCCGGCAAGGTATCCGGCCGACCGGCGAACTGGTCGTCATCGACTTCTTCAAGTCGGAGGTCCCCGTCGGCCCCCCGACGGACCACAAGGTGTCCATCGACGAGGTCATCGCCGAACTCAAGTCCGCCGGCTTCCGCCGATTCGTCGTGGACGTCAACCTGTTGCCGTACCAGTTCATCATCCGGGCCAGCTGAAAACCGGCCGGCGGCGCGCCCTATCCCTGCGTATGGGCCTCCTTCACCACCGCCAGGACCCCGTCGAACACACCGGGTGCCGCCGCCACCAGCTCCTCGCCGAACAGGTAATCGGTGCCACCCCGGAAATCACTGACCCGCCCGCCGGCTTCCCGGACGATGACAATGCCGGCGGCGACATCCCAGGGACTTAGTCCGTACTCGAAAAAGGCATCGAAACGGCCGCAGGCCAGGTAGGCTAGGTCGACGGCGGAAGCGCCCAGCCGCCGCAAGCCGCGGCTGCGGCGGACGAAGGTGTCCATCGCCCGGAAGTAGGGCGCCAAACGGTCGAAATCCCGATACGGGAATCCGGTAGCCACCAGTGCATCCGCCAACAGCTCCGTGCCGGAGACCCGGATGGGCTGCCCGTTGAGATAGGCGCCCCCATGCCGCCAGGCATGGAAGCATTCCTTCCGGGTGACCTCCAGCACCACCCCGGCCACCAGCTCCGTCCCGTGCTGCAGGCCGATGCTGACGGCGAAACCGGGCAACTGGTGCAGGAAATTGGTGGTACCGTCCAAGGGGTCGATGATCCAACGCCAGGGTGCCTCCCCTTGCGCCACCGTACCTTCCTCCGTCAGGAAGGCAGCCTCCGGCAACAAGGTCCCCAGTTGCCGGACCAGGATCTCCTCCGCCGTCTTGTCCACGTAACTGACCAGGCTGTTCAGGCTCTTGGTCTCGATGTCCGCCCGACTTACCCGGCCCAACTCCCGCCGGATGAAATCCGCCGCATCCTCCGCAATACAGCACATCTGCCCGCATATTTCGGCTGTTCCCATTTTCTTGTCTTTTGTAAAAAAAAGGCCGACCACCGGCCCTTTGTCACAAAACTCCGAAAAAAAGCCCACCCCCGTATCCGGGAATCCGGCCCTCGTCCCGGATATTCCTGCGGCCGCCGGATACGGAATCCGGTCGGATACCCTACTTTTGCCTTTCGTCTCATTTGGGGTGCCTCGCGGACCGATCCGGCGCATGCCGCCGGCCGCAAGGCTGAGATCATACCCATCGAACCTGCCCGGGTCATGCCGGGAAGGGAAATGAGTGCTCACCGCTTTTCCAGCAGCATTCATTCGAATCGGTAACCCATCGTGTCCTTCCCCGGCCGCCCGCCGGGGTATCTCCTCATGTGACTTGTCGACACAAGTCCACGGTCCGCTGTCCGCACCTTCCGCCCCGGTCGGTACACCGACCAGTCCGCCATCCGGGTCCGGGCTGTGCGGAAGCGGATGCCAACACCTTGCACGATGAAAGAAATTATCCTGTCCTTCCTCACCACCTGCCTGTGCCTGCCCTTGTGCGGCCAACAACTGACGCTCCGGGGAACAGTCACGGACATCCACGGCCATCCCCTTCCCGGGGCGACCGTCCTCCTGGAGGGGACCTCGACCGGCGGGTCCACGGATGCGGACGGCCGCTATGCACTGGCCCTGCCCGGACCGGGCAGCCACACCCTGCGGGCCGCCTATGTCGGCTACCAAAGCCAGTCGAAGACCCTGACCGTCGGGGAAAATACGGCGGCAGCCCCGCTCGATTTCCGGCTGTCGGAATCGGTGACCCTGCTCGACCTGCTCACCGTGGAGGCGACCCGCGCCCGGAGGCTGTCGCCCTTCACCCAAGGCACCGTCTCCGCGGAAACCCTCGATGCCACGAATATCGGGCAGGATGTGCCGTTCCTCCTGGATGCCACCCCTTCCGCCCTGGTGGCCGCCGATGCCGGCACCGGCATCGGATATACCAACCTCCGGATCCGCGGCACCGACCAGACCCGCATCAATGTCACCATCAACGGGGTCCCGCTCAACGACCCCGAATCCCACCAGGTATTCTGGGTGGACCTCCCCGATTTCGCCTCCTCCACGGAGGATATACAGATCCAGCGCGGCGTGGGTGCCTCCACCAACGGGGCCGGGGCCTTCGGGGCCAGCGTCAACCTGCGGACCGACCACCTATCCCTCGACCCCTTCGCCGAAGTGGCGCTATCCGGCGGCGCCTTCGGCACCCTCCGGACCATGGCCCGCTTCGGCACCGGCCTCCTGCCCGATGGCTGGACCGACAGTCCCGGCACCGGCTTCACCCTGGACGGGCGCTTGTCCCGGATCCAATCCGACGGCTATATCGAACGGGGCAGCGCCGACCTGCAGTCCTGGTACCTGTCCGGTGCCTGGTTGGGTCGGGCGCATTCCTTGCGGCTCCTCCTCTTCTCCGGTCATGAGGTCACCTACCAGGCCTGGAACGGCGTCCCCGCCCAATGGGTCGAGGATCCGGACCTGCGGCGCTTCAACGTGTCCGGCACGGAAAAGCCGGGCCGCCCGCACGACAATGAGGTCGACGACTATACCCAACGACACGCCCAGTTGATCTACAACCGGCAGCTGGCTTCCGATTGGCACCTCAACCTCACCGCCCACTATACCCGGGGCTTCGGTTTCTTCGAACAATACAAGGCCGACGAATCCCCGGAACGGTACCGCCTCTCCCCGCCCGCCTGCCCCGATCCGGCCGGCGGCTGCACCTACGACTACATCCGCCGGCGATGGCTCGACAACCATTTCGTCGGCGGTATCGCCGCCCTCAACTACCTGCGGGAAAACAAACCCTGGCATGGAACGGTCAGCGCCGGTTGGAACCGCTACCTCGGCGACCATTTCGGCGAAATCACCTGGGGGGAAAACCTCGGCGCCACGGAACCGGGACACCGCTACTACGCAGGCATCGGCGACAAGTCCGACGCCCATCTCTTCGCCAAAGGCTGGCGCAGCCTGCTCCCTTCCCTGCAGGCCTATGCCGACCTCCAGTACCGCTTCGTCGATTATACCGTCGAAGGGACGGACAACGACCTGCGCCTGACGGACCTGCGCCGCCGCTACCATTTCCTCAACCCCAAGGCCGGCCTGACCTGGCGGCCCGCCGACCGGTGGTCCGGAGCGGCCTCTTTCGCCGTCGCCCATCGGGAACCGAACCGCAATGATTTTACCGATGCACCCGCCGACCGGCTCCCCCGACCGGAACGGCTCCTCAATTCCGAGATCAACCTCCGCTATCAACATCCGAAAGCCGACGCCAGCCTGACCGGCTATCATATGCACTACCAGGACCAGCTCATCCTCACCGGGGATATCAACGATGTCGGCGCCCCCATCCGGTCCAATGTCCCGGACAGCTACCGCCTCGGCGTGGAACTGGCCGGCCATTGGCAGCCCCTGCCCCGCTGGCGCTGCGAAGGGAACCTGACACTCAGCCGCAACAAGGTGCGCCGATTCACGGAATACCGCGACAACTGGGATACCGGGACTCAGGAAACCATCTTCCACGGTACGACCGACATCGCCCTCTCCCCTGCCCGCATCGCTTTCCTACAGGTGGCCAGGCAACTCCTCGTCAAGCCCAACCATTCCCTGACGGCTTCCCTGTCGGCCAAGCACGTCGGCCGCCAATTCATCGACAACACCGCCAATCCGTTTGCGGTACTGGATGCCTATACGGTAGCAGGCTTCCGGCTCGATTGGGTACTGCGGCCCGCCCGCGTGGAGGAAATCCGCTTCCTCTTCCAGGTGAACAACCTCCTCGATGCCCGCTACGAGGCCTTCGCCTGGACTTACCGCTATATTTCCGCGGGTTACGATGCCACCGCCGACGACCCCTTCGCCCGCAGGGAGGGCGGCGACCGCTATAACCTGACCGGCTATTTCCCGCAGGCAGGACGGCACGCCTTCGTGGGAGCTACCGTCCGGTTCTGATTACCGAAACCTATTAGGTATGGCCCTCGGACTTCAATTACCATGCCTCGTACCTTTTTCCCGAAGTTACGGTGGACTGCCCCCTCGACATCCATCCCTGCTACCGTACACCGCCGGACCCTGGTCGAAGGCCGCACATCCCCGGACGATGGTTGCACCATAAAAACAATATTACCCCTCCCCCATCACCCCTTTCCCCAAAATCCAAGCCCTGATGGGGCGACATTCACCGGCGAGGGGCACGGCCCCTCGCACCAAAGGAGAAAATAATACAATATCACCCCGGCCCCCAAATCCAAACCTTGAAGGCACGACATTCACCGGCAAGGCGTGCATCCACTTGCAAACAAAAAGACAAGAAAACCATCCCGGTCCCCGAAATCCAAGCCCTGAAGGGGCGACATTCACCAGCGAGGGGTGCAGCCCCTGGCAAACAAAACGAAAAGAAAAAAGAAAAGAAAAGAAAAACACCCCCCTCCCCGAAATCCAAACCCTAAAGGGGCGACATTCACCAGCGAGAGGCACGCCTCCTCGCACCAAAGGAGAAAATAATACAATATCACCCCTCCCCAAAAATCCAAACCCTGAAGGCGCGACATTCACCAGCGAGAAGCACGGCCCCTCGCAAACAAAACGACAAGAAAAGAAAAGAAAAGAAAAGAAAACCACTCCCCCCTACCCAAAATACGGAGCATAAATCCGCCGGTCAGCTACCGGCGTACATGATTTCGATCCGGTCGGCATATTTCTGCAGGATGACCCGGCGTTTCAGTTTCATGGTCGGTGTCAGCTCCGCTTCCGAGCCATCCGCCTTGAACGGTTCCCAGGTATCGGGGAGCAAGGTGAATTTCTTGATTTGGTCGATGTGATTGAAAAGCGGGTTGTAGGAATCCAGGATCCGTTGGTACCGGGCGACCACCTCCGGCAGGCGGATGGCCTCCGCGAGGGAAGGGCAGTCCAGGCCGTGGCGGCGGCACCAGTCGAGGAGCGCCTCCCGGGCCGGGACAATCAGGGCGGAGACGAAACGCCGTTGTTCCCCCACCACCATGACCTGTTCGATGAGGAAATCCTCCTGGAGTTTGCGTTCGATAGGACCGGGGGCCACGTATTTCCCACCGGAGGTCTTGAGCAATTCCTTTTTCCGGTCGGTAATCTGCAGGAATCGTCCGCCTTGGGGGCCGGTGACCCAGCGGCCGACATCGCCGGTGCGCAACCAGCGGGCACCGTCCCGCTCGAAGAGGACGGCCGCCGTTTCCACCGGCTTGCGGTAGTAGCCCAGCATGATGTTGGGGCCGGTGGCCAGGATCTCCCCTTCCCCCTCCCCATAGGAGGAATCCGAATCGTCGATTTCGACCCGTACCCCGTCGATGGGCATGCCGACCGTACCAAAGCAAGCACCTTCATTATCGAAGCGGTTGACCGTAAGTCCGGGAGAGGATTCCGAGAGGCCGTAACCCTCCCGGACCGGGATACCGGCGGCACAGAAGACCTTGGCTATTTTCTCCGGGCAGGCGGCGGCGGCCGTAAAGATGCCCTTGACCTGGCCGCCGAGCGCTTGCCGCCACTTGCGGAAGACCAGGAAGTCGGCGAGTGCAAAGGAGAGCCGTTTCCAACCGGTGGGTCGGCGGTGGAGGTCGTATGCGTCCGCCAGGTGCAGCGACCAGAAGAACAGCGCCCGTTTGACGCCCCGGAGTGCAAGTCCCTTGTGGTAGATCTTTTCATATACTTTCTCCAGGAGGCGGGGCACAGTCGTAAAAAAATGAGGCCGGATGACCTGTAGGTCTCCTGTTTCGCCGCCCAGGTTGTCTGTGCCGGTCTGTACGATGGTCACTCCCAGGTAGATGTAGAAATAGGTGGCCACCCGTTCGAAGACATGACAAAGCGGCAGGAAGCTCAGCACCCGGTCGCCGGGGGAGACCGGGGCCAGGGCGGCCATGGCCAGGATATTGGAGACGATGTTGGCATGGGAGAGCATAACGCCCTTGGGTTCTCCGGTCGTACCGGAGGTGTAGATGATGGTCGCCAGGTCGGACGGCCGGACGGCGGCGGCGCGCTCCAGGACGGGGGTCATGTCCCCTGTCGTCCGGATTTGTTCCCAATGCGGCGCCGTCGGATCAGGGTCGAAGGAATAGACCTCCGACAGGGAAGGGATGGAAGCCCGGACGGACAGGACCTGCCGGAGCGGTTCCTCCCCGCCGCAAAAGCAGTAGCGGATTTCCGCCTCGTTGAAAATATAGGCGTATTCCCGGCCGCTGATGGTCGGGTAGACCGGGACACCGATGGCGCCGGCCATTTGGATGGCCATGTCCATGATGACCCATTCCGGGCGGTTGCGGGTGGCGACCAGCCCGATCCGGTCGCCCGGCCGGATATCGAGCCGGTTGATCAGGCCCAGGCTGTATTCCGCGACAAGCCCGACCAGCTGGTCGGTGGAATGATAGGCCCAATGTGTACCCGTCCAATACCCGAAACACCGGTCGAGCGGATAGGTGGCCTGTTGGTACGGGAGGAAGTCGAACAATCTGGTCGGCGTCATGGCTTGGTGTATTTTCTCGCAGGGCAAGATAGGAAAAATCCACCGACGCAGCGTCTGCGACCCGCTGCTTCATCTTTTCCGGACCACCAGCAGGCCGTCGCGCACCGGCAGCAGGAGGTTTTCCACCCGGGGATCCTCGTGCACCGTCCGGTTGAAGGCGGCCATGCGGAGGGTATCCGCATCCCGGCAGGCGGGATCCAGCACTTTACCGCCCCAGATGACGTTGTCGGCGAGAATGAGGCCGCCGCGCCGGACCCGGTCCATGACCAATTCGTAGTACAGTAGGTAATCGAACTTGGCGGCATCGATGAAGACGAGGTCGAACGGAACCGGAAGGGTCGGAATGATGGTCCGGGCATCCCCGATATGGAGGTCGACCTTGTCGGCGAGACCGGTCCGGTCGAGGTAGGTCCGGGGGAAATCGACCAGTTCCGGATTGATTTCGATGCTGTGGAGACGGCCCTCCGGCGGCAACCCAGCCGCCAGGCAGATGGCCCCGTAGCCGGTGAAGGTGCCGATTTCCAGGGCGAGGGCAGGTTTTTGCAGGGAGCAAAGCAGGTACAGCAGATGGCCCTGCACCTTTCCGGACATCATCTGCGGCGCCAGGGTCCGGAGGTGGGTTTCCCGCTCCAGGTCGTACAAGGCTTCCACCGGCAGGGTCGTATGCCGGTCGCAATAGGCGTGTAGGGCTCGATTATCCATATGGTTCGGAAGCGCCGGCCACCGGGGCCATGCAGGTTTGGGACCTTACTTTACTTTTTCCGCTTCCCTATTCCCGAAGGAAGGGACCGGCATGGTCGGCAGGACTTCGGTCGGCGCACAAAGTTCCGCAAAAGGGCGGACAAGCGTAGGGGACGGCCACAGGAAACTGAAGCCTCAGAGCAGCCCTTTGCGCCGCAACCACAACAAGAGGAGTCCCAGCACGAGGACACCGGCCGCCAGACCGATCTGGATAAAGAGGTCCCGCTTCAACTGGATACGGCTCAGCAGGTAGTAGGCATTCGCCGCGCCGGGCGTACCGGTACCGGGCGTCTGCTCCCAGTTCGAGGGGTCGCCGTTGTCCAGGTGGGGCAGCAGGAGGTTCAGCGTGAACAACGAGTCGGAAGGAATCAGCTCATACCCCGTGCTGTCGACGGCCGAACCTTCGGCCGAGAACAGTTCGATGGTCTCCCGGCGCTTGTCCAGGCCGAAGGGGAGCCCCCCGATGACCGTCTGCACCTGCGGGTGTACCGCCACGAAACGGGCCGAATCCTCACAGACGACCACATATCCGCCGGGCGGAAGGGAATAGGCGGGGAAACGGAAGGTATTGTTCCGGTCCGCCAGTATCCAGTGCGCCAGGTTGACCATGCGGTCGGAGCGGTTGAAGATCTCCACCCAGTCGCGGCTCCGTTTGTTGTTGCAGCTGATTTCATTGATGATGACCCGATTGACGAATGGGTCCTCGTATTTTTCGAAAACAGCCGCCACCGGGGCGGACGTCTGGGAAAGGTCGAGCACCAGCTCCCGGGAAGTGGAAGCCACCCCCTGGCCTTCCCACCGGACGAAACGGTAACCCAGGTCCGGAACCGCCTGCAGGCGGACCGGCACCCCGGGAAAGTACCGGCCCCGGAAGGAATTGCGGACTTTCAGGTGTTCATTGACCAGCACCCGGCCACCACCGTTGATGTCCAGTACCAGTTCCTGTGGCGCTCCCAGCTGGAAGTGTTCGCTGAGGAACTGCCATACATATGCCGGCCGCTCCCGGGCGAAAGTCCGCAGGACCTCCACCTCGGCTTCCCATTTGTCAAGGGAGAGGCGCCAACGTGCCAGGTGCCGCGGGATTTCCGGTGCGAGCGACTTGTGGAGGCGGTCGATCCGGTCCAGGACATGGTCGGCGGCCAGGTCGGTGTTGAGATAATCCGCGAAGCGGTTGAGGAAAGCCTCCCGGAAATGGGCGTTGGCCAACAACTTCCGCAGGAGCAAGGTGCTCCAGGAAGGGTTCGGCCAGTGCGGACCGTCGGGCTCCGTATGGAAAGCCAGGGAATTGAAGCGGTAGGCCTGCGGGTCGTTCAGCCCGAAGCCCCAATCCGTATCGTACAGGACCCAGCGCCAACGGCCATCCGATGCCTGGGGCCGCCAGAACTTGATGTTGCCCCCGGCGTCCTGGTTGTCGGCGTATATCTGGGCGACCTGCAGGTCGATGAAACTGTTCACGTCCATGTGCCGGTACACATGGGCGTAATGCCGGTTGTCGGAGAGGTCGTTTCGCTGGATGTACGCCAGCAGGTTCCGGTAATGGGTAAGGCTTCCGTTGCGCAGGGTGAGGCGGTGCTCGATCAGGTCGATGCTGTCGCTGTCCACCCCGTAATGACCACCGAAATAGTACCGGTTCACTTTCTCCCGGATGTTGTAGATCCCCCAGTATTGGCCATTGATGTAACAATGGGCGGGCCGGTAGTCCTGTACGTCGACTTGCCAGTCCTTGGTCAGCGAGGTGATCAGGGCGTCCCGGAAATGCGAACGCCCGAAATCGCTGCCGCTGTTCCGGAAAACGAGATACTTGAACTTGCGCAGCCCCTTCTTTCCGAAAACCGGGTATCGGATCCGGGATTCCCCGTACCGGCTCCGGGCGACGACCTGCACCGATTTCTGTGGAAACAATCGGCTCATCCCGCCGAACAGCCGCATACCGACCTGGTCGGCCCATTCGCAGGTTCCGTCCGGTTCGAAAAATTCGAAATTCGCCGAAATCTCCCGCCGGCTCCAGAAGTTGGCACCCGGCAGGTGCCAGAGGGAATCGATGGCATTGGGCCCGCGGACGAACAGGCCGATCTCCGGGTCGAACAACATGTCCGCCGTCGTGGACAGGGAAATGACCGGGAAGGTGGTTTCCGGCTCCCCCAGGAAATAGGTCTGGGAAAACACCTTGCTCCTGCGGCCCGCCACGACGGCGAGTGCCCGGATTACGGTCGTCTGCCGGATCGGAATAGGCCCGCGGTACAGGTGTTCCTCCACTTCCCGGGGGCGCGACCCGTCCACGGTGTAATACAACAACGCTCCCGGGGACAGCAACTGGACCGTCAAGGAATCCTGCAGGAAGCCGCCCCGGGGCGTGAACTCCACCTGGAGCGGGGACGGCTCCCAGGCCTCCTCCTCATTGGGTTGTGCCGAGATCACCGCCGGCACCAACACCAGCCACAACAGCCGCAACCAGCGCAAGGCTTCCTTTTTATTCGTCATGTTCATGTATTGTCCATACCGGCTAAAACTGTCGGATATCTTACCGATACGGATTATTGTCCGCGATGTGCCGCCGTGACGGTCCGTCGAAGGTGATGAGGGAATGGGTACGCGAAGGAGTGGGGGTGAAATCCGTACTGCGGTTGGCAAATATCTGGTTTTCCGCTGAATAATCGGAATATCCGGACTGAATTTATAATAATTGGAATTCATATATCACCTGTGCCGAAGGGGTAGGGGCGCCTCCCTCCTTGGCATCCGACCCTTACCCGACATGCCGGGCCTTCGGTGGTGCCTTGAAATTCATGCCAACTCCCGGCAGGTGTCGTCGCTGTCCCCATCGGGCTCGCCAACCTCCTACTATCCACCGGATAAAGAAATCCTTTCGGAAATCCGGTCGACTCCAACTCCTCCTCTGTAACTGAATACAACAAAACAATAGATTATAATAACCTGATTTTCAGACTATTTTTTAGTTGTTAAACTT
>CAZNLJ010000064.1:0-20305 GCA_964573725.1 uncultured Saprospiraceae bacterium
CTTCCATCTGGGAGGGCTTAGTTTCGATACCCACTATAAATGACCAAGAACCAATATTTTGGCTGGCCACCCGACCCCCTCGGCCCGGGACCATCCGGCCGGCCACGGCTGTCGGGGGCATCGGTGGTCGTGGTTCCGGTAAGGGGCGCGGTATGGTCGGAATCCGGTCCCTTTGCGCCTTACCCTCCCGCCGTCCGCATGGATGGAATCATGTAAGCCGTACCCGTCCGAGGGCCGGTTCCGTCGGCCGGCCGGACGAATTTTGACCTGCCGGCTGTATATATTCCAGAACTTTCCATATCTTTATTCCACGACACCCAAACGACACCCCATGGAAGAAAGGATTTACCGGATCGGCAACTGGGATATCGGCAACGAGATCGTTATCCGCGATGCCCAGGTGCTGCCGCGCCACGCCCGCATCGTCCGCCGGGCGGACGGGCTCCAGTTCATCGAGGAACTGGAGCCGGAAGCCGTGGTGGTCGTCAACGGCCTCCGGGTGCGGCGCAAGGTCTTCCATCCTGCGGACGAGATCTTCCTCGGCCGCCTCCCTTTCCACGTCCACCGCCATTTCAAGGTCGAGGGGGATACCCTGCTCGGCTTGCGGATTCCCGATGATTTTTCGGAAGAGTTTCAATCCCTTCGTGCCCGTTACGACCAATATGTAAAGGACCGGGAGGCGGTCGAACGGGAACTCCGCAAAAAGGAACTCCTCCTCGACCCGCTCCTCGCCGTCCCGGTCGCCGGGATTTTCCTGCGCAATTTCGCCCGTTCCTTCACCAGCGGGAAACAAAAGACCCTGCACATGGAGAAGCTGCAGACCATCCGGTACGCTTTCCTGGAGGAATACCGCTGCCCGAATCCCGTTTGCCGCCGTTCCCTGGGGGAAATTCCCTGGACGACCTGGGCGGAGCAAAAGTCCTGCGATAAATGTCGCGCCATTTGGGTCACCTGATCGTTTATTTATGCTGCCGGCCGGTTACCTTTTTCCGCCGGTGGGTATATGCCTCAAATTCCATTGTCCACTTCTAAAAATCCACATCATGTCAGAAGAAACCACCATCGATATCGACGGCCGCCACGCCGGCCCCTCCGAGACCCCTCAGGTGCCGCCGCTTCCGGACGAACCGGACAGGGTGGAGCTGGGCGACCTGCAGGATCCGGCCGCCCAACGGTCCGAAACGCAACGGGCCCTTACCCGCGGCGGCCTGATCGGTGCCATTTCCGCCGGTACCGTTTCCCTCGGCGCCCACTATTTCTATGGGATGGATGCCGGGGGCCAGCCGGTCCCCCCGGCCGCAGATGCTCCCGCCGCCGAATCGCAGGCCTTCGAGGCCCTGGTCCTTGCCGAAGCACCTTTCGCCACCGCCGTCTCCGAGGACATGAGCTTCGGCGCCGCCTTCGCCGCCGCCCGCGCGGAAGTGGGGCCCGGCGGTTTCTTCTCCTGGCACGGCCAACTCTACAACACGTATTACGAAAGCGAATGGAA
Source organism: uncultured Saprospiraceae bacterium (assembly GCA_964573725.1). GTDB lineage: Bacteria > Bacteroidota > Bacteroidia > Chitinophagales > Saprospiraceae > UBA6168. The sequence continues at coordinate 1,490 of CAZNLJ010000064.1, forward strand.
CGCCTTGTCGGCGGAGCAACGCCTGCAATACCTGGCTTCCCTCGACGCCGCCGACCCGGTCCCGGCGGTGGCGGAGGACCCGCCGGTGCTGGTCGCCGAACAACCCGCCGCCCAGGACGCCGCCGCCGGCGTCCATCCTGCCGGTGCGGATACGCCCCAATCGGCCGATGGCTCTTCCGCCGAGTCACCGGAAGTCATCCCCCAGGACCATTCCGGCGACGGCATCCCGGATGCCTACCTGCTCAATGCCGACGAAGATCCCTTCGCCGAGGCGGTCCTGGTCGATGAGGACCAGAACGATATCCCGGAGGCGGTCCTCCTCGATACCGATGGCGACAACTTCCTGGATGCGGTCCTCCTCGATTCCGACCAGGATGGCAACCCGGATGAAATGAATGCCCTCGACGAACCTTTCCAGGTCCAGATACCGGCCGCCGGAGGGGCTTCGCCGACGACCGATGCCGACGACGAGGGCATGGCGCTCGGCGAGGACCAACCCGATATGGATGATGATGCCGACATGTCGGATTGGGGTTGAGCCTTCCGATTGTCCGTACCTGTTCAATACGCTGACCGATGACCGTCGTCCGTTGTTCCCGTTGCGAAAAACCTTTCAAGGTGCCGGATGCCCCGCCGCCCGCACTGGGCTGCCCGCATTGCCGCCACCCTTACCGACCCGCCGCTCCGGAGGTGCCGCCGGGCTGGCTGATTGTCCACGACGAACAGACCCACCAACAGGTATTCCGGCTCCGTCCCGGGGAGAATACGGTCGGCAGGAAAGGGACCTCCTCCGCGGCGACCATCCAGATTGACTTCGGAAGCGCACCGCCGGACCAGTTCATGAGCCGCATCCATTGCCGCATCCGGGCGATTCCGGATGCGCCCGGAAAGGGCTACCGGCTGCTGCTCACCGACCTGAGCACCAACGGGACGGTCATCACCGCCCGCAGCCCCCTCCGGCTGGTCAAGGAAATCGATGAGGTCTACCTCAGCCACCGCGATGTCATCCAGCTGGGCCGCACCAAGGTCATCGTCCTCCTGGAAGCCGACGAGGCGGCCGTCCGAAAGCTGGCGGCGGATATCGCCCGCTCCCGCTACCACGAGACCATCATCGACTTCCCGAGCCGCTGATGCGTCGGTGTCCTTTTGAACCCAATCGCAGGGTGTGCCGGCATTTCCGCCCGGTCCGCCTCCGACCATAGATGCAATCGCTTGAAAATCATACTCCATCCCCCGCTCCTCGTCTCCGGTATCGGCCAGCGGGCCACCAACGAGGATTTTCATTACCCGGCCGTACCCGCCCCGGCCGGCCACCGCCCTTTCTTCATCGTCTGCGACGGCATGGGCGGGGCACAACGGGGCGAGGTGGCCAGCCGCATGGCCACCGAAGGGTTCGTCCGCTTCTTCGAGTCGCATCCGGTCGACCTGCCTACGCCCGATTACCTGTCCCGGGCCCTGGCCGCCGTCGAACTTACCTTCGACGAGTACCTGCAGGAGCATCCGGCGGCGATGGGCATGGGTACGACCTTTACCCAGGTGTGGTTCCACCGGGAGGGGGTCACCCTCGGCCATATCGGCGACAGCCGGATCTACCGATTCCGGGCCGGGGTTGCCGAGGTGCTGACGGAAGACCATTCCTTCGTCGGCGAACTGCTTGCCGCCGGCCTCATCACCCCGGAGGAGGCGGAGCACCACCCCCGGAAAAACGTCATCACCCGCGCCATCCAGGGTAGGCTCCGCGGCAGCACCCGGATGACGGTCACGCAAATCAACCGGGTCTTGCCCGGCGATGTCTTCCTGCTCTGCACCGACGGGGTCCTGGAGGCTTGTCCGACCCGGGTCCTTCAGGAGCTTGCCCGGGAACACGCCCGCCCCGCCGACCTGGCCGCCGCCATCGCCGGCCGCTGTGCGGAATCATCCCGCGACAATTACACCGCCTTGCTGGTGGAAGTGGCGGAGGTCGCCGCTGCCGCCCCGCCTGCCCCGTCCCGCCGCCCCGTGTCGCCTGCCGCCGTCGGCAAGACGGGGCTGGCCGCCAGCCTGGCCATCGCCGTCCTCCTCCCGGCCGCCTGGTGGCTGCGGTTGTCGTCGCCGCCCGCCCCGCCGACCTCCGGGATTCCGCCGGCCCAAGTGGTGCCGCCCAGACCGCCGGCCCGCCTGCCGGCCGCCGCCCCGTCGCCCGTACCCATGCCGCCGGATTCGCCCGCGGCCGCCGCCCCTTTCCCAGATACCATGCCGTCGCTTCCCACCGCCCCGCCGGTTCCCTTCCGGGATTCCGCCGCCCTCCTTTTCGGCTACCGGGACCCTGACGGTCCGGTGCTTATCCCCGCCCGCTTTGCGGCCGCCGCACCTTTCTCGGAAGACTTGGCCCGGGTCATGGACCCTGAATCGAAACACTTCGGCTTCATCGACCGTACCGGTCAATATGTGATCCCGCCCCGATACCAGACCGCCACGGATTTCCAGGGCGGCACTGCCATCGTGACGGAACCCCGGGGGGGCGCCACCTACCGCATCGACACACAGGGACAGGCGGTCGATGCGGCTCATCCAACCCAACAGCCATGACCTTCGAATCTTTCACGGATCGCTATCGCTTCGATATCCACGACCCGGCGGCCAAGGTCGGCGAAGGGGGCTTCGGACAAGTCTACAAGGCCTATGATGCCCTCCACCACAAGTGGGTCGCCGTCAAGGTCGCTTCCGTCCAATCCGACCGCGAAAACCTCAGCCTCCGCGCGGAAATCGAAAAGGCCCGCTCCCTGCCCGACCATCCCCATATCGCCCGCTACGAAGCCTGCTTCCGCTTCCGCCTGCCGGGCGGCACCTTCGATTACGGGGTCATGCAGTATTATGAAATGGGCAACCTCCGCCAGCTGCTGGCCCGGGAGCATCTCGACCGAGCCCGGCAGGATGCCCTCGCCCGCGGCATCCTGTCGGCCCTCGCCTTCCTGCACGACCACCGCATCCTGCACCGGGACCTGAAAAGCAGCAACGTGCTGGTCACCGGCTACCTGGACCACCGGGTGCCCCTCGTCGCCGATTTCGGCCTCAGCAAACGGGTGGAATCCGATGATTCGGTGATCGGCAACAGTATCGCCGGCGGCTCCGTGTGCTACACCGCCCCGGAACAGCTGATGGGCGAACCGCTCCGCTTCAATGCGGACCTGTGGTCCTTCGGGGTGCTGCTGTACGAACTGTTCACCGGCGAACTGCCCTACCGGCCCGATACCGGCGGCAGCGCCACCAGCGGGATCCGGGTCTACCAGGCCATCCTGGCACAACCCGTCCCCCCCGGGATGGACCGCCTGCCGCAGCCCTGGCAGGAGATCTGCCGCCGGTGCCTGGTGGCGGACCCGGCGGTCCGGGTCCGCTCCGCAGCGGAGCTGCTCCGCCTGGCCTCCGCCGGCGATAGCGAAAGGACCCGCCTGGACCCGCACCCGGAGCCCGCCCCCGAACCGCTCCCGCCGCCCGCATCCCCCGCCGCCCAATCCCGCCGCCGCTTCCGGCTGCTGCCCGCCGTCCTGCTCCTGCTGTTGTCCGGACTCGCCGCCTGGATCGCCTGGCCCCGAACCGATGCCCCGATTCCGGTGGCACCGCCCCGGCAGCTTCCCGCTCCGCCTGCCGCCGCCACACGCCTTCGGGAAATCCTGGACGCCCTGCCCGCCCTGCCGGCGGCGGAACGACTCCCTTTCCTGGAGGACAGCGGCCTGCCGGCCCTGTTGGCCGATCCCCTGGTCTACTACTACGACTTCGAGGGCGGCGAACTGTCCCGCCGCGACTTCCTCCGCCTGCTGGCCCATATCGACAGCTCCCTGGAAACCAAAGAACTCGAGATCGACCGGGAAGGTCTCATCCGACGGTTGGAACTGCGGAACCGGTGACGGATTCCCCGGACCCGTTCCGCTGGGTCCTTCTCCGCCGCCCGACCGCCATAATCTTGACGACATGAATCATATTGACGATTTCCGCATCCGGCCCCTCCTCTTCCTCCTCCTCTTCGTCTCGGCTTCGGCCGGCACCGGTCACGCCCAGTGCATCGCCGGCGATTGCCAGGACGGGACCGGCACCTTCCTCTTTCCCGGCGGTAACCGCTACGAAGGGACCTGGCAGGACGGCCACCGCGTGAAAGGTGACCTCTATTATGTCAACGGCGACCATTACACCGGCTTCTTCCAGGATAATGAACGCCATGGTGCCGGTATCTACCGCTATCAGAGCGGGAACCGCTTCGAAGGGGTCTTCACCAACGGCGACAAGGTGGAAGGGACTTTCCACTATGCCAACGGAAACCGCTACGAAGGCCAATATCGCGACAACAAGAAGAACGGCCGCGGTACCATGTTTCTCGCCACCGGCGAAATCCTGTCCGGTTTCTGGGTCGACAACGAGTTCCGCGGACACCCCGATTACGCCGCCGGCGACCGCCGGACTTTCGCCGTCATCGTCGGCGTGTCGGATTATGCCGACAACCGGATCTCCGACCTCCAATACTGCGACGACGATGCCTATGCGTTCCGCCGTTTCCTCATGAGCCCCGAAGGCGGCTCGGTGCCGGCCGACCACATCACCCTGCTCCTGGACAGCCGCGCCACCCGCACCGCCATCCTGCGCGCCATGCGCGACCAGTTCGCCAAGGCCGGGGAGGCCGACAAGGTGGTCTTCTATTTTTCGGGCCACGGTGCTCCCGGCTTTTTCTGCCCCTTCGACACCGACGCCGATACCTTCCTCGAACATGATGAAATAAAAAAAGCTTTCCGCCGCTCCCGCGCCGGTGACAAGGTCTGCCTGGCGGATGCCTGCAATTCGGGCAGTATCCGGGTCGGCGACGGGCGCCGGTCCGGCACCGCCCCGCCGCCATCCATCCAATTCCGCCTCGAACCGGGGCCGGATGCACCCCCCGATACACCCGGCGACCCCAAGGTCGCCGTGTTCATGTCTTCCCGCGAGGATGAGTACTCCCAGGAAGGGCGGGTGCTGGAGCAGGGGGTGTTCACCTATTTCCTGGTGGCCGGCATGAAGGGACTGGCGGATACGGACAACGACCTCCGCATCACCTACGGCGAGCTGTTCGATTACGTCCACCGGGGGGTGTCGCGGCATACGGGGGGGCGGCAGCATCCGGTGCTGTCCTGCAACCAGTGCAAGGAAAGCCCATTGATTTACCTCCGGTGATCCGGAAAAAAAAAGAAAGGATGAAGCAACAGGAATTTCTGGCCAGGTACCGCTACGAGGTCCGTTCGGACCGGTTGGGCGGGGGCAGTTTCGGGACGGTGTACAAGGCGTACGACACGACCCGCGACCGGTATGTGGCGATCAAGGTGTCGGAGGTGCGGACGGTGGGCGGGAAGACATACTCGCTGGAGGACGAGCTGGCGGCGGTGGCCGCCTTGCCGGAGCACCGGAACCTGGCGCATTACGAGCGGGTGTACCAGTTCGAGACGCCGGCGGGGATATTCGACTATGCGGTGATGCAGTATTATCCGGCGGGCAACCTGCGGGAGCTGCTGGACCGGGGCGGACTGAGCGGGGAGCAGCGGGCGGAGATCGGGCGGGGCCTGCTTCGGGGCCTGGCCCACCTGCACCGGCACCAGGTGGTCCACCGGGACCTGAAGCCGTCGAACGTGCTGATGGCGCAGGTGGGGGACCTGTACATCCCGAAGATAGCGGATTTCGGGTTGAGCAAGCGGGTGGAGGAAGGCTCCCGGTTTTCGAACAGCCTGGCGGGGGGTACGCTGGCGTACTCGGCGCCGGAGCAGTTGCTGGGCAAGCCGATCCGGCTGAATGCGGACCTGTGGTCGGCCGGGGTGATGTTGTTCGAGTTGTTCCTGGGCTACCGGCCGTTCCGGCCGCAGGGGGAGCAGGGGAGCAGCGCGGCCCGGGACCGGGATTTGTACGACCAGATCGTGCATGCGCCGCTGCCGGCGGAAGTGGAGCGGTTACCGGCCCCGTTCGCGGCGGTGGTGCGGGCATTCCTGGTCAGGGACCCCGAGCTGCGGACGCGGGAGATCCTGCCGGCCTGGACGGAGGAAGGCGGGGGCAGCGGCCCGCCAGCGGATGAGAAGACGGTGGTGGACCTGGGAAAAGAATCGGTCCAGGAGCCGGCACCGGCACCGGTGGTCACGCCGGCGCCGGTGGTGGAGCCGCAGGTGGAGGCGGTGGCGGTACCACCGGTGGTGCAGCCACCGCCGGAAGCAGCACAGCAGGGTGGCGCCAGCGATAAGATGACGGTGTTGGCGCTGTGGTTGGTGCCGTTGGTGATAGCAGCAATGGTGGGCTTGATGCTGTGGGGGGGCGGACAGGAGCAGGCGGACTTGCGGCCGACGGAGTCGGCGGACGGCCGGTGGGGCTATACCGATGCGGCGGGTAGTTGGGTGTTGCCGGCCCGGTACGATTCGGCGGGGCCATTCGAATCGGGCCGGGCCCAGGTGCTGCGGGGGGACAGCCTGTTATGGATTACGCAAACCGGCCGGGTGGAGGAGGTACTGCGGGAGCCGGCCGCCGCATCAGGCCCTTCGGCGGACGGGGAAGCCGCCGCCTGGTCGGCGGCACAGGCGGAAGATGCCGAGGCGGCCTACGAGGCCTATCTGGCTACCTATCCGGATAGGGCGCATGCGGAAGCCGCCCGCGAACGATTGGCGGAAATCCGGGCGGAAGCCGCCGAGTCGGCGGCCTGGTCGCGGGCGAAGCGCCGCAACGATGCCGCCCACTACGAGGAATATTTGTCGAAATATCCGGAAGGGGCGCATGTTAAGGAGGCCCGCGAACGATTGGCGGAAATCCGGGCGGAAGCCGCCGAGTCGGCGGCCTGGTCGCGAGCGACGAGCCGCAACGATGCCGCCCACTACGAGGAGTATTTGTCGAAGTATCCGGAAGGGGCTCATGCGAAGGAGGCCCGGCGTCGGCTGGGGGCCTTGACGGCGGCGGCCGCGAAAAAACGATGCGGCGCCTATGTGGCCCCGGGTGAATGGAAAGCGTTCCTGTGTCACAACCTGGGGTCTGCCAATACGGAGGCCGACCCGTTCACCCCGAGTTGGGAAATCATCGGCGGCTATTGGCAATGGGGCCGCAAAGGGCCGGCCCGCAGCTTTTGGCGGAATACCAACACGGCGCATTTTGCACACGGTCCGACAGGCCCTCGGAAGAATCAGGCGAATACGGACCCCATCCCCGGCTGGAGCAATGAGAAAGCCGTCGATGGAGCCTGGGCGGATGGTTACAAGACATCCAAGGACCCTTGTCCAACAGGATACCGGGTGCCGACGCGTTCGGACTGGGAGGGTGTGCTGGAACACAACGAACAGCGGACGGTGGGGACCTGGGATGCTGATGCGGCCAATTACAGCAGCGGCAGGTTCTTTGGGTCGGCCTTGATGCTGCCGGCGGCCGGGAACCGTAACAGCTACGACGGGGCCTTGTTCGACCGCGGCTACAACGGCAACTATTGGAGTAGCGCGGAGGACGGCAGCGGCTACGCCTGGTACCTGAACTTCCGCAGCGGCAATGCCAGTACGCGCAGCTACTACCGTACTTACGGTCGCTCCGTCCGCTGCGCCGCAGAATAATTCGACTATTCGACTATTTGACCATGTAAACTTTTTTCCCACAATCCTGCAGGCTGTGCATCGTGGGGCTTGCGGGTGGGCGGCGGTTTTTCCAAAGACTGAACCTACCGGTGGATTTAGGCGGTAGGTACCTTGAGGAATCCGTGTTCACCAATCCACGCCGGTTCCGTAAACCGGGCCGATGGTGTCTCCCCATTGCCAAAAAAAAAGTAACTTAGCCCGACACCCGTGCCGGGGGCATCCGGAATGCCACATCCCGACCGGTCCGCCTGCCGGCCGTCATCCAAACCACTGCCATGCGATTACCCTCCGGAAACATCCCCCTTCCATCCGGCCGGCCGGAGCGCCACCTCCGCCGCTGGCTGTCCTGCCTGTTGTGGGCATGCGCGCTGACTGCGGGCGCCCAGATTTCCGACATGAGCGATGCGGCCCGCAGGGAGCTGTTCACCCGGAAGACCGAAGCACGCATCCGCGACCTCGAAACGAATATCCGGACCATCAGCGACAAGTCCCTGTCCCGGGAGCTGCGCCAGGAAGCCGTCAACCATACGGTCAAGTACTTCGTGGACGAGGACCGCGTCTTCCAGGTCTCCTCCCTGGGCAGTCCCGACATCAGCGCCTATCCGGTGCGGAAGTACCTGAACCGGCTCCTCGTGCTGCCCTACAGCCAGGTCGAGATCGAATGGTTCGAAACACGCTGGGTATCCAAATTCCGGCAGGCTCCGGACGGCAAATACTTCGGCACGGTCCGCGTGTACCAGGTGTTCCGGGGCTACGGTCCGGAACAGGCCTTGCGTTACACCGACATCACCTCGAAGGATATCGAAGTAGCCATCGAGGTACTGGAGATGGACCTGGGAGGCAGCTCCCGCGAGGTCCTGCACGTGCGGCTCGGCGACATCCGGGTCGTGGAAACCCGTGCCCAATGACCGCCGGGCGAATCGCGTCGACCCTGCTCCTGGGCTGGATCCTGACCGGTGCGGCGGCCCAGGACTACGAGGCGGCGTATTTCGGGATGCGGCCGACGGTCGGGGATGTGCCCGCCCGCCTGCGGCAACGGCCGCAGTCGCTGGATGATTTCATCGGCCGCTTCAATGGTCTTCACGATGCCGACGGCCAGCCCCTACGGCCTTCCCGGTCCCCTTTCCGGGAAATTGCGGCCAGGCCGGAATACCACCGGGCGTTCCGGCGCCGCATCATCGGCTCGCTGGTCGCGCCGGAATTTTTCGCCCGGGACAGTGCGGCGGTGGACCGCTTCGCCGCGGCCGCCGCGGCCGCCCCCGCCCTGGATTTCCTGTCCACCCCCTGGTGGGTGGAGATTCCCGTGGAAGGATATTGGCAAGGTTTGCCCCTGCGCCTCACGCTTCACCTGCGGGTGGCGGCGGATGCGGCGGGCCGGGTCCGCTGGACAATCGACCGGGCGGTCTTCGAAGGGGTTCCTCCCGCCGTGCCGGCCCCGCCGGTGGCGCCGTCCGTCCAGGCGGACCGATACCTGCCGCCCAGCGCCCACGACAACGGCTTCATCGCCCTGCAAGGGGTCTTGCTGGACGAGCGCGACCTGCGCCCTTATCTCGCCGGTCCGGAGCCGGGGCTTTCCCTGCTTCAACACCTGCTCGGGGATCCGGCGTTCCGGCCGGTCTTCCATTCGTTCACCGCCTGTTTCCGACCCGATTCGGGGCCGGCCTTCAAACTCGACCCGCAATGGCAAATCATCGGATTCCAATAAGGCTGACCTTGCCGTCCGGGCCGGCCCCGGACTCGCCATCCCGGATCCCTTGATTCCTCGACCGAAAACGAAAACACCATGAGAAGCATGCTCACCCTGGTCCTGGCAGCCGCCCCCCTCGTGATGTGGGGCCAACGGCAAGCCCTCGAGGATTATTTCAAGGGCTACGTGGCGGCGATGAACAACCTCGGGGATGCCCGCCAACCGATGGATGACCGGAGCCTGTTCCGGGCCGATATCCTGCAAACTTATTTCCTGCCGGACCGAAACAGTCTGGTTTACAATCACCTGCGCAGCGACGGCACCCGATTCCTTCCGGCCCCGGAGTACCTGGACCGCATCGTGACGGAATTTCCGGCGGGTGTGGCCTTCGATTTCCAGGACCTGGAGGTGGTCGGTACCCACATCGGCGATGCAGGGTCGGAATGGTTGGTCCGGCTGGTCTGGCTGACCCGGCCGACCGGTCGACCGGTCGGCCGGTTTCCGCTGGTCTTCGCGCTACAGGTCAGTGGAACCACCGCCTCCCGGATTTCCGCCCGCATCCTGAGCATCGATGCGGCGGAGCCGCCCGCCACGGAGCCGCCCGCCACGACCGCGCCGCCGGCGCCGGTGTCGGAAACTACGCCGCCGCCGACCCCGCCGGCCGACCTCCCGCCTCCGCTGCAGGCCCTGGTCCGGGACATGGTCCCGGTGGAAGGGGGTACCTTCACCATGGGCTGTACCCGGGAGCAGGGCGGCGAATGTTATTCGGATGAAAAGCCGGCCCACCCGGTGACCTTGTCGTCCTTCCGCATGGGTAAATATGAGGTGACGCAGGCCCAGTGGGAGGCGGTGATGGGGACGACCGTCCGGATGCAACGGGACCGGTTCGGCCGGCAGCTGCCTTTGGCCGGGGAAGGACCGGATTATCCCATGTATTTCGTCAGCTGGCAGGAGGCGCAGGAATTCATCCGCCGGCTGAATGCCCGCACCGGCGGCAGCTACGGGCTGCCGACGGAGGCGGAATGGGAATACGCGGCCCGCGGGGGGAACAAGAGCCGGGATGACAAATTCGCCGGCGGCAATGAGCTCGGCAGCCGGGTCTGGTACGTCGGCAATAGTGCCGGCACCTCCCATCCGGTCGGAAAAAAAATCCCGAACGAATTGGGGCTCCACGACATGAGCGGTAATGTACGGGAATGGTGTACGGATTGGTCGGGTTCCTACCGGGTCGGCTCACAACGGAATCCGGAAGGTCCGGGCCGTGGTCAGAGCCGCCGGAACCGCGGCGGCAGCTGGCGCAATGAAGGCCGCTTGTGCCGGGTCGCCGCCCGTCAGCACAATCTGCCGGACACGCGCAGCAACGACCTCGGCTTCCGGCTGGTCACCCGGTAAGCTGTCCGCCCGGGCCCGGTTCATCCCGTCGCATGACCCGCTGGTCCGGTTGTCATCCGGATGGATACCGGCAGGCAATCTTCCCCGCCCTCGGGGCGGTCGGCGTGTACCCGGGGCCGGCATCCGACAAGGGGCATCCACACCATCCGATTTCCAGGAAATATTCTTGTTCACCGCCGCCCGGAAGGATCGCCCACGGTGCCGGCAGCCAACCGCCCGGCCGCAAGGGTCGGGCGCACCACGACACTGCCCAACCAGAAGCCGTGGCGATTGGATCCGGCCATTCGGTCGGCCTCCGCTTCCCGTACCTGTCGAATTAATTGCTCATCTGCTGCACCTCAAATACCAAATTGAATAGCTTGATGCTCATCTTTCACACCTCAATAACCAAATAGAATATTTTGATTGCAAGGTTCGCATAATTGTACAATAACGTAAGGTGCTCATAACCAAAGGGTCTTTATTGCGCTTTACGCCCTTTTGACAGGACGGCCGGCGGCGCGCCCAAGCGCGTCGCCGGCCGTCCCGAAAAAAATTTTTGGGCGCGGGACACAGCCCTGCGCCCTTTTTAGTGCAGGACGTGGCACATCATCGGTAGCTGACAATAAAAAACAGAAAATCAATGTTTTATAATTAATTATTTGGAAGGGTTTAGGTGTGGAAGATGACTTGATGGCACGGTTTGCATGATGGTATCACTCATCTTCCGCACCGTGCGGGAGCTGAGAAATTGCGCAAGCTAGGTTACCTTTTCCCAGCGGCGGGGATAAGGGGGTAACCATCCGGATTCGGGCCGTCGGGCCGCTGCCCGGTTGGCCATCCGCCGCCCCGCTGCGGCGCCGGGTCTTCACCACCAAAAGTTGCGCTTATGAAATCCCTTTGCTTCATGTTCTGCACCTACCTGCTGGTCCTGGACGCCACTGCCCAGGTCAACAGCCCCGGTGCGACCGCGCCGGCCCCACCGGCGCCTGCGGAAACCGAAAGTCCCGCCGATACGAGCGGTTCCGCCACCCTGGACAGCCTCCTGCCCCCCGATATCGCCGCCCTGCTATCCCAGGGAAGGGTCGTCAGGGCCTATCTCCTCACCGAATGGGCTGCCGATACCACGGCGGCCGGCCTACTGGGTTTCCGGATCGAGCGGCAGACCGACAGCCTGCCGCCGGCCCCGACCGATGAGATCCGCAAGCTCCTCACCGATCCCGGGACCTATGACGGCAGCCCCGCCGCCAAACGCTGCCTGTTCTCGCCCCGCTTGGGTCTCGACATCCGGCACGGCAACGAACGCAGCATCATCCTGGTCGCCACCAACTGCGATGTGCTGAAGGTCCTCACCCCCGATGGGAAGGTCCGCTTCACCGAGGATGTCGACGCCGCACACGACGGGTTTGCGGCCCTGGCCAGGGCCTTGTTTCCCGATACTTCCCAAAACCGCCGCAATTCCTGATTCCTTTCACCTTTTTAAATATCAAATCATATGAATATCAGACAATTTATCAGCGCTTTCGCCCTCCTGCTCCTGCTCCTCCCGGCCGCCACCCAGGCGGCCACCATCCACCTTATCCTGGTCTGTGAAACGGAAGACACCGGCATCGGCGCCCAGGTGGACGCCGCCCTCATGAAGGCACAGGTCCGCCACATCGCCGAAATCACCCACATGGCGGCCCAGGTCCACGAATTCGACCGCCGGGACGGTCGTGTCGCCGGCTTCGTCACCGCTTTCCGGGCGGAAGCCGACGATGTGGTGTGGTTCCACTATTCCGGCCACGGCGCCAACGCCGGCAACGGCTGGCCCCAGTATACGGACGGCGGCGCCCGGTTCCCGCAGACGGATATCCATGAGATACTGCAGCGCTGTGGTGCCCGTCTCTGCATCACCATGTTCGATGCCTGCAACATCGGCGCCACCGAGGAAGCCTGGTCCCGGACCACCGGCATACCCGGCAACCAACTCAACCTGCTCTTCCGGAAGGCTACCGGTGACATCATGATCTCCAGCGCCACCGACGCCCGCTATTCCTGGGGTAGCCCGGACATGGGCGGCTTCGCCACGGCCTCCCTGGTACAGGCCATGAACCAGGTGGCCGTCACCCCGCAGGATACCCCCCGGTCCATGTGGAACAAGGTCCTCCTGTCCATGCGGCGGGAAACCGACGGGATGTGCCAAAGTATCCGGAAGGAACCGCAACATCCCAAGTGGGACATGAACCTGGGCCTTGACCCGGTCAACGACCAGGAACCCGACATCCACAACACACCCGAACGCCGTATCGACATGCGCCGCCTCGGCAATGCCTTCGGCCGGTCCTGAGCCCTGCCTGGCCCCCTGCCTGCCCCTAAAAATCCGTCACGGCGGGAACGCCCCGGCGGCGGTCGACCGGCCGCCGGGCTTCCTTTCGCCGCCTTTATCTTTTCCTATGAAATATTGGTTGCTGATAATCTTTGGTTTGTGTCTCCGGCCCCTGTCGGGGCAACAGTTCCATCTCATCGTGCTGGCGGATACCGCCGACCCGGTCCTCCGGCCGGCCGTCCTCGTCAATGTGGACCGGCTCCGGAACCAAAGCCGGCGGCTGGCAGCGGAGCTGGACATGGCCTGGTGTGTGACGCAGTACATGGCCGACGGCTTGCGTTTTGCGAGGGCGGACAGCCTGCTGGCATCGCTCGGCTTCGGTCCCGATGATGTGGTGCTCTTTCATTACAGCGGGCACGGGGTCAACAGCGGGATTTCCCACTGGCCGAGATTCCTGCTGGAAGATTCGGGCAATCAGGCGGATTTGTTGTACTTTAATGCGGTCTTGCGGCAAAAGGGACCCCGTTTGCTCCTCAGCCTGGCGGATTGCTGCAATACCGGCGGCAGCCGCTTCCGGCCGAAAGCGGTATCGGCGGCGGCCGGCCCCGAATGGGTCGAGCTGCCCACGGATACCGCCGGACTGGCGGTCCTGTTCCGCGAATCGGCCGGCAACCTGGTCTGTTCCGGCAGCCGGGCCGGCCAGGCCTCCTATTATGAGGACCACCTCGGCGGCTATTTCACCCTGGCATTCTGCTACGCCTTGTCCCGGGCCGGGGGTGGGGCGCCGGCCTGGGACAGCCTGCTGGCCGACGTCGCTGCCATGACCACACAAATGACCCGGGAAATGGGCCGCGAGCAGGAACCCCAGTTCCTGTGGTTGCCCGGCCTGCCACCGGCCGCCGCCGCCGCACCGGTCCGGTATCACACGGTCCGCGAAGGGGAGACCTGCCGGCACCTTGCCCATACCTACGGGGTGTCGGTGGCGGACCTCCGTGCCTGGAACGGGCTGTCGGCGGATACCATCCGGGTGGGCATGCGGCTTCGGATCTTGTCCGGCCGCCCCTGGCCCTGCACCACCGTAAACCGAAGCGAATGAATACACTCGACCGGCTCCGCTCCAAGGATTCCCGCCAGCGAAGGTCGGCTGTGAAGGAGGTCTATGAAAAGGCCTACGGCCCGGTCTTCCATTTCGTCACCCGCAACAGCGGGGACGCCCGCCAGGCCAAGGACATCCTCCACCAGGCCTGGGAGGTGTTCGAAAACAAGCTGTTCGACCCGGACTTCCGGCTGGCCACCACCCCGGAGGCCTATCTCCTGGGGGTAGCCCGGAACTGCTGGTACAAGGAGCTGCGCCGCAAGCGCCGCCACCGGACGATATACCGGGAGCTGCCCGACCTGCCGGCCGAGGACAGCTTTTCCGCCGGCCGGGAGGGCGCCGTCCGACGGGTCATGGCCTTGCTCGCCGATGCGGCCTTCGCCCACTGTCGGGAAATCCTCCTCCACTTCTACCGCGGATGGTCCATGGAGGAAATCGCCGAGGAAAAGGGGTTCAGCGGCCCGGATTCCGCCAAATCGCAAAAAGCCAAATGCCTGCGGAAATTGCGGGCCGTCTGCCTGCACGATCGGGTCCTCCGCGACCTGATGGGACTAGACGGATGAGCCTGCTCTTACCTGAAACGATATGGAAAAAGAAATCGATCCAATCATCCGGGAAGCGCTCGCCCGGATGGTGCGGCAGCAAGACCTGCACCGGGAGCTGGACAGCGTCCATGCGGAATTGGCGGCGGAAGGGCGCTTGTCGACCGACCGCCCCTTGTTCCGGCGGACTTGGTTCCGTGCCGCCGCCGCCGCGGTGGCGGTATCGGCCATCGCCACCTGGTGGCTGTGGCAACCGGAGCCGGCGGAAAACCTGTATGCCGCCCACTTCGCGCCGCTGCCGGCAGGGGTCTTGTCCGGAACCAAAGGGGCCGGCGGCGGAAATGCCGACGGCTGGGTTCGGGCCTACGACCGCGCGGATTATGCCGCCGCCGCCGCCGGACTGGAAAGCTGCCTGGCCGCCGGGGACTGCCCGGCCGTGCAAGCCCTCTATCTCGGCATCGCCCGGCTGGAGCTGCGGCAGCCGGAAAAAGCACTCGCCGCCTTGTTGCCGCTGGCGACGGACTCCACCCTGTATGTGGCCCGTCGGAATCTTGCACGCTTTTACAGCGCCCTGGCTTATGTACAGGTGGCGGATTATCGCTCCGCCCGCTTCCGGCTGGATGAATTCCTCGCTTCCGAAAACCGCGAAAACCCTTTTTATGAAAAAGCGCAGGCCCTTCGGGAGGCCCTTCCCTGAATGCTGGCAGCTGTGCCTGCCGTTGCTGCTGGCTGCCTTCCCGCTGTCCGGCCAATCCCTTCATGCTGTCCTGGTCGGTGACCTGGGCAGGAACGGGGGGATCGGGGGCGGGGTCCGGCAGGACCTCGACCGGGTCTACCACGAATTGGATTTCCTGTGCCGTGTGCTGGATTTACCGTTCTCGAGCAGCACCTTCGCCACCGAGCAACAGTTCGACGGTGCTGCCGTCCTGCAACATCTTCGGGAATTACCGGTGGACAAGGACCGGATCCTCGTCTTCTATTACTCCGGCCATGGCCAATGCAGTAAGGATAATCCCTTGCCGTACCTCCGGATCGGCAAGGGACTTCACATGCAGGAGGTGCTCCAGGCCATCCGCGACAAAAGACCGCAGCTGGCGCTCGTCCTCACCGATTGTTGCAATGGGGACCCGCCCCGGCAGTATGCCGACCGATCGGATATCCGGCACTTTCCCTCCACCCGACAGCTGGACAACCTCGCTTTCCTGTTCCAGGATTTCCGGGGGGAAATCGTCGCCACCGCCGCCCGCTACGGCCAGGAGGCCTACATCGGTCCGCAGGGCAGCTATTTCACCCAGTCCTTTTTCGACGTGCTCCGCCAACTGACCACCGCCGAGGTGTTCCCCAACTGGACCATGGTGCTCACCCGGACACAGGAACGGACCCGCCGGCAGGTCGAACTCGACAAGTTCGACCTGCAGTTGCCTTATTTCAACATCAACATCAGCCGGCTGCGCCGCGACTGAACCGCGATGCGGTCGGGTCCTACCCGAATTTCCCTCCGTAACTTGCCGATGTATGTCCCCTCCGACCCGCTCCTTCCCACACTCCTTTCCAGCCCAGCAGGGAAGTACAGGCCCTTCTTCGCCCGGTGGTTTCACTTCCTTTTTCCCGTTTATTGACATCAAAGGGCCCGGATTCCCCGTCATTCGCCTTATGCGCGTCCCACCTCCGCCACGGAGCGGTGCAGCAAGTTTTGTCTTCATCAGGGATAGGTGTTATCCGCTTGTTGGCTTCAACCATCGGGCCAATGGGTCGGCTGTCGCCCGGAGGCCGATGCACGCTGCGATCGGTGCCATCCGGTTCCGGCCCCGCCTCAGCCGCCGGCGGAAAACTGATACGCCAGGACCAAGGCCAATATCCAGGTTCCCCAGCCCAGGGCCTCCATGCCGATGAGTTTCCCCTTCGCTTTCTTTTTATAGCACAGCAGGTATTCCGGGTCGCTGAACAGGTCCTTGTTGGTGGACATCAATACGGTCCGGCGCCCTTTTTCCGGATACGGACTGGACAGGGCCGTCCCGACCATCGCGATGGGCCCGAACAAGACCCCCAGCAGGAAATGGCCGCCGTTCTTGCCGTGGTACAGGGCGGCATCCGTCTTGCCGCGGAAACACCGGTTGGGATCCTGGGCACTTAGCCGCAGGTATTCGGTGTAGACCTTGTCCTGCGGATCTTCGAACCGGATCGACAGGATATCCGCCGCCGGAATCCGGAATTTTTCTCCGCCCGCCCGGAAGGTGACGTGGCAGTCCCGGATCCGGATGATTTTCCCTTCGAACGACGGCCCTTCGGCCAGGGTCAGGATGTCGCCGGCCAGGAGGTTACCGGCCAGCAGCCCGGCCAGCAGCATGAGGATGGTTTTTCGCATGACGATTGATTTTTGTGAAGTTGGGTTGGATGGATGGCCTCCGGCCGGAAGCCGGAAGTCCCAACAAGATAGGAAAGCACACACGAACGGCCAAGGATAAGGCCGGAATTATACACCGCCCCCTTCCCGGATGCCGTGTCCGAACGGGCCCTGCGGGGATACCCGGCGATACCAATGGCCCGGGCAGGAAAAAGAACCCGATCATTCCGCCGCACAGCGGACGGAATAGCCGTGCGTCCGGCCGGGGTAGTACAGGTAGGCAAGGCCGCTGCCGAACATCAAGTTCCAGGAAGCGTTGGAGTAGGTGTAATTCGCGGTACTGCTCCAATAATAGCCGTCCAGGCCCCGACTTTGCAGCAAACCCTCGAAATTCTTGTTGCGGTAGCCGGCCGCCGGCAGCATCAGCCCGGCCCCGAAGAAACGCCCGGTCGTGTAATTGGTGGCGCTGTCCACCCAGGTACCTGTAACACTCGTGGTATTGTTCGCGAGGACCCCGTCCCATTCCGCTTTTCCGGGGACCCGGAAACCGGCCGGACAGGGGTCTTCGCTGGTCTTGGTACTATCCGACCAGGCACCGGTTGGTGCGTTGGCCGTGCTCCAGCCGGCAATGGTGTCGCGGTTGGCCTGGGTGGAGTCGGGCCCCGTCGGTCCGTGCGCGAAATGCACCGTGTTGGCAGTCAGCCATTGGGTGGCATCCGGTCCTTTTCGGCCCCATTGCCAGTACCCGCCGTTGATTTCCCAGCTCGGCTCGAAAGGGTCGGCGGAAGTATTCGCAGCGGCGAGATTGTGACACATGAAGAACAGCGTATCTGTGGCATTGACCTTGGCCCAGCATGTTGGGGCCGCTTCCGTCACCGGCAAGGAAAGCAGGCAGCCTTGTCCCCCGATGTTGAGTGCGAAACCTGCCGTGCCGCCGCCGGTCGGAATCCCGGTAATCGCATAGGCCAGGCTGTCTGCGCCGGAGGCGAAGTTCCCGGCAGCCAGCGTCGCCGTCAGCCCGGTGACCCCGGTCGAGGCGACGGTTTGTCCGTTGTGGGGACTGCCGGTACCACCGGTGTATGGGACCTTGACGACGATCCCGTCAGCGGCCTGGCCGGAGACCAGGTTGCCGGACGCTCCGGCGCCGCCGCAGTCCAGCGTGCTGATGGTTCCCATACAGCCGAACGGGTACCAGGAAGGTTCCGAAGGGCTTCCGTAGTTGATTTGCAAACAGTTGGCTGTCGTATTGAAAATCATCAGCCCGGTCGCCGGCCCGTCGATCGCGTCCCGTTGGGCGACCGTCATGCGGGGCAACAGGAATCCTTTCTCGGTACTTTGCAAGTCCAGCAGGGCGGACGGTTCGGTCTGGCCATGAAGATGGAAGGGTAGCACCAGGATGGCCAGGATCGCCGGCAGAACCGTCAGGCGTATCCGTGATGTTGGTATCGGGTCTTTTGCTCGGCTGGAAAGGATGGTCGGCTTGGTTTTCATGCGCAGTGTTGGATGGTATGGGTTGGATATGGTCTTGTCATTGCCGGTCCGCGCGGCCGGCCTGTGTGCCGGAGCTCGTCCGGTGCCTGCCTGTCCATGCGGTCGAAGGCCGTCGCCCCCGGCTTGCCCCCGGACCCTTTCGCATCGATCGGGCGGGGTGTGCCGGCCGGTCTTCATAAGCATGCCCATCGGGTCCGGCAAAGCCGGTCGATAAGTCGGAAAAAAGTCGGGTTGATCTCATCTTCCGCACCTCAAAAAACAAATCGAATATTTTGATTGCAAGGTTCGCAAGATTGTATAAAAACGTAAGCTACACAGAACCAACGGGTCTTTATGGCGCTTCTCGCCTTTTGGACAGGACGGCCGGCGGCGCGCCCAAGCGCGCCGCCGG
>CAZNLJ010000065.1:0-20006 GCA_964573725.1 uncultured Saprospiraceae bacterium
GAATCAGGGGGTTACAGGATGATAGATGTGTGCAAGGGGCCGGCACGATGGCAGCCCGATCTCATTACGGCGCCGGCACGCCGTCCGGTATGGACAGATGGACCGGATTCCCGGGTGTATGCGAGGCTAGAATAATCCTTGGCTCGGGAAATGACAACCCAATCTCACGCCGGCGCAGGCACGCCGGCCGGTATGGACAGATAGGCCGGATTACCGGTGTATGCGCGGACGGTACATTCGCTGGCGCTGGTTTCCGCAATTCCTGAATCCGGAGTACCTTCGTGCGGCCGGGTCGGCAAACCGACCCGGCCGCCGTGACCATCTTCTCACTAAAACCTGCCTGCCATCATGTCCAACTACCGACCCAAACCTTATCTCCTGTCGGAAGTATCCTGGGAAACCGTGCGACAGACCGATTACCAGCTTGCGGTACTTCCTTGGGGTGCCACCGAAGCGCACAACTACCACCTGCCGTACGGCACGGACAACTACCAAAACGAGGCCATCGTCGGGGCCGCCGCCGCCAGAGCCTGGGAACAGGGTGCACGGGTCGTCGTCTTGCCGGCCATCCCCTTCGGCGTACAGACCGGTCAGCTGGACATCCGGCTTTGCATGAACCTGTTGCCCAGCACCCAGCTGGCCATCCTTCGGGACCTCTGCGACGTCCTGGTCCGCGCAGGCATCGACAAGCTGGTCATCTTCAATGGCCATGGCGGCAATGATTTCAAGACCATGGTCCGGGAACTTTCCTTCCACTACCCCGGTCTTTTCACTTGCGCCCTCAACTGGTTCCGGACGGAAGACAAGACCGGTTACTTCTCCCACCTCGACGGCGACCATGCCGACGAAATGGAGACCAGCCTGATGATGCACCTCCACCCGGAGCTGGTCCGGCCGCTGTCGGAAGCGGGGGACGGTGCCAGCCGCCCCTGGCGCTTCCGTGCCATGCGGGAGGGCTGGGTCAGCGCCCAACGGGAATGGACCACCGTCTCCCGGGATACGGGCGTGGGCAACCCGCATGCGTCCAATGCAGACAAAGGAAGCGCTTACCTGGATGCCGTCGTCCGAAAAATCGCGGATTTCTTCACCGAACTGGCGCTGACCCCGCGATCCGCCTTTTACGAGGACCAACCGGAACGGCCCTGAAGCAGCTCCGGTGACTCGACGGATAGCCCGGCCCCCTACCTTGTTTTCCCTCCTCACCGGCCCCGTCCGGCGGCCGGACGGCTATTTCAAAATCGCTGCGCACCTCGCGCGGATCGGGTATTTTCTTGGAATTGCAAGAATGTCGGCAATTCTCCCGCTCCCAAAGGGGGCGACTCAACCGGATGTCGATTCCCTCACAGACCTCGAGGGGAAGGACGTCTTCCCATTCCTTCCGGAAAGGAGCATCGGTTCTCGGGCTGTCGCGGGCCCCGGTCGGCATCCCGTCGGAGATGCGTTGTTTGGTACCCGAAGCCGGTCGGCTATTTCCGGCCGCTGACCCGATAGCGGTCCGCGTGCTTGCGCAAGGCTTCCAGCGACAGGCAGACCGGCGCACACCCTTCCGTCGGGGGCAGGTCCTCCAGGACGGCGGGGGACTGGAAGAGGAAGGCGTAGCGGTCCCGGTCGGGCGCTTGCAAGTGGTGCAGCCCCATCACCAGTAGCAGGACCGCCGCGGCGGCGGCCGGCAGCGCCCGGCTGTACAACCGGCGCCTGCGCCGTTGCCAGGCATATCGGTCCAGTTTCGCTTCCAGGCGTTGCCAGGCTTGCGGCGAAGGTGGAATTTCCAGGTGGCGGGGATCCTTTTCGTGAGTCATGTACAATATTGATGAAAGGTGGTGGTCGGAATATGGAGAAACGGGGAATGCCGGGACCGGCAGTCGGTCGGCCTACGGATAACCCAGCCGGGACCGGAGGAGTTCCTCCATGCGCTGCCGGGCCAGGATAAGCTGTGATTTCGAGGTATTGATGCTGATACCCAGCTGGTCGGCGATCTCCCGGTGCTTGAAACCTTCCAGCACATAGAGGTTGAAGACCGTCCGGTAGCCGGTAGGCAGCCGATCCAGCAGGCCGAGAATATCGCGGGCCCCGATTTCGTCCAGCACGGAGGGTCCTTCCGAAGGCAGGTCCTTGCCTGCGACAAGTTCCTGCGCGAACTTCAGCGCATCGTGCCGCCGCAGGAACATCAGCGATTCATTGACCATGATGCGCCGGATCCAACCTTCGAAGCTGCCCTCGCCCTGGTAGGTACCGATTTTTGTCAGTACCTTGAAGAAACCTTCCATCAGCACATCCTCCGCCGCCATGGGGTCGGACACGAAACGGCGGCAGACGCCCAGCGCCATCGGTGCGAACCGGTCGTACAGGGCCTGTTGGGACCTCCGGTCCAGCTTCCTGCAGCCGCTGATGATCTGTTCCAAAGTCAAGGTTCGGTCGGATTATGTGACGGGAAAGGGTCGGGACGGCGTCCTGCCGCGTATCCCTGTACCAGAGGATGCAGTCCGGCCCCGATTTGGTGGGAAACCCGGCCGGCCGGACCGTACTTTCCCGGTACCGGACCTCCCCCAAGTTCCCGCGATGCCCTATCTTTGCCGGCGCAGGGGCATGCCCCGGCGTGCACACCGCCGCATCCCCCGCCACGGACCGCAAAGCTACGCATGGAATCCATCAGGCAATACTCCTACACCGGCGGCATCCAACCGTTGGAGCTGGCAAAAAAATACGGCACCCCGCTGTACGTCTACGAAACGGCCACGGTGCGCCGGCAGTACGAACGGCTCAGTCGGGCCTTCCAGGTACCGGCGCTCCAGCTCAACTACGCCTGCAAGGCCAATACCAACATCAGCCTCCTCCGGTTCATCCGCCGGCTGGGCGCCGGACTGGATGCCGTCTCCATCCAGGAAGTGGAGCTGGGCCTCGCCGCCGGCTTCCAGCCGGCCTCGGTGATGTTCACCCCGAACTGCGTATCCATGGAGGAAATGCGGCAGGCGGTCTCCCTTGGCGTCCGGATCAACATCGACAGCATCTCGATGCTGGAACAGTTCGGACTGGCCTTCCCCGACATCCCGGTCGGTATCCGCATCAACCCCCACATCATGGCCGGTGGCAATACCAACATCTCCACCGGCCACGTGGATTCCAAGTTCGGCATCTCCATCCATCAGCTGCCGCATATCCTGCGGGTGGTGGAGGCCACCGGCCTGCAGGTGGAAGGCCTGCACATGCATACCGGCTCCGACATCCTCGACGCCAACGTCTTCCTGCTCGGCGCCGACATCCTGCTGACCGCCGGCCTGCAGTTCCCGAACCTCCGGTACATGGACTTCGGCAGCGGATTCAAGGTCCCCTACAAGCCCAACGATGTGGAAACCGACATCGAGGAGGTCGGCCAACGTATTTCGGAGCGGTTCCGGGAGTTCTGCCGCGAATACGGCCGCGACCTGACGCTGATCTTCGAGCCGGGCAAGTTCCTGGTCAGCGAGGCGGGCACCCTGCTCGTCCGGGTCAATGTCGTCAAGCCCACCCCCGCCACGGTCTTCCTGGGCGTGGACTCCGGCCTGAACCACCTCATCCGGCCGATGTTCTACAACGCCTATCACCATATCGTCAACCTCAGCCATCCGGAAGGGAAACCCCGGATCTATTCCGTGGTGGGCAATATCTGCGAAACGGACACCTTCGGTGCCAACCGCATGATCGCGGAGACTCGCGAAGGCGACATCCTTTGCCTGTTCAACGCCGGTGCCTACGGCTTCGCCATGGCCTCCAACTACAATTCCCGGTTCCGGCCGGCGGAGGTACTCATCCACGAAGGCCGCGACCACCTGGTCCGGCGCCGCGAATCCTTGGAGGACCTCCTGCGCCACCAGATCGACCTGTTCGCCGAATGATCGACGCTACACGGCCGCACCGCCGGATCCCTGCAACCCGGCGGTACGGTCGTCCGTAGGTTAGGATACCCGGCACCCCGCCGCCGGACCCGCTGGTCCGGAATCCGGAAGGGTGACCGGACAACCGGCCCGGTGGCCATGGGCAAGCCCCTCCCCCACCCGGCTTCAAAATCATATCCGATGATCCGTACCCGACACCTGGCCGCCGGCCTTTCCCTGCTGATGATGCTCCAATCCGCCTGTGCCGGCGATGAGACCGCCCGCGAGGAAGCTACCCAAACCGCCGCCGCCGAAGCGGAAGCCCTGCGCGCTCCGCTCAGCGCCACAGCCGGCAAACTGGCCATGACCGCCGCCGACCACCTGCTGCTCGACAACGACCGCCGGCTCCCCCTCCCGGAACCGGGCGATACCTCCCGGGTCACCTTCTTCATCGTCCGCCCCGCCGAAAGCCGCGAAGGGAAAACCTCCCTCTCCAATATGGGGACGGCCCGGGCCGGCTACCTGGCCAACCTCATGGGCAAAGTGCAACTCGCCCAGGTGTATGTCGAGGGCAATGCCGCCATGCAGACTGGCCTTTTTTCCGCCCAGGAGAACCAGGTCGAACTCAACCTGTTCAAATCCGACGAACTGGACCCCTTCGTGGAAATGGTCCTCGGCAATTTCCGCGGCAAACGGGTATTGGTCGTCGCCACCCCGGAAACCCTGCCCGACCTGCTCCGGAACCTGGCCGGGAAAATCGTCGAAAGCCGAATGCCGGCGGACGAATACGACCACCTCTACCTGGTGGACGCCCGCCGGATGGGCGCGGTAGACATCACCCACCTCACCTATTGACCCTTCCGGACAACCAGCCCTTTCATCTCAACAACGCACCATGACCTTATCGACCAGATACAACGCCGCGGAGACCGAAACCAAATGGTATGGCCATTGGGAATCGGCCGGCTATTTCCATTCCACCCCGGACGACCGGGAACCCTACACCATCCTGATTCCGCCGCCCAACGTGACCGGCGTCCTACACATGGGCCACATGCTCAACAACACCGTCCAGGACGTCCTCATCCGGCACGCCCGGATGCAGGGGAAGAACGCCTGCTGGGTGCCCGGCACCGACCATGCCTCCATCGCCACGGAAGCCAAGGTCGTGCAGCTGCTCCGCCAACAGGGTATCCGTAAATCCGACCTGAGCCGGGAGGATTTCCTCCGCCACGCCTGGGCCTGGAAGGAAAAATACGGCGGCATCATCCTGGACCAACTCAAGAAGCTGGGTGCCTCCTGCGATTGGGAGAGGACCCGCTTCACCATGGAGCCCAGCCTCTCCCGGGCGGTGGCACACGTCTTTGCGGACCTCTACCGCAAAGGCCGGCTCTACCGGGGCCTCCGCATCACCAACTGGGATCCGGAGGCACAGACCGTCCTGTCGAACGAGGAGGTGGTCTACCGCGAGGAAAACGCCCAGCTTTTCCACATCCGCTATGTCCTGGAGGACGACCCCGGCACCTGGATCACCATCGCGACGCAGCGGCCCGAGACCATCATGGCCGACGTGGCGGTGGCCGTCCATCCGGAGGAGGAAAAATACCGGCATCTCGTCGGCAAGAATGTGCTCATCCCGTTGGTAAACCGCGCCATCCCGGTGATAGCGGACAGCTATGTAGACCGCTCCTTCGGAACCGGTGCCCTCAAAATCACCCCCGCGCACGACCAGAACGACCACGCCATCGGGCAACGCCACGGACTGCCCGTCATCGATATCCTCACTGCGGACGGCAAGCTCAACGAGCGGGCGCAGGTCCTGGTGGGGCAAGACCGCTTTGCCGCCCGCAAGCAGATCCGGCGCCTGTTGGAGGAAGCCGGCTGCCTGGATAAGGTCGAGGACTACCGTACCAACATCGGCCGGTCCGAGCGGACCGACGCCGTAGTCGAACCCCGGCTGACCCGGCAGTGGTTCCTCCGCATGGACGATTTCGCCCGGACCGCCCTGGAGGCCGTCCGCTCCGGCGATGTGCGCTTTTTTCCGGAGAACATGTGGAACATGTACTACCAATGGCTGAACGAGGAGAATGTCCGGGACTGGTGCATCAGCCGCCAGCTGTGGTGGGGGCAACGGATACCGGCCTGGTACCTGCGCACCCCGGAGGGCCGTTGGTCACGCGACGGGGAGGAAGTGCCCTTCGTCGCGGAGCACGCGGCGGCGGCCCTGGCACAGGCCCGGCAGGCCACCGGCAACCCCGGGCTGACGGAGGCCGACCTCGAGCAGGACGAGGACGTGGTCGACACCTGGTTCTCCTCCTGGTTGTGGCCCATCAGCGTCTTCGACGGGTTCGAGCGCCAGGACGAGCTCGCCTATTATTACCCGACCAATGTGCTGGTCACCGGCTGGGACATCATGTTCTTCTGGGTCGCCCGGATGATCATGGCCGGCTACGAATGGTCGCCCGCCCTGCTGGGCGACGGCCCCCGGGGCGCCATGCCCTTCCGGGACGTGTACTTCACCGGGATGGTCCGCGACAACAAGCGGCGGAAGATGTCCAAGTCCCTGGGCAACAGCCCCGACGCCCTGGCATTGATCGACACCTACGGCGGGGACGGCGTCCGATTCGGAATGTTGCTGTCGGGATCCGCCGGCAACGACATCATCTTCGATGCCCCGATCGACGCGGCGACCAATACGGTGCTGAACGAAAGCAAACTCTGCGAGCAGGGCCGCAACTTCTGCAACAAGATGTGGAACGCCCTGCGGCTCATCAAGGGTTGGCAGGTGGAGGACGTTCCGCAGGGAACCGTCCGGCGGCTGGCGGCGGACTGGATGGCCGCCCGTACCGAGCAGGTCGTCGCCGGCCTGCAGCCCCTCTTCGACCAGTACCGGCTGTCGGATGCCCTGCTTAGCCTGTACCAGTTGGTCTGGGACGATTTCTGCTCCTGGTACCTGGAAATGATCAAACCGGCCTACCGGCCCGACGGCAGTGCCGAAGCCCTGGACCGGACCACTTACGAGGCGACGATTTCCCTGTACGAAAGGCTGATGGCCGCCCTGCATCCCTTCCTGCCTTTCGTCACGGAAGAGATCTGGCACCAACTGCGCGAACGGCCGGCGGGCCAGGACTGCATCGTCGCCCCCTACCCCACGGCCGGCCCGGTCGACGAACCCCTCGTCCGATGGGTGGAAGCCGCCCGACAGACCATCTCCGAGGTGCGGAACATCCGAAGCGCCAAAGGGATCTCCCCCAAGGAGGCCCTGCCCCTCCAGGTCAAGGACTCCCCGACCGCCCGCCAGCTGTTCGAATGCCCCGGCCTGCAGGAAATGGTCGTCAAGATGGCCCACCTCGACAGTTTCGAACGGGTGCAGGACGAACCGCAGGGTGCACTGACCTTCCTTTCCGGTACCGACAAGTACTTCCTGCCCCTGGCCACCGCCATCGACACCGAGGCGGAGAAGCAACGCCTCGGCAAGGAACTGGATTATTACCGGGGCTTTGTCGCCAGCGTCGAGAAGAAGCTGTCCAACGAACGTTTCGTACAAGGCGCCCCCGCCGCCGTGGTCGACAACGAGCGCAAGAAACTGGCGGACGGGCAGGAAAAGATCAAGGTGCTGGAGGAAGCCCTGCAGGGACTTTGAGGTAGATTCAAAAAACAAGACTATGAGAATATATCTGGATAACGCCGCGACGACGGCGCTGCGACCCGAGGTGCTCGAAGCCATGACGGAAAGCATGCGGCTCCACTTCGGGAATCCTTCGTCCATCCATGCCGACGGACGGTTGGTACGGGCGGCGCTCGAAACGGCCCGCAAGACCATCGCCCAGCACCTCAACGCCTCAATCGGAGAGATTTTCTTCACTTCCGGCGGCACCGAGAGCAATAACATGGCGATCAAATGTGCCGTCCGCGACCTGGGGGTCGACCACATCATCAGTGCCCCCACCGAACACCACTGTGTCCTGCATTCCCTGGAATCGGTCCAGGCGGCCGGGGTCGGCATCACCATGCTGGAGGTCGACCACAAGGGTCACCTGTCCTATCCGGCACTGGAGGCGGAGCTGCAAGCGCTCCGGGAGCAGGGGGCCACGGTCCTGGTATCGCTCATGCACGGCAACAATGAGATAGGCACCCTGCACGACCTGGACCAGATCGCGGAATATTGCCGGACCTACGGGGCCTATTTCCACTCCGATACGGTCCAGACCATGGGGCATTTCCCCTTGGACGTCCGCCGTACGCCGGTCCATTTCATATCGGGTGGGGCGCACAAGTTCCACGGACCGAAAGGGGTCGGGTTCATATACATCAACGGCGAGGCCCGGTTGAAACCCTGGATGGACGGCGGGTCGCAGGAGCGCAACATGCGCGGCGGCACCGAGAACGTCACCGGCATCGTCGGGATGGCCCGGGCGTTCGACCTGGCCTGCCGGTCGATGGAGGCGGTACGGGCGCACATCGAGGACTTGCGGCAATATTTCATGACCCGGTTGCAGGAAAGTTTCGAGGATATCCGGTTCAACGGGGATTACGACGGGGCCTCCCTGTACACGGTCCTCAGTGTCTCCTTCCCCCCATCCCCGACGGTCGGGTTGTTGTTGTTACAGCTCGACCTGGAGGGCATCAGTGCATCCGGCGGCAGTGCCTGCAGCTCCGGTGCGGAAGCGGGCTCCCATGTGCTGCAGGCCATCCGGGCCGACAGCGACCGGAAGAGCATCCGGTTTTCTTTTTCGCATCACAACACGCGGTCGGAAATCGACCAGGTGGTGGAGAAATTGGAAAAATGGGTATCGCCCCGGCGCTGAGGGTCGGCACGGTGATTCGATGCACAATCCAACATCAAGATGACGAAGCGACTACCGACCCGAAACTTGCCGGCCGGATGGTTTCCCCTGCTGGCGGCAGCCTGGTTGGCGGCCGGTTGCGGCGAGGCACCCGGCAGGCCGGAAAAGCTGGTCAATACCCGCCATTTGGATTCCCTGTACGTAACCCTCGATGAATTCGAGGGACAAACCATAGGTTCCGTCTGGCGGAACAGTACCGCCCCGACTTACGACCGGAGCGGAGATCCGGAGCGGGGATTCAGCTGTGTGGAGGATGCGGCCCTTGCGCTGGTGTTTTATTGTCGGCAGCATGCGCGGACACCTTCGGCCGACCACCGGGCGCGGATCGGGGCCTTGTCGCGTTTCCTGTGGCACCAACAGTCCGACAGCGGTTATTTCCACAACTATGTCTGGTCCGGCAAGGTCATCAACCGGGACCACCCCGACAGCAGGGCGGAACCGGCGGAGTGGTCCTGGCGAGCCTTATGGGCGCTGGGAGAGGTCCTGGCCCTGTCGGATCCGGCCTTGTCGGACCTGCAGCAGCCCATCAAGGCCTCGGCCGACAAGCTGATCTGGGCCGTGCGGCGGGCCTGTCCGGCGGGGGACTGCCTACCGGAGGGGGATGCCCGGCAAGCGGCCCTCCTGTTGTCGGGGCTCACAAGCTACTACCGGACGTATCCGGCCTTGTCCGTACGCCAACTGATGGAGCAGCGGGCGGAGTTCTTGCTCCGCACCGTCGATTCCAATCCGGTCGAGCCTTGGCAATCTGCCATCCGGGAGCACCCGGACCGTTGGCAGGCGGGCGGCCTGCAGGCGGTGGCATTGATCCGGGCCGGGATGGCCTTGGATGAGCCGGCCTGGGTCGAGGCCGGCCGCATGGAAGTCGACCACTTTTACCCGTTCTTCCTGGAAAGAGGCGGTATGGGAGCCTTCCGGATGAAACCGGTTCCGGGAGGGACGACGACCCTGGCCATCGACACTTTTCCGCAAACAGGAGCGGGCATCGGACCGATGGCCGAGGCGGCGCTGACGGCTTATGAAGCGACGGGAGACACCAGCTATGCCGTGCTGGCGGGGCGCCTCGCCTCCTGGCACCTGGGTAACAACCCGGCCGGGGAAGCGATGTACGACGAAAAGACCGGTCGCGGATATGCGGGCATCGATGGCCCCGGGCAAGTCGACCGGGACGCCGGGGCCGCCTCCACCTTGTCGGCGCTGCTGACCCTGCAGGCGGTGGAAGCTTGTCCACCGGCCCGGCAGTACTTGTCCGAACGGCGGCCGGCGACCACCGGCGGCCGGCCGGCCGGAAAGCGGTGACCGCCGGCCGGCAGTGCCCGCTCCGGCTGTTTGCGTCCCGATGCCAAACTGTTCCGTCCCGATTTTTTTTGTTATATTTACGGACTTCCGCAGGACTGCGTGGCGAAGCCGCCAAAGACAGCCTCGCCTCCTGTTGCATACCTGACCAAACAAATCGACATGATACGTTCCCGCATCGCCGGCATCGGTTATTACGTACCGGACCAGGTCGTCACCAACGAAGACCTTACCCGCCACATGGACACCTCCGACGCATGGATCCGGGAGCGGAGCGGCATCGAGGAAAGGCGTTATGCCAAACGGATGGAGGAGCCGACTTCCGTCCTGGGGGCCAAAGCGGCCCGCATGGCCATCGAGCGGGCGGGAATCCGGGCGGAAGACATCGATTTCATCATATTCGCCACCTTGAGCCCCGATTATTTTTTTCCCGGCTGCGGCGTCCTGTTGCAACGGGAACTCGGCATCACCGGCCGGGAGGCGGGAGCCCTGGACATCCGAAACCAGTGTTCCGGTTTCATTTACGGGCTGACGGTCGGAGACCAGTTCATCCGTTCCGGCACCTACCGGAACGTGTTGGTGGTCGGCGCGGAAGTCCACTCCATGGGGCTGGATTTCTCCACCCGGGGCCGCAACGTGACCGTACTGTTCGGGGACGGGGCAGGAGCGGTCGTCCTGCAGCCGGCCGTGGAAACCGGGCAAGGCATCCTCTCGTGCAAGTTGCATGCGGACGGTACCCATGCGGAGCAGTTGGCTTTCCTCAACCCCGGATGCCACGGCGGCCATCATGCCCGGCAACAGGGGTTGGACACGGATTTCGGCTATGACCCGGACCAGGAGTACGGCGGCTTGTTCCTGACGCAAAAGATGCTGGACGACGGGATGGTCTACCCCCAGATGGACGGCCAGCTGGTGTTCAAGACCGCCATCACCAAATTCCCGGAGGTCATCACGGAAGTCCTCCAGGAGCAAGGCCATCAGCCGGCCGACCTGCGGTTGCTCATCCCGCACCAAGCCAACCTGCGAATCAGCCAGTTCGTCCAGAAAAAACTGTCGCTGCGCGACGACCAGGTCTGGAACAATATCCAGCGCTACGGCAACACCACCGCCGCCACCATTCCCATCGCCCTGGCGGAAGCCTGGGAGGCGGGTGTCATCCGAACAGGCGACCTCATCTGTCTAGCCGCCTTCGGAAGCGGTTTCACCTGGGGGGCGGCGCTCATCCGATGGTGAGCATCCGGCCGTGACATCGTCCGGCCTTTTGTTAAAAAAGCGGATCAGCCCGCGGAAACCGGCGACGACCTGCTTTTTTATATGAAAAAATGTTCATCTTTGATTCCAAACGCCGACCGGTCCATGCGACAGCCGGCCGATGCCGGCAAAAAGTGTCGAATGTCCAGGAAGTAGCTTCCTCACACACAAAGAAAATCCGCCGGTCCGCCTGCTCTTACGGGAATCCTCCGAAACTGCTCCCCGTTGCTGATTAGAAAAACAGTTGGCATCCTTTTTGGATGGGATGGAAAATGCTTGTTTTTTCGGTTAATAAATTGACAATGTGTGCAATATGTCCGAAAAAACCAAGAGCCGAGGTATATCGCCCTCAAATGACCCGGCCGCATGACTTTCCTTTCCCCTCCCTTATTCCCGTACATCCACTGATCTGAGGAGCCTGTCCTCGTCCGTCCTTCCAATGCCTCGACGTGACCGGCATGTCACCAGTTCCGACCGGGACGGGGAGACAGGACGCGGGCCAAAAAACATGGTGCATGAAACCGTTTCAACCGAACTGACATGGAACGAACAAACACGATTTACAAGGATATCCGTTTCTGGTTGGTCATCGTATCGATATTCCTGATGATATACATGACCTTGAAGAGTTATCCGATCGAATGACCGGGAGTGAGGGAGGCAGGCGCAACGGGAACCCGGCCGCCCGGGCGTTGCGGCATCGGGTTGCAGCCGGACCGGATACCGACCCGTGCCCGGCTGCCGGTCCGTCCGGTTTCTACGCATCAGCGCAAGCGGATAGGTACTTCCGATATGACCTTCCTGATGGCGGTTGCCATGCAGGGACCGCCACTCGACCTTGGACGGGGCGATGACGGGGAGACCGTCATCCATAGATTTTCAGGCTGAGGTCCACACTTTGTGCGGAATGGGTCAAGGCACCGACGGAGATGAAATCGACCCCGGTGAGGGCGACTTGCCGGATATTGTCGAGGCGGATTCCTCCGGAGGCTTCCGTTTCGAAACGGCCGTCGACCAAGGCGACCGCTTCCGCCAGGCTGGGGACGGCGAAATTGTCCAGCATGATCCGATCCACCTGGCCGACCGCCAGCACCTGCTGCAGTTCCGCCAGGTTTTTCACTTCGACGGTAACGCCCCTGCGCCAACCTTTCGCCTGTTGGAACGCCGCCACCTGCTCGATGGCCTCCCGGACCCCGCCACAGGCTTCGATGTGGTTATCCTTGATCATGAACCAATCGGAAAGGCTGTCCCGATAGTTTTGGCAGCCGCCGATGCGGACCGCCCATTTTTCCAGGAATCGGATCAGCGGGGTGGTCTTCCGGGTGTCCAGGATGCGGACCGGTAGTCCATCCACGGCCATGGCGAACTGCCTCGACAAGGAGGCGATACCGCTCATCCGCTGGACGGTATTGAGCAGGACCCGTTCGGCCCGCAGCAAGGAGCGGGTTCCGCAGCGGACGCGGAAAGCGATGTCGCCGGGCCGGAGCAGGTCGCCGTCTTCCGCGCAAGGAACGAACTCGGCGGCGGGATCCGTCGCCGTCAAGATGCGGCGGGCAATCGTCATGCCGGCCAGCACACATGGTTCCTTCACCAGCAAATGGGCCTGGCAGGCGGCGTCCGCCGGGATGCAGGCCAAGGAGGTGATGTCCCCTTCCGGTGCATCCTCCCGCAGGGCGTTTTCAATAAAGGATTCGATGACTTGTTCCATGGTCTGTAGTTTTGGACCTGGCCGGGGGGGCACCCATCAGGCCGGACCGGCCGGGGAAGCCTGCAGGGAAGCACCCAGGTGGTAGCAAGTCCGGCAACGGGGTTCGTACACATCCTTTTCCCCCAGGACCACCGTCTGTTCATCCGCCGCCAGGCGGAAGGAGTGCGTGGCCAGGTTGCCGCAGTGCTGGCAAATCGCATGGACCTTGGTGATGTACTCTGCCACCGCCAACAAGGACGGAATCGATCCGAACGGCCGGCCTTTGAAATCCATGTCGAGACCGGCGACAATGACCCGCTTGCCGGCCAGGGCCAGCTCCTGGCATACATCCGTCAACCCGCCATCGAAGAACTGTGCCTCGTCGATGCCTACCACGGAAACCGACCGGGTCATCGCCAACAACTGGTCCGCCCGGTCGATCGGATGCGCCTGGATCGAATTGTCGTCGTGCGACACCACCTTGCGCGCATCGTACCGTGTATCCACCCGCGGCTTGAAGATCTCGACCGTCTGGTTGGCTATCCGGGCCCGCTTCAGCCTACGGATCAGTTCCTCCGTCTTACCGGAGAACATGGAACCGCAAATCACCTCTATCCAACCGTTGCGCTGCCCTTTGAAGTTAGGCTCCAGAAACATGTTCGTCATTTTGTTTACCCGTGAAGCACCGCCATCTCGCCCGATTCCCCGCGAATCGCCCGAACGAGGACGGATTCCGGCCACCGAGAGGCCCCTTGCCACCCACAGAAACAGGGCCGCGGGAAACGGCCCACCGCCAAATTAAGCCAGGTATTAAAAATAATTGTTATCTTTGACCTTCCAAAGCAAGGATGCGAAGGTAGCCGTAATATTGCTTTCCACAAAACAAGACAAATTATAAGCACCCGACCTATGGACCATCAGCGCATCAAGACCCTGTTGGAAAAAATCAACACCTTATACCGGCACATCGAGGCCGCCCCGGGCGGGGCCTCCGCCGTAGAGCGGGACCTGATGCGGTCCTACATCCGACACCTGTACGAGGGGTTCCTGGAGATACCGGAACCCGTCCGAAAAACACCCCCCTTACCGAACCTTGCACCCGACGGCCCGCCGGGCATCGAAATACTGCGGACCGAACCGCCCACACAAACAGGCCACCCGAAAACTGCTCTTTTCACACCAAACCGGGAACCGGTACCTGCTCCTGCCAGGGCCGAACCCACCCCGAAACCGGAAGACCGTCCGGCAGTCTCCTTCCCGGCGGCTGCCGGCCACCGCTCTTCCGAACCTCCGGTCCGGCCGGTAGTACCCCCCGAAGAAAAGATGTCCCCGGTCCCCACACCGGAAATAGTTGCCGGGAACGAGCCCGACGCGGAGCTGCTCGCCCTGTTCTCAGTGGATGCCGCCAAGGAATTATCGGAAAAACTGGGCGCACTGCCCATCCAGGATATCCGCAAGGCCATGGGACTCAACGAGCGGATTTTCAACACCAACGAACTTTTCAGCGGAGATGCCGCCCTCTTCGACGCCACCCTCGACGCGCTGGACCGCTGCCGCGATTTCGAGGAGGCTTCCCGCTATCTGCTCGAACATGTTGCCGCCCGCTTCGACTGGAGCGCCCCGGCCCGGAAGAACAAGGCCCGTAATTTCATCAAGCTGGTGCAACGCCGGTACAACAGGACCTGATCCGCTTCCTCCTCAAAACAGATACACCCCCCGGAAGGACAGGAAATAACCCCATAGGGAATTTCGGCCAGGATCGTGCTTGTCCTTGTTGTACAGCAAGGTCAGCGACCTGGACCATCGGGCGCCGAACAGAAAACGGGGACTGGTGAAATACTCCACCCCCAGCACGATACCGACATCGTTCTGGTTGAACTTGTCGACCAGGTCGTCATGGCAGGAACCGAGTGCCTTGGCCGAAATCAACCGGCTGTAGGAGAGTCCGCCGCAAGCCTGCAGGCGATAGTAGCCATCTTCCTCCTGGTACCAATCCTTGTAGCAATAAGTGACCGGCACCTCCACGTATTGCAGGCCGATGCTGATATCCCCGTTCGGACATTTCGGAGAGCCGTACTTGCTGTAACTTCCCCGCTGGGAGTACAACATTTCCAAGACCAGTTCCGACTTGTCGGTCAGGATGGTCACGGCCCGCAAGCCGCCCTGCAAACCGAGGCGGTTGTACCCCCCCACGTCGTCCCCTTGCAACTGGGAACCGTTGAGTCCGAAAGCGATACCGGCTTTGAAACGCTGCGGCTGGGCCTGGGTCGCATTCCATCCGGCTGCCGACATCAGGATGACGAGCAACAATGCCTTGGCCAAATAACTTGGGTTGTGCATGGTCGATAGTTTTAGCAGGGCATGGTGGGAGCGGGCAGGTCCGTCAGCCGCCGGGGTGACCGGCCAGGACGGGCGTCTCCGCTGCCTGCCGATATCCTTCTGCCACCAACTGCAAGTGCCAATCCAGCAATTTTTCATCAATCCAGCGGCGGGCCTCCTGGGACAGACCGGCGGCATCCGATCCGGAGAGGACCGGGCCGTAAGCCATCCGGGCCCGGCTGCCGCGCCGTCCGAAAGTACGCAGGAAATGGGATACAAAGGTATCCGCCCCGATCCAGGCATCCTCCGCCGCCTGGTATTCGATGGCGACCGGAACGACCGGGATGCCCATCGAGGCTGCCACCCGGAATGCGCCCGCCTTGAAAGGAGCGGTATACGGATCGGCATGGGTCGTCCCTTCGGGATAGACCAGCACGGAATAACCTTCCCGCAACTTTTCCTCCATAGCCTGCAGGGCGGCTGCCCGGCTGTCCCGTTTTTCCCGCCAGACAAAGATGATTCCGGTGGCGCGCGCCGCCGCACCGATCAAGGGCCACCGGCTTACTTCCGCCTTGGCGATCGGAAAGGCCAGCAGGTCCGTCAATACCAGGATCGGGTCGAGATAGGAGCGGTGGTTGCCTACCAACAGGACAGGACCCAGTCCGTCCGGGACAGGTCCTTCGAAAGACACCTCCATGCCCAACCACCGCAGGGTGAAGACCGCCCACCAACGCCGGATCCGAAGGGCCCCGGCGAGGCCGGGCCATGGGAACGCCGTGGCCAGCGTCGCCGACAACAGCACGAGTCCGACCGACAAGCCCACTCCGACACCTCTGGTGACAGCCCTGATGGTTCGCATGATTATTTGCACGTGTTTACCTGTGTCGGTTCCGCCCCGCCCGCTCCCCGCGGCAAGTGCCCGGGGCCGGGGGTGGGGACCTCGCCAAGCCCGGCGCCGGTCAAGCCTCCTTCCGCAAGGCTTCCAGGACATCCGCGGGGATGTCCTGCCAGTTCAGCAGGATAAATCCGTCCAGCACGTCGGAGAAGTTGGGATCCACATTGAAACTGATGAAACGCGCATTCAGTTTCAAGTACTGGCGCACCAGGACCGGCATACGGATGTGCGCCGGCTCGATATCCTCGATCAGGCTGTCCAGGGACTGAAGTTCCTCGCTGAGGTGGCTGGCCAGCATTTCCACATCCACCTTGTCGACCTTGAACCGGAAAGGCTTGCGCGGCCGAAGATGGGCAGCCAACCGATGGTCGAAGTAATACTTCCGGATGAAAGCCACGATTAGTCCCCGGGAGATGTGGGAATAGTACTTGCTGATGCTGACCGGGCCGTAAAGGTAGCGGTATTGCGGATTTTTCAGGAGAAAAAACAGGATGCCTTTCCACAACAGGAACAAGGGAAGCCGATGTCGCTGATAGGCGGGCACGACAAAGGACCGGCCCAGTTCCACCGCATCCGGCAAGATCGGATAGAAGCCCTTTCCGATGCGGAACAAGGAGCTGATGTAGAATCCACTGGCGCCGTACCGTTCGAATATCACATCGCCCAGGCCCATCCGGTAGCCCCCGACGATCTCGCCGGCCTCCCGGTGCCACAGGATGAGCTGGTGATAGTGCAGGTCGTATTCGTCGAGGTCGAACGACTTGCCTGTCCCCTCCCCTACTTCCCTAAAGGTCAACTCGCGCAGCCGGCCTATTTCCTGTAAGGTATGGGGAATCTGCCTGGCCTCCGCAAAGAGTATATCGTACGGCCCTTGTGCGGCGATGCGTTGTGCGGCTCCCAAGCTTCCGATTTCCTCCCGGATCAGGTCGGTGGGAACCGGCTCCGCCAACGCCAGGGGCTGCCCTTCCCGTCGGAACCACTGCCGGAAGGAGTAAAATGCCGGCACATCCAACGCCGTACCCAGGGAGAATATCCGGGATTGCAGGAAGCGGCGCAACTCGCCCGCTTTCTCGAACTTTTCCTGTTCCGCCACCGAAATCGGACTGCCGACCCGGACTACCAGGCGGATGGGTTCCCCCCGGTGCAGCCGCATCGCCACCTTACTGCCCAAACCCGGCCGCAGGAACGGCGGGATGGTGGACTTGAGCCGGATCGGTACCACCAGCACCTGAACCTGGCGGATCCGTTTCATGATCTTATTCAAGAGCCGGTTCCGGACCAGGGTATCCAGGGAGCGGTCATTGAAATGCAGGCAAAGGAGGACGGAAAAACCCGACTGGGTCAATTGCCGGAGCGCTTGACACAAGTTGTCGGCATACGCATCCGTTCCCCACAGCGCGTGTCCCTCCGGACGATGGTAGAACGGCGACAGGGCCTTGTCCGCCGGCGTCCGGTCGGAAAGGACCCGGACCGGATGCCCTGCCTCCAACAACAGGGCCATCAAGGCCCATTCCTCCACGGCTCCCAATGTCTGGTTGGAGATGAACAGGACCGGCTTATCCGACGGCAGCCGCTTCCTGTCCCGTTGCCCCACCTCCATTTTCACCCGGTTTGTTTCCAACAGGCTGTGGAGGAGGGCCACCGTCTTTTCCAAAGGGGTCTGTTCCATGTGTTCATTTTGTGCCTGCGGCGCAGCAATCGGGTCAGGAACGGTATGCCTTCCCGCACGCCGACCGGCGCCGACCCCTTGCATCCTGGACGTCAAAGTTACGGGGAAGTCCGCGCATAAGGGTATTTTATTCAAGCCCAAGCCGGGGTTCACAGAGATTTAACATGGTGCGCAGCCGTAGGAATCGGGAACGGACCGGCGGATTTATTTACCTTTATTCAGTTGTGCATCTTTTACCGCCCAAACATCCGGATCATGCCGCTTACCCGAACTTTCCTCAGCCTGTGTGCGTCCCTTCCGGGTATTGTCCTGATGATGTCCGCCGCCCCGCCGGCGCTCCTGTTACCCTGCACGCAGGATTTACCCTGCACGCAGGATTTCGCCTGGACCACCTGGAACAGTTTCACCGGTTTCGGCGCCGTGGGTACCGTGATGCTCAACGGACAACCGATTGCGGTCGAAATGACGGCGAATTACAATTTCGACGCGACACCCGGCATTTTCAACTACGGCGCTTTCAACGGCTTCGGCGGCAACCTGCCGAACGGCACCGTGCCCCGGACCACCTGGAGCGCCGGGCAAGGGGGGGAGACGACCATGTGTTTCTCTGAAACCGTCTCCAACCCGGTCCTGGTCCTGGCTTCCCTGGGCCAGGTTTCCATTCCGGTCACCCTGGATTTTTCCCTGCCCTATGATGTCGTCTTCCATGGCGGAGGCATGAATTTCGCTTCCCCGACGCAAATCATCGGCTCGGAGGGCTACGCCGTCATCCAATTTCCGGGAAACTTCGATTGTGTGACCATCTATTCCTCGACACCGGAAAATTACACCAACATCACCTGGGGCTTGAGCCCGCCCACTTTTCCGGTGAACATCACCGGTGCCACCACCGGCTGCGACAGTGTGGTGCTGAGCGCTTCCGGCGGCATCTCCTACCAATGGAGCGGCGGGTTCCAGCCGAACAGTGCCACCAATACCTTTTTTTCCGATGGAAACTATGCGCTGACCGTTACGGATGCCGCCGGCTGTACGGTGCTGACATCCGCCACCGTCACCGTTCATCCTTCCGCCTCCGTCTGGCTGGATACCAGCATCTGCCAAGGGGAAGTCTTCCAGGGCTATGCAGCCTCCGGCACCTACACGGATATCTTTTCCACCGCCAACGGCTGCGATAGCACCAGGACCCTGCTGTTGACGGTTTACCCTTCCTTTCTGACGGAGCTGGAGGCCACCGTCTGCGAAGGAGAGTCCTTTGAAGGCTATGCTATCGGCGGAACGTACCTGGATACCTACCAAAGCATCCGGGGTTGCGACAGCAGCCGGCTGTTGACGCTGACCGTCCTGCCGGAGGATACCATCCAGCTGGTCTCGGTGGTTTGCCAGGGCACCCCCTTTCCCTTCCTGGGTAATGTTTACCTGGAAAGCGGCAGCTATACACATGTGATACCGTCCCTGGCCGGCTGTGACAGCACGATTGTGCTCGAACTCGTCCAGCTGCCCGCCTCCTCGAACGGTGGCTCGCTCGTCCTTTGTGACGGGGAATCCGTTTTCTTCCAAGGCACCCTCATTTCCCAAGCTGGTACTTATCAGGACACGCTGGCAAATTACCTGGGCTGCGACAGCATCGTCACCCTGGAACTGGCCGTGCTACCCGCTCTGTACACGTCCATCCCGGCGACCATCTGCGCCGGCAGCACCTTCGATTTCCACGGGACCGTGCTCAGCGCCGCCGGTTCCTATACGGACACCCTCACCGGCACCGGCGGCTGCGACAGCATCGTCACCCTGGAACTGTCCGTGCTGCCCGCCCTGAGCGCGTCCATCCCGGCGACCATCTGCGCCGGCAGCACCTTCGATTTCCACGGGACCGTG
Organism: uncultured Saprospiraceae bacterium; assembly: GCA_964573725.1. GTDB lineage: Bacteria > Bacteroidota > Bacteroidia > Chitinophagales > Saprospiraceae > UBA6168. Next base: position 19,685 of record CAZNLJ010000065.1, read on the forward strand.
CTCAGCGCCGCCGGTTCCTATACGGACACCCTCACCGGCATCGGCGGCTGCGACAGCATCGTGACGTTGGAACTGGCCGTGCTACCAGCCCTGAACGCGTCCGTCCCGGCGACCATCTGCGCCGGCAGCACCTTCGATTTCCACGGGACCGTGCTCAGCGCCGCCGGTTCCTATACGGACACCCTCACCGGCATCGGCGGCTGCGACAGCATCGTCACCCTGGAACTGGCCGTGCTGCCCGCCCTGTACACGTCCATCCCGGCGACGATCTGCGCCGGCAGCACCTTCGATTTCCACGGGACCGTGCTCAGCGCCGCCGGTT
>CAZNLJ010000066.1:0-19528 GCA_964573725.1 uncultured Saprospiraceae bacterium
GTGTTTTTGAACTGGGATTTCCATATGATTTGAAAGATGGACTGGGATGGGGTTCGGGGAGTTTTGGGGGGGGATAGGACAGGGGGGGTGGACTGGGTGTTTTTGAACTGAGATTTCCAAATGATTTAAAGGATGGACTGGGATGGGGTTTGAATCCGAGGACCCGGTGCGGGGAGAAGCCCCGGATCGGGTCCTCGGCGGCATCAGAAACGCAGGGTAGGGGGCAGGTATTTTTCCACCAGGGACTGGTAGTAGGGTTGCAGGACCTTCCAGTCGGGCGGTTCCGGAGATTTGGAATACAGGTCGTAGGGATTGAAGAGCTGCACCCATTTCAGCATGTCGCGGTCGTGGTCGTCCAGCAGGTATTCGTAGGCCCCTTCCCGGTGCCAGGCGTAGAAGGAATGGTAGCGGAGCATGTAGAGCCCCGGCTCCGGCAGGTAATCCTTGAGCATCTGGTAGATGTACTCGTCGTGACCCCAGGACATGTGTACATTGCGCAGCCCGCAGCCCTCGGTATAGACCCCCAGGCGGGTGTTGTACCGTTCGTCGCCATCATCGGGGTTGAGGCGGAAGAATTCCGGATAGACGACCTTGTCCGAGAAGGCGCAGCCCACGGGGAAGGTATCGCCGACCACCGCCCATTGCGGTTCGCCGAAGAGGCAGAGCACCTTGCCCATGTCGTGCATGAGTCCGACGAGCACCATCCAGTCCGGGTGGCCGTCGCGGCGGATGGCTTCGGATGTCTGCAGCAGGTGTTGGAACTGGTCGAGGTCGGTATCCGGGTCGGAGTCGTCCACCAGTTGGTTGAGGAAATCGAAGGCATCCCAGACGGTCATCTCCCGTTTGTCGAAGCGGAGGAAGTGGTCCCGTTTTTCGCGGACGAAATCATAGGATTGCCAGGTATGGTTCATGCGGTAGAAATCCCGGACAGTATCGCGGGCCGGGGCTTCGTAATTCCGGTAGGCATCCGTCGATTTGGCGGTGGCGATGGCTTCCGGGTCGGGATAGCGGCGGAGGAGGTCTTCCTCCCAATGGCCGAGGTCTTCGAAGACCTGGGTTCCGTGGTTGTCGGCAGTAGGCATGAAGTAGGCGTTGATTAATGATAGGGAGGACAAGATATTCCAATCGTCCGGTAAATTCCATGCCATGGCCGGGTATTTCATCAAAAACGGAAAAATTTGACACGGAAGCCGCGGCGGGCGGTCTTCCGGGCGGGAAACCGCATTATAACCCTTGTTTTTCCCCAGCAAATGGGGACGATTGCGGAACTTTGCCAAAGGCGGGTCCGGCGGTGGGACGGCGGCCCTTGCCTAATCCTAATCTATTGCCATGTCGACGACCAGAATCCGGCTTTTGTCCTACCTGGTGATGCTGTATATGTTATTGGCCTTCACCTGGTGGACGATGCTGTTGCGCAGCAAGAACAAGGAAACGTTCCGGGCACAGACGGAGACCCTGGCGGTGCAGTTGCCACCGGGGGAGGGGGAGGAATCCTTGAAGTCCCTCGCCGCTTACAAGGCCTTGGAACAGCAATACCGGCGGCAGGAGCGGATGGTGGTCGGAGAGGCCCTGGTTTTTGTAGCGACCCTCTTCTTCGGATTGTTTTTCATTCACCGCAGTTATGCCCGGGAAGCCGGTGCGGCGCTGCAGCAGCGCAACTTCCTGCTGTCGATCACCCACGAGCTGCGGTCGCCGATTGCGGCCGTCCGGTTGGCCCTGCAGACCCTGGTGAAACGCGAGCTGACCCGGGCACAGTCGGAACGCCTCTTGCAGGGAGCCTTGCAGGAGAACGACCGCCTGCACAGCCTGGTCGACAACCTGCTGTTGTCGGCGCGGTTGGAGACGAGTTACCAGCCGCATTTCGAGGAAGTGGACCTGGTGGCCTTGACGGAAGGCTTGCTGGCCAAGCTGGCGGTCCGCCATCCGGGGCTGCCCTTGCATTTCGACCGGCCTGCCGGTTGCCCCCCCTTGTGGGCCGACCGGTCCGGGTTGGTATCGGTCGCCACCAACCTGCTGGAAAATGCCATCAAGTACGCCGGGGATACCAAGCCGCTGACGGTGGCCGTCCGTTGCGGCGAAGGAAAGGTCTTGCTCGAGGTGGCGGACGAGGGCCCCGGCATCCCGGCGGCGGAGCAGGCACGCATCTTCCGGAAATTTTACCGCATCGGGATGGAGGATACCCGCCATGCCAAAGGGACCGGGCTCGGGCTGTTCATCGTCGACCAAATTGTCAAGGCGCACCGGGGAAATATCCGGGTTTTGAACAACCGGCCGCAGGGGACTGTTTTCCAGGTGGAGATTCCCTTGCCGCCTTCCTGAACGGCCCAGCCGGCCGGTCCGGGGCGGAGGCGGATCGCAAATTCAACTGCCGAATGCCTATGCGGATCCTGTTGGTGGAAGACGAAGAAAATATCCGGGAAGCCGTCAAGCTCAACCTGGAATTGGAGGACTACGAGGTGGTCGCCACCGGAGAAGGCCGGCAGGCGCTCCAGCTGGTCGGCGGACAACATTTCGACCTGATCATCCTGGACATCATGCTGCCGGAGGTCAACGGGCTGGAAATCTGCGAGCAGATCCGGTTGACCAACCGGGAAGTGCCGATCATTTTCCTGACCGCCCGCGACAGCGCGCCGGACCGCATCGCCGGGCTGCGAAAGGGAGCCGACGATTACCTGACCAAGCCGTTCAACCTGGAGGAACTGCTCCTCCGTATCTACAACCTGCTGCGCCGTTCCCATAAACAGGTGGAGGTGGCCGCCGATTCCTATGCCTTCGGTGGCAACCGGGTCAACTTCAAGACCTTCGAGGCCCTCGGCCAGGAAGGCCCCTTCCTGCTGACCCGCAAGGAAGCCATGCTCCTCAAGCTGCTCATCGACCGGCACGGAGAAGTGGTGTCGCGGCATCAGATCCTGCAGTCGGTCTGGGGCTACGACGTTTTTCCCTCCACCCGCACCATTGACAATTTCATCCTTTCCTTCCGGAAATATTTCGAGGAAGACCCCCGCCAGCCCCGCTATTTCCACTCGGTGCGGGGGGTCGGCTACCGGTTCACGGATCCCGGGGCGGTCAGTGGCACTTGAAATAGTCGAACGGTTCGAGACACTGCCGGCATCGGAACAATGCCTTGCAGGCCGTGGATCCGAACGGACTCACCATTTCGGTGTCCATGGCGCCGCATTGCGGGCAGGCGACGTGGGTATCCTTGCCCAACAGCTCCTGTTTGTCCGCCGAACCGACCGGCGGGGCGATGCCGTAGGCCCGCAGTTTTTCCCGGGCCGCATCGGAGAGCCAGTCGGTCGTCCAGGGCGGATGGAGGACCGTCCGGACCTCCGCCTGCGCATAGCCGAGTGCGGCGAGCGTCTCCCGGACCTGCCGCGCCATCATGTCCAGCGCCGGGCAGCCGGTATAGGTCGGGGTGATGAGGACGACCGGCCGGCCTTGTCCGTCCAGGTGCACTTCCCGGAGGACGCCCAGGTCCTCCAGGGTCAGCACCGGTATTTCCGGGTCGGTCAGGGCGGAAAGTGCTTGGCGGATGCGATGTAGTTCTTCCATTTTCCAAAGGATTTAGGGTTGGGGACTGCGGTGCCCGGCGGGGAAACCTTACCGGTCCGATCGCAGGTCCAGGTCGCGGACCATCCACAGGAAGGATTCCGCGAACCGGGGCAACGAATCGTACCGAAGCCGGTCCGGATCCGGCAGGAAGGCCGGGAAATCCGCTTCGAAGGTGCTGCGCACCTGTCGGAAAGCCTTGCGGACCAGTTGTTTGTCCGGCATCCCTTCCGAGACCAGCGGCGTGTAGCCCAGTCCCTCGAAAAAATCGGGTTCGAGGACCTGCATCAGCAGGTGGAACAAGGCCCGGTCGGGAAGCGGGACGGTCAGGTTGAACAGGCAGCTGCCGATGATGAAGCCGGGGATGGCGAGGGCGATGCGCGTATGGCCCTGCTCGTAATACCATTTCATCTGCGGGAGTTCCTGCTCGATGACCAGGACCACCTTCTCGTGTTCCGCCGGTTCCGTGATGCCGAAGGTGGCGCTCACCTCGTAAAGTTCGCCGAAATACTTTTCCGCCGGCCGTTCCAGCAAGGAACGGAATTCCCGTTGCAGCAGCTGGCACTTGCGGGCCGTGTCTTCCGAATTTTCCTCGAAAGCCAGGCGGTGGATCCGTTCCAGGGCCTCCATCAGGTACCCTTGCGGCCGCAGGAGGTAATCGAGCTTGTAGCAGAGGGAGAGCAGCAGGTAGACCATGGCGACGGGGTAATGTTCCCGGGGGAGCGGGCCATGTTCCGTTTCCGCGAGGGTATCGGTGATTGCCTGCCGCAGGTATTCGTATTTGAAGATTTTCTCCGCTTCCGGCAAATCCCGGCGGATACCGATGTCCATCTGTTCCAGCTCCGGAAAGGAGTCGATGAGGAGGTCGTCGTGTTTGTCGGCATGGGTCGCCAGTTCCTTGAGGCCCAGGTACAGCTTGTAGGGGGAAGCGTCTTCGGCGAGCGAATCGAAGACGAGGGCGATGTCTTGTTCCGGCGTCAGGGCATAACGGCCGTATTGGAGTTGGGCATTGTCCTCCAGGAGTTGCTGCAGGAAGCCGACATCGAGGTGACGGGCATGGGCGATGCGGGCGACGGCGTAGAACTTATGGGCCAGGGCATGGCCGGTGATTTTGCGGGAACCTTGGAGGAGCTCGAAGCAGAGCTGCCGGGGGGCGGGCTCCCAGACCCGGATGTTGTCCTGGGTATCATCCTGCAGGAAGCGGAAAAAAAGGCGGCAGGCGCCGAGGTGGTCTCCGTTGTCGAAAGCCAGGGCGGCTTCCCGCAGCAGACGTTCCCGTTCCGGCGGCCGGTAATGGTCGGAATAGCGGCCGAACCGTGCCAGGGGCGGCAGGTTTGCCGGAAAGGACGGGCCGAATATTTTATCGATCAGGTTCATGATGGCAGGGTGGATGCCGGGGGCGGGAGAGCCGGCCGTTTCGGGTCATTTGCGGCCGAAATCCGCCGGGATTTCTCCCCAGCTTTCGGTTTCCCACTTGAGGATCGGGTTGGACCAGGTGTGGGCATGGAGCCATTGTTCCGCACGGTCGATCATTTGGAACAAGCGTTCGGTGCCGGCCTGGCGGGGCAAGGTGGTCTTGCAGGCCTTTTTCCGTACCCAGAGCATGGCATTTTTGGAGTCGGTATAGATGGGGAGGTCGCTGCCTTGTTGTTGGAGCAGGGCCAGGGCGTGGACAATGGCCAGGAATTCCCCGATGTTGTTGGTGCCGAGGTCGAAGCGTTGGTGGAACAAACGGTTGCCGGTCCGGGTGTCCACGCCCTGGTATTCCATGACGCCGGGGTTGCCGCTGCAGGCGGCGTCCACGCTGATGCTGTCGAGGCGTATTTGCGAGCGGGGAACCCGGCCCGCCGGCTTCGGCCGGGCCGTCGGGGCGCCCGTGCCGCGCTTGTGGGCCGGGGCGGGCTTCTGGAAAGCGAGCGTCGCCGCCTCGCGGGTCGGGAAGGATTGGTAGGCGGCGCCGGGAAATCCGGCGACCTGCGAGCGGCAGTCCTCCCAGGTCTCGTATATCCCGGGACGGGCCCCCTTCCAGACGACGTAGAATTTCTTTTGTTTCTTCTGACTGGCCATACGGGTTGGGTGAGGTGCACAGGAAAAAGGCCGCGGCAGGTCGGCTCCTGCGGTACCATACCGACAGGTACCCCCTGTCGCTGCCGCCGCGGTAAAATTCGTCTTTTTCCCACACAATACAACCCGGTCGTCGGGTAAATGCGGTTCCCGCGCCGCACGACACGACCCGTGCCGCAAGCGCTGCGACAGCGCCCGCAAGCACCCGGGGCAGCGCGCCCCCCTGTGCGGGAATAAGCTGGTTGTGTATTTTTTAAAAAATTGATAATCAAATATTTATTTCGTTAAAACTATTTTTTTTTAGGAATGTGAATTCGATGTGAAATCTATTTACTTTTATCGAATGAAACCGGTTTCCGGGAGGAGGCAATGACGGGGTGGGGCAGGGTCGGATGATTATCCTTATTGGAGCCGCACGAAACAAGACATTTTTTTGAGGGAGGCCGGCGGTCCGTCACGGGGTGCGGAAGCCGGCGGAGCAACCTGCAGCCCGCATGCAACGGCGGTGCTTTTCCCGGGCGGTCACGGTCGGGGGGAGCCCGTTTCTCAACCATCCGACCATATGATCCATCCCAGCACGCGACTGGTGTTCATCAGTCCGACCATCGGCTACGGTGTCTTCGCGACGGCATTCATTCCGAAGGGAACCATCACTTATGTCAAGGACGCCCTGGAGCCGGAGGTGACCCCGGCGGCGTTCGCCGAACATCCGCCCGCGATGCAGGCGGTCATCGAAAAGTATTCCTACATCGACGAGCGGGGTGTCCGGATCATCAGCTGGGATTTCGGCAAGTATGTGAACCATTGTTGCCAGTGCAACACCATGAGCACCGGCTATGGGTTTGAGATCGCCATCCGGGATATCCGGGAGGGGGAGGAAATCACCGACGAGTACGGGATGTTCAACATCCCGGAGCCCATGTCGCTGGAATGCAGCCGGTCCGGATGCCGGGGACTGGTCTGTCGCGATGATTTCGACGCCTATTACCGGCAGTGGGATGCCAGCGTCTATCCTGCCTTGCTGGCGGCCGGGGGGGTGGAGCAGCCGCTGATGCCTTTCGTCGAAAAGGACACCTGGGGACAGGTGGAGGCGTTTTTCCGGGATCCCTCCACCTATCGGACCGTCTATTCCCTGAAGTACCAGGGAGCGGCGACAAGCGTACCGCACAACGGGTCGGTGGCCGGCGTCCGGTAGCGACCGCGGGATGCAGGCTTACGGGGGCGGGATGCTTCCCCGGGTTTCCGGCCGCCACCAACTGCCGGCCAACATGCCGGCCAGGCTGGCGCCGAGTCCGTAGAAAAGGCTGGGAATGTCCGTGGGATACAGGTATTCGCACCAAATCCAGGCAAGCATGCCCAGCACGATGGAGAGCAAGGCGCCGAGGCTGGAGGCCCGCCGCCAATACAGGCCGGCCACCAAGGGGACGAACAAGGATACCAGGCTGAACACGGAGGACCAGGCGACCAGGTCGAATATGCTTTCCCCGGACAAGGCCGCCGCCGTGGAGAGCAGGGCGACGCCTGCGACGGACCACCGCATCACCTTGAGCAGCTTCGCATCCGGGATGTTGCGGAAAAGGGGCTTCACCAGGTTCTCCCCGACCACGGTGGCCGGTGCCAGCACCGCCCCGGAGGTGGTGCTCAGGATGGCCGACAACACCGCCCCGAAGAATAATATCTGCAATCCCATACCCCCGTACTGCAAGACCATGGCCGGCAACAACTTCTGCGGGTCGTCGGCAAGCAGTTCCGGATGCAGCTGCTTGGCGCACAAGCCGATGTACAAAGGTATCATGCCGATGGTCAGGTACATCGCACTGCCCAGGTAACTGGCGCGGACGGCGGTCTTCTCGTTCTTGGCCGCCATGATGCGCTGGAAGACGTCCTGTTGCGGAATGGATCCCAGTCCGATGGTGATCCAGGCCGCCACATAATGGGCGATCTCGTGCAGGTTTCGGTCCGGAAGGAATCGGAAGAATCCTTCCGGTTGGGCCGCCCAGACCGCTTGCACGCCTCCCGCCTGTCCGCCGAGCTGCCATGCCATGACCAGCAGCCCGGCGATGATCATGACCGATTGCACAAAGTCGGTCACCGATACCGCCCACATCCCCCCGATGTAGGTGTAGCACACCACGATGACCGCACATATCAGGATCCCCGCCGTGGTCGGGATGCCCAGCAGCACGTTCAACAGGAGTGCCATGGCGAGCATCTGCGCCGCAATCCACCCGAAATACGACGGTACCATGAACAGGGCCGACAGGAACTCCGTCGCCCGTCCGTACCGCATCCGGTAATAATCATTGAATGTCAGGATGTTCAGCCGGTACATCGGCCGTGCCACCAGCCACCCCGCCAGGAACAGGCAGAGCGCCGCCCCGAAGGGATCCTCTATGATGCCCAACACACCGTGGTCCACGAACTCGGAGGGGGCGCCCATTACGGTCTCCGATCCGAACCAGGTGGCGAACATCGCCGATCCGGCGACCACCAAGGGCAGTTTTTGTCCCGCCACAACGAAATCCCGGGTGTTTTTTACCCGGCGGGATGCCAGGTACCCGATGAGGAGCGTCCCCAGCAGGTACAAACCGATGAAGGCGATCAACATTTGTGATGAAAAGTCATTTTGTGATTCCCCGGATCCCGCCGGCAAGCCCACCGCCGGCAGGTCGGACGGCAGGTGGTTCGCCGCAGGCGCCGCTTTCCTCCGGCATGCCGGGAACCGCTGAAAACAAGCCGCAAATGTATTAAATCCTGCCTTGCCGGACAAAGCGAATCTTTTGCATCGGTCCTCCTGCACGCAAGCGGACCGAATCCGGCGCTATCGGTTTCGCCGGCACGGGAATTGTGCCGACAATTTTTCGAAACCGGCAGGTTCCCTCGGAAGCGGCGGGTGCGTCGTATCCGGGCCGCTGGTTTCGGAACGGTGATTCCCGGGCGATTCCTGCAGGGACGCCGAGGGGAACGGCTGCTGCGCAAGTCGGCAAAAGACAATCGGGGACTTCCATCGAACGGGAATAAGGCTCCGACCGGGCGTTGCATCGGGTTCCGGCGGCGGACCGACACCCTCGGAATCCAGGCCCCCGGCAGGAAACAGCAAACGCGGACAAGAAGGGGAGCGGCCTCTGACCGGGAAGAGTCCATTTGTCATCCCAAGGCCCGGAAGGGCTTAAAGCAGCCTGCCTTGTGATAATTATTAGGGTCCTCCCATTGGTTCTTCTCGTTAATTTTCGGAAATTTGCAGCGCTTACCAAACAAATGCGTCTGTTCGCGTTTCTATAAAACTACTGCCGCTCATGTTCCCGAAGGTAGGATGGAACCCAACCCCCGGTTTCCTGCCCGAACTGCTCTGTCGACGGATACCTATGCCTTAGCATAATTATTGCCGTCATTCCACGATAAAAAATATTGCCGTTACCGGGATGCCGCGAACCCGCCCGCATCCGATCCGAATACCGGTCCCCATTTGGCCAGCCGATAGGCCGGCATCGCATGCCGCCGGTCGGTACATCCGCGGGACCTTCGATGGTCCTGTGGGAATTGCCAAACGGTATCCGGGAGGCGGCCCCGATCGATGGGAGGAGTCTATACTAATGATTATCAAAAAAATTACATGCTGACGAAAGCTAGGTACAACAGCAATGGGAGGATTTGGCGGTCGATTGTGCTGGCCTTTTGGTCCGGATGTTTCGCCGGTAGCCTTTTCGGGCAGGGAAGTGGCGGTGAGGTCGTCCTCCAGGCGGAGGCGGACCATTACGTCCTGGGAAACGACTGGTTGTCCGTCCGCCTGGCACGGTCCGCCGCCTTCGATCCGGCTTTTCCGGACTATGTGCCGGCACCCTTGCAACAGGTCGTCTATGCGGACGGGACGGCAGGTTCCGACCAGCCGGTCTACCTGCGGTCCACCGCCCCGCCCCTGACCATGAGCGATACCGTGTTGTACCAAACACCGGATTCCTGCGCCGTCCGCATCCGGTACACCTTCGACAAGCCGGCGCTGTACAGCAGCAACAATGCCTTCCTGGAGCCGGAGGGGCCCGGTTATTACCAGGCCACCTTCCGGATGTTCAAGGCGGAAAAAGTCTGCATGGTCCTGGAGGAAAGTGATTTCGAGGTGGGGTACGAGCTTCGCGTCTCCGGCGGCCTGTCGCCGGACCAAGGCATGTACCAGGGCCACTTTGCCAGCAGCGCGACCGACGGCTACGATATCAACGGCGATGTGTATGTCCGCGGGGAAAATACCGGCTGGAACGCCCGGGTGGACCTGGCCTATGCCGGCCGGAAGGATTTTCCGATGCTGGCCCGCTGGAATCCCTGGATCGTCAATTCCGGATGGCATTGGCAGTTGTACGATTCCGCCGCAGGGCCGGGCGGGAACGTCTTCGGCATTTTCGACGGCCGGCCCTCCCAGTTGTTGGGGATCCGCAGCAGCGGGGTGAACGTTTACACGGATGCCGCCGGCATGGACGACATACACGCCGCCTGTGCGGACGATGTCTGCCACTATGTTTGGCAATCCGATGACCGGCTCCTGTACAAATGGGTCGAAGCGGACGGCAGTTCCCAGCCGGAAATCGTCGTGGCGGAGAACCTGGTCCATCCCTTCGTATTTCTCAACGGCAATACCGTACACATCCTGGCGACGGATCCCCGCGCCGCCGCCGGGGAATCCCTCCACCTGCTCAGCAAGTCGGGTACCGGTCCTTTCACGACCCATGCATTGGACCTGGATGCGACCATCACGGACCCTTATGTCTACGGCGCCTCCCATGGAACCCATGACTTCATCCTGTTCCAAGGGACCCGCGACACCGGTTCCGGACCGGTCCAGACGGGGTTCCACCTGTTCGCCGCGCCGACCAACACCCAGGACTTCACCTGGCAGGATGTGCTCGACGACGGCCTCTCCTGGCGCTCCGCCAACCGGCCGGACTTCAAGCGGACACCGGACGGGTCGATCCTGTTGACTTATGCGGCCAATGGCTACTACGGTACCTTCGACCGCATTCCCGCCGATTCCACCCGTTTCGTACAGACGCCCTTTCCGCCGACCCAGACCGTTTCCATCGGGACGGCCATCGACCCGGTATCCGGGCATTTCTTCGAGGCGACCAACGACGGCCGGATGCGGCTGGTCGAGCTTCAGGACACGACCGTCACCGCCGTCCATGTCACCCAGCTCACCGTCAGTATCTTCGATTCCCAGCAGGAGCGTGCGAACCGCCGCTCCCTCGCATGCGATACCGCCGGCAACTGCCTGGCGACCCTGGAGACGTTCCAGGGCGGTTTCTACTGGTACGACGGGACCACGGAGGCTTGGTCCGCGCTGACCCTGCCCGAATGGGCCGCCACTTTTCCGCACCATGTCCATTACAACAGCACGGTGGATTCCTTCTTTGTCGTCGGTAAATACCAGGGACAGCTGACCCGCTTCCGGACTAAAAACGGATCCGATATCACCCTGGTGGAACAATTTCCCGCTTCCGCCGTGCCGGTGGCCGGTGTCAAGGTCAACCTGACCCGGGTCTCCCCGCCCTACTATTTCCCCGACGTTCGGTTCGAATGGTGTCTCTTCGCCGGCACCAAGGGAACGGACCTGTTGCCCGCCGACCAGGTCCAACCCATCGGACAGGCGATGAACCGGCTCAGCGGCCTGGCCGAAAAACTGGATGCCTACCAATCCGTGCCCCTTTCCATGGATTCCAGCTACCTGACCGGTGCCTTGTTCAAACCGCAGGCGGACCTGCAGGCGCTGATGGCGCAAATCCGCACCAACAACGACCTGTATGATGAGTTGGTGGACATAGACCCTTACTTCACCGGCATCATGGATGCCTGGCGCGACGACCCGGGCAATCCCGTGGCTACCCTCGCCGCCTACCAATCTGTCCTCGATTACGCCCAAGGCCTGCGCGCTGCCCTCACCACCGGAGACGGCATCTACAGCCACTTCCATCATTATTCCCTGGGCAGCAATGAAATGCAACTCCAGACCATGAAAATCGCCGGCTTGCTGGCGGACGACAAGCTGACGCCCGCCCAACGGGATACCCTCCTGCAGGTGTCCCGGCTCTATTGCCGGATCATCTGGGACCAGGATTTCGTCCCATTTGTCAACGAAACCGGGTTGAACTTCGGAACGATCAGCCAGGCGACCACTTTCGCCTTGCGGCGCTGGTTCTTCTGCCTCATCGCCAGCGAATCCGCGGAATTCAGTGCCTTTGCCGCCCAGATTCCCGGATATCTCGATATCTCCATCGCGGATTATGTCAACGAATCCGGTGCCGCCAAGGGCTCTCCCCATTACCTGCAGCCGACGATGGACCAAATGATTCTCATCGGGCTACAACTCCGGGAATCCGGCATGGGGGATGTCTTCGCCACCAGCGTCCGTTTGAAATACCTGGCGGATTTCCTTTTCCACCTGAAAACGCCTCCCTCCGTCCGCTTCCAGCAATACCGCAAGCTGGTCAGCCTCGGTGACGGGGCGGAGGAAAGCGCCGCCGTATTCGGGCTGCTGGCGACCGGCTTCGCCGAAACGGACCCCATGCTCAGCCGACGGCTGATGTACGCCTACCGGAACGGGCGCGTAAGGGGCAGCGAATTCGGTTATGTCACCCTCTCGGTCAACCAACAACTGCCCGATACTTCCTGGCTCAACATGCGCGACGGCCGCTTCCCGGGCTACCTGTCGACATTCCGACGGGGCGTCGGCACCCCCTTCGAAACGGCTTCCTGGCTGGTGGATGGGGAATGGTACAGCGACCACCGAAACGATGACCGCGGCCAAGTGGCCATGTATGCCCTGGGGGCTCCCTTGTCCTTGAATTTCGGGAGTTTCTACTCCCCCCATATGGCATCGGCCCACCAGAAGAACAGCCTGGTGACGGAGAGTATGTTCCCGGAATGGAACAGTACCACCGGCCAACCGTTCGGCCTCTCCGACGCCGCCTGGTACGATTCCGAAAACCGCGGCTTCCAGGCTTTCGAACACAGCGGCCATGCCGCCGTCCATATGACCCGAAACGGGGATTCCTGGACCCGCCGCTTCTACCAGTTCCAGCTGCAACCGGAGCTGCCCGTTTTCATCCTGCATGATTCCGTCAACAGCTCCGTCCCCTTCATCTGGAATTTCAATTTCATGGCGGCGGATTCGGTACAGACCCCGTCCGGCCCCGTCCTGCCGCCTTCCTCCTTCTGGAGCAGCCAGGGCGGTCCCCAGCAATTACCCCGGGCGAGCGATCCCATCCCACTGGATACCGGCTTCAACCGATTCGATTTCCAGGGCCAGGATTGGATAGCCCATCCGACCGGTGGCATCGACTGGGAAGTCTACCTAGAAACCGCCGCACCGGACGCGGCCGTCCTGTGCGATGTCGGCCATGACTTCATCCCCACACCGGAAAAGGAGGAATTCCTGGCAGCCAACGGGGTTTCTTCCTTCTCGGAAAAGCAGGTCGTCCTGCGCGCCAAAGGCGGCGGCCACTTTACGACGCTCATCCTCCCTTATGCCAAAGGCCAACGTCCGGCCGACTTGTCCGTCTTCCAATCGAACGACACCATCCATGTCGAGCTTCCGGGCACCTTCGAGTTTTCGACCGACCTTTCCTTCTCCTCCTACTCGGAGCCCGGTGGTCTGGTCGTCCACACCAGCTATGTCGCCGCGCCGAAGCCGTTCGGCGACCTGGTCCTGGCGGGTGGTCCTATGGAGGTGGCCATCCAACCGGATACCATCCGCGCCCGCGTACATGGTCCGGTAGGGATCCGCCGACTGACCCTTCCGGCGGGGAATTGGCGACCGGCCGATCCCGTAGCCGGGGTGGATTTCGACGGGACGGCCTGGTCCCTCCCTTATGCTTATGCCGATAGCCTGCACAACAGCTATGTCGGAGGGGCGCAGGAATTCGTTTTCGTACGGACACCCCGGCTCGCCGCAAACGTCCTGCTGCAAGGTCCTTTCGACCCACTGACCGGCTGGATGCACGATTCCCTGCGGGTCCGCTCCCTGCTTCCGACGACGGAACCGTATTCGGGGCTCGGTTTCAACACCGCCGGGCTCGGTGGCGGTGAGGAGATTCCCGAGCCGGCCGTCCTGGATACTTCCGGCGGGAATGCCATCGTGGATTGGGTCTGGGTGGAAATCCGCAGCAAGGTTTCCCCCGCTACGGTCCTCGCCACGCGCAGCGCCCTGTTGCAACGGGACGGCGACATCACCGGTGTCGATGCCCGTTGGCCGTTGGATTTTCCGGAGCTGTCGCAGGACAGCTACCATGTGGCGATCCGCCACCGGAATCACCTCGCCATCTGTACGGCCGAACCGGTCCTTTTTTCATTCGACAGCCTGACGGTGCTTGATTTTTCCCTCCCGGACCAGGAAACCTGGGGCACCCATGGCCGGGTTGTCCTCGCCAACGGGGCCCTTGCCCTCCGGGCAGGGGACGGCAACGGAGACGGCAAGGTGGTCTTCGCCGGTATCGGGACGGATGTCACCGCGGTGTCCGCCCCGGTGTTGACGGATCCCGCCAATTCGGACTTTTCCACCACTTGGCCCCTGCCCGGTTATCATCGGGCCGACCTCAATATGGATGGCGTGGTCATTTACGACGGCACCGGAACGGATGTGACGCTGGTGTCCGGGACGGTCCTGCTGTTTCCGGAAAATACGGTCGCTTCACCGACCTTGCCGGTCTTTGAACAACTGCCAAACTGACGCCATGACCCGATCCGTCGCCTTCTTCCGCCGTCTCCTGTTGCTGGTGGGCACCGGAATGAACCTTCCGGCCAGCCTGGCCGGGGTATGGATCGGCATCCAGCCCCTCACCATCGGCGATGATCCGCATCACCTGTTGGTCTCGTACACGGCCGACGCGAACTACGATACGCCCGACAGGCATACGTGGAACGGCCAGGTGTTCACCCTGCGGTGGCCTACCGGCCTGGGGGCGGCGGTCGTTGCCGGTGTCACCAACCTGTCCGAATTCGACTTCGCACCCGACGGACCTCCCCAGGCGGGAGGCGACGGTTTTTATTACCAGAAATTCTCGGCGGCCGGTTATCCGGTCACGCTCGCAATGGCGGCCGGACAACAGACGGAAGTCCTTTCGCTCAGCCTCGCATTCTCCGGGGAAATATCCTGGGTATTCGAACTGGTGTCCGAAGACCTTCCCGGGGTGGCTCCGCAACATGGCCTGCCCAATGTGGAAAACGCTTCCTTGTCCGACCAGTTCCTGGGCTTCGATCCGGCCGTGGCCGTGCATATGCCGACCGCAACGGAACAGCCTGCCGCCGCCGCCGGATGGAAGGTCATGCCCAACCCGACGACCGGACCGGTGTCGGTGATCCTGGAAGCGCCGGCGCCGGCGGACTGGCGTGTATGCATACTGACGCCGACCGGCCAATGCCTCCGGGCGGAAACCCGGTGGCTGCCTGGTGGCACGAACCGGTTCCCGATGGATTTGTCGGGGCTGCCTCCGGGGGTATACCTCCTGCGTATACAAGCTCCTTTTCGGGAAATGACCCTGCCCCTGCTGCTGTTTCGGTAGGGATGGCGGCGAACCGACCGGCCGCGTAGGAATGGTCTCCCGTTGCGCCCTGCCGGGATGGCGCAGCGCCTGGGACGACAGCCGACATGGCTGCTGATTTCAGTGAGTATAAAAACGTTTTGATGCGTCTGAATTACTTTTTGACCTGGTTCGCGCTCTTTTTCTGCCCACCCGTCTACTGCCAGGTGGACATGGGATACTGGTTGGAGGAAACGGCCGGTGGTACATCATGGACCTTGGTGTACCAGGCCGGCAAGCCTTATGGGCTGGATAATACCGGATACTGGAACAGCCAGGTGGTCACGCTGCGCTGGCCGGACAGTTTGGGAGGGGCTGTGGTGGAAGGAATACAGAACCTTGCCGCTTTCGACTTTCAGCCTGATACCGGGCCCGAACCGGGTGGGGACGGCCACTACTACCTCAAATTGACGGCTTCCGCTTATCCGGTGGTGCAGGCCTTGCACCCGGATACCCTCCTCCCGGTGCTGCGCCTATCCCTTGGCTTGCCCCCGTCGCTGGCCCGGGCTGTCGATTTCGCCCCATCGGCAGGGGCTTGGAATGCGGGTCATTTCGGCCGCCCCGATGTGGAACATGCGACGGATGGGAATAGCTTCCACTTGTTCCGGCCGACCGTACACAGGGCTTCTCCGCCGACCTGTGGAAATCCGACCGCCGGGCTCATCGTCGTGGCTGCCGACACGAGTGTGCAGCTGGAGTACTCTGTGGACAGCGGCCTGACCTTTCAGGCCGGACCGGTCTTCTCCGGCTTACCGGCGGGCGATTACCACCTGGCCATACGAAAAGCGGATGACCCCGCTTTGCTTTCCTTCGCCCTGGAAAATCCGGTCCAACTGGCGACACCTGTCTTTCCGGAACTTTCAGCGCCGTCGGTATCGCAACCGACTTGCGCCGTACCGACGGGACAAGTCGACCTGACCGCCGTCGGTTCCGGCCCGATGGATTACAGCATGGACAACGGTGTCTCCTGGCAATCGTCCGGACTTTTTCCGGCTTTGCCGCCAGGTACCTGGATACCGGCGGTCCGCCTCCGGTCGGACACTTCCTGCCTGGTCTCCCGGCCGCAGCTGCCGGTGATGCTGGCACCTCCGCTCCCGTTGCCCGCCATATCGGCAGTGACGCTGGTGCAACCGACTTGTGCGGTACCTTCCGGCACGATATCCGTCGATGCATCCGGTGGCAGCCCCCTGGCGTATTCCTTGTCCGGTGGCGACACCTGGACGGCTGATTCCCTGTTTGCCGGGCTGCCGCCGGGCAGTTATGAACTCATGGTGCGCCTCACGGCGGATACCACCTGCCTGGTCGCCTATGCCGGGGGCAGCCTTCCTGTTCATGCGGTGCCGGTACCGCCGGCCGTATCCCAACCGGACATCATCCAGCCGGTCTGCGCCCTGCCCACCGGGTCGGTCACTGTACAGGCTTCCGGCGCGGGCGACCTGGAGTACAGCCTGAACAACGGGGACAACTGGCAAGCCGACCCCTCGTTCTCCGGTCTCCCGCCCGCCCAATATCCCGTGTCGGTCCGCTTGTCGGCGGATACGACCTGCCTGACGGCCTACGCGGGCCCGCCGGTGGAGGTGGTGCCGCCGGCGGTGCCGCCGGTCATCGGGCAGGTGTCGGTGGTCCAACCGACCTGTGCCGTGCCCTCCGGTGAAATTACCGTGTCCGCCGTCGGTTCCTCCAGCTTGCAGTACAGCCTGGACAACGGTACGTCCTGGGCTGCCGGCGCCGGTTTTTCCGGCCTGCCCCCCGGTCTGTTTTCCGTACTGGTCCGCCTGTCGGAAGACCTTACCTGCGTCAGCTCCTTTGCGGGGAATCCCGTGACGGTGGAAGCGATACCCAGCCCGCCCGTGGTCACGGATGTATCGGTGGTACAGCCGAACTGTACCTCCACGCTGGGATCGGCCCTTGTTTCCGCCGACGGTTCCGGCCCGCTGGCTTACCGGGTGCATCCTGCCGCCCCCTGGCAGTCGGTCGCTTTCTTCCCCTCCCTATCCCCGGCTGCCTATGCGCCTGCCGTCCGTCTCTCTGCCGATACTACCTGTGTCGGCCTTTATCCGGCCGGATTCCTTATCAACCCGCCTCCGACCCCGCCGATCATCCAGGACGTATCGGTGGTTCAGCCCACGGATTGTTCGCAGCCGACGGGACAGGTGACGGTGCTCGCCGCTGCCGCTGGATCAGCCCTGGAATACCAGCTGCTTCCCGGTACGGGTGCCTGGCAGGCCGCCTCTTCCTTTCCGACCGCCCTGCCCGGTTCCTGGGAGGCCCGGGTCAGGTTGGCGGACGATCCCGCCTGCGTCGTCGCTTATCCTGCCAATCCGGTCGTGGTGGAGGCCCCCGCAGCGTGTTGCGCCGTCCCGTCCTACGTACAGGCTTGTCTGTCCGGTGATTATATTTCCAAATTCCGGTTCGGCGGTTTTGAAAACAACTCCGACGCCTGCGACCAACCCGGCATGGGGAATTACCTGGCGATGAACGAAGGACCTTCCGTCGTCCTCGGTTCGTCCTATCTTGTGCAGGTATCCGTCAGTCCCACAAGAAGCCAGTTTGTCGGCATGTACCTGGACCTCGACCAGAACGGTAGTTTCCTCGATGCGGGCGAATTTTACAATTTCGGGTATGTGCCGGCCGGATTTACCATCCAGGCATCCTACACCATCCCGTACTCCGCTAAGAGCGGCTGGAGTAAGATCCGGGTCCGTAGCAGACGGGGCCAGTCCCTGACGGCGGCGGATGGGTGTGAAACGATATTTTATTTCGGGGAAACGGAAGATTATCCGATTCATATCGCATGTCCGGCAGTCACCTATGTCAATGGCAGCCCCATTCCGGATAATACTTATGTGGCATCCTCCTCCGTGTATGCCGACGGCCAGGTTTCCGCCGGCCAATCGCTGACCTTGCGAGCGGGCAGTGACGTGACGCTCCAGTCCGGCTTCGAGCTGCCGCCGACCGCCACCCTGGAAGTGCTGATACAGGGGTGCGATGATTGACGGCAGGATTTGCTTGGTCTTATTTTTGAAGAGGAGGAGGGGTCCCACGTTTTCACGGGTATCCTGGAAATTGCCTGCGGAAGGCCTTTCCGATACCTCGGCTGCCGGTGGCTGCAATGGCTTGGCAGCTGCCATATTCCCAACCATTTTCCGAGCCCCTATAACTGCCCTTCGATGAAATATCCGTAACGGAGGTATTCTCTGATTTTTAAATTGTTGAAGGTTTGGTAACATTTTCCTGGCTGAGAAAGTTAAGCGGATGCCTGTTTTGGATA
The DNA here is from genome assembly GCA_964573725.1 of uncultured Saprospiraceae bacterium. Classification (GTDB taxonomy): domain Bacteria; phylum Bacteroidota; class Bacteroidia; order Chitinophagales; family Saprospiraceae; genus UBA6168. The sequence continues at coordinate 18,445 of CAZNLJ010000066.1, forward strand.
ATGACTACGGCGCCTGTGGCCTTCGCAGGGGTGTCGGTCGGTCTGGGACATCAGTGGGGAACGGATTCCTCCCACCTGCTGGTGTTGTCCTACGTGGCGGATTCGGATTTCCACGCCCCGGGCATGGATACATGGAACGGCCAGGTGTTCTCCCTTCGGTGGCCGGTCGGATATGGTGGGCTTGTGCTGGACTCAATCGCCAATCCGGCTGATTTCGTGTTCCAATGGGATGGACCGCCGACCGATGGGGGAGATGGTTTCTTCTACAGGAAGGTCGTCGCGTCCGGCAGCCCGGTTTCGTTGGCCCTGGACAGCGGAGCGGTTACGCCGGTGCTGTTCATCCGGACAACGGTTCCTTTTTCGGAATGGTCGAGCTTCGAACTGGTGACGGCCCCGAATCCCTGGATTCTCGCAAATCATGGGGTGGCCGTGGTGGAACATGCCATCCTGGGCAATCAGTTCTATTTGTTCCTTCCTTTTGAGCCGGTCATCGGGGTGCCTACTTGTGCCGATCCGACGGGTGGGTCTCTTTTCGTGCGGGCTGCTCATCCCGATTCGTTGCGGTTCAGCATAGACGGGGGCGCTTCTTTCCAATCGATGCCTTTGTTTTCCAGCCTTGCGCCCGGAAATTATTTTGTTTCTATTCAATCGATTCGGAATCCGGGCTTCACCGCCGCCTACCTTTACAATCCGGTGGTGATTCCCGGGCCACCCATGCCTCCTTTGGTGGACAGTATCCTGCTCACGCAACCGACGTGTGCCGTACCTTTCGGGTTTATCTCAATTTTCACAGCTTCCCCGGATTCTTCGGAATTCAGCGTGGACGGGGGCGGGAGCTGGCAGTTGGGTCCCATCTTCCCGAACCTTCCCGCCGGCAGCTACGATGTGCGGACCCGCTTGTTGGCGGATACGACCTGCACGACGGAATACCCATCGAATCCGATATCCATCGCACCGGTTCCGGTGGCGCCGACGATTACGGCGGTGTCGACAGTCGATCCGACTTGCGCGGTCCCGTCGGGGACGGTAACGGTGTCGGCGACGGCGGCGACGGGCATCGGTTACAGCGTGGACGGGGGCGGGA
>CAZNLJ010000067.1:0-18764 GCA_964573725.1 uncultured Saprospiraceae bacterium
CGGCCGCCCTGTCCATGAGGCGGGAAGCACCATAAAGACCCCTTGGTTATGAGTAGCTTACGTTCTTATACAATCATGGGAACCTTGCAATCAAATTGTCCGATCTCGTTTTTGAGGTGCGAAAGATGAGTTGGAGCTGTAAGAAATCTCCGATACAAAAGGCAACCGGTCAGGACAACCGGTTCCGATAATCCTCATATCCGAAACGCCGCACCGTCTCCACGGTGCCGTCCTCCCGCAGCAGGACGATGTCCGGATGACGGACACCATTGAAGGTGGTCGTCTTGACCATGGTGTAGTGGATCATGTCCTCGAACACCAGCCGGTCCCCTACTTTCAACGGTTCCCGGAACCAGTACGCCTCCATGAAATCCCCGGACAGGCAGCTGACGCCGCCGATCCGATACGGATGCCAGCCTTCCCGGACCGTCTGCGACACCCCCGCAATCCGGGGCCGGTAAGGCATCTCCAGGGTGTCCGGCATATGGCAGGTGAAGCTGATGTCCATGATGGCCGTCCGCACGCCACGACTCTCGTGGATGTCCAATACCGTCGACAAGAGCGGACCGGTCTCCCAGGCGATGGCACTGCCGGGCTCCAGGATGACCGACACCCCCCATTTTTCACGAAAGGCTTTCAACAATCCGACCAGGTGGGCCGTATCATATCCAGACCGGGTCATCAGATGCCCGCCGCCCATATTGACCCACCGGACCTGCCGAAGCAAATGGCCGAACCGAAGCTCGAGGACTTCCAGGGTTTTTTCCAGGTCATGGCTGGACGATTCGCAAAGCGTGTGAAAATGCAATCCGTCCAGTCCTGCCGGCAATCCGTCCGGAAATGCGTCCGCCACCTCACCCAGCCGGGACCCCGGCGAGGCCGGATTGTACAAGGCGGTACCCACCGGGGAATACTCCGGATTCACCCGGATCCCACAGGATACCGGATGAGGAGCCCGCGCCACATAGGGTCGGAACCTTTCGTATTGCGCCACGGAATTGAAAACCAGGTGGGAACTGTACCGGATGATTTCCTCCAACTCATCCGGGCGGTAGGCGACGGCATAGGTATGGGCCAGGCAACCCATCTCCTCATAGATCAAGCGGGCCTCATGCAGGGAACTGGCGGTCGCCCCCGCCAAGTACCGGCGGACCGTCGGGAACATCCGCCACATGGCGAAACCTTTCAGGGCCAGGATAATGGATATGCCCGCCTCCGCTTGTACCGATGACAACAGGGCCAGGTTGCTGTGCAACCGGCTCTCTTCCAGTACGAAGGCGGGCGTCGGAATAGCTTGGTAGGGATCTTTCGTCACGGGCGCTCGGATTAGAGTTCCAGGTCGATGTCGAACACTTCCTGCCAGGGCAGTCCGCACGGCCCCAATTGCGCGAGGAAGGGGTCCGGATTGAGCTGCTCGACATTGAACACCCCATGGCCGGACCATTGTCCGGTCAACATCATCATCGCCCCCAGCATGGCCGGCACGCCCGTGGTGTAACTGACCCCTTGGGCACCGGTCTCCGCATAGGCGTCGGCATGGTGGCAATTGTTCCAGATATAATAAGTCCGTTCCCGACCATCCTTGACACCCCGGATCCGGCAACCGATGGAGGTCTGGCCCGTGTAGTTTTCCCCCAATCCGCCCGGATCGGGCAACACGGCCTTGAGGAATTCGAGCGGAACGATCTGCATACCCTTGTAGTTGATCGGCTCGATGGATGCCATCCCGATGTTTTGGATGACCCGAAGATGGGTCAGGTACTCTTCCCCGAACGTCATCCAGAAACGGGCCCGCCGGATAGTGGGAAAGTGCTTGACCAGGCTTTCGAGTTCCTCGTGATAAATCAGGTAGCTCGCCCGGGGACCGATATCCGGATAGGTGAGGTCCTTCCGGATTTCATGGGGTTCCGTTTCCACCCAAGCACCGTTTTCGTAATATTTTCCCTTTTGGGTGATTTCCCGGATATTTATTTCCGGATTAAAATTGGTCGCGAAGGCCTTTCCATGGCTTCCAGCGTTCGCATCCACGATATCGAGATAATGGATCTCGTCGAAATGGTGCCGGGCCGCCCGGGCCGTGAAAACACCGGTCACGCCGGGGTCGAAACCACATCCGAGGACGGCCAGCAGGCCCGCCTCCCGAAAGCGGTCGTGGTAGGCCCATTGCCAGGAATACTCGAATTTCGCTACCTCCTTCGGTTCGTAGTTCGCCGTATCCAGATAATGGACTCCCGTCTGCAGGCAGGCTTCCATGATGGTGAGGTCCTGGTAGGGCAAGGCGACATTGATGACCATGGCTGGGCCGAATTCGCGGATCAGGGAGACGAGGGCCGGCACATCCTCCGCATCGATGGCCGCCGTCCGGATCTGCCGATGACCGGTCGCGGCCATCGCGTCGGCGGCGATCCGGTCGCACTTGTGCTTGGTTCGGCTCGCCAACAGGATGTCGGAGAACACCTGCGGATGCTGGGCGCATTTGAAAGCGACCACCCTCCCTACGCCACCCGCACCGATAATGAGTACCTTGGACATGCTAATTCAGTTTTATTCGATAGGTCCCCGCCACGGCTGCCCCACCGGGGCATGCCGTCGCGGAACATGCTTTACAACAGGCGCAAAGGTAGCAAACCGCCTCCATTCCCCATCCGGTTTTTCGGCGGCCGGCTTACCGGATCTCCGCCAGGGCCACCAGGGCCCGCAGTATGCCCGATACGGTATGGGGATGCCGGAAAGCTCCGGCCAGCAACAGGCTGCGAACTTCCGCCAAAGGCAAGGACCGCACCCGGATGTCCTCTGCATCATCCAGGGACTGCCCCTGTACCGGTTCCGCATCATAGGCCAGGTAGTGATGCACCTGGCTGTCCATGAATACCGGATTGGAAGCCACCGCCCCCAGGTATACCCAACGCGCCGCGGCATATCCCGTCTCCTCCAGCAACTCCCGCCGGGCCGCCGACAAGGGGTCCTCCCCTTTGTCCACCATCCCGCCCGGCAATTCCATCAGGTACTCCCGGGTACCGAACCGGTAATTCTCCGCCATCACCACCTGCCGGTCCGGGGTGAGCGCCAAGACGTTCACCGAATCCTGCCCCGACAATACGTATACCTGCACTTCCTTGCCGTTCACCGGATTCCGGACATGCTCCGCCCGGGCTTCGAACAAGCGGAGGTCCAGCAAGGTGTCGGCGGACAGGTATTCCCACAATCCCTCGGATGCTTCCATGATCTTTAGTTTGATTGCCTTATACGGACCGGCCGACCTCCTCGTCGGTCCCTCTTGTCAGGTCCGTGGCGTTCGTCGAGGCGCAACGGCTCCGCTCCGACAGGAAAAGGTCCACCGCCCGCCTGCATTGCCAACGGTGCCAGCCCGCCCGAGCCGCCAGGAAACCTGTCCCGGTGACAATGCCTATCCAGGCGAGGGTCCATAAGTAGCCGCTCCACCCTGGAAAAAAATTCCGGATGACAAACATTTCCACCAGGAACAGGGTCAACCCCACCAGCACACTCGCCGTCAACAAGGCCTGCTCCCGCCGCAATACCGCCGGATGGCGCTCGACCAGACACCGGACCAGGAAGCGGCGGGCATCCCGGTCCCGCGCATCCATGCGCAACAACTCCCGGAGGATGTGGATCGCCTCCTCCATCCGCCGGAGATGGTAGCAGGAGGCCGCCTTCCTGAACAAGGTCAGCCGGTAGATGTCCTGTCCCCGCCATTTCCGAACCCCCTCCATGACGCTGGCCTCGATGACCGCATCTGCCATCAGCACATGCTTGCCATACGCACCGGTCTCGAACAAGGCCTCCGTGTAGGCTGCCATCAAGTCGAAAAACCACTCGAACGGCAAGGAACGGACCGCTTGCTCCTGCGCTTCATAGAAACGGATAATCTCTCGCCACGCGACCGGATCGATGGCCTGGAACGAACGGTAGACACCCGCCGGATATTTCGATTGCGTATACATCATCCATCGGCTGTTTGAAAGGAAGGTCACGTACCGGACCCGCGACCTATGAAATGGTCTCCAAAGGATACAAGACCGGTTTGCTGGGACTCGCATCCAACTCAAGACCGGCGATCTGCAGGTTGAGCAGGTAGAGCCCGTCCGGCACCACCGGCGGCACATACAACAACTCCGTGATGGTGGCATGCCGACGGACCGACGGACTCGCCGCCTCGGTCCCCAAATTCCAGAATGCCCGGTGTGCAGCCAGGCGGCCCCCATCCGACTCCCGATCCACCGACGGCAGGTCCGTCAGGAGATGCGAGACCGCCTGGCTTGCCATCCAGGCGGTCGCCGCCGCTTCCATATACGGCGGATTGGTCCCGGAGTAGTTCATCCGACATTTCAGCGCATCGTTCGGCAAGGTCCGGACTATCAGCGCCGGCGGCAGCGGCTCCGGCAAGCTATCCGCCAATTGCCGCCGGGTTATCACCCGGTCCCCGTCTTCCTGCCGCACCGGATAAACCGACACCAACCGGGCCAGGTAATGGAAACGGGTCAGGACCTCCTGGACATGGATCCGCTCCTCGGTCAAATGTCCGACGCACTCCGTATGGGTACCGTTGCCATGGGGATTGAACTGGACCGTGAAGAAATTGACCGCCCCGCCCCGGCGGGTGTCCCCGACGAAACCATCCGCTTGCACCGGCCAGCTTTCCGGCAGCGGGGCCCAAAAACAATTCGGCCCCTCCCCTACCCGCATCGGGATGGAAAGGTCGATGGGCCGGGACAAATCCGCCCGGAAGGTCCTGCCAGCATGGGTGGCTGTAAGATACATCGACATCAACCGGCTGAATTGCGCGGCGAAGGAACATCTTCCCAGGTGGGAAAAAGCCCGACGCCCTGTAAAAATAAAACGATTCCGTCGAATACCGCCCCCTCGGGACACCACCTTGACCGGACCGGCGGCCATGGGGAACGCCCGGACCCGGTGCATTACCCGGAAGGCGACCCGCCCCTGCCGATCCGGCGACCCCGGGGTGACCGGCTTCCGGTAACGACTTACCCTACAACGGTTGCGTCGCCAAAGGGTTCATCAGTTCGAAAAACGGCGAATGGCCTGTCCCCGACTACCGGGGAACAGGCCATACTCCAATGTGCTGTATATGGACACCCGCAACGGGTGCCTGTGTTCAATCCTCCAGTTCCTCGTATTCCTCCTCCTCGATCATCGCCCGGCGCTCCTTGAACGCCTTGTGGGATTCCACGCTGGTGACGAAAATATCCTCGTACTTGCGGATACCCGTACCTGCCGGGATCTTCTTGCCGACAATGACATTTTCCTTCAGGCCGTAGAGGAAGTCCGTTTTCGCCTCGATGGCTGCGGAACTCAGGACTTTCGTCGTTTCCTGGAAGGAAGCTGCGGAGATCCAGCTTTCCGTCCCGAGCGAGGAGCGGGTGATACCTTGCAGCATCGGGCTGGAGGTTGCCGGCACAGCATCCCGGAACTGGACCAGTTTCTTGTCGTTGCGCTTCAGGAAGGAGTTCTCCTCCCGAATTTGCCGCAGGCTCACCAGCTGACCAGCCTTGAGGCGGCTGCTCTCACCGGCATCCGTCACGACCTTCTTATCGTAGATCCAATCGTTCTGCTCGATGAATTCCCATTTTTCCACCGCTTCCCCTTCGAGGAAAGTGGTGTCACCCGGGTCCTCGATCTGTACCCGGCGCATCATCTGGCGGACGATTACCTCGATGTGTTTGTCATTGATGGCGATGCCTTGGGAACGGTAGACCTCCTGGACACCGTTGACCAGGTATGCCTGCACGGCGAAAGGCCCCTTGATGGCCAGGATATCCCGGGGCGCGATGGTGCCGTCGGAAAGCGACGTACCGGCGCGCACAAAGTCCCCTTCCTGGACCAGGACGTGCTTGGAAAGCGGAATCAGATAGCGGCGGGTCTGGCCATCCTTGGCCTTGACGACGATTTCCTGGTTACCGCGTTTGATCTTACCGAACAAGACTTCCCCGTCGATTTCCGACACGATGGCCGGATTGGAGGGATTCCGGGCCTCGAACAATTCCGTCACCCGGGGCAGACCCCCGGTGATATCCTGGATCTTACCCAGCTTACGGGGAATCTTGACGATTTTTTGCCCGGAGCGCACTTCCTGGCGGTCCTCGATGGAGATATAGGCGCCCACCGGGAGGCTATATCGACGCAACTCCTCCCCATCCGCGCTGACAATACTGATCGAGGGGATTTTTTTCTTGTTCTTGCTCTCGATGATGACCTTTTCGGCATAGCCCGTCTGGTCGTCGCGCTCCATCCGGAAGGTCACCCCTTCCTCGATGCTGTCGAACTGGGCGATACCCGCGAATTCGGAGACGATGACCGCGTTGAACGGATCCCAATCGCAGAGGAGGTCCCCTTTCGCGATCTTTTGGCCGTCCTTGACATGGATTGTCGCACCGTAGGGAATATGGTGGGAAACATATTGCCGCTTCCCGTCCTCATCCGTGACCCGGAGCTCACCGGTCCGGGACAAGACCACGTCCACCTTGCGGTCCCCTTCCGTAAAGGTCGTGACCCGGATGGCATCGAATTCCACCTTGCCGTCGAACTTGGAGGTGATTTCGCTTTCGGCCTTGGCGACCGATGCGATACCACCCACGTGGAAGGTACGGAGGGTCAGCTGGGTACCGGGTTCCCCGATGGACTGTGCCGCGATGATGCCGACGGCGTCACCGGATTCCGTGATGCGGCCCGTCGCCAGGTTCTTCCCGTAACATTTGGCACACACCCCGCGCTTGGTCTCACAGGTCAGCACCGACCGGATGGTGACCGTCTCGATACCGATTTCCTCGATGCGCTGCGCCATGGGCTCGTCGATATACTCCCCGGCCTTGAGAATCAGGTCGTCCGTGACCGGGTGGTAGATATCGTGCAGGGTATACCGTCCTTGGATCCGGTTGACCAGGGGGTCGATGACCTTTTCGTTGTCCTTGAGGGCCGTGGTCTCGATGCCCCGCAGGGTGTCGCAGTCCTCTTCGACGATGACGACATCCTGGGCGACATCCACCAGACGACGGGTCAGGTAACCGGCATCGGCCGTCTTGAGCGCCGTGTCGGCAAGACCCTTCCGGGCACCGTGGGTGGAGATGAAGTATTCCAAGACCGAGAGGCCGTCCACGAAATTGGAGAGGATGGGATTCTCGATGATGGCGCCGCCGGTATCCCCGGACTTACGCGGTTTGGCCATGAGTCCCCGCAGCCCGCAGAGCTGCTTGATCTGCTGTTTGGAACCACGGGCTCCAGAATCCAGCATCATGTAAACGGAATTGAATCCCTGCTTGTGTTGGGCCAGCTCTTTCATCAGGGTATCCGTCACCCGGTTATCCGCGTAGGTCCACTTGTCGATAATCTGGTTATATCGTTCGTTGTAGGTGATGAGACCCATGTTGTAGTTGTCCCACACCTCGTCCACCTCCGACTGGGCCTGTTCCAGGATCCGGGTCTTGGCCGTCGGGGTAATCAGGTCACCGAGGTTGAAGGACAAACCGCCCCGGAAGGCCCAGGTGAAGCCCAACTCCTTGATGGCGTCGAGGAAATCCGCGGTGGCGGCGAAATTGGTACGGCGGAGGACTTCCCCGATGATTTTCTTGAGGTTGCGTTTCGTCAGCAATTCGTTGATGAACGGGACGCCGACCGGCGTCGCCTCATTGAACAGGACCCTTCCGCAAGTGGTTTCGATGGTCTTGAATACCATCTCCCCCTGCTCGTTTTCCGTCCGTACGCGGCAATGGATGTTGGCGTGCAGGTCCAGTTTGCCTTCATTGAAAGCGATGCGGACCTCCTCGGACGAGTAGAACTTGGAGCCTTCCCCTTTGACATCCACCCCGTCCTTCGACCGTTTGCCCTTGGTGATGTAGTACAGTCCGAGGACCATGTCCTGGGAAGGCAGCGTCACCGGGGAGCCGTCCTGCGGGTTCAGCATATTATGGGAGGACAGCATCAGCAACTGGGCCTCCAGGATGGCGGAGTGGCTCAGCGGCACGTGGACGGCCATCTGGTCGCCGTCGAAGTCCGCGTTGAAAGCCCCGCAGACCAGGGGATGCAGCTGGATGGCCTTGCCCTCCACGAGGCGGGGTTGGAAAGCCTGGATGGAAAGCCGGTGCAGGGTCGGTGCCCGGTTGAGCATGACCGGATGCCCTTTCAGGATATTCTCGAGGATATCCCAGATGGAGGAATCCTTGCGGTCGACCAATTTCTTGGCGGACTTCACCGTCTTGACCACGCCCCGCTCGATCAGCTTGCGAATGATGAACGGCTTGAAGAGTTCCGCGGCCATCCCTTTCGGCAGGCCGCATTCGTGCAGCTTGAGCGTCGGCCCGACCACGATGACGGAACGACCGCTGTAATCCACGCGCTTACCCAGGAGGTTCTGGCGGAACCGGCCTTGCTTACCTTTCAGGATATCGCTCAGCGACTTGAGTGCACGGCCGCCCTCCGCCTTTACGGCATTGGACTTGCGGGAGTTGTCGAACAAGGAATCCACCGCTTCCTGGAGCATCCTTTTCTCGTTGCGCAGGATTACTTCCGGCGCCTTGATTTCCAGGAGCCGCTTGAGGCGGTTGTTGCGGATGATGACCCGCCGGTAGAGGTCGTTGAGGTCCGAACTCGCGAAACGCCCCCCGTCGAGGGGAACCAGTGGCCGCAATTCCGGCGGAACGACCGGCAGGTACTGGATGATCATCCACTCCGGCCGGTTCTCCATCCGGGTTTGTGCATTCCGGAAAGCCTCGACCACGCGCAAGCGCTTGAGCGCTTCGCTTTTACGTTGCTGGCTTGTCTCATTGGCCGCCTGGTGGCGAAGCTCGTAGGAGAGACTGTCCAACTCCAGCCGGTTCAGCATATCCCGGACCGCATCCGCCCCCATCTTGGCGATGAACTTGCGGGGGTCCGTGTCGTCCAGCTGCTGGTTGTCCGGGGGCAGGCTGTCCACCAGGTCCATATATTCCTCTTCCGTCAGCAAGGCATGCTGTTCGGAATCGTCCTTGCCGGCATCCCCCCACTGGATTACCACATAGCGTTCGTAATAGACGATGCTCTCCAATTTCTTGGAGGAAAGCCCGAGCAGGTAACCGATCTTGTTCGGCAGGGATTTGAAGAACCAGATGTGCACGATGGGCACGACCAGCTTGATATGGCCCATCCTTTCCCGGCGGACCTTCTTTTCCGTCACCTCCACCCCGCAGCGGTCACAGACGATTCCCTTGTAACGGATCCGCTTGTACTTGCCGCAATAGCACTCGTAGTCCTTGACCGGACCGAAAATACGTTCGCAGAAAAGGCCATCCCTTTCCGGCTTGTAAGACCGGTAGTTGATGGTTTCCGGTTTCAAGACCTCCCCGAAGCTGCGTTCCAGGATCTCATCCGGGGACGTCAGGCTGATGGTGATGGAATCGAAATCCGGCGTCGCTATGGTCGATCTCTTTTTAAATGGCATAGTGCAAAGGTTATCTTGCTTGGTACGGCCGGCCGCCGGTGCACCCGGCCCCCGTACCGACGGGCGGCCAGGGGGCGGAGGGCGGGCGGACGGGCCTACGCGATTTGATTTATTCGAATTTCACATCGAGGGCCAGGCCCCGCAACTCATGAACCAACACGTTGAAGGATTCCGGTATGTTCGGCTCCGGCAACACATCGCCCTTGACAATAGCCTCGTAGGCTTTGGCACGGCCGACGATGTCGTCCGATTTGACCGTCAGGAGCTCCTGCAGGATATGGGCGGCACCGAATGCCTCCAGGGCCCAGACCTCCATTTCCCCGAAACGTTGCCCACCGAACTGCGCCTTACCGCCCAGGGGTTGCTGCGTAATCAGCGAATAAGGCCCGATGGAACGTGCGTGCATCTTGTCGTCGACCATGTGCGACAACTTGAGCATGTAGATGACACCGACGGTGGCGCGCTGGTGGAAACGGTCTCCCGTTTCCCCGTCGAACAAGGGCGTCTGGCCGAGCGAAGGCAGGCCGGCCTGCTGGATGAAATGCTCGATGTCATCCTGGGAAGCCCCGTCGAAGATGGGTGTCGCAAAACGGACGCCCAGCTTCTTCCCGGCCCAGCCCAATACCGTTTCCAGGATCTGCCCGAGGTTCATCCGGGAAGGTACCCCCAGCGGGTTGAGGACGATATCCACCGGTTCCCCGTCTTCGGTGAAGGGCATGTCCTCCATTCGGACGATCCGGGAGACGATCCCCTTGTTACCGTGGCGGCCGGCGAGCTTGTCCCCCACCTTCAGTTTCCGTTTCTTGGCGATGTAAACCTTCGCCAGTTTAAGGACACCTGCGGGCAGCTCGTCCCCGATGCTGATATTGAACTTTTCGCGCTTGTAGCGGCCGACCTCCTCGTTCAGCTTGATGCTGTAATTGTGGAGCAGGCGGGCGATCAGTTCGTTCGTGCGGTCGTCACCGGTCCAGTTGCTATAGTCGATCTGGGTGAAATCCATGGTCCGGAGCAGCTCCTGGGAGAACTTTGTCCCTTTCGGGATCAGCGGTTCCCCGTAGATGCTCCTGACGCCGTTGGAAGTCTTCTCCCGGACCAGGAGCAGGAGCTTGTCGATCAGCACGGTCTTGAGTTCGTTGGTCGCGACGGCGTGCAGGTCGTCCAGCTTCTTGAGGACATCCGCCTCCTGCGTCTTCTGGAGGTTGCTCTTCTTGGCCCTGGCGAACAGCTGCTTGTCGATGACAATACCACTGATGGAAGGCGGCACCTTGAGCGAGGCATCCTTCACATCGCCGGCCTTGTCCCCGAAGATTGCCCGCAGCAGCTTCTCTTCCGGCGTCGGGTCCGTTTCCCCTTTCGGGGTAATCTTACCAATCAGGATATCCCCCTCCTTGACCCAGGCACCGATGCGGATGATCCCGTTCTCGTCCAGGTCCTTGGTGGCATCCTCGCTGACGTTCGGGATATCGTTGGTCAGTTCCTCCTCGCCCAATTTGGTATCGCGGACATCCAGCTCGAACGATTCGATGTGTACGGAGGTGAAGATGTCCTCCCGGACCACCCGCTCCGACAAGACGATGGCATCCTCGAAATTGTACCCTTTCCAGGGCATGAAAGCGACCTTGAGGTTCTGGCCCAGCGCCAGTTCCCCCTTGTCCGTAGCATAGCCGTCGCAAAGGATCTCGCCCTTCTTGACGCGCTGTCCACGGCGGACGATCGGCTTGAGGTTGATGCAGGTGGCCTGGTTGGTCCGCAGGAACTTGGTCAGCAGGTACGACTTCCGGTTGTCTTCGAAAGAAACCAGTTGTTCCTCCTCGGTGCGGTCGTAGCGGATCACCACCTCCGTGGCATCGACATATTCCACCACGCCGTCCCCTTCCGCATTGATGAGCATCCGGGAATCGCGGGCCACCTTCCCTTCCAGTCCCGTACCGACGATCGGTGCGGACGGACGGATCAGCGGGACCCCCTGGCGTTGCATGTTGGAGCCCATGAGGGCGCGGTTGGCGTCGTCATTTTCCAGGAACGGGATCAGGGACGCGGACACACCCACGATTTGGTTCGGGGCTACGTCCATGTATTCGAGCTCTTCCGGGGAAAGGACCGGGAAATCACCGTGTTCGCGGGATTTCACCTTGTCGTTCAGGAAACGTCCCTGGTCGTCGAAGGGTGCATTCGCCTGCGCGACCTTCATCGTATCCTCCGCTTCCGCGGAAAGGTAGGTCGCCGGCTGGACGATGTCCACCACACCTTCGATCACCTTGCGGTAGGGCGTTTCGAGGAAACCCATCTTGTTCACTTTCGCGTGCACACAAAGCGTCGAGATGAGACCGATGTTCGGGCCTTCCGGTGTTTCGATCGTACAAAGGCGGCCGTAGTGGGAATAGTGGACGTCCCGCACCTCGAAGCCGGCACGTTCCCTGGAAAGACCGCCGGGACCGAGGGCGGAGATGCGTCGCTTGTGCGTAATCTCCGAGAGCGGATTGGTTTGGTCCAGGAACTGGGACAACTGGCTCGTCCCGAAGAAAGAGTTGATGACGGACGACAAGGTACGCGCATTGATCAGGTCGATCGGCGTGAAGACCTCGTTATCCCGGACGTTCATCCGTTCCCGGATGGTACGGGCCATCCTGGCCAACCCGACGCCGAACTGCGCATAGAGCTGTTCGCCGACCGTGCGGACACGGCGGTTGCTGAGGTGGTCGATGTCGTCGATTTCCGCCCGTTGGTTCATCAGCCGGACGAGGTACTTGACGATGGCGATGATATCATCCTTGGTCAGGACCAGGATGTCCTGGTCCGTATCCATACCGAGCTTGCGGTTGATCTTATAGCGGCCGACCTCCCCGAGGTTGTAGCGTTTGTCGGAAAAGAAAAGCTTGTCGATAATCCCGCGGGCGGTCTCGTCGTCCGGGGGTTCCGCCCCGCGGAGCTGGCGGTAGATGTAGTTCACCGCCTCCATTTCGGAACTCGTCGGGTCTTTCTGGAGGGTATTGTAGATGATGGTGTAATCCTCCTCGATGTCCTCCCGTTGCAGGATGACCGTATCCAGCCCGGAGTCCAGCACCTGCTCGATATTGTCCTCATCCAGGACGACATCGCGTTCCAGGATGATCTCGTTGCGTTCGATGGTGACCACCTCGCCCGTATCCTCGTCCACGAAATCCTCCGTCCAGGAACGAAGGACCCTCGCCGCCAGTTTGCGGCCGATGGCGGCCTCCAGGTTGTCCCGGGTATTGCCGATCTCATCGGCCAGGTTGAAGAGGTCCAGGATGGACTTGTCCGTATCGTATCCGATACCGCGGAGCAGGGTGGTGACCGGGAACTTCTTCTTCCGGTCGATGTACGCGTACATGACATTGTTGATGTCCGTCGCGAATTCCATCCAGGCCCCCTTGAACGGGATGACGCGGGCGGAATAGATGGCCGTGCCGTTGGGGTGGTAACTTTGTCCGAAGAAAACACCCGGCGAGCGGTGCAACTGCGAGACGACCACCCGTTCCGCCCCGTTGATGACAAAGGTGCCTTTGGGGGTCATGTAAGGGATGTTACCCAGGAAGACATCCTGTACGATCGTCTCGAAATCCACGTGCTCCTCATCGTTGCAGGAAAGGCGGAGTTTGGCCTTGAGCGGCACGGAATACGTCAATCCCCGCTGCATACATTCCTCGATGGTATAACGCGGCGGGTCCACGAAATAATCCAGGAATTCCAACACGAAAATGTTGCGGGCATCCGTGATGGGAAAATTCTCCCGGAACACCTTGTACAGTCCCTCATTGATGCGGTTCTCCGGCGTGGTTTCCAACTGAAAGAACTCCTGGAAGGACTTCAGCTGAATTTCCAGCAGGTCAGGATGTTCGGAAGGAAGTTTGATCCTGCCGAACCCGATACGACCGGTTTCGGTCAGCGTAACATTTTCAAATGAGGTCATATAAGCAAGGAATTAAGTTGATAGTTTGTGCGGTGGAAATGACCGCCACCCGCAAGGAAGGAACATTATCCTCCGAAAGTGGCACATTTTTTTCGCTGTTTTCCAACACGGTATGATTTCATGTCGCCCGCGGCGCCCGCACGGGGTATCGATTGCCGCGTAAATTGCCCGGTCCGCCCGGACGGCCGTCCGCCGCGCCGATTTCCGCGAGGCGAACCGGATGTTTCCGAAACAAGGGAGGAGGACCTCCTGTAGCCGGTACTCCCGGTGTCCGGCCATGACCGGCGCGGGACCCGACACGACCGGGAGACCGCCACAAATGACAAGGGCTTAGCCTTTCCCGTCGGAAGGACAGGAAAGACTAAGCCTTGATTGTCATGTATGCACGTGATGTAGCAAGCAAATTGGGTATACGTTGATCTGGAAACGAAGGATGCTACACTGCCGGCAGACGGCGGCCGCCGTCGAAAACTTACTTGATTTCGACCTGGGCACCGGCGCCTTCCAAAGTAGCCTTCAGCTTTTCGGCTTCGTCCTTGGAAACACCCTGCTTGACGGCAGCGGGTGCGCTGTCCACCAAAGCTTTAGCCTCCACCAAGCCCAAACCGAGGGCATCCTTCACGGCCTTGACCACCTGGAGCTTCTGTGCACCTGCGGAATTCAGGAACACGTCGAATTCCGTCTGTTCGACGACGGCGGCTTCGGCGCCACCACCGGCGGGAGCGGCTACGGCGACCGCAGCGGCGGCCGGCTTAATACCGTAATCGGACTCCATGATATTGGTCAATTCAGTCACTTCTTTGATCGTGAGGTTAACCAACTGTTCTGCAAGTGCTTTTAAATCTGCCATTTTTGATTGATTTTTTACATGAATGTTTTATGTGCGTTAACCTGGAAGCCAAGTCTGTACCGGACAACCGGGGCTATCGGCAGGGAACGGGGCGGGAAGCATCCCGCGGACCGGGTCTCAACCGTTCTTTTCCTCGATTGCCTTGAGCAGGCCCATGACATTCTGCCCACCCGAGCCGAGTTGCGACATGAGGTTGGACATCGGGGACTGCAGCAAGCCGATGAGTTCGCCCAACAGGTCCTCCTTGGATTTCAAATTGGCCAGCGCGTCGAGCTGCTCATCTCCGATGTAGATGGCCGTATCGATGTAGGCCGCCTTGACCTGTGGTTTGTCCGTATCCTTTTCCTTGCGGAATTCCTTTAGGATCTTGGCCGGGACGTTCGCCACCTCCGTGAAGATGATGGCCGTCGGGCCTTTCAGTGCCTGTAAGAGCCCCTCGTACTGGCTGGAGTCGCCGGCAGCGGCTTCCAACGCCTTTTGGGCCAATGTATTCTTCACCACACGCATGTGGAGACCGTTCTCGAACAGCCGCCTCCGAAGCGCATTGATTTTTTCAACGGACAGCGCGGAGGCATCTGCCAGGTAGAAGAAAGGAGAGGAGGCGATTTTCTCCTGCAACTCCGCGATGACCGCCGTTTTTTCTTCCCTAGTCATGATTATATGAATTTGAGGGTGCTTCGACATCCGGAAGAACCAGAAGGTTCAGGCCGGCACTCGGCGCCCGGAAGGATTACCGAATTGTTTTAGTGTCGATCTTGATACCCGGGCTCATGGTGCTGGCCACGGTAATGGATTTCAGGTAAGTGCCCTTCGCGGAGGAAGGCTTCAGCTTGACCAGGGCCTGTATCAATTCCGATGCGTTGTCCACCAGATTGGCAGGCTCGAAGGAAATCCGCCCGACGGACGAGTGGATGATTCCGTATTTGTCCACCCGGAAAGCCACTTTCCCGCCCTTGACATCGGTAACGGCCGTGGCGAGGTCCATGGTGACCGTCCCGGTCTTCGGGTTGGGCATGAGCCCGCGGGGACCGAGGATACGGGCCACCTTACCCACCTGGGCCATGACCTGGGGCGTGGCGATGGCCACGTCGAAATCCGTCCACCCACCTTGGATCTTGGAAATCAGTTCATCGAGACCCACATGGTCTGCACCCGCATTCCGGGCCTCCTGTTCCTTGTCGGAGGAGCAGAATACGACCACCCGCTTGGTCTTACCCGTACCATGCGGCAGGTTGACCGTTCCGCGGAGGGCCTGGTCCGCTTTCCGAGGGTCGATACCCAAGCGGACATGCACGTCCACGGAGGCATCGAATTTGGCTACGTTCACATCCTTAACCAATTTCATCGCCTCCTCCAGGGTGTAGACCCTGGTACTGTCGACCTTACTGTCGACGGCTTTCCTTTTCTTGGAAACTTTTGCCATTGTCAAAAAATTGAAGTGAGGTAAATAACGCCGCTACCCTTCCGGGTTTCGGCTCCCTTTCCGCGCCGGCACCTGCCGAAATCGGCGGCGACCGGCCCTATCTCCAGGCGGCAGGAATGCCGCCGGTGGATATCAAACCTCTTCCGGAGGTGTTCCTCCCTGGACCTTGAGCCCCATGCTACGGGCGGTCCCCGCCACCATGCGCATGGCGGAAGCCAGGGTGAAGCAGTTCAAATCCGACATCTTGTCTTCCGCGATCGTGCGTACCTGGTCCCAGGAAACGGCGCCGACCTTCACCCGGTTGGGTTCCGCGGAGCCCCCCTTCACCTTGGACAACTCCAGGAGCTGGATGGCCGCCGGCGGCGTCTTGATGACGAACTCGAAGGACTTATCCTTGTACACGGACACCTGCACCGGGAGCAACTTGCCCATCTTATCCTGCGTGGCGGCGTTGAATCGCTTACAGAACTCCATGATATTGACCCCTTTGGAACCCAGGGCGGGGCCAATGGGCGGGGAAGGGTTCGCTTGGCCGCCCTTCGCCTGCAACTTAATCAGAAATTCGACTTCTTTTGCCATGGTAATAAGCTATTTGTACTGTTTCCGGATCAAGGGGAAGCGTTCACCGGGCTATCCGGCAGACAATGATCCTGACTTATTGCGTCTTTTCCACTTGCATGAAGTTCAACTCCACCTCGGTACCGCGACCGAAAATCTTGACGATGACCTTCAATTTCTTCTTATCCTCGTTCACCTCCTGGACATCCCCGACGAAATCCGTGAACGGACCATCGGTTATCTTGACGGTTTCCCCGACCAGGAAGGGTTCCAGCATCTGTTCGCCGGCATCCTGCGATTCGTCCACCTTGCCCAGCAGCCGGTTCGCTTCCGCCTGCTGCATCGGCTCCGGCGTATTCTTGCCGAGGAAGTGGATTACATTGGGGATATTGGCGATCGACTGGACGACCTCTCCCGTCAGCTTTGCAGGGTCCGCTTCGATCAGGATGTACCCGGGCAGGATGTTCCGCTCGGAAATCACCTTCTTCCCTGTCCGGATCTTATAGACCTTTTCCGTCGGAACGATTACCTGGGAAATGAAATCGGACCATTCGCTCCGCTGGATTTCCAGTTCGATCCTTTCCTTGATTTTCTTCTCTTTGCCGCTGATGACCCGGAGGGAGAACCATTTTTTTTCTTCGGACATGAAGGTCTGGTTTTGGCAATATTATCAGGGCAGCTTGTAAATCAGTTCCTTGAACAGCCCGTTGGAGACGGCGTCCATGAGGAAGACCAACAGGGTGAAGATCGCCAACCCAACCAGCACGACCACCGTTGTACTTTGCAACATAGGCCAGGAGGGCCAGGTTACCTTGGTGAGCAGCTCGTTATAGCTTTCCTGAAAATAAATTTTGACTTTTTCCATCGCCTGATTGCTTGAGAATTACTTTGTGTACTGCAAGCCGACCTGTCGGACCAGGTGGCATGTAGAAAGCCTTCTCCGAATTGGCACGGGCGGAAGGACTCGAACCCTCAGCCTACGGTTTTGGAGACCGTCGCTCTACCACTTGAGCTACGCCCGTAACACTCCTTCCATATGCGGAAAAATTAAGCATCCAGCGGACGCTTAATTTTTCCGGGTGCTTCGGCAGGACATTGTTTCCATCGCCTGCCGTTCGATACTTTCCCACCGGAGATTCCGTACGGTCGTGCCGCTTTTGGAGCAGCATACGGTTCGGACACCGGGTATTGTAGATACAAGCGGGTTCGACCAGGTCCGGTCTTATTCGATGACTTCCGTCACCCGACCTGCACCGACCGTCCGGCCACCTTCGCGGATAGCGAAGCGGAGGCCTTTCTCCATGGCGATCGGGTTAATCAGGTGGACTTCCAGGGACACGTTGTCACCCGGCATCACCATTTCCACCCCTTCCGGCAGCTTCACGTCACCGGTCACGTCCGTGGTACGGAAGTAGAACTGCGGGCGGTAGCCGTTGAAGAACGGCGTGTGGCGGCCACCTTCGTCCTTACCCAACACGTACACCTCGCACTTGAATTTCAGGTGCGGCTTGACGCTGCCAGGTTTGCAGATGACCATCCCGCGGCGGATGTTGTCCTTATCGATACCACGGAGGAGCAGACCGGCGTTATCACCGGCTTCCCCGCGATCCAGCAATTTGCGGAACATCTCCACACCGGTAACGGTGGAGGTCATGGGCTTTTCGCCCGGTTTCATCATCCCGATGATTTCGACCGGGTCACCGACGTTGATGACACCGCGTTCGATACGACCGGTGGCGACCGTACCACGACCCGTGATCGAGAATACGTCTTCGATCGGCATCAGGAAGGGCTTGTCCACTTCGCGGATCGGCTCCGGAATCTCGGTATCGACTGCGTTCATCAGGTCCATGATGGCTTTCACACCCTCCGCATCGCCTTCCAGCGCCTTGAGGGCGGAACCGCGGATCACGGCGGCGGAATCACCGTCGAACTCATATTGGCTCAGCAGGTCGCGAACTTCCATCTCCACCAGTTCCAACATCTCGGGGTCATCGACCAAATCAACCTTATTCATGAAAACAACCAGTTTGGGAACACCAACCTGGCGGGCGAGCAGGATGTGCTCGCGGGTTTGGGGCATCGGGCCGTCCGTAGCGGCGACCACGATGATGGCACCATCCATTTGGGCGGCACCCGTCACCATGTTCTTTACGTAGTCCGCGTGGCCGGGACAATCCACGTGGGCGTAGTGGCGGGCCTGCGTTTCATATTCGACGTGGGCCGTGTTGATGGTGATACCACGCTCTTTTTCTTCCGGCGCCGCATCGATGGAATCGTAATCCTTCTTTTCAGCAAGACCCTGATCCGCCAGTACGGTCGTGATGGCAGCGGTCAGTGTCGTCTTGCCGTGGTCTACGTGACCAATCGTGCCGATATTCACGTGGGGCTTCTTTCTCTGAAATTGTTCTTTTGCCATCGGAATTTAATTTTAAAAAATTATGGAGATGTGAGATGGCAAGGCATTCATGCCTTGCGGTTAGCGAACCGGTATTCCCGTGTACCGGCTTTTCCCGGAGCCAATGAAGGGAATTGAACCCCCGACCCCTTCCTT
>CAZNLJ010000068.1:0-13995 GCA_964573725.1 uncultured Saprospiraceae bacterium
AAAAAGGAAAACAAACGGAAACGCCGACTACCAGATGGGTTTTTCAACTGTTTACCGGAATTCACGAACTAACCTCGCCCGATGGTAATAAGCTCATCCTCAATATGAAAGATGAGCATCGAGAAATCCTAACCCTGCTTTCATACTGGAACTTTTATGCATGATTTTTGAAAAATGGGGTGCGGAAGATGAGCGGGAAGGCATAGCGGCGCATGTACTCCGGTACCGGGTGAAGCGGGGCGAAAGAAGGGCGAAAGATTCGGCTCCCGTGTCATCCTGTGGGTTCAGCGAACTACGGACCGACAAAAGTGTGAGCGGGTTTTCCCTGGTGTTGCCGCATGGGTGTATCCTTCCGGCCAACGGCACCTTGACCAGGTCAAGGTCCAGTTGGCCGGAAGGATATTTCGAAATAGTGGAGCGTAGCGCGTTGAAAGTGGAGCGTGACCGCAAGGCGGCGCAAGCCTCAAAGCCCCGGCAGTTTTCGCCAGGATTCAATGGTCGCCTCGGTACGGGGCTGCCGGTCGTCACCGGCGTAAATGGCTATGTTGTCACCCTGTTGCCGCTGTAAAGGAGCAGCGTTGCGGAAGGATTTGAGGCCCTTGAAAAAATCGGAGGTGGGTGTCCGGCTGTATTTCATTTCGTACAGGTGGGTCTGCAGGCCATCCAGTTCCACGAGGTCCACTTCCACCTTGTTGGAGTCCTGCCAGAAATAAAATGCGGTCCGGCGGTCGCTGTTCCAGCGGTTTTTCATCAATTCAACGATGGCCATGTTTTCAAAGAGGGTGCCCCGCTGGTAGTACTGAAGCACCTGTTCCTGCGAGGAAAGCCCCAGCAAATGGCAAAGCAAGCCCGTATCGTAAAAATACAGCTTGGGCGTTTTGACCAACCGCTTGGTGAAATTTTCGAAAAAGGGCGGCAACTGGAACAGAATGTAGCTGGCTTCGAGGATGGAGAGCCAGCTTTTGGCCGTCGGCGCAGAAATACCCGCATCCACACAGAGCGTCTGGATGTTGAGAAGTTGTCCGGACCGCCCGGCGCAAAGCCGCAGGAAGTTTTGAAAGGTATTAAGGTCCTTGATGTTGATGAGACTGCGGGCGTCCCGCTCCACGTAAGTTTCAAGGTAGTTTTGGAAAAAACGGGGCAGCGGAATGGGGCGGTCGTAAAGTGCCGGATAACCCCCTTTCAGGATAATGTCCGCGACTTCGGCCGGGCGGAGGTCAGGCTCGTTGGCAGCCAGTTCGGCATGGCTCAATGGCAGCAATCGGAACAGCGCTACCCTGCCGGCAAGGCTTTGCGTGATTTTTTCCAGCAACAGGAAATTCTGCGAGCCAGAAAGGATGTATTGCCCCATCACCTTATCCGCATCAGTCTTTACCTGCAGGTAGGAGAACAACTCCGGCACCCGCTGCGCCTCGTCGAATATCACGTGTCGGTCGTGCAGATTCATGAAACCAAGCGGGTCTTCCTCGAAAAACCGGCGGGTATTGGGTTCTTCGAAGTTGACATAGCCGTAGTCGGGAAAGAGGCTTTGCAACAGGGTCGTCTTCCCGCTTTGGCGGGGCCCCGTGACCGAAAGCACCGGATAAAGCGAGCAGGTTTCCCGAAGCAGCTGCGAAATTTGACGAGCAATCATCATTTTTTATGCAAATTATAAAATCGACTTTCAAAATTACATAATTCTTTTGAATGAAGCGTCGATCGTTGAAAATGGTGGGTGCATATCACTTTAGGAATCCATTTGATTTTCCATACAGGAATCAAATCAAAGACGGAATCGCTGACAAATCATATGCATTTGCCATGTATCCACGCTACCAAGCCCCGGTTGCCTGTTCTTCCAGGCCGGCCTACTTCGCGCGCCAATAAGGATGGAAAGAAGGAAATAAAGCAAGGTCTCGAAGCGGTAGTACCTGGCCATGCTGGACAGTTGGCCAGGCAGTCAGGCGGACTTTGTCTCCCGGCACGGATTACCCAAGGCGACCCGCCGTAACTGGGTTCGCGCCAGTCGACCTCAATCGACCGGTCTTGTGGAAATCAAGCGCGGGGAAGCGGATATGCCCGCAACGACGGGCATCGAAAGCTGGATCAATGGCATACACTTTCGTTTCGACCGGCTCCCGGACACGACCTGGCAGGCAGGCTTGGTACAAGAACTCGGGCAGTGACCGTGTTGCACGCCGGTCAGCGGTATTTCTTGTACGCACAACCGGTGGATATGCGCAAGCGTTTCGACGCCCCGGCGCCCTTGCGGGTCATCCCGAAAGGTATCCCCGGTCCGATGCTCTTGGCCAACATCCTGATCAATAAATACGCGGATCACCTGCCCCTGTATCGCCAACGGATGATATTCCGGCGCAGCGGTATGGAAATCGATGATGTGACCATCGGCGGCTGGGTCAAACAGTCCATCCAGCTCCTGGAAGTGATTTACAGCCGTATCCGGGACGACCTGATGACCGGCAACGACCTGATGGCGGATGAATCCACCATCCGCGTACTGGATCGGAACAAAAAAGGCCAAACCCACCTCGGCTATTATTGGGCGTACCTGGATTCCATCCTTCGCTGCGTACTTTTTAAATATGAGAAAGGTCGCGCCGGTAAATATGTGCGCAAACACCTGGCATCGTTCAAGGGCTATGTGCAGACGGACGCCTATGCCGGCTATGACAACCTGCCCAAGGTCAACGGTGACATCCGGCTGTTGGGCTGCTGGACGCACGTACGTCGCAAATTCTTTGAGGCACTGTCCGTAGAGGCGGAACAGGCCGGCTGGTTCATGGACCAGATCCAGTTGTTGTACGCCATCGAACGATATGCCCGCATGCTGGCCATGACCCCGGCGGAACGACTGACCCTGCGGGAGAACGCATTGCCGATCCTGGCGGGCATCAATGCCCGCATGTTGGAATTGGTCCCCACACGATCGCCCGGGAATCTCCTGTACATCGCCATGCGCTACACCCTGAAACAATGGGATGAACTGCTGGTCTATACCACCGAATGCATGTTGGAAATCGACAACAACCGGGTGGGAAACTCCATACGCCCCAGCGCCCTGGGCAGGAAAAACCACTTGTTCGCCGGCGACCACGAAGCGGCCCGACGCGGAGCCGTCATTTACAGTATCCTGGCCAGCTGCAAGGCCCGTGGCATCAACCCCTTGGCTTACCTGGCGGATGTCCTCGACAAATTACCCGCCAGAAAAGTCAATAACATAGAAGACCTCCTGCCTTGGAATTGGCAGCCTGTCGACATACCGTCCGAGTTCAAATATGGAGGGGCGGTTTAGGCCCGTCTACCGGCTTTGCGCTTGAATAACGCAGTATGTAGTTGGTAGGGGGGATACTCCGAAACTGGAAAAACCAGCTTGTACCGTTCGCCGAAACGGGTATCACTAACGCGGTGACCGAAGGACGGAACAACTACTTGAGGTACTTCAAGCGAATTTCATTTGGTTGCCGGGCTTCGAACATATGAGAATCCGTAATCTAATCGTAGCTTGCTAATCCACACTATTTGTCAAAGAACGATATTTTTTGCACCTTTATTTTATTGGAAAATAATAATCAAATAATCGCTATTAATGGAAAATATTTTCCATTTTTGTATCAAATTACCCAGCTAATGGAAAATATTCTCCCCATTCACCTCCAAGAAATCATTTTCTCCTCCAGCGACCCAGCTGTCAGCAAGCAGGTGTCAAAACTGGAAAAGGCGGGCAAAATCAGGAAGATTGCTCCCCGTATCTACACGCCGAATTTTACCGACAGCCCCGAAACGCTGGTTAGGCGCAACCTTTTCACAATTTTGGGCAGATTGTATCCGGGCGCTGTGTTGAGCCACCGCACTGCACTGGAATTTCAGCCCACGGCGGCAGGCCATGTTTTCCTGACCTACACCTATACCAGGAAGATACCCTTGCCGGGCATCACGCTGCGTTTTTTGGAAGGGCATGGCCGCATCGAGGGTGACAACCCTTTGTCGGGCGAACTCTATGCCTCACAGTTGGAGCGGGCGCTGCTGGAGAACCTGCAAAGCTCCCGGCAGTCCGGCTCCGAATCAAAGACCTGTCCGCTGGTGGAAGTGGAAAACCGCCTGGAAAAGGTCGTGCGCACCCGTGGCGAAAATGGCCTGAACGAACTTCGGGACAAGGCACGGGAAATTGCCCTGCAACTGGGCATGGAAGCTGAGTTTGAGAAGCTGAACAGACTGGTTGGAGCCATGCTCGCCTCACGGCCGTCGAACATCCTTTCTTCGCCGCTGGCAATGGCTAGGGCATTCGGCCATCCCTACGACCCTGCCCGGTTGGCGCTGTTCGAGAAACTGTTCGTGGCATTGAAGCAGGAGGTTTTCCCGGACAGGCCAGACCATAATGCATCCGACCGCTCGTTTCGGAACTTCGCCTTTTTTGAAGCATATTTTTCCAACTACATCGAAGGCACCGAGTTCGAACTAGTGGATGCCATGCGCATTATCGAGACAAACCAGCCCATGCCTTCCCGAAGCGAGGATTCGCACGACGTGCTGGGCACTTTCAGGTTGGTGAGCAACCGGGAAGAAATGCAGACTGTCCCCGAAACCCCTGCTGCGCTGCTCGACATCCTGCTCTACCGCCACAAGCTGCTCTTGAGCGCCCGGACTTCCAAGAACCCCGGCCAGTTCAAGGACAAGAATAACCGGGCGGGGGACTCCTACTTCGTTGACCACCTGCTGGTAAAAGGCACCTTGATAAAGGGCTTCGACTACTATCAGGCACTGACCGACCCGTTTGCCAAGGCGGCTTACATGATGTTCCTGATAAGCGAGGTTCACCCTTTCGTCGATGGCAATGGACGCATGGCTAGGGTAATGATGAACGCTGAGTTGGTCAAACAAAGGCAATCCAAAATCATCATCCCTACCGTTTACCGGGACGACTACATGACCGCCCTTCGTCGCCTCACCCGCCGGCACGACCCCGCCGCCTACCTTCGGATGTTACAACGGGCACAGGAATTTAGCGCCACTATTTATGGCGACAATATGGATACAATTGAAGCGCTGTTGGAGAGGAGCAATGCATTTAAGGCGCATGACGAGGCAAGTTTGAAAATACCATTACAATGAATCATCTTTGCGCCATTTATCTGCCTACCTGGTAGCGTATCCACGCTACCAAGCCCCGGTTGCCTGTTCTTCCAGGCCGGCCTACTTCGCGCGCCGATAAGGATGGAAAGAATGAAATACAGCAAGGTCTCGAAGCGGTAGTTCCTGGCCATGCTGGACAGTTGGCCAGGCAGCCAGGCGGACTTTGTCTCCCGGCACGGATTACCCAAGGCGACGCTCTACAACTGGGTTCGCGCCAGCCGACCTCAATCGACCGGTCTTGTGGAAATCAAGCGCGGGGAAGCGGATATGCCCAGCCATTCCCGCTTTGGACTAAGTTGCCGATAGTAAATGGGCTTTCGCAAGCTTGTTGAGCCAGTCGTCAAAAGATTTCAATTCCACGAACCGAAAAACAGCTTGGAATTCATCCCAAAATCGTTTTTTGGTTTTTGTCGCGCTCAGGATCTTGAGAAATAATTCATTATCGATTTCCTGAATTTGGTCGATTAAAAATACCAGCATCATGATTACAGCCAGCAGGTTTGAAAGATTTTTATTACCGTGGCCGTAGTTATGTTCGAAATTATAGCCTTGATTCTTGCGTGTATTGAATGTCTCGTTTTCCATCTTCCATCGTGCCCGTCCACATGCTGCCATTTCGGCAACATTCCTTTTGTCTATGCCCAGATCAGTTACCCAGGAAAACGTCTTCCCGGTCCCCTTGCCATCCAAAATTTGCAAGACCA
The DNA here is from genome assembly GCA_964573725.1 of uncultured Saprospiraceae bacterium. Classification (GTDB taxonomy): domain Bacteria; phylum Bacteroidota; class Bacteroidia; order Chitinophagales; family Saprospiraceae; genus UBA6168. The sequence continues at coordinate 5,835 of CAZNLJ010000068.1, forward strand.
GGAAGTTTACCCGGACATCCGCATCGCTTCCGTTCAATGGCAGGTTGTTACACCACCAAAGCTGCCATCGTTCCTTCCCCTGGAGCATTTCGTGCGTTTTGTAAGCCGTCTTTCTCTTGGTGTAGTGTTCAAAAAGTGCGGCATGGCTATCAGGCTTCACATTCAACAAGAAATGCTGCCCCGCGTCGATTATCTCCCGGGCTATCGGCCCGTTTGCATGAAGCGCATCCCCGGCATGCAACATTTTCAAGCCTTTATGTCGTGCCCACAGCCTCGCCAACAGCCGTTTGCCTGCATTGAGTTCGCAGTCGTTCCTACTGTTTCCATCCTGCCTGGTGATGGGTTCACAGCCTATCGGCAATACGGTTTTCAGCCCCGGTTTCAAGACAACGGCCGTCCACATGGAGTGGGCATAGCGATTCGGTCCTTCCTCCCCGCGACCTTTTCTCACCTGGCAGCATTCGCAATGCACTTTGGTCGAGGAGAAAAACTCCACTCCGTCCATAGCTGTCAATAGATAACCTCCCAATACGGAATACTTGTCCAAAACCCCATTGTCTTTCAGACGGTCTAATATCAATCCGAACAACGGGTCTACACTTTCGGGTGTCACCTCGTCCAGCGTCTCCCGCATGGCTGTATCCGAGGGAATATTTCGAATGCCAAATACCGCCGGTAAGTTCTTATCCTCAGCCTTCGTTCTGCCCTTATCAAGGGACAAGAGTGACGGATACTTCAATTGGAATATGGCCATTGCCGATAAGAAATAATCCGTCAAATCCATGGATGCGTTCTTGGGTCGTGGGTCTTCCAACTTCGAAAAAAATGACCTGCACAGCTTGTAGAGCGCATCAAATCCAAGGGGTCCCGACTTTGCCATCGTTTTTTTCACAAAGCTAACAATTGATTCATATCCATCGTATTAAAGGCGAAGGCGGGAATTGCTCCAGGCAATCAGGGGGCTAGGGCAACCCCCTGATTTATCGATTGACCTGTCCACCGATCCAACCACCAGCCTGCCAACTACCACCACCAAGGTGCAGCCGAAGACGGAGTCTCGAAAACCGGGACCAACCCATGCAGGCAATCTGGCAACCCGCCGAGGGGAGCATGGCGGTCTCACCAGGTTTGACAAGCTTGTCAAATTGCGGAGGCAAGACCGAGGGCCTTTACCTTTGTACACAGGCGGCAAGAACTGGTCGGAACAGGATTCCACCGGGTCCGGTCGCTGCCGTTTCCTGGCGTTTTGATACCGTTCCCACTATGATGGTAGCCGGTTCTTAAACGGGCGGGCAGGGGAGCCGGGAAGGGATTAATTTGCAACTTGAAACCGTTTGGCTCTCGGTCGGAGGGAAAACCAGCCGACATGAGGGCAGCACCCAATGAACATATACCCATGCTCCGATCGACCGTTACACAATCCTTGGGCGACCATTTGCTTACCCATTATCCTGGTCGGCTAAATTTCCGTGACCTATCTCTCGCGAATTCCGGGTGCTTGTCGGCTTCCGGCGACAACCGCTTTGCCTGTCCCGGCAAGCGAGGACCTGCCTAAAATAGGACGGTTGATAAGAATGCCGGAAAACAGGTCGACGCAACCTGACCTGTCCAACATCCATTGAGTCAAGGCTAAATCATCACCATAAGCACCACGGAGGCGGTATCCGGATCCCTGGCCGGCGAGGCAGCCGGCCCCATCCGCCGGGTACGCACTGGCGGGCACCGGTTTTCCCGTTGCGAATGACCCGGGGAAAGATAAGCGCCCAAATCGGTTACGTTTATGAAAAAGTATTTTATCACACTGGTTTTTAGCCTTTTGTTCGTTGCGCTGTGGGGGCAGGATAAGTTTCGGGTGGATTATAACTACATAGCCTTGTACGATCCGGAGACCGAAGCGTGGAGCGACTGGGAAGAAGGCGACAACACTTTTGTCATCAACATCAATGAGCGGGGAGACATCGCACATTTGAAGGCCAACGGGGAAAATGTCATCTACAAGCGGCTGTCCACGGAGGTCGAGGAAGGATATACCATGGAGGACAACCACCATTACCAGATGATTACCGCCCTGGACGAGGACGGGGACGTGTTCGTGCTTCAATTGTTCGATGACCGTTCCATCGGCTTGAAGATGATGTGGAGAAGATTCATGATCCAATTCTCCTATCAATGACAGGTGCGGAAGGGGTAGGGGGTGGTGGGGAATGTCGCCCGGTTCAGGCAACAACCCACAAAGTAAAACGTGTACCACCGTGCGGATTGAGCATATCGTGCGGCAGCCGTTGACGCTATCCACAGGTTTCCATGTCGAACCATAGCAAGCTAACCCATGAGAAATCCGCTTCAATTCCTAATCTTTTCCATCTTTTTAGGCCTTAGCTGTCACAGTCGGGATATAGCCATTCGCAAAGATGGAAAAATCGTCATGGAGCGAATCATCCCGCCCAAAGGATACACCTGGGTGACGGAAAAAGAAGGGTCCTTCGGCGCTTATCTGCAGGCCATGAAGCTCAAACCGGCAGGTGCTAAAATCTTGGACTTTGGCGGAAAGCCTATCGGAAATCAATTTGAGCATGTTGCCATCCTGGACATTGATGTCGGTACAAAAGATCTGCAGCAATGTGCAGACGCGATTATTCGCCTGCGTGCCGAGTACCTATGGACACTAAAGCGGTTTGATGACATCAAATTCAATTTTATCAGTGGCGACGGCTTCAGGTAGCGGCCTTCGCCATTGCTGGTTGCATTGTCATGGCAAGCCGGATCAACGACCTGGCCATGATAAAGTGCAAACCGAAAAACCGAAACCGGAATAGCAAGGCGCTGAAGGCATTTCGATTATCATACAAAGGCAGGAGGTAGCTTTTTAGCTTAACCTCTTATTGCCTGAGCAAAGGATAAAATTCAAATCCAAAAAAAAAAATAGTCCGCACAAATTGGCCCTTTTAACGGGGCCATAGCGGCTTGTAGGCTGGTTTTCAAACCAGATGGCGGCATTGAGCTGTATTATAGGAAAGCCCATACCCTGATGCAGAAATCTGAATACAGTCCGGCTACTCGTGCTCTCCTTTAAAATACTTCCTTCCAACAAAGCGTATGAAATACCATTACCACTTGACCTTTCTCCTGCTGCTGTGTGCCACATTTGTGCATGCACAAGACCCTTATTTTTCGCAGTTTTTTGCCAACCGGGTTTACTTGAATCCGGCATACGCTGGGTTTGACGCAGGTACCACCGTGACCTTGAACTTCCGGGAGCAATGGTTCGGAATCCCCGATGGCGCGCCGACGGCCTCTGCCCGCAGCTACCGGACCTATAATGTGGCAGCAGACCTGCAGCTTCCCTGCTTTCTTGACCTGGAGGATATCAATTTGGGATTGAGCGTAGTTGTTTCCCGGGATGAAGCAGGCCAGGCCCCTATGGCCACAAATAGTATCGGGGTAGCGTTCAGCCATGAGCAACCCCTCATCCGCAAGGCCTCCAAGTCTCGCTGGCAAAGATTGGATTTAAGGGCGGGCATGCAGTTCAGCTTACATGAAAAAAGCATACAGGACGATTTTCTCATCTATTCCGACCAGTTGGATCCGGTCGTCGGTCTATTGACAAATCCCGCTTCCGTATCGTTGGCGAGCAGCTTTTTTCCCAATTTCAATGCAGGCGTGATGCTCAGGGGAAACCACAAAAAATCAAAAGACAGAAACACCCTCTTCACGGTCGGATTGTCTTTTGCCAATGTCAATCGGCCCGACCAGTCCCTGCGGGAAGTAACGGCCCCTGCGCGGCTACCCCTTCGAACCACCATCCATGCCGGCACGACCCACCGGCTGACCAGGCACACCGGCACGAAGGCACCTTTGTTTCTGGCGCCGCAATTCCGATGGGATATGCAGCTTGGTGGCACCCTGAACACACAGACCATCGGTGCCTATACCTTTGTCAAGGGATTCTACACCGGTCTGTTCCTCCAATACAATTTCCCGAATGCTCCTTCTCCTGTGGACCCGGGTATAGCTGGTGGCGGGTTTCTGCGGAGAAATACCACTACCCTAATTCTCAACACCGGCATAGATATTCGCTCCGTCTTGGACTGGGGCATCCCTTGGCGCAAACGGGAGCAGGGTATGCTACTGGGCTTTACCTATGACCTGAATCTGGCGGGCCTCACACACGATCAGACCTTTGGTGTAATTGAGCTCAGCCTCCGCATGAACTTCTCCAAATTGAAAATGCAGGACTGCCTTGAAATCGGCAAGTTCGAGCTGTACCGGGGCGACTGTCCTGTAAGGTTCTGACAGTGTCGGACGCACCTCGTCCTTTCTTTCCTGCCTTGCGCCTTTGTCGCACAGCATGCCTTCGGATATGTAACCCTTTCAAGCGGCATGTGAGCGGAAAGAAACCGACTGCGTCCAACCGCTTCCGCGATACTGCCAATATAAATCCGCTATTTTACATAAATACGTAAACCCAAAATAATGCCCGCACCGTTACTCCATAAGCCCATTAAATCTCTGGACAAACAAATATGGCATGCTCGCAGGAGAGATCTCCGGGTTCTTTCGATTCTTGCAGCCTTTTGTGCGCTTATAACGACCACTCATGGGCAGGGAACCTGCCATTCGGGGTTCAGCTATGAGGCAACCTGCAATCATGTAAGCTTCACGCCGGATTCCCTGATTACAGGCTATGTGTATTCCTGGAATTTCGGTGACGGCAACACTTCCCAGGAACCCTTGCCGGATCATGTTTACCAAGTCACATCAACGGGTACGCAGACTTATCAGGTGCGATTGATTGTCATCAGTCCTTTTTGCCTGGCGGACACCACCGTTCAGACCGTCAGCCTGACCATAGGAGCGCTGCCTGTGCCGGGGCTTAACAGTCCGACGCTAGTTCCTCCTTTCGTAAATTGCGAGGCAACATTGGATGAGCCGGATTTTGAACTTAATGTGATGAACAACTCAACCGGCAACATCTCGTCCTACCATATAGATTGGGGAGACGGCACGACGCCATTTACAGGAAGCGTCATCCCGGATCCCCTGACCCATATTTACACCACTGTCGGCTTGTTCGACATAATAATTACGGCTACCGGCCAAAACGGGTGCATTGTCTGGGACAGCATACCCTTTTTCAGCGGCAGTAATCCCGGCGTTTCAATCGGCAATTCAGGCAATACGGTGGCCTGCTTGCCGGAATTTGTCGACTTTCCCATTCTTCTGACCGAGAATAACGTGCCGGGAACGATATACACTGTTTGGGTTAATGACGGGAGCAACGATACCACTCAATTCTCCCATCCGCCCCCTCCTGCGTACTCCCATTTTTTCGACAGTAGTGCCTGCGATTCTGTCAACCAGGACCTCAACGGCAAGTTCACTATCTCCATTGTGGCGGAGAACCCATGCCTGTTGCAGGAAGGAGCTACCACCCAGATAGTCAACCGGCCTGCCGAAGCGAATTTTGAGATATCGCCTGATTCTGTCAATTGCGCGGGGACTAATTTTACCTTCACGAACACTTCCTCCCCATCCCTTTATTTTGCAGGTGGCACCTGTAGGGACTCCATGCTTGCCTTTTGGTCCGTCCAACCCAATACGGGCTATGCTATTACGCAGGGTACGCTCACCACAGCGGGTGGGTTCTCAGCCGATTTCAATCAGCCTGGCACCTATAATATCCGGCTGATATACAGGAGCGCCTTTTCTTCAGGATGCCCCCCGGACACAATTGTAAAATCAATTTGTATCCTGCCTATTCCGCAGGCGGATTTCAACCTTGGCAACCCATTCGGCTGCTACCCGCACAATGTGATTGCCACGAACACATCCAATACCTTAGGCAGTTGTGAAGCTGCTGATTATAGCTGGAATGTGACATTCACGGGCTCCGAATGCGGCAACGGTGGCGACTGGAATTTTGTGTTCCCCTCAAATGCCAATACTCCGAATGCCTCTTTCCAATTTGATTCCGCCGGCATTTATGATGTCACCCTGGTGACGGAGAACCTATGCGGGATTGATTCGGCTATTTCGACGGTGACCATTGCAGATGCCCCGCTATCGGTCATCATGCCGCTTGATACTTTTTGCGACATGACTACCATCATGCCGCTGGTTGAAGTGACCAACTCATGCAATTCCACGGCCGTTCCAAGCTATACCTGGCAATTTCCGGGTGGCTCGCCGTCCTCCGGCAGCGGGCCTGAGCCTGGCTCGGTGGTTTACACAAACAATACGAACCAGGTACAACAATATACCATCTCCCTGACCACAACAAATGCCTGTGGCCCGACCACGACGACGGAGACATTTTTCATCTTCCCCTCGCCGAACGCTCCTGTTATTACTACGAACAGCCCGGTGTGTGCCGGCGGCACCATCCAGTTCAACCTCGTCGATCCCGGCGGCTTGGCCTTCCAATGGACCGGCCCCAATGGGTTCAGCTCAGCGCTTGCAAACCCTTCCATCCCGAATGCCACCCCGCTGAACAGCGGGACTTATTCCCTGGTTGTGACGGATCTTATCTCCGGATGTACGGATGAAAACTCCGTTACGGTTATCGTTTATGCATTCCCTCCGGTTACTGCCGTTCCGCAACAGGCGGAGATTTGTCTTGGGCAGTCCGCTACCTTCACGGCAACCGGCGCGGTAAGTTTCTCTTGGTCTCCACAGAACTACCTCAATACAACCAGCGGTTCTGTAGTGATAGCCTCCCCGCCTGTCGTGGACACCTTTATTTACGTAGTGGCCGGCACGGACGCCAATAATTGTACCCATAAAGACACCGTCACACTGGTCGTGAACCCCTTGCCGGTGGTGGAAGCCGGAGAGGACCTTGTCATTTGTGAGGATGTCAGCCAACAACTGACCGGAAGCCCGGCTGCCGGTTCGAATGGCTTCGGATATTGGACAGGACCCCATGTTTCCGCCAATGGCCTTTTCAATTCGATAGATCCCGGCATTTACATAGTCACCTATCATTACAGGGATGATAACAACTGCGAAGACAGCAGCGCCCTTCAAGTTTGTGTCCCTGCTCAACCGACAGCTGCCTTCTCTATACCTGCCAGCGCGGGTTGTATCGGTCTTGTCCTCCCCGTCACGAATCTTTCCAATACCCTGAATAATTGTGTAGATGCCACTTATTCCTGGAGTGTAGTGTTCAATGGCTCGAATTGTCACGAAGGTTTGGGAATCTGGAGTTTTGCATCCGGCAATGCTTCCTCTATCCATCCCTCCTTCTTATTCAACCAGGCTGGGGAATATGAAATCAGACTGGAGATATCGAACCCCTGCGGGACATCCCTGGCATCTCAATTGGTCACCATTGGCGATGCACCTGAATTGGAGCTTGATACGGTGAATAATTTTTGCAATACAGCCGCTTTTACCCCCGGGTTCTTGTTAAATGACTGTGAATCACCGGTGACATCTTTTAGTTGGTCTTTTCCGGGCAGCTCGAATATCACTTCCTCCAATAATGCCAATCCCGGTGTTGTCCAATATGGTCCCGGCACGTTCAATATTACACTGACGGTAACAAATGATTGTGGTTCAGCAACTGATAGTGAAATGTTTGAGGTGCTCAACGGACCGGACCTCGACATCGCCCTGTCCGCTGACTTCGTCTGCATCGGCGAAGGCCTCAGCGTAACGAACAACTCCGCCGGGGACCAGCCCAGCTACGCGTGGAGCGCCAGCCCCGCCGGCGGGTTGAGCTTCAGCGACCCGACGGCGGCGGCCCCGACGATCACGGCGAACGGCCCCGTAGGAAGCTACACCGTCACGGTCGTCGTCAGCAATCCCGTGTGCGACCCGGTGACGCAGAGCTTCCCGGTCACCATCAGCGATGACCCGACGGTGACACTCGCCGCCATCCCGGACGACTGCGAGACCACCGTCCTGACCCCCGTGGCTACCTACAGCCCCCAGGGATTCATCGATGTGTTTGCGTGGAGCTTTCCCGGCGGCACCCCCTCGGGCTCCGGCCAGGAATCACCCTCGGGGATCGCCTACGACACGCCGGGCACGTACACCGTCGGCATCAGCGTCACCAACGGCTGCGGCGCCGACTCCGCCCAGCAGACCTTCTCGTTGCTCGAGGGACCGGACCTCGACATCGCCCTGTCCGCTGACTTCGTCTGCATCGGCGAAGGCC
>CAZNLJ010000068.1:14095-18077 GCA_964573725.1 uncultured Saprospiraceae bacterium
CGACCCGGTGACGCAGAGCTTCCCGGTCACCATCAGCGATGACCCGACGGTGACATTAGATCCCATACCTGATTATTGCGCCGGTGCCAGTTTCATTCCGGTTGTTTTGTACAGCGATACCAGTTTCATAGACGCTGTTCACTGGTCAATGCCAGGCTCTGACCTTTCGGTGACGAATGAGTATTACCCAGGCACGGTGAGTTACGACAGCATCGGTATTTACGTCGTCAGCGTGGCAGTATTCAATGCCTGCGGCATCGGCGGAGACAGTTTGACATTTGAGATTTTGGAGCCGATGAATGCCTTGGCGGAATTGGATACCACCTTCGGATGTATGCCGGATTTCACGACTGTAACCGAGAACCTGTCCACCGGTAGCCAGCTCAACCATGAGTGGACGGTAAGTTTACCCGATGGGACCATCCTGGCACAGGAAAATGCCTTCGAGCCACAACTGACATTTACAGATACCGGATTATTCATTATCAAATTAAGGATTTACAATGATATCTGTGGAGAGGACAGCTGGCTGGACAGTGTGCTGGTAAAGAGAGCGCCGGTAGTCACGCTGGCCGCCATTGACGATTTCTGTGAAATGGCGAGCCTGAGCCCGCTTGTGACATATAACAGTGATACCAGCCGGCTTGACAGTGTAGGCTGGCAATTTCCCGGCGGCAATCCTTCGTCGAGCAACCAGTATTATCCCACCGGGATAGACTATGCCGGAATAGCGGGCGATTACACGATAACCGTCCAAGCATTCAATGCCTGTGGAGTAGATGCGGATTCACAAACCTTTACAATTGACACCATCCCTGTATTGAACCTGGGCCCCAATGACACCGTATGCATCACCGACGGAATTTACCAAATGGAGCAGGCCAGCCCGCCGGGAGGCAGTTGGTCCGGGCCGCCGGGCAGTATCGTTGATCCAGTCAGCGGCTTGGTGGATCCAACGCCATTCGCAGGCGGCCAGACCATCACTGTCACGTACAAATTCATACAGGGGGAATGTGAGATTTCAGCGGACAAAGAAATCACAATCATAGACTTGAGTTACGTAGATGCAGGACCCGACGTGGGTTTCTGCGTATCGGACAGCTGCACAGTATTAACGGGTGGGACACCAGCCGGGGGGTGGTATGTTGGCCCGGGGATTATTGACTCCACAGGTGTCTTTTGCCCTGCTGACATAGGCGGGTTGTCGGATGTTACCGTCGCGATTTCCTACTACTATCGCCTTCCCGGCACGGATTGCATCGGTACCGACGAATTGAACCTGACGGTATATGCCTTGCCTGTTCCGGGCATCGGTGGGAATGACAGCATCTGTGTGGAGGTTCCTGTTCAGTTGACCAACAACTCTATCGACGGCAGCGGCTATCTCTGGGAGTTTTGCGACGGGGCGAGCTCCCTGGAGGTGGATCCAGTCCATAGCTTCATCGATACGGGTTACTGCGAGGTAAGCTTAGTCGTCACCTCGGCGGAAGGGTGCAGAGATTCCACTGCCGTACAGTTATACATATCCGGGCCCCCTATACCTTATTTCACAATGGATACCAGTAACGGTTGCCCTGTCCTGCCCGTGACTTTTACCAACGAAAGTACGGGCTTCGCGAACATACAGTACAACTGGGACTTTCAAGTATCCACCAGCACGGAGGAGCAGCCCGGAACGGTTTATTTTGACCAGGGAACCCTTGACACCAGCTATCTGATCACATTGACTGCCACGAATCATTGCGGGACAGCCGACTATTCGGATACGGTCATCGTATTCTCCGCACCTCAGCCTGATTTTTTAGCCAACCAGTACATCGGCTGTTCGCCTTTGACCGTGTCTTTCAACAATCTTTCGCTTGGACAGCCCGATTCCGTGTTTTGGAACATGGGGAACAACACTTTCAGTTCAAACTGGCTGCCTCCTGACCAGGTTTATTTGGCACCAGATACATTTAACGTGGCTTACACCGTCACCCTGTATGGTTTCAATGAGTGTGGCATGGACAGCACGACTCAAGAAATCACGGTAAAACCCAATCTGGTCCGTGCTTTTTTCACCCCCAGCGCGAATGAGGGATGCGAACCGATGGAAGTAAGCTTCAACAACACCTCCTCGCCGGATGCTTTGCTTTTCTACGACTGGTTTTTCGGGGACGGCGGCACGTCAAACGACGAGCATCCGGTACACGTGTTTTATGCGCTGGATGGCGAACCGACTACCTATACCGTGTTCCTGGTAGCAGACAACGGCTGTGGCAGGGATACCATGTCACTGAATATAGTGGTATATCCTGCACCGGAGGTCTCGTTTGAAGTGCCGCCGGTATCCTGTGCGGAAGCCCCCGTACTTTTCACCAACAACTCGGTGGCGACCAATGGCGTTTTATGGGAATTCGGAGACGGACAGACGGACACAGTCAGTTCCAGCCCTTACCATTCTTACCTGTTGCCAGGCACTTATACGGCTACCCTTACGGCATACGCCATCGGCAGCGGTTGTCCTGGCTCACATGCCGAGATACTGGAGGTCAGGTCCTTGCCTTCGGTAGCGTTCACGGTGGATCCCCTGTCTGGCTGTCCCCCGCACACCATCAACCTTCAGAACAACATACAGGATGCGGTGTATTTCAGTTGGGACTTTGGCGACGGCAATACGGCTGTTGGCTCCCAACCAGGGAACCATACCTACCAGGAAAGCGGGTTTTTCGACATCACCCTCCGGGGGGAAGATATTTTCGGATGTTCAAGAGATACCGTCTTTTCCTTCATCGAAGTTTATCCGGAGCCGGAGGCTTCCTTCGAAACGGTGGCGGCCGTACCGTGCGGCCTCCCACTGTCGGTTTGCATGCTCAACAGCAGCACGGGCGCATCGGGTTACAGTTGGGACTTTGGCGACGGAAATGGCTCCCAAGAGAACAACCCCTGCACAACCTACCTGGCAGCCGGGGAGTATGAGATTGAGCTGACCGCGCAGAACCAATACTTGTGTAAAGACATCAGCCGGCGGCCGCTGGTGGTTTATGACGAGCCGGTGGCAGGCTTTGAGGTGTTTCAACAAACGGAATGTGAAGATTCGCGCGTGTTGTTCACCAATCAGTCCTATGCATCCGATCAAGCCATCTGGCAGGCCAACGGCATCACATTCGACACTTCCTGGAACGGGGACTACATCTTCACCGAGCCGGGGGCTTACCAAATCACCCTGATTGCGGGCAACGGAAGTGGTTGCAAGGATACGCTCCTGCTGGCGGATTCCATCCTGGTCTGGCCAACTCCGGTAGCTGGTTTTGAATTTATGGAAGATACTACGGGCTTGCCAACTACCTACCGCTTTCTGGACCGTTCCAGCCCGGATGCTTTGGTCTTCCACTGGGATTTTGGCGACGGCAACCAAAGCGAAGAGCAGGAACCAATCCATCGTTATCTTTCCAGTTTTGAAAAGACAATACTTCAATGGGTGAGCAATGAATACGGATGTTCCGATACCGCAATTGCCACGATTCAACTCAACAGTCTGGGTGCATTGTACATTCCCAATATTTTGGAACCAGACGGCAACGATCCGGGGAAGCAAGCATTCCTGCCAAAGGGTATAGGGCTTGCGGATTATCACATAGCAGTTTTCACACGTACCGGTCAATTGGTCTGGGAATCAACGGAACTTGACGAGGAGGGCATGCCCGTCGGGAGTTGGGACGGAACTTTCATGGGGCGACCCATGCCTGCCGGGGTTTATGTTTGGAAAGTGCATCGGGCGAAGTTTCAACTTGGCGGGCAATGGCAAGGCATGGCGGATGATAAAGGGAAGGCGCGGAAAAGTAATTTCCTATATCTCATTCGTTAGACGTAACGCTAATATTTCGTCACCAGTCAGGGTAAAACAATGAAGTCGAATCAAAAAAATCGTAACTTTTCAGGGTGTTCTTGGTCTGGCCCCTTATTAATCAGACAATTTTACAGACTGTTATTGAATTTAAAA
>CAZNLJ010000069.1:0-17095 GCA_964573725.1 uncultured Saprospiraceae bacterium
GATTCCCGTAATCCCGACCCACCGCCGACCGCCTTACCTTGCCGCCGACCGCACCAGCTCTTGCAGCCCGGTATTGAATCCGTCCGCCGCCAGCAGCTGCTCCATGGTCAAATGGAAACGGAAACGCCAATAATGCGGGGATATGCTGGGATCGTTGATTTGTTCCGCCGTTGCGTCCGGACGCCGTAGATCCGCATCCATTCCCACCAGGTCCTGGATAGGAAAAATTGCCCACATGCTGGGGGACTGCAGGTGTTGCCGATTGACGGCCTCCACCACTTCCACCGTACATTCCCGGGGTACTTGACCCGACCCGAGGAAACGATGATAAAACCGCCGGGCGCGGGCGGCATCCGCTTCCCACCAACCCCGGATGGTCGACATATCATGACAGGAAGGGCTGCAAACGGAGGTATACGGGTATTCCGCCGGATCGGCGAACTCCGTGGCTCCCTTCGGCATCCGTTGAATTTCCAAGGACAAGATGTTCAGGGCTTGCATGACACCAGGAACCGTCGCAGGAATCATCCCGAGGTCCTCCCCGCAGATCAACATATCGGATGCGGACAATAAAGCCGGCAACTTCCACATCGCCTGCCGCCGCCAGAACTCGTCGTGCCGGCTATAATAATATTCCTGGTAAAGCCGGTCGAAAACGGCCCGTTCGCCGCCCCCCAACTCCTGGTAGGAAGTGGTCGTCTGCAACGTGATCCGCGGATTGAATGCCATCCCTCCACTGCCCGGCTCCTCGACCAGCAAGACTTCCGTCACCAGCTTCATCACCTTATTGACCAGATCCGATTTATCCGGCCTCCCGGCGAACCATTCCCGGATCGACGCTTGGTCCGCCAGCTCCGGACGCAACCGGAAAATACCCGGCTTCTCCTCCACCAGGCATTGCACGCGGACAAATTCCGCTTTCTCCCCGAACATCCGTTCCAGCATATGTGCCCGAATGTACGGTCGGGTATACCGGCTCAGGTCCCCTTGCAGCCCGAAGGCCGCCAGTTCGTCCCGGGTATAGGGCAAACGCGGATTGAAAAGCCCCATTACGCCGCTCACCTGCCGGATGGGGATTTCCCAAATCCGGAAAAAACCCAGGATATGGTCGATTCGCAGGGCATGGAAATATTCGCTCAACTTGGACATGCGCTGCCTCCACCAGGAAAACCCGTCCTTCGACATCTCTTCCCAATTGTAGGTGGGGAAACCCCAGTTCTGCCCGTCGTCCGCATAAGGGTCCGGCGGCGCTCCCGCCTGCCCATCCATGTTGTATAGGCCCGGTGCCATCCAGGCATCACAACTGTACCGGTAAATACCGATCGGCAAGTCCCCTTTCAACACCACCCCACGGGCAGCTGCATGGGCGGAGGCTTCCGACAACTGTCGATGCGCATGATATTGCACAAAATAATGAAAAGCGATTTCTTCGTAGGTCTCCGCACCCGGGTCGCAAAGGTCCGCCAACACTTGCTCAGAAAAAACGGCATACCGTGGCCACTTCGGGAATTCCACGGTGCCGAAGGTGTCCCGCAGGTAACAGAAAGCGGCATAAGGACGCAACCAGTCCGCATTGTCCGCCAAAAAGGCCTGCACCGCCGGATCTTTCCGGAACGTCCCCCGCTCCTGCCGGTACAATACCCGCAGCAAGGAAAACTTGACGGCCAGTACCTTTTCGAAATCGACTTCCGGCAATGCGTTCAGGGCTTCGGTTTCCCGGGCCAGCCGCATGGCCTCCCGCTTGTTCTTCAAAGGAGCGATCCCAGGCAAGTGGATATACATCGGATGCAAGGCATGGATGGATATAGCCGCATAGGGATAGCTGTCGGTCCAGGTTTTCGTCGCGATAGTGTCATTGACCGGCAATACCTGCACCATTTGCATCCCGGTACGAACCGACCAATCGACCAAACGCTTGATGTCGGAAAATTCCCCGATTCCCAAGCCCTGCTCACTGCGCAGGGAAAAGACCGGTACCGCCACACCGGCGCCGTGCCATGCGTTTTCACCGTACCTGAAATGCTCATCGGACCGGACCAACAGGTTCCCTTCCCCCGTGGGAAAAGAGAATCGAAGGACCCTGTTCGCGCCGGCCTCCCACTGCCGGACAAGCCCGGTTTCCTTTTCGCAAATCGCATATTTGTAACTGGCATCCAGGTAATTCTCCGTCACCTCGACGGATGCCTGCCAGCAGGGGAACGCCCCATCATCCAGCACCAAGGGCACTTGCCAATTCCCCAGGGCAGGATGGCTCCCCAGGATACAAAAGTGCAGGTCTTTCGGGATGGCCACAGCCGACAGCCGGAACAGGATCCGGTTGCCGGTTCCGTCGGGTCGCGATTGCACTTGCGTCTTTTCCCGACGAAACACGACCTTCCGAAATGCCGCTGAAAAAAACAGCCGGCCCGGATCGTCCTGCGGACGCCAATAATCCTGGCAATACACTTGCCGTCCTTTGCCGGGCACCGACAGGCGGCGATATTCGCCGTCTTCCGCCACCGATCCGGAGCGTGTCCGCACCTCGTATCGGTATTGCAACTCCGTCCCGCCGGGTATCTCGAGGGTAAAAAACCAGTTCTCCCCATCGAAACTTTGGCCCGCCTCCAAGGTGTACCCTCCTTGACCGGCCTGCCAACGAAGCGCTATCCTTTCTTCCTGCCGGACAACGTAATGTATATGGAAATTGACTGTCATGGTTTGGTTGTATGGAAATATCTCTTCAAGCGATACCCGAGCCCGGCGGCGGGCCCGGATTACGCCCCGGTTCCGAAGGCAGGGAACCTACCGCTTTTGCGCTGCAATATTATCGAAAGCGGCCAACAATCGGAAATTCGGCCCGGATGTGGCCAAATCCGGCCCACAGGTGCCGACACCGTCCCGCAACTCCCGGCCGGCCGCCGTTCCGGCCGTGCCATTACCTCGTGGAGTTTTTTTTCTCCGATACCGCATTGCCGGACCATACCGCGACCGGCCGGATCGAGATGACGCTGCCGACCTGCCGGATCCTTGCTCCGGAGAGCGGCCGGGAACAACTAAGCCCGAATTACCCCCGGCACCCTTTTCCTATTTTAGGTGGCTCCGCAAATAAGCTTGCCCGGCCACTTTTTCATTTCGTCATTCCAGCGCGACGAAATACTTTTGAGGCTGTTGCCGGAACCCTATTCACCTCACATCCAAGGTACATTTCATGGAAATCAAGTCTCCTTCCCACGCCTACGCGCCCTCCTACCAAGGTATCCAGCGGCAGCGCATGCAACAGACCATGCGCTGGTTCGGTCCCGCCGATCCGGTCGGGCTGTCGGATATCCGGCAAGCCGGCTGTACCGGTGTCGTCACCGCCCTGCACGACATCCCCAATGGGGCCTGCTGGCCGGCGGCGGCCATCGCCGCCCGGAAGGCCGACATCGAGGAGGCCGGCCTCACCTGGTCGGTCGTGGAAAGTGTGCCGGTCCACGAGCACATCAAGACCCGGACCCCCGGATTCGAAACTTACATCGAACACTACAAGACCACCCTCCGCAACCTGGCGGCGGCGGGCATCCGGACCGTGACCTACAATTTCATGCCGGTATTGGACTGGACCCGCACGGACCTGGCTTTCCCGCTGCCGGACGGCGCGAAGGCCCTCCGCTTCGAAATGGCCGCCTACGTGGCTTTCGATTGCTTCCTGCTCCGACGGCCCGGGGCGGAGAGCTGCTACCCCCCCGATGTCCTGGCCCGGGCGAAAGCACGCTTCGACCGCATGGATGCCACCGAAAAAGCCCTCCTGGTGCGCAATATGATTGCCGGCTTGCCAGGTAGCGAGGAACATTTCGACATGGACACACTCCGCGAACGATTAGCTGCCTACCGGACGGTGGATGCCGATGCGTTGCGGCGGAACCTCGTCCACTTCCTCCGTGAAATCATCCCGGTCGCCTCCGATTGCGGTATCAGCATGGCCCTCCATCCGGATGACCCGCCCTTCCCTATCCTCGGACTGCCTCGTGTCGTCAGCACCGCCCAAGACCTCGCCGCCATCGTCTCCGCCGTCCCCGATCCCGCCAACGGCATTTGTTTCTGCACCGGCTCCTTCGGTGTGCTCCCATCCAACGACCTGCCCGCCATGGTCCGCCAATTCGGTGACCGCATCCATTTCATCCACCTGCGCAATACCCGCCGTAACCAGTGGGGCGATTTCCTGGAGGACGCCCACCTCCAGGGGGATGCCGACATGTATGCCGTGGTGCGGGAACTGCTGGAAGCGATCCACCACCAGGGACTCCCCGTACCCATGCGCCCGGACCATGGCCACCAATTGCTCGACGACCTCCGAAAGCATACCAATCCGGGCTATTCCGCGATCGGCCGCTTGCGCGGCCTCGCCGAAATCCGCGGTCTGGAACTCGGCATCCTCCGCAGCCTGGCCAACCAAACCCAACCGGACTGACGGCTCCGCCGCCTTTCCCGGAAAGATTATCGCCGGGGTCTTTTTTTTCCTTCCGCAATTCCCTAATTTGGGGCGTATTGAACAAGCCGGATTCTCCGCGAATTCCCTCCGGCCGCTGCCCTGCCGCCCTTGCCGAACGCCCCGGAAGCACTTCCGTCCGGGCTGCAGCCGGGTGGAAAAGTAAAGATTGCCGACATTCGGTCCATCATGAAGAAAATCGTAACCTTCGGTGAAATCATGCTGCGGCTGGCACCGCCCGGCCACCTCCGCTTCTCCCAAGCCGCTTCCTTCGATGTCGTCTATGGCGGGGGGGAAAGCAATGTCGCGGTGTCGCTGGCTCATTTCGGGATGCCCGTGGAATTCGTTTCCCGCCTCCCCGCCAACGACCTCGGCGAATGCGCCCTGCAGGAACTGCGCAAACGGAATGTCGGTACCCGCCATATCCTTCGCGGCGGGGAACGGCTGGGTATCTATTTCCTGGAAATGGGGGCGGTGAGCAGGGGCAGCAAGGTGGTCTACGACCGCGCCCATTCCGGCATGGCCTCCATCGGTCCGGGTATGGTGGATTGGGAAACGGTGTTCGCCGATGCCGCCTGGTTCCATTGGACCGGCATCACGCCGGCGCTCTCCCAAGGCGCGGCCGATGCCTGCCTGGAGGCCATCCGAACCGCCAATCGCCTGGGACTGACCGTATCCACCGACCTCAACTATCGCAAGAACCTCTGGCGGTACGGCAAACATCCACGGGAGGTCATGCCCGCACTGGTCGAAGGCTGTGACATCATCCTCGGCAATGAGGAGGACGCTGAGAAACATTTCGGCCTGCACCCCGCTGCCGTGGACGTCACCCGCGGTGACACCATCGACGCCCATGCCTACCTGCCCGTGTTCCGCGACCTGATGAAGCTGTTTCCCCGTGCCCGAAAGGTCATCACCACCCTGCGGGGCAGCATCTCCGCCAGCCACAATACCTGGGCCGGGGCGCTCTTCGACGGAACGGCACTCCTGACCTCCCCCACCTACCAGATCACCCCGATCGTGGACCGGGTCGGTGGCGGGGACAGTTTCATGGCCGGCCTCATCTACGGCTTGACGACCTGGCCGCAGGATGACCAGCAGGCCCTGGATTTCGCCGTTGCCGCCTCCTGCCTGAAACATACCATTTATGGCGATGCCAACCTGGTGACCGTCGCAGAAGTCGAGCGGCTCCTTCATGGCGACGGATCCGGCAGGGTCAGCCGCTGAAAAGACAATGACAAAATAAAATTGACCATGGCAAGGTTCAGCCGGCTACAGGTAGCCCATACCATGACCGAGCAAGGGCTGGTCCCGCTTTTCTATCACCCGGACCCGGCTTTGGGCAAGGAAGTCCTCTCCGCCTGTCATGCCGGCGGCGCCCGGCTCCTCGAGTTCACAAGCCGCGGGGATTTCGCCCATGAGGTGTTCGCCGAGCTATCGCGGTTCTGTGCCCGGCAACTGCCCGGCATGATGCTCGGGGTCGGATCGGTCACCGATGCCGCCGCCGCCAGCCTCTACTTGCAACTGGGGGCCCATTTTGTCGTTACGCCGGTCCTTCGGGAAGATATCGCCCTGGTCTGCAACCGACGGAAAGTCCTCTGGTCCCCCGGCTGCGGCTCCTTGTCGGAAATATGCCGGGCCGAGGAACTGGGTTGCGAAATCGTCAAGCTCTTCCCCGGCGGCACCTACGGACCGGATTTCGTCCGGAATATCCTCGCCCCGCAACCCTGGACCAGCATCATGCCGACGGGAGGGGTCGCCCCCACCGAGGAAAGCCTGCGCAGCTGGTTCCGGGCGGGCGTCTCCTGTGTGGGCATGGGGTCTCAACTCATCCGCTCGGATTATCTCCGCGACAGGGCTTTCGACCGGCTCACGGAAGCCGTCCGCGACACCCTGGCCCTCATCCGGGAAATCCGCTCCACCGGATGACCCGCTTTTCCCTATCCAACCCGCTTACCATGGCCTGCCGACGTACCGGTCTCCTGTTGTCCCCGCCCCTCCGGGTCGCCGCCTTCCTGACGGTTTTAGGGTGGTGCGGTTGTTCGGACCGCCCCGCAACCACCACGCTGAAACTCGCCCACGGCCTGGATATCAGCCATCCCGTCCATCAGGGCATGCGCTTCCTCGGCGAGGAACTGGCCCGCTTGTCCGACAGTACCCTCACCCTGGCGATCTATCCCAACCAACAACTCGGCACGGAACGGCAATGCCTCGAACTGCTCCAGATCGGCAGCCTGGCCATGACCAAGGTCTCCGGAGCGGTCATGGAAAATTTCGCCCCCGATTTCCAAGTCCTCAGCCTCCCCTATGTCTTTCGTGACCGGAACCACCTGTACCGGGCACTGGATGGCGAAACGGGCCGCCAACTCCTCCTCCAGAGCGAACGGTACCGTCTCCGCGGCCTGACCTACTTTGATGCCGGACAACGGTCCTTTTACTCGAAAAAACCGATCCGAACGCCGGAAGACCTGGCCGGGATGAAAATCCGTGTCCAGGAAAGTCTCACCGCCATGCAGCTGGTCCAATCCCTGGGAGCCTCCCCCACCCCGGTATCCTGGGGCGAACTGTACACCGCCCTGCAGCAGGGGGTCGTGGACGGGGCGGAGAACAATCCGCCCAGTTTCCATTCGTCGCGGCATTACGAGCACTGCCGCTATTACACCCTGAACGAACACACGGCGGTACCCGACGTCCTGGTCATCGGTACAGACGCCTGGTCCCGGCTGACACCGCAGCAACAGGGCTGGCTGCAGGCGGCGGCCGATTCGGCGAAGGTCTACCAACGCCGGTTGTGGCAGGAAGCGGAACAGGAAGCCCTCGCCGCCGTCGCCGCCGCCGGCGTGGAGATCATCCGGCCCGACAAATCCGCCTTCGCCGCAAAGACCACCGTGCTGTTGGATGCCTACCGTTCCCATCCGACCATCTTTCCGTTGCTGCGCCAAATCCGGGAACTGCCATGAGAAACCGAATCGACCGACTGCTTTCCATCACCTTGACCGGCTTGCTGACGGCCATGACCGCCGATGTGCTGTGGGGGGTATTCACCCGATATGTACTGGGGGCACAGGCGGCGTGGACGGAAGAGCTGGCACGCTTTCTCCTCGTCTGGATCGGGTTGTTGGGCGCGGCATATGCCAGCGGACAAGGCCGGCACCTCAGCATCGACCTGCTTCCGGACCGCTTGTCCACCGAGGGGCAACGACGGCTCCAGCTGCTCATCCGGGCCCTGGTCATTCTCTTCGCCGTGGCGGTCATGGGGGTCGGCGGCTGCCGGCTGCTCTACCTGACCTGGCTGCTCGGACAATCCTCCCCGGCCCTGCAGGTCCCCATGTGGACGGTGTACAGCGTGCTACCGCTGAGCGGCGGACTGGTCGCCTGGTATGCCCTGCAGGATATGCGGCAACTACGCCGGCCGAGGGCCTGAAACGCCGCCGCCACCTTCGAACCCAACGAATCGCTTATGGAAATCTGGATACTCGCCACCTGCTTCCTCCTGTTCCTGGCCCTTGGGGTTCCGATTGCCTGGAGCATCGGCCTCGGCAGTGTTTGTACCTTACTGGTCAGCATGCCGGCCCTACCGGCTTTGACGACGGTCGCCCAGCGGATGGCCACCGGCCTCGACAGTTTCTCGCTGCTGGCCATCCCGTTTTTCATCCTGGCAGGCGAACTGATGAACCGCGGTGGCATCGCGCGCCGGCTGGTAGCCTTTGCCAAATCCGTGGTCGGCGCCCTGCCGGGCGGACTGGCCCATGTGAACATCGTGGCCGCCATGCTGTTCGGGGCCATCGCCGGTTCCGCCGTCGCCGCCGTATCGGCGCTGGGCGGCATGTTGGGCAAGGAAATGGAAAAAGACGGTTACCCGCGCGAATTTTCCGCCGCGGTGAATATGACGGCGGGTACGACGGGACTGGTCATCCCCCCCAGTAACATCCTCATCGTCTATTCCCTGGCGAGCGGCGGGGTATCCATCGCCACCCTTTTCCTGGCCGGCTACCTGCCCGGCATGCTTATCGGCGGCTTGCTGATGCTGACCGCCGGTATCTGGTCGCACTTCCGAAAGTTCCCCGCCGGCCCCCGCCGCAGCTGGCGGCATGTCGGCCGGACTTTCGTCGCGGCGTTCCCGAGCCTGCTGCTGCTGGTGGTCGTGATCGGTGGTATCGTGGCCGGCATTTTCACCGCCACCGAAGCTTCCGCCGTGGCCGTACTTTATTGCTTGGTCCTCACCTTGTTGTACCGGGAAGTCTCTTTCCGGGATTTGCCATCCGTATTCCTGCGGGCGTCGGCGACCACCGCCGTCGTCCTGCTGCTGGTCGGCACATCCATGGGTATGTCCTGGGTCATGGCCTATGAAAATATACCCCAGGCCATCAGCGAGGCCTTGCTGTCGGTCAGCCAGGACAAGGTGGTGGTCCTGCTTCTCATCAACCTGCTGCTGCTGTTCGTCGGCATCTTCATGGACATCACCCCCGCCGTCCTCATCTTTACCCCGATCTTCCTGCCGGTGGTCTCCCGCCTGGGAATGGATCCCGCCCACTTCGGCATCATGATGGTGGTCAACCTCTGCATCGGGCTTTGTACGCCGCCGGTCGGATCGGTGCTGTTCGTCGCTGTCGGGGTGAGCGGAACGACCATCCGAAAGGTCCTGCGCCCGCTGTGGCCCTTGTTCGTGGCCATGCTGGCAGGCCTCTTGCTGATCACGTACATCCCGGCCATCAGCCTGTGGTTGCCGGCGACGGTCGGCGATTGGTTCTCCCAACGTTAAGCCTGGACGGGGGATACCTGCCGGGACTTCCCCAAACCCTTGCCGTTCAAGCGAAAAAATAATACACCCACACCGACGCGGCAGTCAGCAGGGC
This sequence comes from uncultured Saprospiraceae bacterium, assembly GCA_964573725.1. Lineage (GTDB taxonomy): Bacteria > Bacteroidota > Bacteroidia > Chitinophagales > Saprospiraceae > UBA6168. The sequence continues at coordinate 9,304 of CAZNLJ010000069.1, forward strand.
GGCGAAGGGCAAGTCTTGACGCCAAAAGGGCCGCGGATCTCTCCGGATGGCGGGAATAAAGGCGGGCAAGGCCAGGCAAGCGGCGGGCAAGGCCAGGGTACGCGCCTGGAAAATCCCCGAAAATACCAGCAGCACCGGCAGGGCTTGCCACAACAGGAACCCGGTGACAGCCCACAGGAACTGCCGGTAGGTAACGGTCAGCTGCAGCCGGCGGTAACGTTCCAGATGCCGCCGGGTCCCGGCCCGGTCTCCCAGCCAGACCAGTACGGCGGTACAAAGCAGGAATGTAAGGGCAATCCGGTGCAGGAAATTCAGCGGCGATCCCGACAGGGATTCCCATATCCACTCGGCGGAACGCCCGGCGACGGGTCCGGCCAACATGGCGGCCACCGCCCCCCGGGTGCTTGCCCGTGGCCAAAGGACTCCGAAAAAGAAAGCGGCCATGATACCCGGTGTGAAATACGACAACTGGGCGGAGACCTTCAGGAAGAAATGCTGGGAACGGTCGGGCGTATAGGTGACCCAGGCCAGACAGACGGCCAGGGCGACCATCAAGAAAACCATCCGGCGGCCGAATCGCAACAATTGGCGATCGGTGGCGGCCGGATTCCGGTACCGTTGGTAGACATCCACCGTCAATAGGGTCGTCGCCGCATTCATCATCGAATCGACGGAAGAGAACGTCGCGGCAGTCAACCCGGCCAGGATCAACCCGGTCAACCCCGTACCGGCCGGGATGACCGTCTCGACCAGTCGGAGGAGCGTGCCGTCGGCATTGAAATCCTGCGCACCGAACCGGGCCCGGAACAAGTAGAAGGCCGCTACCCCGGTGGCTATGGAAAAGAAAGGGATCGCCAATTTCAACCACCCACTCGCAATGATGCCTTTCCGTGCATCCTCGTCGGAACTGGCCGCCAATACCCGCTGTACCAGGAACTGGTTGGTCGTGAAATTGAAGCAATGCTGGAGCATCAGCCCCGTGAAAATGCCCGTCCAGGGCAGGTCGGGATGGTCGGGAGGCAGGTAAAGGCGCATCCTTTGCTGTCCGGCCGGCTCCAACGCATCCAGGGCCAGCATGCCGCCGAAGCCGCCGATCTCCGGCTGGCTGAACGTGAAATATGCCACCGTCAGTCCACAAGCCAACATCAGCAGGGTCTGGACCGCATCCGTCACCACAATGGATTCCATACCGCCCCAGAGGGTATAGCTGCAGGTCACCAGGCCGATGACCAACAAACCGGTCAGGTAGGTCATGGCGTAGGATGTGCCGCCGAACAACCATTGCAGGGTGATGCTGCCCACGTAGAATGCCCCCACCAACTGGACCAGGATGATGAGTACCAACAGGATGCTGTAGGACAACCGGGCGGACGGTCCGTACCGGACCTCCAGGTACTGCGACAGGGTGAACAGGCCCAATTTCCGGTACGAGGCCAGGAAAACATAACAGAGCAATAGAATGGCCGGAAAGACCAGCTCGTAATGGGCCTGCACGAATCCGATGGAATAACCCACCCCCAACATGCCGATCAGGTGGAACGAGCTGATGTTCGTGCCGAATACGGAAGCGGCGACCGTCCACCAAGGTACCTTGCGGCCGGCCAGGAAATACGCTTCCGAGGTCTTGTTCCGCAGCGATACCCATATGCCGGCTCCCGGTAGCAGCAGCAGCAGGACCGCCAGCACCAGGGTATCCGCACCGCTCAGTTGTTGCAACATGAGGCGTGATTAAATTTTTCCCCGACGGAAGCAGGGGCCGACCGTCCGCCGGCCATGGCGACGGACGGTCGGAATCAGGTATATGCCAAAGGCCCGTTGGTCAAAGGGGTCACGGGAGTGGTGGCCGGACGGCGGCCCTGCAGGTCGGCCAGACGGACTTGGGGCAGATGGGGCAGGACCAGGCGGGCAAAGTGCTCGCTTTCTTCCTTCAGGGGATATCCGGAGAGAACAAAGGCCCGGAACCCCATGTCCATATACCGGTTGAGCTGGCGGACGACCTGCTCCGCAGAGCCCACCAAGGCCGCCCCGCATCCGGAACGGGCGCGCCCGATGTCCGTCCAAAGGATCTCCTCCAGGAAGCCCTCCGGATCGGCCGCCTTCCGGAAATCGTCCTGCCGCAGGACCCCGAGGGAATGGGCATCCTGGGTTCGGTACTTCAGGGACGCCCCCTGGTCCGCGTCGAACCGCGACATCAGCCGCCGGGCGTAGCGGCGGGCTTCCTCCGCCGTTTCCCGGACGATGACATGGATCCGCAGGCCGAAGTCCACCGTCCGGCCGAACCGCCTGGCCTGGTCCGTCACGTCCTCCATGGTGGCGTACAAACTCTCCTCCGGTTCCGGCCACATCAGGAACACATCTCCGTACCGTGCGAAAATGTCCCGCGCACCTGGTGATATCCCTCCGAAATAAAGGAGGGGGCCGCCTCGCTGCTGATAGGGTTTGGCAGGAGCCGCCGGCAAGTCCAGGGGCCCATAGACTTCGCCGGTCCAGTGGACGCGCGTTTCCGCAGTCCAGGCTGCCTGCAGAAAGGAAATGGTATCCGAACATCGCCGGTACCGGAGTTCCGGCGGCTCCCGCCGGCCGGGCAGTTCGGAATGGATGATGTTGATCGTCAACCGCCCCTCCAACAGATGGTCGAGCGTCGCCAGCGACCGGGCCAACATCGGAAGGTCGTACTCCCCGGTCCGGATGGCTACCAACAGACTGATGTCGGTGGTCATGGGGGCGATGGCGGCACCAAACGCCAACGGCTCCTGCCCTACCACATAGGAAGTGGGCAACAGGATGTTCCGGAACCCCAGGCGGTCCGCAGTCAACAGGATTTCCTTGGCGTGGGCCCAATTGCTGCGCCGCCCGGGATCCAATTGGCCAAGGTATTCGGTATCCCCGCCGCACAAATCGCAAAACCAACCGACCTCGGCGACCCGCTCGGCGGTTCGGATGGGGGACACCGTTCTTATTTCCTGCAACATGGCTTCGTTTTGTACAAATGTCGTGCAATTATCCCGGATTCCCGCACCTGTCCCGGAAACCGGTTCCGGAAGGCCGACCGGAAAACAAGCTTGATCACGGTGGGTATTCAAATGTCGCAACAATGGTTGCCCACCCGCTACCGACAACCTCGTTCGGAAGACCTGGAGCCGAGCCGGTACCGCGCGGCCGGCATGACAGCGGCAGCCGGTAAAATCAAGCCACGTTCCTGCCGGCAAAGCAGGCCTCCTCATTCCCGCCTTGCCGGAAAAAGTCTACATTTACCTGCCCGCCTTGTCCGCCCAAGTCGGCTTGCTCCCGTGCATGCCCGGTATCCGTCGACCCGGCCGTCCCCGAATCGACGGATGCGGTCCCGAGCCGCCCGCCGTACCGGTACACCGGCCTTCCGGTTCCGCTGCCGGACCGGACCGCACGCAACATCCATGTATCAAAGAGAACCTATGCAGTTGTGGACACCCGACGAAGCCTTTCGGAAAAATGCACACCTCACCCATTTCATCGAATGGCTGGCGACCGAAAAATCGCTTCATTTCCGACAGTACCGTGACCTGTGGCACTGGTCGACCACCGACATCGAAGCATTCTGGGAAAGTGTCTGGCAATATTTCCGCATCATCTCCCACCACCCCTACCGACAGGTGCTCCGACAAGCGGTCATGCCCGGAGCGGTCTGGTTCGAAGGTGCCACCCTGAATTATGCGGAACACATATTCCGGCCCCTGCCGGCCGTTTCCGGGGCCCCGCCCGCCACCCCGCCCGGTCCCGCCATCCTGTTCGCTTCGGAACACGGCGGCTTGCAGGAAATATCCCGGGAAGCCCTGCGTACGGAAGTGGCCGCATGTGCCGCCTGGTTGCGGGAAGCCGGTATCCGGCCGGGCGACCGTGTGGCCGCCTACCTCCCGAATATTCCCGAGGCCACCATCGCCTTCCTGGCAACCGCCGCCGTCGGCGCCGTCTGGTCCAGTTGTTCTCCCGATTTCGGGGCGGACAGCATCGTCGACCGCCTGGCACAAATCTCCCCCAAGATCCTCTTCGCCGTCGACGGGTATGCCTACAATGGAAAACCTTTTGACAAGAAACTGGTGGTCCGCGAACTATGCGCCCGCCTGCCCTCCCTGGAACAGGTCGTGACGGTGCCTTACCTAAACCGGGAACCGGACCGGCTGGACTGGAACCTCCCGGTTCGGACAATGCGCTGGCAGGATATCCCGCGACACGGTGTCGAACTGCGCTTCGAAGCGGTACCTTTCGACCATCCGCTGTATATCCTCTACTCCTCCGGTACCACCGGCATACCCAAAGCCATCGTCCATTCCCATGGCGGCAATCTCCTCGAACACCTGAAGTATCTCCACTTCCACAACGACGTCCACCCGGGGGAACGCTTTTTCTGGTTCACCACGACCGGTTGGATGATGTGGAATTTCCTGAATGCCAGCATGCTCGCCGGCGCCACCATCGTCCTGTACGACGGCAGCCCTGGCTATCCCGACCTCAACAGGCTCTGGCAACTGGCCGCCGAGGCAGGTATCCACCACTTCGGTACCAGCGCCCCCTTCCTCACGGCCTGCCGGAAACAAGGCCTGGCTCCCGGCCGTCTCTTCGACCTTTCCGCCCTGCGAAGCATCGGTTCCACCGGCTCCCCCCTCCCACCGGATGCATTCGATTATGTGTATGAAGCGGTGAAACAGGATGTCTGGCTCTGCTCCATGGCCGGCGGTACGGATGTTTGCACCGCCTGGGTGGGAGGATGCCCCCTCCTGCCCGTCCACCGCGGCGAAATCCAATGCCGCTGCCTGGGCGCCGCACTGGAGGCCTGGGACGAACAAGGACACCCGGTGACCGATTCCGTCGGGGAACTGGTGGTGACACAACCCCTTCCGTCCATGCCGGTCTTTTTCTGGGGTGACGACCGGTTCGCCCGGTATCGGGAGAGTTACTTCGACGTCTATCCGAACGTCTGGCGCCATGGCGACTGGATAGCCATCACGGAACAGGATGGCGTCGTCATCTACGGACGATCGGACGCCACCCTGAACCGGGGCGGGGTCCGGATCGGTACGGCGGAAATCTATCGTACCGTCGACCGAATTCCCGGTATTGCCGACTGCCTGGTGGTCAACCTGGAAATGACGGGGGGCGGCGACCACATGCCGCTGTTCATCGTCCTGGAACCTGGCGTCGAACCATCGGACAATTTGGTACGACAAATCGCGGCTACCCTCCGCCAATCTTGCTCCCCGCGCCATGTACCGGATGAAGTCGTCGTGGCTCCCGCCATCCCTTATACCATCAGCGGGAAAAAGATGGAGGCCCCTGTCAAGAAAATCCTGCTGGGCAAGGCTCCGGATGTGGTGGCCAGCCTGGACTCCATGAAAAATCCGGAAAGTCTCGCTTTCTTCATCCGTTGGGGAAAGGACTGGCGACAAGGGCGCACAGGAGCCTGATTACCAACCCTTTTCGGTCTGTCGAAACGCCGGGATATACCTTACCCCGATGTAGTGCGCCGTCTCTCCCGCCTTCGGGGCCGTGACAACATATGTCTTGCAGGAAAGCATCGGCCGGTTGCAAACACGCCCTACCCCAGGTCTTCAGGCCGGCAGAAGCCGGCGTTCGTTTTCAAGATGTACCGCCCCTTGGCCCATCGGCGACGCAGCTCCCACAACGGCCTTCCGAAAGTATTCCGGTGCGACACCCAAAAGAAAAAGCCGGTGCAGGATACCCGCACCGGCAATTTTTGAATGAGCTATGTTTGATATGCCAAGTCCCTGGATCGACAATGACCGGGGCTTTTCCATCCGCAGGACAAGGTGCAATCCTGACTTGACCGTACCTTGTTTCCGCATCGGTCAATACGGGATGACCGACATCGTCGCCAGCGGCTCCATCGTCACCACGCTGCCGTCCTCGACGAGCAACGTACGGCCGACGGCATGCACCCCAGTGGAGACCAGCACCGTATGGCCGGCGGGAATGATGACGTCGTTGCAGGTATAAGGCGTGAAGCCGGTGTCCCAGTTCTTGCCGTCGCTCCACAGCAGGCCGTCCCCGTTCCCGGTCCAGGTGACCACCTCGTCGGCCACCGTCTCCACCACTTCCGTCACCGGCGGAAGGGTACAGCCGCTGCCCCCGAACAGGGTCGCGACGCAGATATAGGTGCCGGCGGTGAGGTCGTCATGGACCGGATTGAACTGGTAGTTGTCGCCCGCATCCACCGAGTAGCCCCATTGGCCGCCGTTCGGGCCGCCGACGATGGTCATGGTGAGGGTCCCGTCAAACTCGCCGCAGTTTTCCGGCGTGCTGGTCACGATCAGGTCCGGGGCATCCACCGTCACCGTCGCCTGGCAGGTCCGGCTGTTGCCGTTGCCGTCGGAGACCGTCAGGGTGACCAGGTTGGGGCCATCGTTGATGCAGTTGAACTGGGCGGGGCTGACCCCGACCGGCTGGAGGGTCCCGCAGTTGTCGTAGGAGGCCGCCAGGTCCAGCACCGAAGCCGGATCCAGGATGGCCAGGCCGGCCAGGACGATGGTGGTGTCCTTGCAGACCACCACCGGTTTGATCTTGTCCTGCACCGTGACGGTCGCTGTACAGGTAGCCGTGTTGCCATGGATGTCCGTGGCCGTCAGCACCACCGTATTGGCGCCGAGGTCGGCGCAGTCGAAGCCCGTCTGGCTCAGGTACAGCGTATCGATGCCGCAGGCGTCGGTGGTCCCGTTGTCGACTTGCGATACGGACAAGGTCGCCTGGCCCGCCATATCCAGCTGGATGGTGACCGGCTGGCAGAGCATGGTCGGGGCGATTGTATCCAGTACGGTAACCTGGGCTTGGCAACTGGACGTATTATTGGACCCGTCGCTTACCACGAGATGGAACGAATGTATGCCGACATCCCCACAATCGAACATGGCATTGGTAGCAGGTGTCGAATTGTGCGGGGCGATTCTAAGATTGTCCACCGTGACAAATGATGAAGGTGTTGTTGTGCTGATGGTCAGCTGTGTGATGGCCGTACCATTCGTCGCGAATCCAAAAAAATCATCAGCGCCATCGGTGGGATAACTTATCGTCGATCCGTCAGAGTCGGTAATGGTGATGACACCTTGGATCGGAGAGCCCGGTAAATCCGTCAGGTAGGTATTAAGTCCCACAGCCGCCACACCCGGGGAAAAGGAAAACGTAATCGGTACTTGTTGATTGTTGGTCGACATCGCGATGGAACCAGAAACGATGAGCATGTATAATTGGTTGTCCGGGGTGCTGGCGGTCCATTCTACACCTTCCAGGGTATTACCGATGGGACCATTGATAAATGAAAATCCAGGATAACTTTCGAAGGTCTCCATCGTGGAGCTGGATAGCCCGAACCCGGCAACCAGGTCGTTGAACTCACTTTCCTGGAAAACCGCCTGTTTGTTGGTGATGGACATCGAACTTATCCCGCAGGCGTCCGTCGAGCCGTTGTCGATATCCGAGGGCAGGATGTTTGCGTGCCCTGCATTATCCAGATAGACCAACAAGTCCTGACAAATGGCCGTCGGGGCGACCAGGTCCTGCACCGTCACCGTGGACTGGCAGGTGGAGGTGTTGCCGTTGTTGTCGGTGACCGTCAGCGTCACGGTGTTCGCACCGATGTCGTCGCAGTCGAAGCCCGTCTGGCTCAGCGACAGCGACGCGATGCCGCAGGCGTCCGTCGAGCCGTTGTCGACCGATGCCGCCGTGGTGCTGCCGGTACCAGCGGCGTTGAGAGAGACCGTTATGTTTTGGCAGTTCGCCGTCGGGGCGACCAGGTCCTGCACGGTGA
>CAZNLJ010000070.1:0-16900 GCA_964573725.1 uncultured Saprospiraceae bacterium
AGGTCCCGGCCGGCGCCCAGGCCGTCGGCAACACCCTGCAGGTGGACCTCCAGGCTACCCTGACCACGGCTGGGAACGCAACGCTGACCATCCGGGAGGAGTAGGCTCCCCGCTTGGTGGTTCCACAAGGCCGGGACACTTCCGGACGGAGCGACGCCAAGATTTTTTTCTTGTTATGCAGAGAAATATTTAGAAGGACGCGGGTTTCAACCCGCGTCTTTTTTTGGTGTAATTCAAAATGTCGTATCACGCCACCTTTTCAAAATGGTCACGGATGATATCGGATTGGTGATTTTTGCAGGACAACCTCAGTATTATCATATTGGCGCAACTATCATTCGCCCACCGCTGGCCACTTCTTTTCATTCTTACCTGCAGCAGGGTTCGATGGGTAGATTCCATGGCGCCACTTCCTATCATCCATCCTTGTTCCCGATAATATCGGTAAAAGTGTATTTCAAAATTTCGGCCCTCGTAACACATCTATTAATATGTATATAAATTAATAATTGATAGTTTTTATTTATTCATAATTTTTAAAATATTAAGAAATATGTACCGAAATTTTGAAATACACCCGCGGCTTATCCCCGGGCGCCAACCAAATTGTCGCTTTACCGGCTTTTGCGACTTCCGGCTGCGTGCAGACCGGTTTCCTGAGTCCAGTTTTTACCCCTTTTAAAATAGCCCTGACAGGGCGCCAACCAAATCGTCATCATGGAAGGTCGATTCCTGTCAACCCCGTACATCCGCATGTACCGGGCCCTTCCCGGGCGGTGGGGAGAAAAGGCGGCGGTGCTGCGATACCTTGCGTCTCCGCGGCCGGAATCACCTCGAAAGACAGCGTCCCGGCCCCGCATCGAAGCGGGGAAGAAAAGACAAGCGCCTTGTCCGTGAAACGCATGGTGACCCTGCGGTCGATTCCCCGGGGAAGATACCATGGCAAGCGGGTCGGCCGCGGCTTGTATGCGACAATTTGAATTGGGCCCCATCCGACACGCCGATAAGCGGCACCAGGACCGCTTTTTTTGTATATTTGGCTTTACCCGGAAAATATGAATACGTCGCCGAGGCGGTACCGGCATCCATGGCCTCGAGCGCCCCCGTACCGGCGTCGGCATCCGGGTACCGGTCACATCGCTGAACAAAAAGAGCCATGTCAAAGAACCTAAGTGAGTTGTCATATCGCAAAGGCCTGACGGGCAATCTTTTCGAGGCCATGGGCATCGCGGCCCGCTCGGAGGGCAGCCCGGATCCGGCGGAGATGGACCGGTTGGCGGAAGCCTTCCTCGTCGGTTCATCCAGCATATACGGGGCCGTCAGTTTCTACGATTTCCTCCGGGAATCGAACAAGGGCAAGGAAGCCTATGTCTGCAACGGAACGGCCTGTGTCTGTGCCGGCAAGCAGGAATCCGTGCGGGCCGAGCTGGAACGGCACTTCTCCGCCGACCAGGTCGGGCACATGACCTGCCTGGGCCGGTGCCATGAGAATGCGGCCTTCCACTACAAAGGCCGGAATTACTCGGGTGCCGACATCGGCCGGTTTGCCGACATCCGGAAAGGAGCGGATGCAGGCCGGGACCAATACCATACCGGGCACCTGGGCCCCGCCTTGCTGACGGCCGGGATTCCCGACGTGCCGGCGTATTACCAGCTGCTGCAGGACGTCCTTGACAAAGGGGCGGACTGGGCCTTGGCGGAAATCAAGACATCCCGGTTGCGCGGGCGGGGCGGGGCGGGGTTTCCCATGGGCTTGAAGCTCGAATCCTGCCGGCAGTCCGAATCGGATGTCAAGTTCATCATTTGCAATGCCGACGAGGGCGATCCAGGTGCCTATTCCGACCGGTATCTGCTCGAGCAGCGGCCCCACTCGGTGCTGTTCGGCATGTTGGTGGCCGGCTATGTCACCGGTGCGGCGTGGGGAATCCTGTACATCCGGGCAGAATACCCGGAGGCGGTCCGGGAAGTCCTGTCCGCCCTCGAAGCGGCCCGGTCGGCCGGATTCCTGGGCCGGAACATCCTCGGCTCCGGATTCGACTTCGAGGTCAAGGTCATCCAGGCTCAAGGCGCCTACATCTGCGGGGAGGAGACGGCCTTGATCAACTCCATCGAAGGACAGCGCCCCGAAGTCCGCGTACGCCCCCCATTTCCCACCCAGGTCGGGCTCTTCCACAAGCCGACGGTCGTCCAGAACGTGGAAACACTGGCCGCCGTCCATGCGGTCCTGGCCGGCGGCGGTGCCCGGTATGCCTCGCTGGGCACGGAGCAATCGAAAGGTACCAAGCTGGTGAGCCTCGACAGCTTTTTCCGGCGCCCCGGCATCTACGAGGTCGAAATGGGGACGCCCTTGGTCCAGGTGTTGGAGGAAATGGGCGGCGGCTTTGTCCGACCTGTCAAGGCCCTGCAGGTCGGCGGCCCCCTGGGCGGGCTGGTCCCGGTCGGAAAAATACCCGACCTCACCCTGGATTACGAGTCCTTCAGCCGGCAGGGCTTCCTGCTGGGCCATGCCTCCGTGGTTTGTGTCCCGGCCGATTTTCCCATGCTGGAATTCCTGGAACACCTGATGGATTTCGCCCGTTACGAAAGCTGCGGCAAGTGCTTCCCCTGCCGGCTGGGTACCCAACGGGGCTATGAAATGCTCCGGGATGCCCGCGCCGGGAGCGCGACCATCGACCGCCCCCTGTTCGACGACCTGTTGGAGACCCTGCAGAAGGGTTCCCTTTGTGCCCATGGCGGCGGAATCCCCCTGCCGGTACGGAATGCCCTGCAGTACTTCGAACATGAACTCGCCCCTTATTTCCACGGAACGTCCGCATCCTGATCCAACCGCATCCCTATGGAACAACTGGCATACATCAACGGCCGACCTTACGAATACCGGAACGGGGAAACCATCCTCGCATTCGTCCGCCGCACGGAAGGCGACCACCTGATCCCCACCCTCTGCGACGCACCCAACCTGGATCCCTTCGGGGCTTGCCGCGTCTGCAGCGTGGAGGTGGCTACCGCCGCCGACGGGCCGCGCCGTACCCTGGCCTCCTGCCATACACCGGTATCCGGCGGCCTCCATATCCATACCTCGACCCAGGCGGTCCGGAAGCTTCGCAAGAATATCATCGAACTGGTGCTGACCGACCATCCCCTGGATTGCCTGACCTGCGAAGTGAACGGCAATTGCGAACTCCAATCGGTGGCGGCGGCGGTCGGTATCCGGGAGGTCCGGTATCCGGCCGGTGAGAACCACCTGGCCCGCGCCAAGGATGAAAGCCATCCCTACCTGCGTTCGGACCTGACCAAGTGCATCAATTGTTACCGCTGCGTCCGGGCCTGTGACGAGGTGCAGGGCCAGTTCGTGTTGAACATGGCCGGTCGGGGCTTCGACAACCGCATCGTCAAAGGGCAGGACGTCACCTTCGCCGAGTCGGATTGCGTCAGCTGCGGGGCCTGTGCCCAGGCTTGCCCGACTTCGGCCATCTCGGACGTGTTCCAGTCCAAGGCCGTCCAGGCCCCCACCAAGACCCGGACCGTCTGCAATTACTGCGGTGTCGGCTGCAACCTGGAGGTCGCCTCCGCCGATGGGGAGATATTCGGCATCCAGGCGCCCTATGATGCCGAGGTCAACCAAGGCCATACCTGCCTCAAAGGCCGCTATGCCTTCCGCTTCTACAACCATCCCGACCGCCTCACCGACCCCCTGGTCAAACGGAACGGGGTGTTCGAAAAGGTCTCCTGGGAGGAGGCCTACGACCATATCACCACCCGATTCCGGCAGTATATCGCCGAAGCCGGTCCCGACAGCCTGGCGGGAATCTCTTCCGCCCGCTGTACCAACGAGGAGAACTACCTGATGCAAAAGTTCTTCCGCGCCGTGGTCGGCACGAACAACATCGACGGCTGTGCCCGCGTCTGCCATTCCCCCACCGCCCTGGGTATGCAACGGACCTTCGGGACGGGGGCGGCGACCAATTCCATCGAGGACCTCCGCTTCGCGGATTGTATCCTCGTCATCGGCGCCAACCCCACGGCAGGCCATCCGGTGACGGGCGCCAAACTCAAACAGTTCGCCATGCGGGCGGATAAGGTCTCGATCGTCATCGACCCGCGCAGGACGGAACTGGCCCGCTACGCCACCTACCACCTGGCCCTGCGGCCCGGCACCAATGTGGCGGTGCTCAACATGATGCTGTACTACATCATTTCGGAAGGACGCGAAGACCAGGCCTTCATCGAGGCCCGGTCGGAAGGATATGCCGATTTCAGGCGGCAGGTCCTCGCGGTGGACATCGACCGCATGGAGGCCGTCTCCGGCGTCCGCCGCGAACTGGTGCGCGAAGCGGCCATCGCTTATGCCCAGGCACCGAATGCCATGAGCTTCCACGGACTGGGTGTCACCGAACACTCCCAGGGAACCTTCACGGTGGTACAGATCGCCGACCTGGCCATGCTGACTGGCAATATCGGCCGTCGCGGGGTCGGGGTGAACCCGCTGCGGGGACAAAACAACGTCCAGGGACTGGCCGACATGGGGGTCCAACCCCACCAGGGTGCCGGCTACCTCGATGTGACCGATGACGCGGTAAACCGGACCTACTCCGAGTTCTACGGCGTGGATGTGCCCCGGCAGGTCGGCTTCAAGATTCCGGAGATGTTCGACGCCGCCCTCGAAGGGAAACTCAAGGCGCTCTGGATCATCGGCGAGGATGTCGTCCAGACCGACCCCAATACCAACAAGGTGAGGAAAGCCCTCGACCGGCTCGACCTCCTGGTGGTCCAGGAACTGTTCCTGACCGAAACGGCCAAGCTGGCCGATGTGGTCCTGCCCGGCGCTTCCTTCCTCGAGAAAAGCGGTACCTTCACCAATGGGGAACGGCGCATCCAAAAGGTCAACCAGGTGGTCTCTCCCCTCGGGAATGCAAAGGCCGACGGCCAGGTCATCGTCGACCTGATGAACCGGATGGGCTACGGACAAGCGGACTACTCACCGGCCGGCGTCTTGGCGGAAATAGCTGCCATCGTCCCTTTCTTCGCCGGGGTCACCTGGGAAAACCTGGGCACCAACGGCAAACAATGGCCGGTGCTGCCCGACGGTACGGATACCAAGATCCTGCATGCCGACCGGTTCAAGAAAGGGAAGGGGACCTTCCTGTTCCATGCGTTCCGCGAATCGAACGAAATCCTCCGGCATGCCAAGGACTATCCCTTCATCCTGACCACCAACCGCGACCTGGAACATTACAACAGCGGGGTGCAGACCCGCCGGACCGCCAATGTCGACATCCATACCCAGGACTTGCTCTGGATCCATCCGGCGGATGCCGACGCCCACGGTATCCGCGACGGCGACAAGGTCTGCGTGGAATCGCCCCGGGGCAAGGTCGATATCCGGGCCAAGGTCACGGAGGATGTCAAACGCGGGGTGCTGAGCACTACCTTCCATTTTCCGGAAATCATGGTGAACCTGGTCACTTCCGATGAACATTGCTCGGAATCGTTGTGCCCGGAGTATAAGGTGGTGGCGGTCCGGATCCGGAAGAGCAAAGGGAAATTCGCCGCGGCGGATTGATCGCTGCCGGCGCCCCGCTTCGCGGGGGAGGGTCCGCGAATGGGGTGGATTCGGCGAATTGGTGTTTTTTGCCCCGCTTCGCGGGAAAGGGTTTGGCAATCGGAGGCTTGGTCGCGTCATCCTCCTGATACTCCTGCTGGCCGACGGCAAAATCTGCTCCTGCACAGCTTTCCCGCTGTCGTTGGATAAGGATTCGGCAAATAGGTGTAGATTTGACTTAACAAGCAGCCTTTCCCACATGATGGCAGACCAATTTCTTACCAACTCCTTTGCTCCTTTCCGGCGGGTACAGTCCCCGGTCCGCGACACCCGTGTCGTCAAGGGGCTATCATTCCGGATTTGCTTCGACAATTTCGGGGCCTACCTCCAGGTATGCGACAAGAAAGGCAACGAGGTCGAAACCAGTTACGCCCACTACACGGGACCGGAGCGGAACGTCCTGCATGCGTGGGAGCAAATCCGAAGCAAGCAGGATTTCGTCATCGAGTGGGAAAAACCGGAGGGCCGCATCTATCTGGGCGAATACCCATTTCTCCTGGATGCGCTCCGTTCCTGTGAAAACATCCAGGATGCAGACGGCAGGCCGATCTCTTTTTCCCCGCAGGAAGGCAGGCTGACCGCCCGAATCCGGCCGGGGGCCACGAATAACCTGCTGCAGGCCGTCATCCTGCTCCGGCATCCCGACGGCGAGACGGATAATTTCACCTTGGTTACGTCGCAATACGTCCTGGCCGGCAATTTACTGGTGGAGATCCCGCCGGCAAATATCACCGCCCAGGCATTGTCCGCATTCCGTATGCAGTTCGACCGCCGGGACCTGACCTTGTTCCTTTCCCTCCTGTTTTCCCATCTCGAGCATATCGGGCTGCAGCTCGACGGGTACCCGCAGGTCGATTTTCCGGAGGAACACATCAAGGCCACCCCTTGTCTGATCTTTGAGAAAATTGATGAAACGAACGCCCTCTACCTGCGTGTGGCCCAACAGCTGCCCGACCTCGCCCCGGATGTCCTGGAACAGTTCCACCTGTACCGCTATGCGGAAGTCAACGAATCGGAGCAACGGATCCGGATCAGGTACGTCGACCAGGAACCGCTGGAGTCGCTGAGTGGGCAGGTCCTCGGCTTGGTGAACAAATCCGGCGGAAAAAAAGGCAAAACCGAGATGCCGGCCGTCGAAGGCAGCCTGCTCATCCTGCCGGAAAGCATCGCCGCTTCGTTCATCTATCACGAACTGCCGCGGCTCCTGACCCAGTTCACCGTCATGGGCGCGGAAAAGCTGCGCGCGTACAAGGTCCGGGCGGTGCAGCCGAAGCTGGAAGTTTCGCTGAGCCATCAGATAGACTTCTTCGAGGGCAGCGCAAATCTTGACTTCGACGGGGAGAAGGTCAACTTGTTCGACGCCATCCAGCAGTTTCACAAGCATCGGTACGTCATGCTGAGCGACGGCTCCCATGCCCTGCTCAACGAAGGCTACGTCAGGCGGCTGGAGCGCCTGTTCAAGAAGAAAGGGAAATCGGCACGCGTATCTTTCTTCGATTACCCCTTCCTGGACGATGTCATCGGGGAAGTGGCGCAGGAAAAGACATTCCAGCAATCCCGGGCCCTTTTCGAAGGCTTCAACGAACTCGACAAGTCCCGCGCGAGACTGCCCAAACTGAATGCCGAATTGCGACCCTACCAGCTGCAGGGCTTCAAATGGCTCAAGTATTTGCACGACCAAAAGATCGGCGGCTGCCTGGCGGATGACATGGGTCTGGGAAAAACCCTCCAGACCCTTTCCCTGCTGGCTTCGATCTATCCCAAACAAAAGAAACCGAGCCTCATCGTCATGCCCAAGAGCCTGCTCTTCAATTGGGAGCGGGAGGTCCGGCGTTTTGCGCCGCAGCTGTCCACCTACACGTTCTACGGCCAAAACCGGGAGATCGGGCCAATGCGCGAGGTGAACCTGGTCTTCACGACCTATGCCACCCTGCGCAATGCCATCGAAGACCTCAAGGAGGAATCCTTCTGCTATGTCATCCTGGATGAGTCGCAAAACATCAAGAACCTGAACGCACAGACGACCAAGGCCGTCCTGCTGCTGCGCAGCAAACACCGGCTGGCCCTGAGCGGCACACCGATCGAAAACAACCTGGGCGAGCTCTACGCGCTCTTCCACTTCCTCAATCCAGCCCTTTTCGGCAGCCTGACCCAGTTTACCGACGACTACCTCAACCCCATCCAGAAAAACAACGACCAGGACGCCGCCCGCCACCTGCGCCGGAAAATCTATCCCTTCGTCCTGCGCCGCCTCAAACGGGAAGTGCTGCAGGAACTGCCCGACAAGGTCGAACAGACGATCTTCGTGCCCATGGGCGAGGAACAGCAACGGTACTACGAACAGCGCCGGCAGTATTATGCGACCGAAATCCCGAGGCAAATCCAGGAAAAAGGTATCGCCGGCTCCCAGTTTTACGTCTTCCAGGCCCTCAACGAGCTCCGACAGATCGCCAGCATACCGGAAGCCATCAGCGACGGCCGTATCGAAGGCGGAAAATGCGAGCTGCTGGTGGAACAACTCCTCGATGCCCTGGCCAATGGACATAAAGCCCTGGTGTTCGTCAATTTCCTTGCCGCCATCGAAAGTATCAGCACCCGACTCGACGAAGCCGGGGTAGGCTATGTGGCCATGACCGGCGCCACCCGCGACCGCCAGTCGCTGGTGGACCGTTTCCAGCACGATCCCGACTGCCGCGTGTTCCTGCTCACCCTCAAGACCGGTGGGTCCGGCCTCAACCTGACCGCCGCAGATACCATCTTCCTCTATGACCCGTGGTGGAACGTTGCCGCGGAAAACCAGGCCATCGACCGCGCCCACCGCATCGGCCAGTCGAACAAGGTCCATGCATACAAGCTGATCGCCGAAGGAAGCATCGAAGAAAAAATCCTCCAACTCCAGGAACTCAAGAAAGAACTCTTTGACAATATCATCTCCGCCGACGGGGCCTCCCTGAAGTACCTCTCGGAGGAAGATATCAAAATGGTATTGGCGAAATGAGCCATGTCGAACAAGTACACGAGAAAATTTGCAACCTGCTGAACAGGGAATTCACCAAGGAATTCCTCGTGAAATCCTGGCTGCCCCTGGTCTCCCCCGTCGTGAAGGGGTCCTTGGAGGCCCTCCGGAAAAACAAGGTGCCGGAAAGCCTGCTACCGAAGGAACCGGACAAACACGCGGGCAAGACCAAGCTGGATGTCCTCCATGCCGTGGCCTTGCTGTTCGCAACCCCGGATACCTACCTATGCTTCCGCGAAAACCTGTCCGAAGAGACCCGGACGCTTTGGGATGCGGTCGTGTTCAACGATTATGTCAGCTTCAAACTGGTCGAGGAAACGTACGGGTTTGTGGTACAGGCACCGGACACCAACCATCGCTATTATCACGATACACCCGAAGTCAGGCTACCGTTCCGGGTGATCCCGTGCAAGCAGGTGGGCTGGAGCTACAGCTATCGGCAGGACAGCTATTTTTACCTTCCGTTGTTACTGCGGAAATTCCTGGTCGGGTACTACAAGGTGCCGGAATGGGCCCGACTCACCAAGTTGGATGCCTTGCCGGAGGGGTGCCTCTTCTATACCGACGCGGAGGAAAAATTCGTTTCGGAATTCTACCGCCTGCAGCTCTACTACAAGCAGGGCCGGATCAATTATACCGCCAAGCTGCGTCCCGTCCCCAACGGATTGTCGAGGATGAGGAAAACGGTGCGGGTCTCGGAATTTTTTCCGGATACCGATGTGGCAAGGCATAAGCTGGTGCGCACCAATATGCTCGCAAGCGTCATGCCCTTCCTGACGAAATTGGAGCAAAAGAGCAGCCAACCCCATGAAATTCTGCGCGATTTCTTCCAAAATGCCTACCGGACCTACTTCCCGGCCCCGCCTGCCATGCTGCCGGATATCAAAGGGCTCGCCTACATCGGAAACGGCGACCTGGAACCTTTCGGCGAAAAAATGTTATCCTTGCTGAAGGCCTTCCCTGCCGACGGCTATGTACCGATCAGGCATATCCTGGGCTACTGCCAATACAACCTGATCGAAATGGAGCCCATCAACCGGTATGAGGCGAACAACCGGCTTTCGTTTGAGCGGGGAGGGGGTGGCGTGGACAGCCTGGTCGGTATCAATTATTACAACTACAGGAAAACGATCCAGCTTCCCCTCATCCGCGGTTCGTTCTTCTTCTTCGCGGCCTTGGGACTTTGTGAACTGGCCTATACGCAGGTCGACGGGGAAGACATCGGCGACAGCGCCTTTTCCGCCTGGGACGGCCTCCTTGCGGTCAAACGCACGCCCCTGGGCGATTACGTGTGCGGGCTGACGGCCACCTACCAGCCTGCCGATACGACGAGCAATGGGCTTATCCTTTCCGATGATGCCCTGCTCATCAAGATAGACAGTCCCGACAGCCCGTACGCCGACATGCTGGACGTTTTTGCCACGCGGATCGGACCGCTGGCCTTCCGGACCGATCCGCACGCCTTCCTCAAGGGCGTCGTACGCAAGGAGGACCTGCATACCAAGATCGAACTGTTCCGGCAGATGGTCCCCGGAAAAATGCCCGGAAACTGGGAAGATTTCTTCCTTTCGCTCCGCAACAAGGTGGACCCCTTGAAATTGCAAAGCGGTTTTTTCGTCTTCCAGGTGGAAAAGGAAAACCAGGAGCTCATCCGGCTTCTCGCCCGGGATCCAGTGGTCAAGTCCCTGATTTCGAAGGCGGAGGGATACCAGGTCATCGTAGCCAAGAAAGACTACGCCGCCTTGTGCAGCCGCTTGCTCGAGTTCGGGTATTTACAGACCTGATGGGCCTGGCCGGGTTATCCGGACAGGGAGGTGGGACTGGGTTGACCAGCGCGCGGGTTAGCGGCTCATCCGTATACGACGGGACCAGGCCCGGCAGGATTGTCTTGTCTACCGCCTGCGCGCTGGCCGCCTGTTCCGGTCCCGCCTGCCTTTTGCCACTTCCATTTCGGGCTTTGGCCTCGAACCGACGGATTGGATCGGTCGGGGCGGGCGGGCACCTTGCTTCTTGGGTTTCCGATTTTCGGGATCGGCCCATTCTTCCTCCGCACCAACTGCGAATGGATGGTCCTTGACCGGCGGGATGAAGTTCTTGATCAGCTTCTCAATGTCCTTCAGGAAGTCGCGCTCATCCGCCGAGCATAAGGAAATCGACGAACCGGAGGCATCCGCCCGGCCCGTACGCCCGATTCGGTGCACGTAGGTCTCGGGAACGTTGGGCAACTCGTAGTTCACCACGTATTCGAGGCCCGAGATGTCGATTCCGCGGGCGGCGATATCCGTCGCCATCAACACCTGGAGACTTCCGTCCTTGAAGGAATTCAAGGCCTTTTGACGCGTGTTTTGACTCTTGTTTCCGTGGATGGCGGCGGCTTTGACGCCTTCATTGGTCAGCATCCGGACCACCTTGTCACACCCGTGTTTGGTGCGGCTGAAGACCAATACCGAGCCGTCCATGGATTTGAGCAGCTCCAGGAGCAGGGAGGGTTTGTCCTTTTTCGCTACGAAATAGACGGCCTGGGAAACGCGCTCGGCAGTAGGTTTTTCCACGGCAATCCGCACCTGCTTGTAGTCGGGCCTTAGGATCTGCGCACTCAGCTCCATGATGGCCTTGGGCATCGTCGCGGAGAAGAAGAGGCTCTGACGTTCCTTCGGGATGATTTTCAGGAGCTTGCGGATATCATGGATGAAGCCCATGTCCAACATCTGGTCGGCTTCGTCCAAGACGAAATGGGTCAGGTGTTGTAGGTTGATGAACCCCTGGCCATGCAGGTCCAGCAACCGGCCCGGAGTGGCCACCAAGTAATCCACCCCTTTTTTTAGCTGGGCCACCTGTGGGTCTTGCCCGACCCCTCCGAAAATCACCGCCGTGCGTAGTCCTGTGTTTGCGCTGTACCGCTTCGCATTCTCCGCCACCTGAAGGGCCAGCTCGCGGGTCGGGGTGACGACAAGTGCACGGATAGGTCTTTGCTTCGGCATCGACGATTCCAGCAGGTGTTGGATGATGGGGATTGTGAAGGCCGCCGTTTTTCCCGTTCCGGTTTGGGCCGTACCCAACAAGTCGAATCCATCAAGGAGTACGGGGATACTTTTTTCTTGGATCGGGGTGGGTGTGGTGTAGCCTTGGTTCCTTAAGGCGGTCAGGATTCGGGAATCGAGTCCTAAGTTTTCAAATGACATAAGGTGATATTTTTCGCACATGCGATGCGTCGCGGCAAAGATAGGGATTATCGGGGATTCAGTCTTGCATATGCGGGGTATCCATGCGATCCGGCTGCAAGTTCCGGCTGAAATGCCCCCCAGGATCCGGAGGTTGCCCTCTTTGGAAAACGACGGATTCAACGGTTAAGTTCGGGGTAGGACCTCTTCCATGAACTTTTTCCTTAGCCCATTTTCTGTAGGCTACTTAGGCCAAAGCGGGAATGGCTGGGGCGCAAACAAGACAAGGTAGGCGCTAATGATGGCTTTGTGTAAAAAAAATGAGCGGCCTGGCAAGTAAATGCCTCGCAGCCTCTACATTTCCAATGATGCCCAAAGTAAGTATCCGTCCGGCGAACGTTGGCCGGACGGATACTTTTTTCGCGCAAATCAGGCCGGCCTGGAAAAACTGGTAACATAGGGTTGGTAGCGTGGATACCGTTGAAGGGTGTACAACCGCGCAGGTATCTCAATTCCTAATTCCAGCTGGATACCTCCAGCTTAAAGTGCACCCGATAAGGTATAATTATTACATTTTAGAAAAAAATACACCCGAAAGGGTACAAATAAGAGAGTAAATGCTATATTTACACCCAAACGGGTATAAAATGAACCTTGCGGACTTTGTAAAAGACAAGCGCAAATCGGTGAAGCTTACCCAGCCCGAACTGGCCGAAAAAGCCGGTGTAGGCTTGCGTTTCATTCGTGAACTGGAACAAGGTAAGGAAACCTTGCGGTTGGATAAGGTGAACCAGGTTCTGCAACTTTTCGGCTACGAGGTAGGGGCTGTGAAATTACAAATCAGGAATCAGGAATAGGGAAATCGGGAATCATTGCAGATCCTCGATGAATCAATTAAAAATTCATCATTGCGTAAGGCCGCCATAGAAATCGAAGGTCAATTAGCCGGATGGCTCACCCAGGATGAGCAAGGGTATCATTTTGTGTATGACCAGGTGTATGCAGCACAGCCGGGTGCCCGGCCGGTAAGTTTGACCTTGCCGTTGCGTGAAGCCACTTATACGTCAAAAGTATTATTCCCTTTTTTTGATGGCCTGATACCGGAAGGATGGTTGCTGGATATAGCAGAAAAGAACTGGAAACTGAATCACAGAGATCGGATGGGATTATTGATGGCCTGCTGTAGGGATTGCATCGGTGCAGTGAGTGTGGTGGAAATTACGAATCAGGAATCTGATAATCAGGAATAGACATGTTGCCCAGAAAAACGGATAAACAAAAAAATTGGGATTGCCCCCAAGACAATTCCAGATTCTAGATTCACCAATTCCGGATTGATGCGCTGTTTGTTTTGTTATATGGAATTGAATGGTAGCGAGCAGGACTTTCATGCCTCCTGCTCAAGGAAAATATTTGGACAGCCCACGCCACCGGTATTGCCCTACTCAGAGGAAGACCTGGAGCGATTGGCCAAAGAAGTGATACAGCGCCAAACAGCTTTAACAGGGGTGCAGGCTAAACTGTCATTGCACATTACTGGCAATAATAAAGCGGGGACCGAACGAAGATTCACCATTGTGGGCTTATGGGGTGGGTATATTTTGAAACCACCTACCCCAATGTATCCGCAATTGCCGGAAGTGGAGGATGTAACCATGCATTTGGCACAAATCGCCAAAATAAAAACAGCACCACATAGTCTGATTCGTCTAAAATCTGGCAACCTGGCCTATGTAACCAAGCGGATGGACCGAACCCAAAAGGGGAAATTGGCCATGGAAGATATGTGCCAACTTACCGAACGGCTTACCGAAGACAAATACCATGGCAGCTATGAGCAGATTGGTAAAGCCGTTCAGAAGCACTCCGTAACTCCGGGCTTGGATGTGGTGAATTTTTTTGAGTTGGTGCTCTTCTCTTTCCTGACAGGCAATGCCGATATGCATTTGAAGAATTTCTCCTTACTGGAGCAGCCGGGCTTGGGCATGACTTTGTCACCGGCTTACGATCTGGTAAATACCGCTTTGGTAAATCCTGCCGATGAAGAGGAAATGGCATTAACCCTGAATGGCCGGAAGAAGAAACTGAAAAAACAGGATTTTGTGGCAGCGATGGATACATTGAAGGTGGAAGGAAAGCAGCAGGATAACATCTTTAACAAGATGGCGAAAGCATGGCCCAAATGGCAGGAGCTGATAGACCGCAGTTTTATGAGTGCTGCATTTAAAGAACAATATAAAACCATATTAAGGGAAAGAATGAATCGCTGTAACTAGTCAGGGTCAAGGAATACCAAGAGCATGTTGGGGAATTTGTAACTAGTCAGGGTAAAAAAAAGCCTGCACAGCTTGTGAAGTGAATCAAATCCAAGGGTTCCCGACTTTGCCATCGTTTTTTTTCAAAAAGCTAACAATTGATTCATTTTCATCGTATTAAAGGCCAAGGTGGGAATTGCTGCTTGCCTTTGGTCTTGTTCTGCCGATCAAAAACACCAGCGAGTAACTTGATCTCTCGTTGTACATCTGACTTAACGTTAATCAAGCCCTCCATTTCCATTTCAAAGGTGGTAAACGTAGACGAAAAAACATACTCGTAACTCACTGACTATCAGTACCATTATGTACCATTTTGTAACAGTGCCGGGTTGCTTTTTTTGGAGTTGCAAAAAAGCAACCCGCTAAGCAACCCAAAGGGGGTACATTTTGGTGCATTTTGGTACACCCGTTTGGGCAAAAAAAATGCCCAAAACGTTGGTTTTGAGCATTTTGGTACATTTTGGTACCCTAGGTATGCGGAGAGACAGGTCTATGAACCTTGACTCCTAAGTATGTGATTTCGAATGATCTACGTCTTTCTCTAGCCAAAGGGGTCACCAATAGGAAACCAAGTCTGAAAGTTGGGGGACTTGACTCTCTTTTAGTCTCCCTTTGGACAACACAAATATAATGAACCCACCGGAGAAGACATAGTGTTTTGTCCACATTAACTGCCGAAGATTTCGGAATAGGTTGATTCGATGCGCTTTACTTCCCGCTCAGTTAGCATACTGAATTCTTTGTCTTTGGCTCGCTTTGATAACACACCTTGGTTTTGCTCTAAAAATCTAACCAGCACCGAAATTAATTTATCGGGCATTTCAAATTCCTCCTCCATGTAGGCTTTAAAGGCATCATAATTTGCCAGGTAATTGATCTCCTGTGGGACGATGTTTTTGATGGTGTCTGCTACACAATCAAACAAAAACTCCGCTTGTTTAGTAGCATCAAAGAATCGGTAATAGTCTTTGGTCTCATTGGTCACCTCCACATTATGATCTTTGGTTTCAACCCATTCAATAAGATCCAACAATGGTTTGGAATAAGATTCTAATATTTTTTGATAGTCATTGATATGGTCAAGTATTGAAGATGAAACAGGGAAAATGATACCCTGGTCGGCAAACTGTTTTTTTGCCAGCATATGATGAATCAAATACCGGTGTATTCTTCCATTGCCATCTTCAAAAGGATGAATAAATACAAATCCAAATGCAATGACCGCTGCTGCCAATACTGCATGGATGTCATCTTTGATGAACATCTTATTTACGTCAATCAAACCGTCTATAAGATTATCTAGGTCCTCGTATTTTGCAGAAATATGATCAGGGATAGGCTCGCCGGATACTCGATCATGCTCCCCAACAAATCCACCTTTTTTTCTCAATCCCATTTGAACAAATCGAGTATTTTCTATCACCAACTGCTGCAGGCGTATCAATTCTTCTTTGCTCAGGTCGTTTAAACCTGCTTGGCCTATGGCTGTACCCCACCTAGCCGCCCTTTTACTCTTTGGACTTTCCCCTTCGATGGTAAATGAAGCTTTTGAGTCTTTAAGCAGCAAAAATGCAGATGCCCTTTGAATGATATCTTTTCTTATCCCCGCAAGTTGTTTCCTGTTCTCCTCCTCATAACTTTTGGAAAGATGCTGTTCGATTTTCTCCGTTTTCCTGATGAGTGCACAGAATTGATTTGTTCCGGGTAAATTATTCAGTACTAAATGACGGGGCGATTTAATACCCGCAACAGCAAATTGTAATTTGCTATCGACCACGGGTACATAGCTCTTTTTGCTGATGTCACTTTTGCCAACAATCGGCATGCCTGATACCCATTCCAGGAGAAACCAAATCCTTCTTGAATACTGACCCAATGGCTCTATGTTCACCAACGCTAAAAGCTCTTCATTGCTCAACTGTTCTCGCAACTTTGCAAACACCAGTAGATTTACTCCTTCGTATTTAAGCGCAAATACCAAGTGATTGTACAATGCCTGTATCTTAGAGATGCTAGCATGATCTTGAGGTAAATATGCGGCTGAAAATACCAGCCACGATTCATCCTTTACGTTTCGGTATTTCTCCGACACCATAGCTTTCACCAGGGGCAATGGAATTTGGAGCTTTAACTTTTCAATGACAGCCGTGTACCCCACAATCCATCCTGGACAAGGTTTTGCTATCCCTTGAATTACGGGCGCATCGTCTAAAAAATAGGCGTAATTAGCCATATTGAATTATTTATGGGTGCAATATAGGCAAAATTTGGGCGCAAACATAAAAATATAGGCGCAAAAAGTAATATTCGTTAAAAAACGAGCGGAGAAATTGCCAAGTACCCTTTGATTACGAAAATTATTGCTACTGGCTAAATATTGATTTGAGGAGATCTTTGAATAGAAAAAACAAAAACACAAGAAGCCCAACAAACACCTCTCTTCGGTACTTTTTAATAAAATGGTAACTAGTCAGGGTAAAGAAATAATTGGGAAAAATTCGAAAGATTTTTACATTGTGACATGATCTACGTCGACTTAAACCCTAACTCCGCTCAGTTACGTAATGTTTTTGCGCCTACCAATCTATTTGTTTGAATATCAGGAAGTATTTTTATAAATTTGCTGTTACGTAATCAAATTTACGTAACAGGTCTTATGAGTGATTTTCCATCGTGGGCACTTGCGCATAGAAAGCCAGGGACAGAATTACGCTGCATCAAAGGGCACTACTATTTATACGCAGTTACGAGGGGTGTAATTCAAAATGTCGCAATGACACAAGAATTTGTACCTTGTGCGGCGAAC
>CAZNLJ010000071.1:0-16058 GCA_964573725.1 uncultured Saprospiraceae bacterium
CGCTTGGGCGCGCCGCCGGCCGTCCTAAAAAATTTTTTGGGCGCGGGGCGCAGCCCCACGCGCTTTCCAGGTCAGGGCGTAGCCCATCCGTTCGTTTATTGACTAAAAAAAACAGAATATCAATGTTTTGTGATTTATTATTTTGTAGGGTTGAGGTGCGGAAGATGCGTTCCACGACGGACAGCCCACCGCTACCTGGTCCGGTCGGTCGGATGGCGGCAAGGTCCCGGCTGTTCCTCCGCGGAGGATATCTCTTTTCCGGATGCGGGGTGGCCCAAACCGTCCATGGGGGAAGAGGCGCGCTTCTTGTCCGCGCTGCATGGGGAGGCAAAATCATCGGTCCCCTGTTGGCCTTGCCCCAATCTTCCTTCCGGAAATTCGAAAGCAGCGGAACGCCTTCCATTCGCGCAATCCACCTGACCCGAGGAGACTTTCACCCGCCCGGCGAGGAGCGGGCCTGCGGACGGGGGTGTACGGGGGTTGGCATGGGTCGGAATTGGTATACGAGGACCGGTACACCCTTTCACGGCGCCAAGAAATGCAAATCACGGGCCCGACCGAGCGGGAATCCGGTCGGGCCCATGCCCCGAAGTCCGGTGGGGACGAGATACCTCCTTTCCGGGAGACAACCATGGGGGACAAGCTATCGGATGCCCGATTACGGGTCTGCCCGGCGGAGGCGTACAAGCTTTTTTTGTGCCCGGGGCGGGTCAGCCGGCGATGGCCTTGTCGATGGCCGAGGTAAGTCGGTGGAAGATTTCCGGAATACTGCCCATGCCATCGACGTAGCTGGCGATACCAGCCTGGGCATAGTGGTCGAAGACGGGAGCCGTTTCGTTGCGGTAGACGGAGATGCGGTTCCGGATGATGGCCTCGTCGTTATCGTCGCTCCTGCCGGAGGCCTGGCCGCGCAGCAGGATCCGTTTGACGATTTCCTCCTCATCGACCTCGAGGGCGACGAGGCAAGAGATGGAAGTACCCAGGTCGGTGAGCAGGCCGTCCAGCGCTTCCGCCTGGGCGACCGTCCGGGGGAAACCGTCGAAGATGAACCCTTTGGCGGTCGGGTGGGCATCGACCTTATTTTTCAACATGCCGATGGTGACACTGTCCGGCACCAATTCCCCTTTTTCGATATAGCTTTTGGCAAGTTGGCCAAGCGGGGTATCATGGCCCATTTCATACCGGAAGAGGTCGCCGGTGGAAATGTGTACGAGTTGGTATTGCTCGGTAAGTTGCTGGGCCTGCGTACCTTTTCCGGAACCGGGGGGGCCGAAGAGAATCAGGTTGATCATGTCTATCTGTTTAACGGGCGGGGCAAGGAGCGGCGCGGGAGGGGGCCGGCGGGGGCCGGCGCATCAACCCAGGTCGAACCTGATCCCCTGTGCCAAGGGAATCTGTTGGCTGTAATTAATGGTGTTCGTTTGTCGCCGCATGTAGGCTTTCCACGCATCGCTGCCGCTTTCCCGGCCGCCGCCGGTTTCCTTTTCCCCGCCGAATGCGCCGCCGATTTCAGCACCGCTGGTACCGATATTGACATTGGCGATTCCGCAATCCGAGCCGGCGACGGAGAGGAAACGTTCCGCTTCCCGCAGGTTGGTGGTCATGATGGCGGAGGAAAGGCCTTGCGGCACATCGTTTTGGATGGCGATGGCCTCGGAGAGCTCGTTGTATCGGAGCAGGTAGAGGATGGGGGCGAAGGTTTCGTGGCGGACGATGGGCATATCCGGCCGGGCTTCCGCAATACAAGGTTTCACATAACAACCGCTTTCGAAACCGGGGCCTTCCAGCACGCCGCCTTCCACGGCGAAGGAGCCGCCCTGTGTGGCGATTTCCCGCAGGGTATGGAGATAGGCCCGGACGGCATCCTGGTCGATCAGCGGACCGACGTGGTTCTGTTGGTCGAGCGGGTCGCCGATGCGGAGTTGGCGGTAGGCGGCGGCGAGTTTGTCGCGGACGGTTTCGTAGATGCTGTCGTGGACAATCAGCCGGCGGGTGGAGGTACAGCGTTGGCCGCAGGTACCGACGGCGCCGAAGAGGGCGCCGGTCAGGACCAGGTCGATGTCGGCACTGGGAGTGACGATGATGGCGTTGTTACCGCCGAGCTCGAGCAGGCTCCGACCCAATCGGGCAGCCACCGTTTGGCCGACGACCTTGCCCATGCGGGTGCTGCCGGTCGCCGAGACGAGGGGGACCCGCGCGTCCTTGGTGAGGTATTCCCCGACCTTGTAATCCCCGTTGACCAGGCAGACGACACCTTCCGGCACCCCGTTGTCGCGCAGTACCTTGCGGAAAATCTGCTGGCAGGCCACCCCGCAGAGGGGTGCTTTCTCCGAAGGCTTCCAGATGCAGACATCCCCGCATACCAACGCGATCATGGCATTCCAGGACCAAACGGCCACCGGAAAGTTGAATGCGGAAATGATACCGACGACACCCAGGGGGTGCCATTGCTCGTACATGCGGTGGTGGGGCCGTTCCGAATGCATGGTCAGCCCGTACAGCTGCCGGCTGAGGCCGACCGCAAAATCACAGATGTCGATCATTTCCTGTACTTCGCCCCATCCTTCCTGGAGACTCTTACCCATCTCGTAGCTCACCAGCCGACCGAGGGGATCCTTGTACTGGCGGAGCGCCTCGCCGTATTGGCGGACGATTTCCCCCCGCTTGGGTGCCGGAATCTCCCGCCACACCCGGAACGCCGCCTGGGCTTGTTCGACCACTCCGTCGTACTGCTCGCGGGTGGTCTGGCTCACCGACCCGATCAAGGCCCCGTCCACCGGGGAATGGGACCGGATGTATTTCCGGGAGGAAAAGGATTCCTGGCCGGTGCTGGTGCCGGGATTGTTTCGCTTGAGACCGAGTTTCCTGATGAAATCCATCGACATGATTGGCAATTTAATGGTTGGGCGGACGGGCGGGCGCGTAGCCCGGACCGTATTTCGAACGGGCGGTAAAGATAAAGGATGCGAAAAAAAAGTGGTAAACGACGGGCCATTTTCAGGATGCAGGTTGCATGGCTGGACCGGCTGCCGGGTCAACGGACATCGAACTCCATATCGAGGATGATGTCGAAACTCCCATTGGGAAAGGCCCGCAGGCGCTCCAGCTTGACCTGTACATTGATCTCATCGGGCAGCAGGAAATCCCGGATATCATCCACGTTGCTGGGGAGCAGGTCGATGTCGGTACCCGCGCCGAAAGGTACCGGATCGCGGTAGAACGCCTCCTGTCCACAGTTTTCCTTATCCTGCCCCAGGGGACAGAGCCGGATGGAAACGGCATCGATGAAGTCGAGGTCCGCCTGGGCGAAGATCACGGAGAGGGTAGCCCGGCCCGGTTGGATGCGGCGGTAATCGGAAGTGTCGATACCGCGGGCCGCCAGCTGGTCCATCGCATTGGTACGCACGCCGTTGATGGGAATGTAGTATTCGAAGCCGGGCTGCAGGGTCGGGTCTACGGAAAACCGGAGATTGGTCACCGGGATGCGCAACAGGGCGGGGGAGGTTTCCTTTCGGCAGGAACCCAGGGCCAGCAGGCAGCAACAACAGGCGAGGAGGTGGTATTTCATATCGTACGGACTTTGCGGGCACCCGGCCATGCATCGGAGCGGGCAAGGCCGGGTGGTCACCGGCCACTCCCCAAAACTACGGCATCCGAAGGCATTTCGAGGCTTCCCCCGGCTTGATTTTACCAAATCAACCCTCCTCCGCGGCCGGCGAAAGGATGCCAAGCCAGCGTTCCCCGCTCAATGCAGGGCCTCCAACTGCGCCAGCAGCCATTTCTTCTCCATCAGCGGCTCCGCCGCCCTGATTTCCTCCCGCAACCGCTCGGCAGGAACCCCGCCGCGACCCGGCAAACGGAGCAGCTTCCGCGTGTAGCGCAGCAGGTTCTTGTAAATGGTGCGGTGGTAGCCCATGACCTGTTTGCGCTGCAGGTAGGCGGTCATGCTGTCGAGCAGGGAATCCAGCGCGTTCAACTCGCCCAGCTCGTAATAGATTTTCAACAGGATGGTCTTGGCCTGCAGGTTCATCAGGATGTCATCGTACTCGTAGGGCGCAATCAGCTGCATCGCTTCCCCGTAAGCCCCCTGTTCGTACAACAAGCGGGCCGTGTAGAACCCGACGTAGGCGGTCCGGTGCCGCTCCGGCAAGCAAGGGCCGTATTCCTCCAGAAAACCACGGACCCACTCGTAACGCTGGAGGTTCAGTCCCGCCAATACCGCATTGGAAAAGGTGAACCGCGACAACTGCCCGTTCTCCAGCAGCAGCTTCCGCTCCAGGCCCTCGCAGAAAAGGTCGAAGGTCTCCTGGTAAAAAGCGGATTCGCCGGCATTGATACGGGCGATGCAGTAATTGATGGCCAACAGGTACAGCACCCGCATCTCCTCGGGCGGGAAGAGCGGGTGGTGACGGCCGAGCTGGTCCTTCAAGGACCGGAAATAGTGCGGCTCCCCCGGATGGGACAAGGACATGTAGCTGTAGTAGTACATGGCGATGGCCGGATGCCGCAACATGTCCGGCTCCGTCTCCACGTGGTTCGTCACCTCCCCCAACAAGGGCATCCGGTAGCGGGTCTTGTAGACCGCCTGGTGGGAAAACATGATGCAGCTCAACTGCAGCTTGTTCGCCAGGTAGGCCAGGTCGTTCGCATCCGATACTTCCTGCAGGTTCAAGGGCACATTCCGCCCCTGCCCGCTGAGATGGCTGTACCGCTCCAGCTGCAACAGGTACTCGTTCTCGAAATACTGGCGGTTGCGGTATGGCTGCTCCGCCTGTAGTGCCTGCCCCGCCACCATGGCCCGCCGGAAAAGGTCCGACAGGTGCCGCTTCCGATAGGCGCGACACAACATCGCCTGCGACCGGACGGCGTCCGCCGCCAATTCCTGATATACCAGGAAGGCATCCACCAACTTGCGCAGAAAATACATCACCTGCCGCATATCCGCATCCCGGTATTCCTTCTCCGGATACAACACCCGGAAGACCCGCTCCTTCTCCAGGTGGCGCGCGCTGCGGAGGTGGTCGCCCGTCAACAAGTAGTGCAGCAGGTCCGATACGTCCTGCCGCGTATTGTGGGCCGGCGAGCTCGCCCACTTACGCAAGGCCCGGACCTCCTCCTTCTCCAGGGCACGCAACAATGCAATCAGGTGGCTGTTTTCCATATAGGCGGGTTAGGTTCCGTTCTCATACAGTGTATTCCTGTAATTAACGCCAGTACCTCTCAAAAATTCCATCAACAAACCCCTTTTTTTGTACTGATATCAATTCATTGAAAAACAATGTAAAACAAGTATAAGACCGACATTCCCACCACAATAACCGCTTGTTTTTTTTTCAACAATCCCTGTTTTTTGTCTTTGTTTCCGGTAACGGGAAGAATCACTTTTGTACCGGATCCGAGTCGTCGCAAGGATCCGTCAACGAACCAGGTCCGCATGATGAATCGACTACCATCGAAATTCCCCTCCCTCCTCCACCGGTGGCTTCCGGCCGCCGGGCTCTGGCTGTTCGGTATGGCCTGCGGGCCGTCCGGGGTTTCCGCCCAAGGCTGGGAGACCTATGCGGGGGGGAACAAGGAGGACTTCGGCCATTGTGTCATCCAGACACAAGACCTCGGCTTCGCCGTCACCGGCTACAGCGAGAGCTACGGGGCGGACGGCGACATGGACGTCTTCCTGGTCCGCACGGATGTCGACGGGCGGGAACGATGGATCGCCACCTATGACGATGGTTTCATCGAACATGGGTACGCGCTGCTGGAGACGGCCGACCAGGGTTTCCTGGTCGCCGGCGACATCCGGCAGACACCGCTGTCCGCCGCAAACGCCTACCTGCTGAAGACGGACCGGGACGGCAACAAACAGTGGAGCATGCAGTACGGCGGAGCAGGTACCGATGTCGCCTACCGCATCATTCCGACGCCCGCCGACGGGGGCCACCTGCTGGTCGGATGGACCGATACCGACGGCAACGGCTCCTTCGATGTCCTGCTGGTCAAGGTGGACGACCAGGGCTCCCAGGTATGGATCCGCACACTCGGCAACCCGGACGGGGATGATTTCGGCCGCTCCGTCCTCGCCCTGGACGACGGCTACCTGGTCACCGGCACCGGCCTGAACCCCCTGACCGGCTCCCCGGATATCCTCCTGCTCAAGACCGACCTCTCCGGCAACCTGCTCTGGCAGCAACACTTCGGCGAAAACAATGACATCGACGAAGGCTACGACCTGGTCCTGGCACCGGACGGTTTCGTATACCTCACCGGATACAAAGGCTCGATGGCCAATGCCTGCCTGCTTAAACTGCTCCCCGACGGTACGGAAATATGGTCTTCCGAATGGGGCGGCCCCCTCGGCGACCAAGCCTTCGACCTGGCGGTCGCCGACAACGGGGACCTCGTCTTTACCGGCATCACGGAAATCAGCCCCGCCAATTCCGATGCTTTCCTCGCAAGGGTAGACCCGACCGGCAACCTCCTGTGGTGGCAGGCCCTCGGCCGCGGCAACCATGTGGACCTCGGCCAGTCCCTCACCCCTACCCTGGACGGCGGCTTCGCCGTCACCGGCTACAACTCACTCTTCGGCACCTTCCTCAATGACCTCACCCTGACCAAGACCGGCCCCTCCGGCCTCGTCTACACCAACCACCTCCAGGGCAAGGTATTCCTCGATGACGGGGACTGTGTCCTCCAAGGCTCCGAACCCGGCCTCCGACAGTGGATCCTCCGCGCTTCCTCCCCCGACAAGACGTTCTACGCCACCACGGATGCGGACGGCTTCTTCGACATGGTCACGGATACCGGTGACTACACCCTCTCCGTCCTGCAAAAAAACGCCTACTGGACTCCCTGCATCACCGGTTACAATGTTTCCTTCCCCCAAGGATTCGATACCCTCGTCCGGCATTTCCCCATCCTGCCGGAATATGCCTGCCCCCTGCTGTCGGTGGATGTCTCCACCGCCCTCGCACCGCCCTGCAGCCAGCTCGACTATGTGGTACAGTACTGCAACAGCGGCACCGAACCTGCCGACGAACCGGTCGTCCATCTCATCCTGGGCAATAACCTGACCTTCGTCGGCGCCTCCCTGCCACCGACCGCCCAGGTCGACAGCCTGCTTATCTTCGAACTCGATGCCCTGGACCTGGACGACTGCGGCCAGTTCGTACTGACGGTCGCCAGCAGCTGTACGGGCCCCGTCGGACAGGCCTACTCCGTCTCGGCCCATATCTTCCCGGATTCGGTCTGCATTCCTGTCTCCCCGTCCTGGGATATGGCCAGCATCCAGGTCAACGGGTATTGCGACGGCGATTCCGTCCGCTTCACCCTGACCAACCAAGGAACCGGTGACATGGGCCAGGTGCTCGACTTCATTGTCATCGAAGACCAAATCCTGGGCCTCCAGGGTGATTTCATCCTCCCCAGCGGCGATACCCGCCAGGTAGCCCTGCCCGCATCCGCGGGCCGGACCCTCCGGCTCATCGCCGAACAATCCCCGGGACACCCCGGTGACAGCTACCCCACCGTGGCTGTCGAAGGCTGTAGCCCCGGCGGCACTGCCTCCACCGGCTTCGTCACCCAGTTCCAAGCCGACGAGAACGATCCTTTCCTGTCCGTCGACGTACGGGAAAACAATGATACCAACACCGCCGATGTTGTACTGAGAGGCTATCCCAAAGGCTATTACTACCAAGGCGAGTACCTCATCCCGGCCCATACGGCGCTGGAGTACCACCTTTCCTTCCGCCATACCGGCAGCGATACGTTGCGTCACCTGGTCATCCGGGACTCCGTTCCCGCCCCACTCGATATCGCCACGGTCGTTGCCGGTGCCGGAAGCCACCCTTATTCCTTCGAAGCCTATGGAACGGGCGTGCTGAAGTTCACTTTCAAAGACCTTCAACTGCCTCCCGGCGCCACCGGATTCGTCCAGTTCAAGATCTCCCAGGTTCCTGGAAATGCTCCAGGCACCCTGGTCGCAAACCGCGCCCTGGCGTTCCCCGACTACCAGGCTCCGCTGGAAACGAATACTTACGTTCATGTGGTGGGGGGCGCAACCTTGACCGACTTCCTGGTCA
Organism: uncultured Saprospiraceae bacterium; assembly: GCA_964573725.1. Taxonomy (GTDB): domain Bacteria; phylum Bacteroidota; class Bacteroidia; order Chitinophagales; family Saprospiraceae; genus UBA6168. Next base: position 8,076 of record CAZNLJ010000071.1, read on the forward strand.
TCTCGGACCTGACACAAGCTGCGAGGCCGGGCTCCTCGGTGGTTGCGTACCCCAACCCTTTTGCCGATGCCGTCACCTTCGAACGGACCGGCCCGCAAACAGGCCCGCAACGACTGTCCGTTCACCTGTTCGACCTGCAAGGCAGACTTGTCTCCGCAGCGTCCGACCTCGGCACGAAGGTCCTGCTGCCCCGCGGCCAACTGCCCGCCGGCGTGTACCTGTACCAATTGTCCGCCGACGGCCAACCCCTTGATTCCGGAAAAATCATTGTGCGATGATTCAATAGTGTGTGCGATTATGCTTTTCCCAAAACCGATTTTTCCCAAAACTGATTTTTTCCAAAACCGGTTGCTTGTCGGACGGTTGTCTCCGTCCATCGTACAATGTCATCCTGAAAACCTGTCGGTGGTCCCCCGGTGTTGACCGGGGGACTCCCTTTTGCCGGGGGCGTAGGACCTGACCCTTCGGCAATGCCTGGGTTCGGGATCTTTGGTTCGGTTACCTTTTTTTCATGAGATTATAAATTGCCGGACGTTGCCATGCAGGCAGCGTCTTTTTTTTTGCTGCAAACAGGCCGCCAGCACAGGTCCATCGGTTGTTGTCCGAATGGTCAGGTGCCCGGGCAGACCGGCCCGGAGGTCGACCAAATTTTTCACCCCCATACAAACCACAGTCCATCAAGCACATTTACCGTCCACCCGATTCCTTCACCCGCTGCACGGCAGCGCGGGGACCTGGTGGGGCCGGAATCCTGCGGATACCAGGAATGCTGTACACCGCGGCAAGCACCGGGCGTGGCGAAGGGCGACAGGTGGCTGAAAAGGGGTGCCGGCGGCGGCATGTGGGGCTATCCGGTGGTTCTTCCGTACAGGAAATGGCAATTTATGTTTATCTTGGGAGATACCCGTCCGGTCCCCGATCCGTCAACGGTCGGCAGGTCCGGAGGCCGTTTACATTTGAATAACCATTATCAATCAGACGCTATGTGGAAGGAATTCAAGGCATTTGCGATCAAGGGCAATTTGATGGACATCGCCGTGGGCTTCATCCTGGGAGGAGCTTTTGCCAAGCTGACCTCCGCCTTCACGGGAGGGATCATTGCACCGGTCGTTGGGCTGCTGACCAGCGGGGTGGACCTGTCCCGGCTGGAAACGGTATTGAAGCCGGCGGTCTTGGATGAGACCGGTGCCGTTGTCAGCCCGGCGGTTTCGATCCTGTGGGGAGGCTTCCTGGCCGCCACCATAGATTTTTTCATCGTATCCTTCGTCTTGTTCCTGCTCATCAAGGGGCTGAACAAGTTGCGGCAGCAGGCGGAAGCGCCACCGGCGGCAGCGCCACCACCGCCCTCGGCGGAAGTGACGCTGCTGACGGAAATACGGGACCTGCTGAAACGGTAGGAAGCGGGCTGCCCGGCGGAGGGGTCGCGCCCCCTCAGAACTCGCTGCTGCGCGGTGCCCCCAGGAGGGCACGGATATCGTCCGCAATCTGTCGTGCCTGGTTGCGCAGGCTGGTCTTTTGCTGCAAGAGGTTATCCTCCGACACTTCGAAAGTATGGAGCTGGATGTGGAGCCGCAGGGCATTGCCGGTACCGGACGGGCGGACCGTCAGGTGATTCCGCTCGTCGCCGAAATAGAAGCGGACCCCTTCGTCCGGAAAAATCCAGTCCGGCGTCGGGGGATACACGTGGTCGTATTTGCCGGTCCGGTAGATGGCGGCGCCTGTCACCGGTCGCCCTCCGATGGAGAAACCGCCGGCCAGGGCAATCTGGTAATAACCGAGCGCCCGGCGCAGGATCGATTTCTTGAGACGGTCTCCCTCGATACCGGGATATTCCCCGTCGATGGGATCCGGCTCATAGTGGTTGACGAAGAGGCCGATTTCCCGGTCCAGGTAGATATGCCGGTCGATCAGTTCGTACATGGTGGTTCCCTTGTCCTTCGCCCACTGGGCGATTTCCGCCAGCAATACGGCGGCGATGGTGCCGTCCTTGTCGCGGACATGCCCGTTTTCCCCGAGGGAGAAGGGGTCCTTGGGCGGATAACCCAACAAGGCGAAGCCGTTGCTCTGTTCGAAGGAGCCCAGGTTGTAGGTCCTTCCGGCGTTCATGCCGTGCGTTTCCATGACCACCATATCGGTCAGGGGCTGGAGCGGGTCCTTACGTCCTTCCGTAAGCCCTTCCACCAGGGTACCGTTCCAGGCGTCCCGGGTAGCGGCGGAGAGGGCGGCGAAGCCTACCCAGGTCTTGACGACACCGACCCCGTGCTTGCGCGCCAGCAGGGTCAGGGCATCCGTGGTGGTATGGGACAACACAATGAACGATTTTTCCTGCTCGATGGTGGTATCCAGGCGCAGGCGATACCACAATAACAAGGCCCAGGCATCATCCGCCGGCAAGAGGGTGTAGTCCTCCCCGCCGTAAAGGGACCGCTGCGCCGCCGGCACCTTGACCGTCAGTCCGCACCGGTCCGCATCCGGGTCGGTACCGATCAGGACGTCCACCTGGTCCCATTTCGCCTGTCCGTACTCTTCGATGAAGGCATCCACGGCAATCCGGGCGGCCCGCCGGTCGCCCGGGTCCGGTTGTTGCTCCATCCCGGGGTCGCTGTTGAAACTGGGAAACAAGCCGTCCAGGTCGTTCAATCCGTTCGCATGGATGGTGTTGATATCGCTGAAACCCATATCCGTCAGCAGTTGGGGGACCAACTTGCGGCCGGCACCGTGATAGGCACAGTAGGCGATGGAAAGGTCCTTTCCGCCCGTCGTCTCCTGCAGCAGGAAGCGTTTCACCTGGTCGCTGTAGGCCTGGTGGATATCCAGCCGCCCGGTATGACCATGGTATTCCACACCGGATAGCGGGGCGGCGCCACCGAGCCAGACAACCTTGCCTTTGGGCGCCTCCGCCAGGGGTAGTACCCGGATATCATCGGAAGTCACCTTGGCGATGTAATTGTTGAACATGTCGGTCCGCTCCTCCGGATCGAACTGCGAGCCGTTCCCGCAGCACAACTTGTACCCGTTGTAGCGGTAATCGTTATGGCTGGCGGACAAGAGGATGCCCATCTGCGCCTTGAGGTGGGGAATCGCGAAGGTCACTTCCGGGAAAGGGCAAGCTTCGTCGAACAGGTAGACCGTAAAATCGTACGCGAGGAATTCCTCCGCAATGGCACGGGCGAAATCGCCGCCCCGGACCCGGCTGTCATAGCCGATGACTATCTTGTCGAATCCCCGGTCCCTTCCGTATTTGGCAACGCCGGCGCTGGTCAGCAGCAGGACGATGTTATTGATGGTGTTGGGTCCTTTGAGGATGGGCGCATCGATGCCTTCCTGCTTCATGCGGACGATGCTTTCGCGGTCGCCGGCCATGAAGCCGCGGATCCCTCCCGTTCCGAAACTCATCTTCTTGCGGAAGGTGTTGACGATTTCCTCCCATTTTCCGGCATCGATGGCAGCCAGGATGCCTTCCCGGAGGTGCGGCGACAAACGCCGGAAGTGTTCATCGGTCAACCATTGCTCGAGGAACCCCATGGTGTTCTTCTTCGCCATTTCGTAGCTCTGCCGGTCGATTTTCTCTTCCTGCAGGGCATTGTCCAGATATCCGTTCACACCGGACCTGATTTTGTCGAAATCGATTGCTTGCATATTGGTATGGTTCTGTTTCCTGGTTGTTCCGCCGGTATCGGGTTGCCCGATGCAAGCGCGGAATCATGCAAATATAATAGTATGTTTCCGTGGTTGGAACCCTCGGTCCCGGTTTCCCGTCTACATACCGGCCCTGACCGGACAGGGGTTCCGCCCGGTGCGGTCAAGATACGGCCGCGGACAGGCCCGGTGAAAAAATCCTTCCAATTTTACCGGTCCACGCCCTTCCGCTCGAATTTTGCGATAAAAAGGGCTGCGAATCATCGGTCGGCGACGCGGGCCGTATGGAACCCGATACGGCGGGCGATAAAAAAGCGGTTGTCCGGATGGGTGGTATCGATAAAAGTTCCGAACTTGCTTGATGCCGGGTTCGGCACCGGTGTGTACGAAAACCAGCGATATGGAGATACGGAAAGGTCATTACTTGCAACATTACAGCCGGATTATGCTGTTCATTGTGCTGGCGGGTTTTCTGCTGCACGAAGGCCGGGCCTTGTTCGTCCCCCTGAGTTTCGGATTTCTCATCGCCGTGATGCTGTATCCGGTCTGTAGCCGGCTGGAGCGGTATGTCGGCAGGGCCGGCGGCATCCTGGGCTGCGTGTTGCTGTTGTTGGGGTTCGGGGCATTGGTCTTCCAGCTGCTGGCCGGCAGCCTGGCGCTGCTTCAGGAGAAGTTTGCGGTATCAAAGGAAAAATTCGCCGGCCTGATGGCCCGTACCTTTGAGCTGGTGGACCGGTGGGTCGGCCTGGATGCGGGTCGGCAGCAGGCGCTGGTGGAACGCTGGAGCGAAAATTTCCTGCAGGAAATTTTCCCGCTGATGCGCCAGGCGCTGTACTTCTCCACCAATACCCTGGCCATGGTGCTGGTCGTACCCATTTTCATGGCCCTGATCCTGTACTACCGGGAGCTGTTGGTCCGGTTCGTCCTCCTGGTCGTCCCCGACGCACAGGTCGGAGGGTTCCGGACCACCATCCGTGCCATCAAATCCACTTTTTTCCGGTTTGCCAAGGGGATGGCCCTCGTCTACCTGGTGGTCGGACTGCTGAACAGTGCGGGCTTCCTGTTGATTGGCCTGCCCCATGCCGTCTATTTCGGCATCTTGGCTGCCTTGCTGACTTTTTTTCCCTATGTCGGTATCCTGGTCGGGGGCTTGGCGGCGGTCATCGTCGCCTGGACGACCTTTGATTCGGTGTGGTATCCGATCGGGGTGGTCGCCATCCTCGGCGGGGTACAATACCTGGAGGCCAATGTCATCTTTCCCCTGGCGGTAGGGCATCAGCTCCGCATCAACCCACTGGCGACGTTTGTGGCCATCATACTGGGCGGTATCATCTGGGGAGGGGCCGGGATGGTGCTGTTCGTACCTTTCGCCGCCATCCTGAAAATCCTGGCCGACGAGGTGGACGAGCTCGCCCCGTTGGCCCTGCTGCTGGGGGAGCCTTCCCCCGGGAAGAAAATCATCAAGGACAGCCACACCTAAAATCCGGCCTGGATGACGGATTCCATTTCCCAATTGGCCCGCAGCTCTTCCAGCTGGCTGCGGAGCACCCGTTCCGGCTGTCGACGCAACCAGTAGCTTCCCGTGGTCCAACGACCGTTGCGGTCCAGGTCCTCGATGATTTCCAGGCTGTAGGAACCGGGGGAGAGAAAGGGAAGCTTGCGGGTGAAACGGGCTTGCCCGCTGCACGGGAAGGTTTCCACGGGAACGTCACCCTTGCCCAACAGGCGCAGCACATAGGCCTTTGCGGAATCCAGTCCCCCGACCTGAAGCGTCAACACGCCGAAATTCTCCGCCGGCTGGATCGTGAAAGTCCGAACCAGGGAATCCTGCAGACGCAGCCCGAACAAATCCGTCACCGCACCCGGCAGGAGGGTCAACTCGTAGCCGGTTTGTTCCCGCCACGCAGCGGACACCCACAGCCTGCGGGCGGCCCGGGTACTGTCGATGACCAGGCGGAACGGGATGGGCGACCTGCTGGAATCCTCCACCACCCGGACCAAACTGGAATCGACCGCCGACAGGGGGTGGTTGAACCACACCGGAAATGACTGGGCAGTCGTCAGGCGGCCGTCGGCGGCCGAGGCCGGCAAAGGAAGGCAAAGGCGCTCCGCAAGGAAGTTCGCCCGTCGGCCCGCCGGCACCGTCACCGTATCCACCAGGCTGTCCCGCCGCACAAATACCCGCCACGCCATCGTATCCGCCGGCAGGTCGTACCAAAGCCGGACCGTGTCCTTGTCCACCTCCCGGTAACTCCGCTGCCCCAGGCTGTCATACCAAATCCCGACATCCCAGGGCTCCCGGTTGAATCCCAGTTTCACCATGCCGTATGTACCCGTCTGCTTCTCCCGCAGGTAAAGAGGCTGCGGCTCCTGGAACAACCGCAGGGACAAGGGGACGGTACCCGGTGTGGATTTCCGCAAGGGCCGGGTCACTCCCGTATCGACCGCCGCGGCCGGAAACAGGGAGTCCAGGACAGCCGTCGCGAAAGCGCCCGGCTCCGGTGCCTGTACCCGTAACAGACTGTCCGGGAAGGCCACCAATTCCGACTCGTTGTCAAACCGGTAATTCAGGTTCTGGTCCTTCAGCGCAAAGGCCTTGAAAAGCCCTCCCTTGACATTGGAAACCAAAAAACGCCCCTCCTTGTCGGTTCGGGCGAAATAAAATGGCCGCTCGCGCTGTACCACCGAATCCGCCAGGTCCTCGTACAACATGAACAACACGTTCTCCACCGGCTTGCCGGTGTACGCATCGGCAATCGTTCCGGATACCGTCAGGGAATCGATGAAGTCTCCGGTGGAAAAGACAAAGACCACCGGCGCAATGTTCCCTTCCGTCAAGTCCCGGATGGCTTCCCCGAAGTTGATGACATAGGTGGCGCTGTCGCGCAACCGCTCCTTTTCATCAAAGCTGACCTGGATGGTCTTCTTACGGCGGACAATCTCGGGCCGATACTCCAAAGGCGGGGATATGACGACCTGGGTGAAGGCGTCCTTGAGTTCCACCCACTCGTCGAACGCCAGGACAATGGGCTGCCGTTCGAACCGGGTTTGGAAATTGCGGGTGGATGCCGCCGTGTCGAGCTGCGGCGGGTCGGTGTCGCGCGGACCTCCGTCGGGCGGGATCGGATTGGCACAACCGAACAGCACCGGGAGGAGCCAGTACAACAGTCGCCTGGATTCGAACGGATTATTGATCAACATGGTACGTCGTTCAAGCATGATCGGTTTCCGGTACGTCAACGGTCCAGCAGGTCCAGCAGCCCGTCCAATTCGTCGAAAGACTTGAACCCGGTTTTTTCCTCCGCCCCGCCCTGCAATTGCAGCCCGAAAGGGCGGACCATCGACAAGATTTCCGACAGGTTGCCGGGGTGGAAATCCAGCGCGAGGAACACCCGATGGGCCCGGCAGATATCCCGGAGGATATCCGCTTCCGACCGGAGCGGGGCGGCACCCCCTTCCCAGGAGAAACCGGCCTTTTGGAAGTCGACCAGGAAATAATCCGGTCCGGCCACTTGTTCCGTCAGGTATTTTTCCAACCAGGCCAAGCCCCCTTCCGCAGGGGGGACCACCTCCTGCAGGATGGTCAGCTCCTCCAGCCGCCGGATATCCTCCGCCGGCGTAAACATGCCCACCTGGACGGCATCGAACCAGAGCTGCCGGTGGACCGACAGGATCTCTTCCGCTGTGGCGAAGGGGAATTCCCCGACGATCCGAACGCCGTCCACCCACTCGATGAGGGCTTTCGCCGTCACGAGGTCGACGGTGGTGGCCGGATCGCCCCCTCCGAGGGGGATACCCAGCCAATCCACGCCGCGGGCGGCGAAATACCGTGCATCGGTGAGGTGGGTGACCCCACCGGCTTTCAAAGTTATCTTTTCCATTTCCGCTTGTCTTTCCGACCTGGTCCGTCGCTACCGCCCTTGCCGTTTCCGACGACCCGATCCTGAGGAAGGTAAAAATAAGCTGCTCCGGCTACAATATCTCATCTTCCGCACCTCAACCCTACAAAATAATTAATTACAAAACATTGATTTTCTGTTGTTCTTAGTCATCAATCCCACTAAAGCGCTACGCCCCGCACCAAAAGGGGCGCAGGGCTGCGCCCCGCGCCCAAAAAATTCTTTAGGCCGGCCGGGGGGGGGGGGGGGGGGGGGGCCGGGCGCCCGGCGCCGAAGGGAGGGCGGGCCGGGAATAAACCGCCCGGTCCTGGGGGGGGGGGCGCCCCCCCCCCAAAAAAAATTATTTCCGCCCCGGCGGCGGGGGCGGGGGGGCCCCCCCCCGGCCGTCCTGTCCAAAAGGCGGGAAGCGCCATAAAGACCCTTTGGTTATGCGTAGCTTACGTTT
>CAZNLJ010000072.1:0-9930 GCA_964573725.1 uncultured Saprospiraceae bacterium
GTATTTACCCAAGACAACGATGCTTTTATGAAGTTGGCCCACCCTGATTAGTTACGAAATTTTTTTTATAAATGGGTATACAGGAAATATTGTCCCTGGAGGACGGTAAGAAAATCCGGCTGTACAAACGGGGCCTGTTTTGGGTGGCGGGAATCAGTGTATACGGGAAGGGATGCTTGCGAGGGCGTCCTGCAATGAGGGGAGCGTATTGTGCAGCAACATGGTGAGATACGAGGGGAGTGGTTGAATGCGGGTAATGGGGCGCGCTGGAAGGCGGGAGCCCCTCGGTTCGGGCACTCGTTTCAGGCCGCTTGGTTGCCCACTGGTGCATGCACCCGGCTGGCAGGTAACTTCCCACTCCCGGCAGCCGGCCCGGAAGGGGTGTCCTTTATCAGCGAGGGGTGCAGACCCTCGGCGCTTGTACCAGCGGTCCCTGCCGGCCGTTTATCAGCCGAATGTCCGGACCGGACACTTCTCATCTGCTTGTCCAGGCATAGGGACGAACTATCGGACCGATAGCCGCTTGTACAAATCAATAAATTAAATACCAAGCGATTGGTTGCATAACGCGTGTTATTCTTACCATGAAAAACCACAAACCATGCCTCTTAAACCGTCATATACCGCCATTCTCATAGACGACGAACCACACTGCCTGGACCTCCTCGCCTGGCAGTTGAAATCCTACTGCCCGGACATCCGGGTAGTGGCAAGCTGCCATGTCGCCGTCGAAGGACTGGCCTCCATCCGCCAACACCGACCCGACCTCGTCTTCCTCGATATCGAAATGCCTTTCCTCAACGGACTGGACCTGCTGCAGCGGCTCCCGCAGATCGATTTTGAGGTGGTCTTTACCACCGCCTATGGGGAATATGCCATCAAGGCCCTCAAAATGAATGCACTGGATTACCTGCTTAAGCCCATTGCCAAAGACGAGCTCATACTCGCCGTCGAAAGTTTCAAGCAGCGGTTGGAAATGAAAGAGTTATCCCAGGAAGTTTCCCTGCAATTGATCCTGCAACACCTCAAATCCTCCGTTCCAAGAAAAATCATGGTCCCAACCCAGGACTCGATTCATTTTCTGGATCTGCATAACATCATTTACATCCGCGCGGCCAGCAATTACTCCCTGATCCACCTCAAGGACGGCCGTACCATCCTTGCCTCCAAAACACTCCTCCACTTCGAGGAAATGCTGGCCGAGCATCGCTTTATCCGTATCCACGCCTCTTACTTGGTCAACCTCGCGGAAGTCGTCGAGTACAGGAAAAAAGACGGCGGCTGGGCGGTCATGTCCGACGGTCTGCCGATCAAGATCTCCCGAGGCAGGAAAGACGGCCTGTTCAAACTGATATGAGATACTGCCGCGCCATGCCGATCGTCCTCATGGCCCTGCTGCTGCCGGGCTTGCCGCCTTGCCTGGGGCAATACGACTTCGTCGAGTCCATCTCCCGGGAAAACGGCTTGCCGGTGGACAAGGTCGCGGATATGGCCACGGATTCGAAAGGCTTCCTGTGGTTGGGTACCGCCCAGGGGCTTTACCGCTTCGACGGCAAGGTGTTCACCCGGTTCCCGCTCATCCGCGGAACGGACAACATCCAGATCCGCGACATCCTCGCCGTCGCCGTTGATTCGGAAGATAAGCTCTACCTCAGCTTTCTCAACGACGGATTTGGTGTCTTCGATGCACGCACACTGGCCTTTGACCATTATGTGGCTGAACCCGGTACAAAAGATGCCCTGCCCTCCAATACCATCGATGTGGTGGTGGAGGTGGACAGTTTCGTTTACCTGCAGCCGGAAAGCAAGGGCTTCGTGTTGTTCCACAAGACAAGAAAGGTATTCCGGCATTTCCTTCCGACCCGGTTTGCGGATGCAGGAAAATACCCCGGGGCCAATGAATTGCTCTCCTGCGTGAAAGACCCGCAGCATCCGGGCAGGCTTTGGATCACCAGCCCCGAAGGTCTGCTCATGTTTGAGGTGGACAGCCACAGGCACCTTTTTTTTCCGCACGATGCGGTGCCTTTCGAATTCGATCCCGCCCGCAGCGCTTTCATCCATCCGGATGGCAGGCTTTACATGGCCACCCGGGGGGCTGGCATCCTGGTCTTCAATACGGTTCAAATGCGCTGGGAAAAGCGTTTATATACCGGTCGGGACAAGCACTTCGACCACTCCACCGCCTCGGCGTTCGCCCGGGGACCTGCCGGGGAGATATGGGTCCAGGCCAGGCAGGGCCTGCTGGCATATCATCCCGGGAACGATTCCTTCGAACTCCGTATTCCCCTGAGGACCGGAAAAACACCTTATGGGTCCGCCCGCTTCTGGAGCCTCGGTGCCCGGATGCAGAAAATAATCCCGCTCCGGGATGGAAGTATCGCCATGACCGGCAGGAGCTCGGACGGCTTATACCTGTACCACCCCAACCAGCAGCAGCTGCGAAAGGTGGGGCTGGATGCGGACGTGCGCCACGCCGCATTCACCCGGGACGGCATGACCTGCCTCACGACCGACCAGCCGTTTTTTTTCATAAGACGAAAGCCGGATAGCCGGCCGGTGAAGATTCCCATTGACCTGCTGGAGGGCGATTCCGGCATCCGGGATTGTTTTGCCGATGCTCGGCAATCTTTCTGGCTGCTGGGGGAAAAATGCCTTTACCGCTACCACTGGGGTGATTCCCGGGCGCAACCGGTCTTCTTCGAAGGCATCGACAGCCTGGTCCGACAGGGACAGGGGATGATTGCAGCACTCATGGACAGCAAACAGCGGGTCTGGGTAGGTACCGACCGGGAACTGTTGGTCCTGGAAAGCCTGGACCGGCAGGACTACCGCGTCGCCACTTTTTCAGACCGGTTCTCAGGCTCGGAAATCGGTTGGCGGCAATTTGCGGATTTCATCGAGACCGATGGTAACAGGGTCTGGTTTGCCAGCAACCGGGGTATCGGCTTCTCGGACGACGGGGGCCGGTCCTTTTTCCGATATGACATGGACTCGGAAACGGATAAACCCTTCGCGTTCGCGGATTTCAATGCCTTCGCCCTGGATGGGGAAGGCCGCCTTTGGGTCGGCTGCGCCGCTGGCGGTGGCTTGGTGTATCTACATCCGGATGAGTCCCACCCGCAGGGCTTGCAGGTACTCAAGGCGGCTGGCCAGGAAAATCTCTCGACCAGGCCCGCCGCCCTGGAAAGCGATGGCAAAGGCAGGATATGGGGCCTGTCGGAGACCGGTGTTTTCCGCATCCACCCTTCCGACCTCACGGTCTCGCACTTCAACCGGGCGTACGGCTTGCCGCAGACGCAGGCCCACACCCTGGACAGGTTGCCGGGACTGGTATTGATGGTGGGTGCCGAGAACGGTTACTTCGAATTCCAACCGGATGCACTGGCCTCGGATCGCCGTTTTCCCACGCCGCACATCCATGCCTACCGTTACGTCACGGCTGTGGACAAGCAGGTGGTCCGCCATGCGCCGCAGGATATACAGCTCCGGTATCCCGACAACTCCTTCGAGGTGGTCTACGGCATACCTTGGTTCTGGGCGACTGACCAGGTCGCCTTCCAATACCGCCTGGCAGGTTTTCACAATGACTGGGTGGCCACCGGGGACGATCGGCGCATTTCCCTTGCCCATATCCCGCCCGGATCTTACTCGCTGCAACTCCGGGCCAGCAATGCCGCCGGGGAGTGGACAGCGGACAACGTCGTCTCCCTTCCGGTGGAAATCATTCCCGCTTTCTGGCAAACCCTTTGGTTCCGGCTGCTGGCGGTGTCGGCGCTGCTGGGAACCGGCTTCCTGCTCCATGACGACCGCAAACGCCGGAAAGGAAAGGCACAGGCCCTGAACGCCGTGTTCGAACAACAACTCAGCCGGCTCGAACTCTCCGCCCTGCGGGCGCAGATGAACCCGCATTTCATCTTCAATGCCTTCAATTCCCTGAAATGGTACCTCATCAAGGGCGACAGGGAAAAAGCGGATGATTATCTCGATAAGTTCAGCCTGCTGATCCGCAAGGTGCTGGAAAGCAATAAACTGGAACTCGTACCCTTGTCCGAGGAACTGGAAATAATCCGGCTCATGATGGACATCGAGCAAATGCGCTTCCGGGACAAGTTCATATACCGCATAGTGGTGGATGATGGGATTGATGTACAGTTCCTCCGCGTGCCTCCGCTCATCCTCCAGCCTTTTGTCGAAAATGCCATCTGGCACGGCCTACTTCACAAGACCGACGCGCCCGGAAAGCTCCTCATCAGCATCGCCGCCATCCCGGACGGTATCCGCTGCATCATTGAGGACAATGGCATCGGCAGGGAAAAGGCCAGGGCCCTCCGGAGCAATTCCTTCCGGCACACCAAGTCCCTCGGCATGCAGATCGGCCAGCAACGCATCGCCCTGCTTTCCCGGCAATACTTCCGCTCCGCCACCTTGGTGGTGGTTGACCTCCAGGATGGGACCGGGCAAGCGGCCGGCACGCGCATACAGCTTGATTTTTGCCCGTGATACTTCGATCACCCACTGAAAATGGCCAATTACTAACGCATAACCGCCAATTTATCAATTGTAAAAAAAAATGGCTGGATAGGCTTTCGTACATTTTGCCGCTGGTTTGAAATTAAATTGCGGTCCGGTTTTCCTCTCACGCATCGTGCTTACTGCCAATTTGTCGTCGTTGGTCGGTCCATTTTCTTGACAAGCGGTATTTGGTGGTCACCGGCTGTCCGCTTATGCCTTGCCGGCCCGGAAACCAGCCGATGCGGACGCCGGCCCTGGTGAAGATAGGCTGCCCGGAGGTTTCTTTGATATGGTAAGTTCCTGCCTTGCGCCCGGATCGTGCCGGTCCGAATAAGACCCGGACCGAAACGGGATCGGCAAGAGGTATCAATACCAACCAACTGCCTGCCCGGAAAGAGGAAATGGTCGGTCGGAACGGCGGGATCCGCCAGGCAGCCGGAGGACGGGATCCATCATTCCTGTTCCGCACCCCCCCACTTGGGCTGAACCCTGTGAAATCAGGATTTCCCGGCGCCGCTGCAACGACTTCGGCGGTATCTACGATCACGCACCGATGCATTGCGCCAACCACTTCCAATTGAGGCGGGTTGTCGTATGCCCTGAACCAGGTCCTGCAGGCCTACCCTGGCGAAACGACAGTTGCCAGGATTGTCCGCGTACGGCAGGCTCGGAGTCCAGGATACCTATTCCGGTACGCTCCGGTTGTTTGCGGCGGGATGTGGGTGTCGGGGGGACGGTATGGTCATCCAGGGTTTGGATGCGGAGCGGGGAGCGGGTTGATTCTTGGACAGGGATTTCCATATGATTTGAAGGATGGACTGTGATGGGGTTGGGGGGGACTGGGGGTTTGAACTGGGATTTCCGAATGATTTAAAGGATGGACTGTATACACCATAACAGGATTATTGCGTGTAGATGACCGAAAAAAAGGATACCCCCGATACGCCCCGTCCGCCGGAAACCAAGCCCTGAAGGGGCGACATTCATCAGCCAGGGGTGCAGTTCCAGGGAAAAAAAGCAAGGGGCCCCTCGTCGATACCCCGTGTTCCGGAACAAGAAAATGCAAATTACAAGCTGAAAACTGCCAAATACTAATCCATACCGGTCAGTTACTAATTTGCCAAAATTTTGAACGAATGACTTGCCATCTTTGGGAGAAGAACCGGTGTGTCATTTGGATTCATCGAGCTTTTCCGAAGGAAAGAAACGAGAAATGAAATCCGATATCGGAAAAGAAAAGCGGGCGGTGCATCAAGCGGTCCGCGGCAGGGAATATCCCAATTTCCGACCCATCCAAATAGGCTGACCCGGTTGGCGGTCGGTGAGCGGCAAGACAGGGCGCGGCAAGCGCAAGAGAGCGGGGAGGCGAGCCGGCCGCCGGCAGGCGAGGCAATAACGGGGGCGGGGATACAGACAGGAACATCGGCATCGGTGGCCCCGGCAAGCGGAAGGCATCCTGAGGAAAGGGGGCAGAAGCAGGGGGGCAGCCAAAAAGACACGGGACAAAATAGGTAAACAAAAAAAACACATCTATGGAAACCACAACAAGAAAAACCCCCGGCAAGACCTCAGGCAGGGGGAGACTCCTGACGAAGCCACTGGCGATTCCTGCGTTGTCGCTGCTGGTGCTGGTGCTGCCTTGGCATCTTTGGAGCCAGACAGAACCGTCTGCATTGCTGGAGTTGCAGAGCACCGGGCAGGGTTTCCTGCTGCCGCGCATGACGGAGGCACAGCGGGAAGCAATAGTGAGCCCTGCCACAGGGCTCATCGTTTTCAACACCACGACTTCCTGCCTGGACATGAACTTCGGTACGCCTGAAGCACCGGTTTGGCAGGGCATCAACTGCCGGCAAGGCAAGGTCGACAGCCTCGACTGCAGCGGGGCCGTTTGGACAGGCTCCTTGACCCCCGGTCAGGCGGCCTCCGGCGTCAGTGTCAACGTGCCCTATACGGGCGGCAACGGTGGCCCGCACCCTGGTCAAGTGGTGAGCTCCATCGGGGTGTCGGGGCTGACGGCGGTGCTGGCTGCCGGTAACCTCGCCAACGGCGGCGGTGACTTGCTGTATACCATTACAGGCACGCCGTCGAGCAGCGGCTCGGTTAATTTCGCGCTGAACATCGGCGGTCAGGCTTGCACGTCGACGGTTGCCATGCCTTGCGGCGCCTATGTGGCTCCCAACCAATGGAAAGTGTTCCAGTGCCACAACCTGGGTTCGGCGAACACGGCCGCCGACCCCTTCACGCCGAGTTGGGAGATCAACGGGGAGTATTGGCAGTGGGGCCGCTTGGCGATGGCGGCAGCGGGGCCGACCGGGCCGGCATCCGGGGATGCGAACGCGGGTGCGATCAGCGGGTGGAATACAAGCTATGCGCCCAACGGCGCCTGGTCGGACAGCACGAAGACGGCGAACGACCCCTGCCCGGCGGGCTTCCGGGTGCCGACTAATGCACAATGGGACGCGGTGCTCCTCCACAACACCCAAAGCATCGTCGGGACCTGGACATCCAGTCCCACCAACTACAGCAGCGGGCGTTTCTTCGGGCCGAACCTGATGCTTCCGGCGGCCGGGTACCGTAGCCTCAACGACGGGTCCTTGTTCTACCGCGGCGACTACGGCTACTGTTGGAGCAGTACGGAGTACGGCAGCGTCTACGCCTGGAGCCTGTTCTTCTTCAGCGGCAATGCCTACACGAGCTTCAACAGCCGCTCGAACGGCTTCTCCGTCCGCTGCGCCGCAGAATAATTCGATTATTTGACTATTTGACTATTTAGGTCACGATACCAAGGGGTGTACGGATGTCGACATCGGGGACGCCGTATCGTCATCATATGGCATCAATGATTTTGGTCTCATGATTCGTAGATGGCGGAGCTTGTCAACAGGAACAGAAGTTTCAGGCTGCCCGTATTGTATGATATTGCGGTAAGCTGCAAGTGTATTCCGGCACATGAAGGATGCCGGTAACTGTATCAAAGACAAACGAAAACATTCAAAATAAAATGAAAAAAAACTGTATCCGACAAATAACATCACTTCAGGTGTTTTCATGCTGCCTTCTGCCGGCCATTTTGCTGTCTGTCCTGTTGCCTTTGCAGCTTACCGCGCAGACAGAACCGTCGGTCCTGCTGGAAATGCAGAGCACCAACCAGGGCTTCCTACCATCGCGCATGACCCAAGACGAGCGCAATGCCATCATCAACCCGGCTGAAAGACTGATAATCTATAACACCACAAAGTCCTGCCTGGAAATGAACCATGGCAGTCCTGCCAACCCGGATTGGCAAGCGGTCAGCTGCTGGCAAGGCAAGGTCGACAGCCTCGACTGCAGCGGGGCCGTTTGGACAGGCACCTTGACCCCCGGTCAGGCGGCCTCCGGCGTCAGTGTCAACGTGTCCTACACGGGCGGCAACGGTGGCCCGCACCCTGGTCAAGAGGTGAGCTCCATCGGGGTGTCGGGGCTGACGGCGGTGCTGGCTGCCGGTAACCTCGCCAACGGCGGCGGTGACTTGCTGTATACCATTACAGGCACGCCGTCGAGCAGCGGCTCGGTTAATTTCGCGCTGAACATCGGCGGTCAGGCTTGCACGTCGACGGTTGCCATGCCTTGCGGCGCCTATGTGGCTCCCAACCAATGGAAAGTGTTCCAGTGCCACAACCTGGGGGCGGCGAACACCATTGCGGACCCCTTCACGCCGAGTTGGGAGATCAACGGGGGTTATTGGCAGTGGGGCCGCTTGGCGATGGCGGCAGCAGGGCCGACCGGGCCGGGTTCCGGGGAGGCGAACAGCGGGGTGATCGGCGGTTGGAACACGACCAATGCGCCCAACGGTGCCTGGTCGGACAGCACGAAGGCGGCGAACGACCCCTGCCCGGCGGGCTTCCGGGTGCCGACGAAGGCACAATGGGACGGGGTGGATGCCTACAACACCCAAAGCATCGTCGGGACCTGGACATCCAGTCCCACCAACTACAGCAGCGGGCGTTTCTTCGGGCCGAACCTGATGCTTCCGGCGGCCGGGAGCCGTGACAGCGGCGACGGGGCCTTGTTCAACCGCGGCAACGACGGCTACTATTGGAGCAGTACGGAGAGCGGCAGCATCAACGCCTGGGGCCTGGGCTTCATCAGCGGCTATGCCTACACGTACTACTACTACCTCCGCACGTACGGCTTCTCCGTCCGCTGCTCCGCAGAATAATTCGATTATTTGACTATTTGACTATTTGGATCACGATACTACAAGATGATGCGAGTGTCGACCGGGTGGGAGGAAATGCCGGCGGCATTAAGATTAAATGATCAGGGTCTTATCATTGGGAGATGTCAAAGCTCGTCGGAAGTGGCTGTATATTTCAGCAGTCAGTGGTCATTGGATGGAAAGAACAGCAAGCTATCGGCGGATTTCCTCAAATCCGGGTAATTACATCAACGACAAACGAATAACATTCATGAAAACCATGAAAAAAAACCGAATCGGATACAGCCCATCTCGGCCGTTGCCGCCGGGCGTGCTGCTGCCGGCCATACTCCTGGCAATCCTGCTTCTATCGTTGCAGTTGCACAGCCAAACCGAGCCTTCTGCCTTGCTGGACCTGGAAAGCCAGGAGAAGGGCTTCCTGCTGCCACGGTTGACCCAGGCACAACGCGATTCCATCGAACTTCCTGCCACGGGGCTGATGATTTTCAACAAGACAAAAACCGTCATCGAAATCAACCACGGAACTCCTTCGATGCCATCTTGGCAGGCCATCGGCAGCGCGGATGCCATCGGTACGCTGGATTGCGGCGGCAGCCTGATTACAGGATCCCTGGTCGCCGGAAAGACGGCCTCCGGGGTGAGTGTTTATGTGCCCTACACGGGTGGCGTAGGTATCCTACACGCCGGCGGGATACAATCTTCGACCGGGGTGCAGGGTCTCACGGCCACATTGCTTCCCGGCATCCTCGCCTACGGTAATGGTAACCTGCCATACACCATCAGCGGCATGCCCGCCAGCGCCGGTACGGCTATTTTCGCCCTTGCCATCGGGGGGCAGTCATGTATCCTTCCCCTGGTGGTGGATCCCGGTAGCATCAGCTCGCTGTCTTGCGGCAATGCGACAACCACGGGCACGCTCATTGAAGGTGTTGCCGCCTCCGGGACAAGTGCCGGCATTCCCTACACGGGCGGTAACGGGGGCAGCCATCCCGGCCAGACGGTGGCCTCCACCGGGGTGACGGGACTGACGGCGACGCTTTCCGCCGGCAACTTTGCCAACGGCAGCGGTAGCCTGGCCTACACCATCACCGGCACACCGGCAGGCAGCGGCACGGCCAGCTTTGCGCTGGTCATCGGCGGACAGAGCTGTAACCTGTCCTTCCCCGTGGATCCCGGTAGCATCAGCTCGCTGTCTTGCGGCAATGCGACAACCACGGGCA
>CAZNLJ010000072.1:10030-15629 GCA_964573725.1 uncultured Saprospiraceae bacterium
CCTGGCCTACACCATCACCGGCACACCGGCAGGCAGCGGCACGGCCAGCTTTGCGTTAGCCATCGGTGGACAGGGTTGCAACCTGACCATTCCGGTGGAGCCTGCTTCCATCGTGACCCTGCTCTGTGTCAATGCAGCGGTCACAGGCACGCTCGTTGATGGTGTTTCCGCCACCGGGGTAAGTGCCGGCATCCCCTACACGGGCGGCAACGGGGGCAGCTACCCCGGCCAGACGGTGAGCTCGACCGGGGTGACGGGACTGACGGCGACGCTGCCGGCCGGCAACTTTGCCAACGGCAGCGGTAGCTTCGCCTATACGATCACCGGAATACCCGATACTGCCGGTATCGCCCAATTCCCACTTTCGATCGGCGGTCAGCAATGCACGCTTTCCATCGATGTGGATCCCGGACTGATACAAGTCCTGGATTGTGCAAATTCCTATGGGATTGGCACGCTGAGGCGCAATCAATCTGCCAGTGCCGTAACCTTTGCGGTACCCTATTACGGCGGCAACGGTGGCGAGCACTATTACCAGATACCTTACGCATCCACCGGCGTCACCGGATTGGCCGCCGTTCTTCCGCCCGGGTTCTTCGCCGTCGGTAGCGGCTTCCTCATCTATCAAGTTTCCGGTATCCCGGCAAACAGCGGCATAGCCACCTTCCTGTTGAGCGCAGGGGGGCAGAGCTGCACGGTGGACCTAGTTGTCGAAGGCTGTATTGATTCGCTGCTATGCAGCGAGGCACTGGTGGACACGCTGGTGGAGGGGCTGGAAGTGACAGGTGTGCCCATGAACGTCCCCTACCTGGGGGGATCCGGTGAGCCCTATGATAGCCGGTCCATCCAATCTTCCGGGGTGACGGGTCTTACGGCCGACCTTTCCCCTGGATTCTATGCCTTCGGCGCAGGCAGCCTTCCTTTTGAAATCAACGGTATACCTGACACCGACGGTATCGCCGATTTCGTGCTCGAGTTCTGTGAGCAGGTCTGTACGATTTCCATTCCGGTCATTCCTGCGGCCATAGACTCGCTCGACTGCGAGGGGGCAACTCCGGACACGCTGGTGGCCGGTAAGGAAGTCATGGACTTGCAGGTGGCTGTTCCTTACTTCGGCGGCAACGGTGGGGGTTATGATCCACTGACCTTGCACTCCACCGGCGTGCCGGGGTTGGTTGCTACGCTCCCAGCCGGCAACTTTGCCATTGGTAATGGAAATCTCGTCTTTTCCGTCTCCGGCATACCGGATTCCAGTGGCACGGCGAGCTTTGGCCTGGACATCGGCGGGCAGAGCTGCAGCCTTTATATCGTTGTCATTCCTGCGGCCATAGACTCGCTCGACTGCGAGGGGGCAATTCCCGACACGCTGGTGGTCACCGAGCAATTCATGGTCAAAGTACCGTATTACGGTGGAAACGGTGGCGGCTATGCCTCGCAGTCATTGATTTCCTTCGGGGTGACGGGGCTGACGGCGACGCTGCCGCCCGGCAACTTTGTCATGGGCAACGACAGCCTTTGCTATTCCGTCTCCGGCACACCGGATACCAGTGGCACGGCGAGTTTTGGCCTGGACATCGGCGGGCAGAGCTGCATCGTTTCCATCGTTGTCGAACCTGCGGCCATTGACAGTCTTCTTTGCGGAGCGGCCAAAACCACAGGCTACCTCTACCCCGGCGATTCGGCCGTGAACGCAAGTGCCAAGGTACCCTATTTGGGCGGCAACGGCACCGCGCATAATGGACAGACGGTGACCTCGACGGGGGTTTCTGGCCTGACGGCAACACTTATGCCGGGCAACTTTGTCGTCGGCGACGACAGCCTCACATATTCCATCACCGGCACTCCCGACACCTTCGGCGTGGCATTATTCGCCCTCGATATCGGGGGCAGGACCTGTACACTGGAGGTACTTGTCAGCGATTGCGGCGCCTTTGTGGCTCCCAACCAATGGAAAGTGTTCCAGTGCCACAACTTGGGGGCGGCGAACACCGCTGCGGACCCCTTCACGCCGAGCTGGGAGATCAACGGGGGTTATTGGCAGTGGGGCCGCTTGGCGATGGCGGCAGCGGGGCCGACCGGGCCGGCATCCGGGGATGCGAACGCGGGTGCGATCAGCGGGTGGAATACAAGCTATGCGCCCAACGGCGCCTGGTCGGACATCACGAAGACGGTGAACGACCCCTGCCCGGCAGGCTTCCGGGTACCGACGAAGGCACTATGGGACGGGGTGCTTGCCCACAACCCCCAAAGCATCGTCGGGAGCTGGTATGAAAGTGCCACCAATTACAGCAGCGGGCGTTTCTTCGGGCCGAACCTGATGCTTCCGGCGGCCGGGCGCCGTAGCCGCAACGACGGGACCTTGTTCTACCGCGGCTACAACGGCTACTATTGGAGCAGTACGGAGGGCGGCAGCATCAGCGCCTGGAGCCTGGGCTTCGCCAGCGGCACTGCCTACACGTACGGCTACTACAGCCGCACGTACGGCTTCTCCGTCCGCTGCGCCGCAGAATAATTCGACAATTTGACTATTTGACTATTTAGGTTTTTTTGATACTGAGGGCCGGGCGGGGGGAGTTATACCGGGCTGTCGCCAGGGAAGCCTCGCGACCGCGAAGCGGTCGAAAAATTTTTTAAAAAATGGGTATCCAGGAAATTTTGTCCCAGGAGGACGGCAAGAAGATCCGGCTGTACAAACGGGGCCTGTTTTGGGTGGCGTACGAACAGAGTGCCTTGCTGTTATGTACGAAAAAGGCCTTGCAAGTGCGGGCGGAGGGGGTGAAGGCGGCCGGAAAGGTGGTGGTCAGGGTGGGTTTTCCGGAGCAGACGCGGGCCTTTTTCAGCGGGATCTTCGGGGAATTCATCTCCACGGACGAGCGGAGCGGATACTGGGCCTTGGATCCGGCGGCCGGGCCGCCGGATTTTGCGGCGTTGCGGCGCACGTACGTTCCGGAGCCGGAGGAACCCCTGCAGGCGGTTGGGTCGGGATCAAAGCCGGCGGAAAGGGTCCTGAAGGCCATCCGGGCCTATCCGCTGGCGGAAAAGACGCCGCTGGAGGCCATGCTGTTCATCAAGGATATGCAGGCTGTGCTCCAGTCGGCGGAAAAAAGGGCGTCGGATGGCCACCTATGACAACCTGCCGGTCTTCAAGGCCAGCTACACGCTCCTCCAGATGCTGTTCACCACCGTCCGGCATATGCAGCGGGATTACCGCTATACCCTGGGCGAAAGGATGAAGACCGAGATGCTGGAGCTGGTCGTGCTCATCTTCCGGGCGAACAGCCGGCAGGAAAAGAAACCCCACCTCTCGAAGGCCCGCGAACACATAGAGGTGGTAAGACTCATGCTTCGGCTCTCGCATGACCTCAAACAGGTCTCCCTCAAGGAATTCGCCCTGGCGAGCGAAAAAGTGGAAAGCATCAGCAAGCAACTGGCGGCCTGGGAAAAAAGCTGCCGGGAATGAGGACCCGGCCGGCCCGCATGGCGGTCCTCCCGGTGTTCCCGGTCCCCGCCACCCAAAATATTGTAATCATACAGGGAATCGCACCGGACCCGACGGTCGCATGACCGGCGGCCGGCAGCTTCCCCCCATAGGATGTAAAGGCCGGAAAGAGTGGGAGTCCCGCGCGGTCAAGGCTTTGCGGGAGAGGCTCGATAAATTCAGCAAACTACCGGACCACGGTCTCCGGGTCCGGTTACGTCTCAAGTGTTTGCTTTCGCTTCCGGCGGCCGGGAACCGTAACAACAACGACGGGACCTTGTTCAACCGCGGCAACAACGGCAACTATTGGAGCAGTACGGAGAACGGCAGCATCAACGCCTGGAACCTGAACTTCAACAGCGGCAATGCCAACACGAACAACAACAACCGCACGAACGGCTTCTCCGTCCGCTGCGCCGCAGCATTTACAACGGCCGAACCCGGGAGCGGCATCTGGTATGCCGCTCCCCATTTTCTGACGACATGCAACCTACCCAACAAGATCTGGAATGGCTGCGCTGCAGCCTGTACCAAGCCTACTTCGATGCCCGCCGCAACAAGCGCAACACCCAAAGCCAGCTGCGGTTCGAGCTGCATTTCGAATCCTACCTGTCGGATTTGTTCGAGGAACTGCTCCACCGCCGGTATGTCATCCGACCCAGCATCGCCTTCATCATCGATAAACCGGTCAAAAGGGAGGTGCTCGCCGCCGACTTCCGCGACCGCGTCGTCCACCACCTGCTGTATAACCTCGTCAGCCCCGTCTTCGAGGCGGGCTTCATCCGCGAAAGCTTCAGCTGCCGCGTCGGTAAAGGGACGCTGTACGGCATCTCCAATCTCTTTCAGGCCATCCAATTCTGCAGCCGCAATTACCAACAGGATTGCTTCGTCCTCAAACTCGATATCAAAGGCTATTTCATGCATATCGACAAGGGGCTGCTTTATTCGAAAATCCTCGATAGGGTGACGGCCACGCCGGATCTCGATGCCTTCCGCAAGGACCTGGCCTTATACCTCGCCGCCGTCATCCTGGCCGACGATCCCACGACCCGCTGCATAATCCGGGGCAGCCGGTCGGATTGGGACGGCCTGCCACCCTCCAAGTCGCTCTTCCATACCCGCCCCGGTTGCGGCCTGCCGATCGGTAACCTCACCTCCCAACTATTCAGCAATGTCTACCTGGACGATTTCGACCACTTCGTCAAGAAACAGCTCGGCTTCCGGTTCTATGGCCGCTATGTGGACGATTTCTACCTGGTACATCCGGACGAGTCCCGGCTTAAACTGGCTGTCCCCCTCATCCGCGCCTTCCTGGCCACCGAACTGGGCCTGACCCTGCATCCCGACAAGGTGTTTCTCCAACATTACCGCAAAGGGGTCAATTTCCTGGGCGCTACCCTGAAATCCGAGCGGATTTATGTCTCCAACCGGACCAAACGGAATTTTGAAAGGAATATCCGGGACTGGTCGGAACGCCTGGAATCTTCCGTGCCCGACCGCACGGACCTGGTCCGCCTACGGGCTTCCGTCAACAGCTACCTTGGTATCCTGCGCCATTTCCGTACTTTCAACATCCGTAAACGGGTGTTGCTGATGGGCCGTTGCCCCAGCCTTCTCCGCTATGGGTACCTGGGCTGGTCGATCCGCCACCCGATGAATTTCTACATCAAGCGCAGCTTCCTGGTCGTCCCGACTGCTCTCCTCGATTCCCGGAATCGACAGGTCGCGGCACCGGCGGTAAGCCATTAGCCATGGGGCCTTGCCCTATGCCGTTCTTACTTCCCGCTTGTTTCCAATCGTTTCGGTGTTTCTCCTTCCTTACAACCATTGGGAAATCCAAATCCAATCCCCTGGGCTCCCACCCGCAGCAGGTGATCCCATGGCCTTGTACCCCGGCTCGCCGGATTCCGTCCGCCTGCCAATCCCGATCGACAAATCGGCACCGATCCCAATCGACGGACCGTTATTTGATGTGATGTCTGTCAGGATGATAGATGTGATTGGGTAAGGTGCTTATCCCCCCGATGAATCAGGGGGTTACAGGATGTTAGATGTGTGCATGGGTAAGGCTCGGTTGTGTCCCGATGAAATCGGCGGCGTTATGCAGGCTGGTTGACACCC
>CAZNLJ010000073.1:0-14984 GCA_964573725.1 uncultured Saprospiraceae bacterium
TTCGGACGCAACCTACGTTTACTAAACCTCCAAGGTTTGGTAAACGTTTTCTGGCTACGTTTACTAAACCTCGAAGGTTTAGTAAACGCCGGCGACGGGCCGTACCTCCACCAAACCGCAAAGATTTGGTAAACGGCTGCTGCCCCGAGCGGGGAATCCATTGGATCGGGAATTCGGACGGTGTTTGGTAGGTTTTTGAACTGGCATTTCCATATGATTTGAAAGATGGACTGGGATGGGACGGCCTGTTGGGGGATGGGCGGCTTATTCTTTCGGAATTTGAAGATGGGGGGCTTACTGGGGGATGGCGGGCTTGTTCTTTCGGATGTGGCCGTAGGGATGGTCGGGCGGGATGCTCGAAATCAAAAAAGGGACGGGCATCATGGCCGATACCCGTCCCCCCGGACATGAAAGTCCCGGTTTTTACTCCTGCCCGATGAGCAGTTCGCCGGTAGTTTCGACCGTCAGTACCCCGGCGGGATCAACCTGCAGGGTGTTGCCGACCGCCGTCAGGCCTGCCGGTACCAATACCCCTGCACCGGCCGGAACCACGACGTTATGGCACAAGACCGGCACGATGCCCAGGCTCCAGTTGGCCGACTGTCCCCAGCTGATGCCGTCGCCGGCACCCGTCCAGGTGTTCAGCAGGGCGCCGACCGCCGGCACCACCACCGGTTCCGGTCCCAGCACACAGCCGGCCGTGCCCGGTGCCTGAACCACCATCCCGTAGTTCCCGCTGCTCAGTCCCGTAAAGACCGGACTGAACTGGAAGGTTGCGCCGCCATCCACCGAATACAGCAGCAGCTGCTGGTAGATGCTCGATACGTTCAGCGTCAGCCCCCCCAGGGTCTCGCCGCATACCTCCGGGATAATGTCCACCGTCAAGGGTCCGAAATAGGGGTCTACCGTCACGACCGCCTGGCAGCTTGCTGGGTTCCCCTGGTCGTCCACCGCCGTCAGCACCACCGTATTCGCACCGATATTCCCGCAGGAAAAGGCGGACGGGGACACCCCCGTCAGCTGGACCGTCCCGCAGTTGTCGCCGGACAGCTGGGCGTCGAATACTTGAATGGGAAGGAGTTGGGCATTGCCGACGGTATCCAAGGCGATATGTATGTCCTGGCATACCAGCAGCGGTCCTGCCTGGTCCGTCACCGTGACCACCGCCTGGCAGGTGCTGCTGTTACCGTTGACATCCGTCACCGTCAGCACCACCGGGTTCGGTCCTTGGTCCGCACATCCGAACACCGCCGGGTTCAGCTGGAGGCTGGCGATTCCGCAGGCATCGGCGGAGTTGTCGTTCACCTGGGCGCCGGTAACCACCGCCTGTCCGTTCGCGCCCAGGCTGACCGTCACCGGCTTGCACTTGGCCAAGGGAGCCGTCTGGTCCAGGACCGTCACCACCGCATCGCAGCTGCTCATGTTCGAGGAGGGGTCCTCCACGTATAAGGTCACCGTGTTCGGCCCGACGTGTGCACAGGTGAACATCGTCTGCCCCAGGCTCAGCGTCGTGCCGCCTCCGCAGTTGTCGAAAGAGCCGCCATCCACCTGGGCCGCCGACAACAGGACCGTCCCCTGGCTGTTCAGCACCATGGTCGCCGCCTGGCACAAGGCCGTCGGCAGGGTCGTGTCCTGCACCGTCACCACCCCCTGGCAGGTCGATTGGTTCCCGTTTCCGTCGTTGACCGTCAGCGTCACCGTACGGAGGCCGACGTCCGCACAGCCGAACTGGGCGGGCGATACGGACACCAGGTTGACTGTCCCGCAATCGTCCGACCCGTTCAAATAGACCTCCGCCGGCTGCACCGACAGCTGGCCCGATGCGTCCAGCGGCCGGGTGATGTTGCGGCAGCTTACCTGCGGTGCCGTCTGGTCGACGAAGCCGGGATCCGCCGTATCGACCAGTCCGTCGCAATCGTTGTCGATGTCGTCGCAGATTTCCGTCGCGCCCGGATGGATGGCGGCGTCGGTGTCGTCACAATCCGTCGTGTCCGTCACAAAGCCCGGCGGCAGGCTGCAGGCCAGGGTGTCGTGCCCAAGGTCCCCGAAGCCGTCGCCGTCCGTATCCGCATAGAAAGTCAGCAGCACCCCTTCGTCCACCAGCATGTCGTAGTCGTTGTCGATACCGTCGCAGACCTCCGTCAGCCCCACTGAGTAGTTGATCGTCGCCGTATCCCCGGTCAGCGTCGGATAGGCGCATTCCCATACCCGATGTTGGAAGGGCAGATAACCGCTCCAGCTCGTATCCACCCGGGTCACCGCCACCACGTGGCTGTCCGAATCGAGCTCCACCCGCAAGGGGGAGGCATCGGCCAGGTAAGGGTGGATCAGGTCGCCCACCACCGCATTCGGTTGGAAGGAAAGCGGGGAGAGGATCTCATAGGTCCGCTGCTTCGCCGCGCTGTGGAAGCGCAGCGTCAGGGGACCGGCCGCTTGTCCGTACACCGTCAGGAAGTAATAGGCTTTCCCGTCGACGAAGGTCGGCGCCGCCACCCCGACCGGCTGGTCGCCCGAGAACGCCGCCAATCGGTCGCCCGGGTCATCGAACACATACCCCGGCGTGAACACCGCCCTTGCCGTGACGATCATGGCGAAATTGAATATGCCCGGCTGCACCGACCAGCCCGGGAGGGTGTCGTTCCCGCCGGGGAAACCGGGATCCACCGTGACGGCATAGGCCAGGCAGCTCCCCTGGTAGCTCGCGTCCACATGGTCGTCGAGGTCGTACAGGGCGAAGGTATCCGCCTGGCCGATGGCCTGGCTCGGTATCCCGGACCAGCCCGGCGCGAAGTAGCCGGCCGGCCGGCTGTAGGCGATGACCCGGCTGGCCGCGTATTGGTTCGTCGTCTGTTCCGTGGCGGTCACGGTGATGTATTGGGTGCCGGTCCAGGCCGGGTCGTTCGGTTGTGCGTCCAGCGTGCTCCCGGATACGCCCAGGCTGAAGTTCGACCCGTTGGTCGTGGCGCTCCAGACCACGCTGTCGCCGTCCCATTGCCGCAGGTATGGGGACAGGTCCAGCGGCGCGAAGTTGTTCGGCCGCACCGCCACTTGTGGCGGGATGCTGTCCAGTCCGATCGGTATGTCGCCGTCCGTCCAGCAATGCAGCCTCGTCGGCTCGGAGACGTTGCCCCAGATCTGGTTCGCCTGGAAAACGAAGGTCTCCACGGCCGGATGGATTTCCTGACGGTCCGTCAGATAGGCTTCTACCCGCAGGGTATCCCCGCTGACGGTGTTTGCATAGACGGTGAGCAGGTACAGGCCGCCTGTGCCGGCGAGGGGTTGCCCGGTGCCCCGCAACTGGTCGCCCGCAAAGACGCCCAGCTGGTGGTCCGCCGTCTGCGGAACACTGTCGACCGTCAGCCGCGCCACCAGGCTTGCCGAGTATTGGTAACTGCCGGGGTCCAGGATCCAACCCGGCGACTGCCCGGTCAGGACTCCGGCCGCCAGCTGGATAAATAGCATGAGTATACCGTTGGATTTCATGAAGGCCGGTTTGATGATGAAGGAAGCCTGGAAAGCGGATCCCCAATGGCAGGGGGACTACAGGAAGACTTTCCGAAACTTCCCGCAGCCCCCTGCCGGGGATGCTCATGAAAAAGGGTTTTTCCCTTATTGCACAACGATACGGCGGCTTTGGGTGCCGGATTCGGTAGAAAGCGTCACTTGGTAATGACCGGCTGTAACACCCGTGGTTTCCCAGCGGATCTGGTTGGCGCCTAAGGTCGTATCCAATTCGAAGGACCGGACCAGACGGCCCATCGAGTCGGTCACCCGTACCGTGGCCGCGCTGTTGCGGGGTGCGTAGAAGTCAATGTACACCATGTCCGTCGCCGGGTTCGGATATACCGCGAACCGATTGCCGGCAGCGTGGTCTTCCGTCCCTGTCGTCCCTTCCGGCGTCAGCACCGCCGGTATCTCCACGCTGCCGCTCACCGCATTGACCACGAACACCTCCTGCTCGTTCAGCCGGCGGATGGCCTCCTCCGAGGCATCGTAGTATTTGAAGGTCACCACCTCCCCGTCAACATTGGCGTAGACCGTGAGGAAGACCAGCCAGGATTGCAGCGGTTCCACCCACAGGGCCTGGGCACCTCCGCGTACCTCGCCGCCGACGAAGGCACCCACCACATCTCCTTCCGAGAGCAGGTTCTCCCCGGCACCCACGACCGCCACGAGGTTCATGCTGTATTCATACTGGGAGGCGTCCACCGTCCAGATCGTCGTGGTTCCGCGTGTATCCACCCGGGGTGCGGACAGTTCCTCAAATCCGCCGCCCGGTGCGGCCATCCCGTCCGGCGGGTACACCAGTACACCCGGATTGCTGATCTTCAGCATGTAGCCGTTCGGTGGCGACAGGTAATCCAGATTCCCGATCCAGCCGATTCCCGACACGTATTGGGCGAAGGTCGTCCGGCTCTTGATGATGTCATTGTTCAGCGGCATCAGCGAGGCCAGTGCCTCGTCCGGTGTCAAGGCCTCGTTCGGCAGGTAGCTCAACCAGTTCCAGCCTGTGTTGATGGGCAGGTTCACCGTATCCGGCAACAATCGGTTACCTACCAGGTCCAGCGTATCAGTCGACTCCGACTTGTACTGGTACAGGCTCCGGTATCCCAGGCTGCCCAGGCTCCCGATCCACTGCGACAAGGGTACCGAGTATTGGCTGAACTGGGTCTGGTCCTTGACCAGGCCCCCTTGCGGGTGCGACAGGCTCGCCAGCACCGTGTTCGTCGACTTGTCCGGCGCATCCAGGTTGAAGGAGATCCAGTTCCAGCCGCTCGTTAAGGGTATCTTGCGCAGCACCAGGTTGTTCGTATGCAGCACCTGCGGATTCAGCGGCGAGCCTACGAACCCGTCCAGCGCGAACGGGAAGCTCTCCACCACGGTGCCGTACAGCAGGCAGTCGTCCGCATCCCAGATCTGGAAATCCACCGTCTCCCCGACGATCGAGTTGCTGTAAACCGTCAGGAAAGCCAGGTATTTGTCGAGGGAAGCCTCGTATTGCAGGTAGGCCATGCCCCGCAGTTCCCCATCGACGAAGGCCGCCACCTGGTCCATCTCGTCCGTCGACATCGTCCCTTCTATGTCCAGCTGGACCGTCAGGCTCATCGTGTAGTCGAACTGCGACGCGTCGAGGGCCCACTGCGGCCCTTTGCACAGCTTTCGGAAATGGATCGCCATCGGCTCGTCGCCCAGGGCTCCTTCCATTTGGATCGTATCCCGGTAGTCACCTCGCGGCAGCGACGCATCGAACATGAACAACACCGGTTGCGTCGCCGTCGGGGCCAGGCTGCCTTCCAGCGGAGCCACTTCCACCCAATCCGGCACCCCGGTGATGGTATAGCCGGCGGCTTGTCCGCCGATGTTCTGGATGTCCCGCGACAAGGTCAGTCCCTCCCCTTCATAGACCACCGCCTCGACGGCATTGCCCAGCCAGCGCAGGGCGTTGCGGTCCACGAAGAATTCCCAGGAGGCTTCCCCGAACTTGTTTCCGGCCAGGTCACGCACCGAGTCCACCTCCACCCGAAGGATTCGGTTCTCGATGAAACGGTTCGGCACATTCGGCACCAGCTGGATCTTGTCGCCGCTGCAGGTCATGACCGCATCCACCAGGTTGCCCGTCTGCGTATCGTACAAGCCCACGTTGTTGTTGTCGAAGAAATCCGCCTGAATCAGCAGGTCGCAGCGGATGGGTTCCGAGAAGGTGATGCTGATCTCGTCACCTTGGCTGAGCACCCCGTCCGCCGGTTCCGGCGTACCGAAGATTTCCGGCGGGGTACGTTCGAAACGGCCCGATATCACCGTCGACACCCCGGCGTTCTGGCCGCCGACACATTGCGTCACCGCCCGGATCTCGTATTCCCCATCCTGGAGACCGAGGGTATTCCAGGGTACGAGATGGAACACGTCGTTGGCGAGGCTCGCCTTGGGCACTTCCGTGATGTTGATCCAGGCCCCGTCGCCTTGTTTGCGGCGGTATTGCACCCGGATCAGCTCCAGGTCGGCGTCGTTGCGGTCGAACTCGTTGAGCGTGATGAAGAGGATGTCGCCGTCGTCCGGCGTCACCACCCAGTTCTGGAGCGGGAAGCCGATGTCGATCGGGCTGCAGGGTTCCAGGAAGTAGACCGAGATTTCGATGCCCTCGTAGAAGGGGGGCGGTGCGAAGTTCCCGTTCCCCAGCGCATCCTCCCGCGCGCCCTCACAGGCCGAATAGGCGCTGATCAGGAGATTTTCGTAATCGTAGGCCACCGGGCCGCGCTTGACCGTCAGCGTCACCTCGTCGGAGCCGCCGGCCACCGGAAAGAAGGTGGCGCTGGCGTTCGGTGTCCCTGCGATGTTCACCACCGCCCCGTCCGGATTGGTGGGCTGCCAGAGGTCCAGCACATAGTAGCGATACTCGTTCGTCTGGCTGGTGTTGCCGACATTGAACTTGAACACGGCGGCATCATTTTCCAGGACATTCGCCGCGATGGTCTTGTCCACGGTCAGCGTCACCCCGTCGCGCGGCACCGTATTTTCCTCGAAGGGGCAGGAGGAGTTCCCGGAGATGGTCTTGAACACCGGTGTGGCGTAGATCCGGTCCCGAAGCACGTCCAGGGTGAAGACATCGCCGATGTCGTCATCCGCGAGGGTGTAGGTCACCGTCTGTGTGTTCGTCTCCGTCGTGGTCTCCTCGGTGGATACCCCGAAGCCCAGGTCCATGGTGAGCTTGGTGCTCGCACCCGTGGAGTTGACGAAAAAGCCCACCTGCAGGGCTGCGGAGGCCGCGATGTTCACATCGAAGCTGAGGGTGGAGGTCTCCGTCGTCTCCGTGGTCGTGGAGCTTTCGTAGGTCACCCCGGCGTCGAACGACAGGTTCTTCTCGAAGACGGCCTTGTCCTTCAGTTCCTGGTTGTAGTCCAGGATATACTGCCACATCTCCGCGCTGGCCGTGTCTCCGACCAGCAGCAGGTTGGGGATGATGGTCCGCTTGATCTGGTAGCCGCTGTAGAGAAAGGTCGTGTTGAACTTGTCGGGGAAAACCACCAGGCCCGTGTCCACGTAGAAGACGCAGGCCCCCGTATCGAAGCGCAGGTCGTCGGTGATACCGAAGAGCAGGTTCATCGCACCCCCGACGTAGACGTCGGCATCCGCGCCGAAGATGACGTCCCCGCTGCTCGTCGAGATGGTCTCATTGGCTGTGAAGCAGGTCTCGATGCTGTTGCTGACCGTATTGTTCACGGTGGTCTTGAGGCCGAAGGTCAGGCTGTTCTCGATTTCCGTCTCCAGTTTGGTGGCCACCCCGATACCGGTGGTGATGCCGGTGGTGGTACCCAGTTTCAGTTGCATCTCCGCACCGAGGGCGACGGAGGAGTTGAAGCCCAGGGTCCAGCCGTTGCACACCGTCGTCCCTTTGGAGATGCTGGCGAAGGAGTT
Source organism: uncultured Saprospiraceae bacterium (assembly GCA_964573725.1). Lineage (GTDB taxonomy): Bacteria > Bacteroidota > Bacteroidia > Chitinophagales > Saprospiraceae > UBA6168. The sequence goes on from CAZNLJ010000073.1 coordinate 7,414, forward strand.
GTCCCCGGGCGGGTCGCGCAGGATCATCGTGGGGATTTCCGGCGAGCTGGAGGTGAAATCCACCGCCCGCGGCCGTTTGCCCAGCACCACGGCCTGGGTGGACACGGTGTTTTCGAATTGGTTGGCGCTCGCCAGCACCGTCATCGTCTTCTTGTAGGGCGAGGCGATGTTGGGGATGCCTGCCCGGAAGCGGTACTTGAATTTCCCGTCCATGATGGTGGTGTCGAACTCCGGGTTGTCGGCCGGGTCGGCCAGGAGGTTCTCGATGTGCAGGTCGAAGGTGTCGAGATAGCAGTTTCCGCCGTCGTAGGGTTGGTACACCTTGATCTCCGTGCTGTATTTGGCGCCCTGTTCCAGCATCTGGTCACCGCAAAGGTTGGTGTCCAGCGTGGTCATTTCGATCTCCGGCGGGGCGTAATAGATGAAATCGATGGTGTCGTTCACATCCGTGAGGTCGGTCTCCTGGCCGCCCTGAAGCTGGAAATAATCGTAGACGATGTTGTTCGAGTGTTCCGTCACCGCCACGGCGAACTTGAGCGGGGGCAGGTTCGAGAAAACGAACTTGCCGTCGGCCGTGGTCAGCTGTTTTTCCTGGTAGAAGCAGCCGTCCAGCGTTTCCACCTTGACCTTGACGATGGCACCGTCGGGGATGACGCTCTTGCGGCAGTACTCGTTGCCGGCCATCTGGCCCCGGATGGTACGCTTGACCTGGTTGCGGAACAGCACCCCGGCCACCGGGGAGGCGATGTTGTCGATTTCCCAGAAGGCGGGATAGAAGGTGTGCTCATTGAACACCGGCGTCAGGATGGCCGAGGCACCCGGTTCGAAGTCGACGGAAAAGTAGCCGTCGTCGTCGGTGAACACCGGCGGGGAGTTGCGCTGGCCGTTGACCAGGATCTCCACGCCTTTCTGGAAGCAGGTGGTGCCATCGAAGCGGACATAGCCCGAGACCGGTACGGTGCTCTGGTCGGTGAAGTCGACGGCATCCACGCTGGTGTTGGTGGGGTTCAGGGTCACCAGGCGGCTGGTCGGCGTGAACAGGTGGGGTTCCTCCTTGGCGATTTTCACCACGGTGCTGTACAAGGCACCGTGGATGGTACCCTGGCCGCTGAGTTCCGTACCGAAATCCTTGAGGACCGAACCGCTGCCCTCGTTCAGGGGGAAGTAGTTGACGAGGTCGGTGCGGGTCAGGTCGGTACCGACGTTGGCGGCCGCCTGGATGGCGCCGAGCGGTACCAGGCTGTTGAAGAAGGCCACCTCGTCGACCAGTCCCGAGAAATACCGTTCCAGGGATCCCCCGTTGCGGCCCGCCCCGAGTGTCCAGGGCGTGCCGGCGGAGAAATCCGTCGCCACGTTGCCGAAGGTATGGGTGCCGGCCGCATCCCCGTTCTTGTAGAAGGTTACAAACGCGCTGCTGCCCGTATGTTCGATCACGAAGGCCAGGCGGTAGTAGTCCATACCCAGGGGGCCGAAATCATGGGTCTCGCCGCCCATTTCCAGCACCAGGTTACCGGCGTTGAGGTGCAGCCCGAAGTGGGTGGTGCTCCCGTCCTGTTTGGTGAGGATACATTGGTCGTTGGCGAAATCGAAGGCCTTGACGGTCACCTCCACGGTGGCGCTGTCGGACAGGTCGAAGGCGGTGAGTTCCGCGTATTCGTTGTTGACGGCGTTGAACTCCAGGGCCTGGTTGAAGTAGAACTTCTTGGATGGCTTGGCCGTGAAGACCGTACCGGCCCCGTAGTTGATGCCTTCGATGGTGTAAGAGCCGGTCTCGTCCGTGATGCCGGCATTGATGATGTTAGGCTTGTCGTTGGTCCATTTTGTACCGCAATGGTAGGCTGTGTGCTGGTTCGGCGTCAGGTCGAAGGCCTTGGAACCGGTACCTTCGTCGAACTTCCAATAGGCGACCAGGCCGGGCATGGTGGAGGAAATGCTCTGGCCTTGGATCATCTGCAGTTTGGTCTGCGGCAATTGGACGTTGAAGAAACGGAGTTCGTCCAGTTTGCCATCATAGCGGCCGCTGCCATCCGGTTTTTGCCCCAGGAAGAGGACGGATTCCGCCGCTTCGAGCGCAGTGACGACCGTTTCCGTCAGCTCGCCGTCGATATACAGGAGCAGGGCGGCGCCGTTGTAAGTCACGGCGACATGGTGCCAGTCGTCCGCCGATTCGGCCGGAAAGGCATGGCCGACCTCCGTGACATCACCGGGACTGCGACCGACGCCGAAGACCACCCCTTTTCCGGCTCCCTGGGCTTGGGTGTGCAACCACCAGTTTTTGCCGATGTCGCTGCCGAAGTCGAAGATGGCGGTTTTGTCATTATTTTCGCCGATTTTCACCCAACAGGACAAGGTGAAGACATCCCGAGGAAAAAGCGGGGAATACTCCATGAAGGTCGTGCCGGTTTGGTCGAAGGAAACCGAGGTCCCTACGGTGGGGGTCAGGGTGACCATGGCATTCGGCACGGGATTGCCGTTGAGGGATTTTATCTGGCCGGTCACCACCCCGTTGGGGTTCAGGAAGCCCAAGGCCTTCCCCTTGGCACCCAGGCCGAAGATGTTTGTACCGGCCACCTCGTAGGTGTAGAACTTGCCGGCGATGACGTTGAAATCTATGAAGGAGAATGTTTGCCCGTCGAGGGTCGCCAGCAGGGCCCCGTCGCGGTACAATTTGTAGCCGTTCGAGGCCGGGCTGAGCGGATCCGGGTTCCAGTTGATCTGCACCCGGTCCTCGAGGTCCCCTTCGCTGGCATTCACCACCGGGGCGCCCGGCGGAAGCAGGAAGCGGGCCCAGAAACCATAGGTTCCTTTGCGCAGCTGGCCGAGATAGGTACCTACCACCGGCTGGCCCACCGTGACGCTGGACCTGCTTTTGGTGCTGTAGGAATTGCTGACGCTCCCGTAGTTGAAGAACACCCTCCCGGTGAGGTAGGTGCTGTCGGAATAGGTGCTGCAGTTCGCGGTGCCCTGGGCGGATGCCGCCTGTACGGACAGCATTGCCAGCACCGCGCCGAGCAGTACCAGTTGGTATGTTTTCATCATGACGATTGCTTTTTTGAATTTGAAAAAATCAGGATCAACATGCTGCGGCTGGTATTAGCGTTGGGCACTGCCGGTCACCAATGTCTCCAGTTTCAAAAGGCGGTCGTTCATGTTCTTGACCTCGCTGCGGAGGCCCTCGTTCTCGGACTCCAGGGAGAACAGGCGGCGGGCCAGCTCCTGGGTGGCGGAGACATTGAGGGTATGGATATGGTCGTAGTCCACGGTGTGGAAGTCGGAGACTTCACGGCCGTAAACGAACACCTTGTCCGTGGGTCCTGCTGTCCAGCCGCTGACGGTGAAGGAATTTTCGCCGTCAATCCTGCTGATTTCATGCAAGCTGCCAGCATTGTTGTTTTCCGTCATCAGCTTGACCGTTTCACCAACCTTCAGATTGTGCCTGTCCTTGATTGCGATGGTCAATTCCTCGCCCTTGACCTCGGCGCTTTGGGCAAGGGCATAGATATCCGGGACTACGTCCTTGCTCTTGGCAATAGCGGCGGGCAGCACCTCTGCCACTTCCTGGGCGATGAAGCCTTTGTGCATGCTCTTTCCATGCATGACCTCATCCTTCATGTGGTAATCAGTCACCCTGAGCCTGAGCAGGTTGGAAAGGTCATCGCTGTGACTGCTGGTGTTGATATCCTTTTTTATCCTTTTATCTGAAATTACTAGAAAACCGCCTGACTTGACCCCTTTGTCAGCTTCTATGCTGACAAAAAGACTAGTGTTAGCAGGGATAGTCTGAGTGCTGGTACCAGAATACAAGTACCCTTGGCTACTGTAGGAACTACTAGTGTTTGAAGTGACTTGCAGCTTTCCACTGCTAATTGTTACACCGCTGCTATTGATAGCCATTCTGGGGCTACTATTGATCGCGAAAGTCAAACTGGACGCAGATGTATTCAACAGGCCGGACACTATGTCCACACCGCTTTTATTGAAATGCAGTGCGCCGGTACCCTCGTGCCAGAACCGGTAAGGGCGGGAACTGTAGAAATTGACCAAGTTGTTTTCAATGACCACCCCGACCGAATCCGTCGTCCTTTTCATGGTGAACATGGGGGCATTGCCGGCATCGGTGGAGTTGATCAGCAGCGAGGGGCTTCCCGCATCCGACTTCACCTCCAGACCGGCGGCGTCGGCCGTACTTTCCACCAGCAGTTTCGCTGCGCCATCCGTGTCCTTCACATGCAGTTCCACCCCGGCGTCCGGTGTGGCGGTACCGGCGCCGATGGGGCCGGAGGAGGGAAAGGTATTGCCCTGTCCGATGAGCGAAAGGGCATAGGGGGCGGAGGTCAGACGGGAGCGCGGGATGAGTTCCGGGCCACCGGGCAGGGTGATGCCGAGGTAGTACACCTCGCTGAAGCTGGCGTTCAGGGGATTGACAGTGCCGAGCAGGCTACTGTAAACCCCACCGGTGACATCCACCGTCTGGGTTTCCGTCCAAACGGCTGTCCCACCGTTGTCTACGGTGTAAAGCTTGAAGGTGATGTCGTACTCGCCGTCATCCACGGCGGATCCGTCGTAGCTCTGGACCGTACCCTGGATGCTGAGGGTGGCCTGGGCGGAGAGCTGGGTGCAGGCTGCTGCCAGCAGCAGGAACAGGAGGAATGCGTTGCGTTTCATTTTTCTTTTTTTACGATTTAATTTTGATGGAATACAGGTAGTTGTGGCCCTATACCGGGGGCCAGCATCGGAATCGGCGACTGCCGGAAATCCGGCTAGACCGGATAAGTATCACGGAGCAAATCTCTTTGCCCGCCTCGTAACAATTCCGAAATTCTTGGTTTGAAATCCGAAAAGTGAAGGAAGAGAGGGAGGTTCGGATCTTGTTTCAGGTGCTTGTCCGCCCTGGGAACGGGTCGACAACCTGATTTTTCAGCATACGACAAGAATGACTGCGAATTCTTTCTTTCGGGGTTTACGATGGTAGGTATGCGAAAAGAAAAAGGCGCAGGATCTCTCCTGCGCCCCTATTTGAATGAGTGGAAAAATATGCAAATGAGATGTCCATGACTTTCGCCGTAAAAGGCTGGTTCTACTCCCTGGCCTGACAACCGGGGATTTCCGGATAGATGCCGCGGTGTGGTCCGAGCATCCGGACAATCCCAGGAGGAGAGGGTGTACCGGATGAACCGGCAGGAGGCGTTTACGGAGCCTTGTCCTGTTTCCGCCCTTGTCTGCCCCTCACAGGGTGAGGGTGGTCCGTCAATACGGAACAATCGACATCGTCGCCAGCCCCTCCATGGTCACCACGCTGCCGTCCTCCACCAGCAGGGTGCGGCCGACGGCATGCACCCCGGCGGAGACCAACACCGTATGGCCGGCGGGAATAATGACGTCGTTGCAGGTGTAGGGGGTGAATCCCGTATCCCAGTTCTTGCCGTCGCTCCACAGCAGGCCGTCCCCGTTGCCGGTCCAGGTCACCACTTCGTCGGCCACCGTCTCCACCACTTCCGTCACGGGCGGGAGGGTGCAGCCGCTGCCCCCGAACAAGGTGGCGACGCAGACGTAGGTGCCGGCGGTCAGCTCGTCGTGGACCGGATCGAACTGGTAGTTGTCGCCCGCATCCACCGAGTAGCCCCACTGGCCACCGTTCGGACCATTCAGGATGGTCATGGTGATCGTTCCGTCGAACTCCCCGCAGTTTTCCGGGGTGCTGCTCACGATCAGGTCCGGGGCGTCCACCGTCACCGTGGCCTGACAGGTCCGGGTGTTGCCGTTGCCGTCGGAGACGGTCAGGGTGACCAGGTTCGGGCCGTCGTTGATGCAATTGAACTGCGACGGGCTGACGCTCAGCGGCTGGAGGGTTCCGCAGTTGTCGTAAGAGGCCGCGAAATCCAACACCGAAGCCGGATCCAGGATGGCCAGTCCGGCCAGGACGATGGTGGTGTCTTGGCAGACGACCACCGGCTTGATCTTGTCCTGGACCGTGACGATGGCATGGCAAGTGGCCGTGTTGCCATGAATGTCCGTGGCCGTCAAGACAACCGTATTCGCGCCTAAGTCGCCGCAATCGAAAGCCGTCCGGCTGAGATGGAGGGTGTCGATTCCGCAGGCATCCGAGGTGCCGTTGTCGAACTGAGCCAAGGACAGCGTCGCTTGTCCCGTCCCATCCAGCTGGATGGTGACCGGCTGGCACATGGCCGCCGGGGCGATGAGATCCTGCACTGTCACGGTCGATTGGCAGGTGGACGTGTTGCCGTTGTTGTCGGTCACCGTCAGGGTCACGGTGTTATCGCCGACGTGACTGCAGTCGAAGCTTGTCTGGCTCAGCGACAAGCCGGCTATTCCGCAGGCGTCCGTCGAGTTGTTGTCGACGGCCGCCGCCGCAACGGTCCCCTGGCCTTGGCTGTTCAGGTTCACCGTCGCGGTCCGGCAGATGGCCACCGGGGCGACCAGGTCTTGCACCGTCAAGGACGATTGGCAGGTGGACGTGTTCCCGTTGTTGTCCGTCACCGTCAAGGTCACGGTATTGTTGCCGACGTGCGAACAGTCGAAGGCCGTCTGGCTGAGGCTTAGGGATTGGATGCCGCAGGCGTCCGCGGAGCCGTTGTCTACCGCGGCGGCCGTCGTGCTGCCGGTGCCGGCAGCGTCGAGGGATACCGTCACGGATTGGCAGTTGGAAGCCGGGGCCACCAGGTCTTGCACCGTCACGGTCGATTGGCAGGTGGATGTGTTCCCGTTGTTGTCCGTGACAGTCAGGGTCACCGAATTGTTGCCGACGTGCGAACAGTCGAAGCCCGTCTGGCTGAGGCTTAGGGATTGGATACCGCAGGCGTCCGCGGAGCCGTTGTCCACCGCGGCGGCCGTCGTGCTGCCGGTGCCGGCCGCGTCGAGGGATACCGTCACGGATTGGCACAGGGCAGCCGGGGCGACCGTATCCAGTACCGTCACCAGGGCGATACAGGAATCGCGGTTGCCGGCGCTGTCGACCACCGTCAGTTGGACGCTGGTACCGGCCAGGTCGACGCAGCTGAAGCCCGTCTGGCCGAGGGTCAGCGAAGCGATGCCGCAGCCGGCCGTCGAATTGCTGTCGACTGCGGCGGCCGTCAGCGTTCCGTTGCCGCTGGCGTCGAGGTAGACCGTCACCGGCTGGCACAATGCCTTCGGCGGTGGGCAGAAGAAGCCGATGGTAAAGGCGTCGAAATCATCCGGCAGCACCGTTTGGGAGGAGACCGTGCCGGTGCCGGCGAGCGTGCCGGTGGTGCCCGTGTTCCCGAGGCTGACCCATTGCGTGCCGTCCCAGCCGGCGACGACCAGCTGGTCCAGGTCCAGGGCCGTGGCGGCCAGGTTGCTGCTGCTGTCGAAATGCAGGGTGAGGACGGTGCTGTCCGCGCCGAGGATGTCCCAGTATTCCCGGTCGGACACCCCGTACAGACCGGTGGCCAGGGAAGTGGTGGCGAAAGGCGCGCCGCCCGGCAGGGAGGCTGCGGCCGGGTCGCCGGAGAAGTACGCCGCCCGGAAGGTCGTCCCGCAGGTACCGACCACCCCGGCGCGGCCGAACTTCGTGCCGTCGCCGATGGGGAAGG
>CAZNLJ010000074.1:0-14859 GCA_964573725.1 uncultured Saprospiraceae bacterium
CGTCGACACCGAGTCGGAGGTCGAGAGGTAGGAGGGGGTGAATGGGTCGAGGACAAAGATATTGGCGGTATCCGAGTAACCCGTGCAGCCGCCGGGGGAGGACTGGTTCGCCTGCAGGCGGTACGAGGTCGTCACCTGCAGCACTTGGGGAGACAGCGTCAGCGTGGTCTGGCCATCCACATCCACCCAGGTCAGTCCATCTTCGCTCGACTGCCATTGGTAAGTATAATCCCCTGCGCCGACGGAAGCCGTGATGGTTGGTGTGGGCGTATTCCAACAGATGGTGTCCGAGACGTTTAATACCGGCGGGACCAAGCTGTTGACCTCGGTGACAATCACCACATTGGAAATTGCCGCACCTTCCCAATCCGTGCTGCAGCCCACCCGGGCCAACCGCCGGAACCAGGTCGTGTCCGCGGTCACCGGTACCGTTGTGTACAGGGTATCGCCTGCAGCGCCGGTGATATCCGTAAAACCTTCCGTGGCCCCCTGGGTAGACCGCTGCCATTTGTAGAGGATATCCGAGCTGCCCGATTGGCCGCTGGCGGCGGCGATGTTGGAGAAGACCGGTGGTGCGGTACCCGGGCAGGTGGAAGTATCCCTACCGATCTGCCCGCCGTCGGACGGTTGGGTGCAAGGGATGGCCGGATCGAAGAGATGTTTGTATTCGAAGGCGCCCATGTCGATCATTCCGACCTGGGTGGAATCCGTTTTGAGGAGTCGGCGGGGAAAACCTGGCCCCCGGACATCCAACTCCGCGGTGGTAGATATTAAAAATTCCGTTATGTCTGTGACCGGAGAAGACGTTGTCAGTCTGAAATCACCGGTCCAGGGATTTGCAAACAAGGGGTCCTGGTGAAGGTTTGAAAATCCATTGATAGACCCACTGCCGGAGATATCACCCTCAGCGTTGGCAAAATCCGAATTGATTGCGAATGCGGATGTACCGGACATCAGATGCAGCTGGCGTCCCTGTTCCGCCTGGTTCCACCACAGGATACTAGCGACCAGAGCAAGTGTATCATTTGTTGCTCCGTAGGATACGGCACCTCCTTCAAAAGCTGAATTACGGGCCATGGTGGTATTCGAAATGATTGTTGGCACCTGAAGAAAGGCAGCGCCGCCATAAGTGGCTTCATTGTAGGAGAACAAGCTGTTGGCGATGAGAAGCGGTGCAGGAACATCCGTGGCATAAAAGGCCCCGCCGCTGTCCGATGCCGTGTTGTATTCAAAAACGCAGGAAAGGATATAGGTGGAATCGACATTTTCCAGGTAAACCGCCCCGCCGTCCGTCCCGGCACTATTGGACGAGAAATGTGTGCGGTTGAAGAAGCTTGAAGCTCCGGATTGGTACACCGCACCACCCTGACCGGAAGCCTGGTTATCGACGAACCGGCAATCCTGAAAATTGACGCGGCCACCGGTGAGGGAGAGGTACATGCCGCCGCCGTCGTCGTGGCCGGCGGAACCGTTTGCCAGGCCGTCCCGGATTTCAAAGCCATCCAACAGGGTGGTGGTGTCCAGGGCATGTCCGGCGTTGTAGATCACATGATAGGCATTGTCGGTGCTGTCCGAGGGGGAGCCGAGGTTACCGCTCAGCACGGACCTGTTGATTTCCAGGTTGCGCAGTGCGAAATCATAGGTACCGACATCCTCCGAACCGGCCAGGCTGCCGATGATGCGGACACCGCTGGGGATTTTGAAATGCCGGAGGCGTTCATCGGCCGGGGCGCCGGGATCCAGTCCGTTGTAGGAAGAAGGATAATACACGCCGCCGGCCACGAAGACGGTGTCTCCGGGGAGTGACAGGTCCAGGGCCGATTGCAGGCTGGTGAAGGCATTGTCCCAGCTACCACCGTCGTTGGTGCCTGTGGCGTCATCGTTGACAAAGTAGCGCTTGGAGAAGGGATCCGAGGAGGCGTTGTATTCGAAGCAACCCATGTCTATGTCGCCTTGCAAGATCCGGTCCCCTCCCCGGAGGTCAGTGGTCACCACCGTGTGGGGCGGGTAGACATAGCTGCTGTCGCCTGCATCGACGCAGGGGGAGGCGCCATAGATGGTGAAATCAAATTGGTCGGCCGCTACGAAACGCGGGTTGGTATGGATGCAATCGGTTTCGACGGCAGCTTCCCGGAGGTCGGCGGCACCATTGGCGAAACAGGAATGGGAAGCGTTGAACCCGTTCGGGTCCGCTTCCGAAATCTCATTGGCCGACACGGAAGCGACGTTGCCCCAGACGATGGTGTTGTACAGGTCCAGGTCGGAGGCGGTACTACTGAAAATACCACCTCCTTCGCCGGCAGTATTCCCGGACAGGGTGGTATTGACCACTTTGAGCGCGGCGCTGGTATCCACGAATGCGCCGCCGCCGTAAGCGGTGGCGGTATTGCCATACAGCAGGCTGTTGACCAGCTCGGTGGTGCAATTGCCGTCCACCCATACGGCGCCACCGCTTCCGGTACCGGGTTGGGCGGCCTGGTTGTTGTGGAAGGAGACACCCAGGTACAGGGAGGTGCCGGCACCTTGGTGCGCCACGGCACCACCATGGGCTGCGGAGTTGCCGCTGAAAGATCCACCCGTCACCACCGGGTCGGCACCCGAGTCATGGAACATGGCACCGCCCAATCCGGTTGCCGTGTTGTTGGTGAATTGACACCCGGAGAACCGCTGAACGGAGGCCCCGGCGTAGACGGCACCCCCATTGCCGTTGAGGACGGCATTTCCGTCGAACAGGCAGCTGTCGTAACGGACGGAATCCGAACCGACATTCACGACCGCACCACCGTTGGTGCCGGCGGTATTTTGAGAGAAGGAACAGTTGAGGAAGGTCGGGTTACTGTCTGCGTTGAAGGCGCCGCCGCCGGCGATGGCGGCGAAATTGTCGGAAAACGTACAATTGCGTATCGTCGGATTGTTATTGTTATTCAGCATCCCGCCGCCGAGACCGTCCGTTCCGCTGCCGCCGGCATTCCCGTCGGAGATGGTGAATCCATCCAGGACGGCGGTACTGTCCAGTCCGGTACCGTCCGGAAGGTGGAGTACATGGTAGGAATTGTCGGACGTATCGCCCGGGGTTCCCAGGTCGCCGCTCAGGATGGTTTCGTGGGCGAGGAAATCGCGTTGGGACAAATCGAAACCGGCGGGTTCGTTGCCGGCGAAGCCGCCGTAGACCGCCACCCCATTGGCAAGGGTGAAAGCCTTGTCACGGTCCGTGGCTCCACCGGCGGTTTCCGTCGGATAATAGGTACCTGCGGCGACCCAGACATCCGCGCAAACGATGGAGAGGGCGGTATCGAGCTGGGTACCGTCGAAGGCGTCGGACCAGCTGGTACCGTCCTTATTGCCGGCACCATTGGGTGTGACATAGACGTGGAAGGGGACGCAGTTGCCGAGCTGTTGGAATAGGAGGGCCGGGTAGCTGTCATTGTCACCGGCGAGGTGGGTCCAGTGGTTGGTGGTACCATTTTCCGTCTCATCCTTGAAATCCCAGCCGTTGGCGAGGTAAGTCGCCGCTTCCTTCATCTCCGCGGTCGTCCGGGAGCTCCCGCCGGCGGAAACCGACTGGCCGGAGGTCTCCCCGTTCCAGTAGGCATCGGTGACGGCAGCACCGGCTGCCTTCAAGCCTACCAGGCCGCCGGCATTGGATCCGGTGGTGGATACGGCGCCGATGCTGTAGGAGGTCCGGATACCCATTTCGGCATTCCCGACAAGTCCCCCTACATTGTTTCCGGCGCCGGTCACATCGCCCCAGGCATAACAATCGGTGATGGAATACGCCGAGGCCCCTGCGGAAAAGTCGTCATAGAATCCCACCAGTCCGCCGGTATTGTCGTTGCTGGCGGAGACATTGCCCTTGGCGTAGCAGGCGGTGATATTGATATTTTCCGCTTCGCCCACCAAACCACCTACATTGGTTTGGGCGGAGATGTTGCCGGATGCCGAAGACAGGTAGAGGAAAGCCGGGGCGGCGGCATAGCCGATCAATCCGCCGACCTGGCTGTTCCCGCCGGCATTGTCCACGTCGGCGGAGCTGCTGCAAGCCTCCACCCTTTGCCTGCAACTGCCGATCAGTCCCCCCAGGTCGTTGCTGTATCCGATCACCTCGCCGGCAACCTGGCACCGTAGGATGGTCGAGGCGGTGGTTTGGAAATTTGCGCTGCCGCACAGCATCCCTGCGTTTCCGCTCCCGGCGGTGACGACGCCCTGTACCTGGCAATCCGTGATGTCGGCATCCACGGCCGCCCCGACCAATCCGCCGACATGGTTCCGGCCTGCGATATTCACATGCAGGAGCCTCAGGTTCCGGAGGTCCGCCTGGGAAGCCAGCCCGAAGAAACCGATGGTATCGATGCTGGCGACAACGCTGCGACGGGAGATATATATGCTGTCGGTAGCATGGTCCTGCCCGTCATACACACCGGAGAAGGGGTATTGGGAAGTACCGATGGGAAAAAAGCCCTTGTTGTTACCGGTCGCCGTGAGGTCGGCCGGATCGTTGTACTTGTCGCCGTCCAGGTCGTCGTCCGCATCGTCGAGATACAAGGTGGAATAGGCGGAAATGGGAGCGGTTTGCCGGAAGTGGTCGGCATAATGGAAATGGTTTTGGGACAAGTCGAGGAGGTCCCTCAGGTTGCCGACCAACCAGGGATCGGCTTCCGTACCGCTGCCGCCCGAGTAAAAGCCGGGGTTGATGGTCTGGTTTTGGTGGAAGGTGTCGATACCGTCAAAAAAGCCCCATGCCAGGGTTACCGGCATGGTCAGGTGTTCCGCACTGGAATAGACGATGCAGTTGGGGAGGGGAGCGATCAGGGTTGAGTTGGGGATGATCTCGCTGCCGGCGAAAGTCAGCGTCAGCGTTCCGCCGGTATTGGTGAAGGTGGCCAGTTGTTCCCCTTTGTAGGTGATGACATTTCCGGAGACGGCGTAATCGGTGGGAAGGGTGGTAAAAGAAAAGCGGTCGTCGGGATTGGCTGTCCCGCTCCGTCGGATGGTCAGTACCGTGCCATTGTAGTTTCCGACGCCCAGGTTCCCGGCATCGAGGTCGGGGTCGCTGATGGTGATATTGGTGCCCAGCCGTATTTTACTGAGCCGGGCGGTCAGGTTGTTCACATTGCCGAAGACAGTGGGCAGATTCACAGCCGGCGGCGGAGCATCCACATAAAAGAGGTAATCCGTATAGCTGCCATCCAAGGGAACCGCCTCCACCACCACCGTATCGTTTCCGATACCGGTAATGAGGGTGGTGCCGGTTCCGGAACCGCCGGTCGTGTTCCGCACCGGATATCCGCCGACCGTGGCGTCATCGTAGTAAAAATACCATGCCTGGCCCGGTCGGATACCATAGGTGCCGACGACCAGTGTTCCGGTGGTCACACTCGAGGTGTGATACATTCCATCGTCATCGCCACTGCCGTCGGTAATGGTGTAGTCGGTGCTGTTCCAGACCCAGGTATTGTAAATATTTCCCCCGGTGCTATCGGAATAAGCGGCCAGGACTTGCCGGCCGGCATTGCCGAACCGGGTGGTCAGGGTATCGTTCGTTGTGGTCACCACCTGGAAGACCAGGCCGGCGACATAGGTCCCCGGTTGTGCCGATGCGGTGTGGTCGTAAAAGGAGGAATCGGTCGCCGTATAGGCCCGGATGGAGTAGTGGTACAGTTCGCCGTTCTGCGGCGCCGGGGCGCCCAGTGTCCCGTCGTCCGAAACCGTCATGGTGCCGGCGGACTGTGGGACGGAGGTGAGCTGATAAGTTTCCGTATTGCTGTGGTTCCGGCGGGTAATCAGATAATGTGAGACCGCAGGTTCGGGATTGGCTTTCCAGGAGAGCGTGACCAGGCCGTTGCCGCCGGTGGCCGTGAACCCGACCGGAGGGATCGGTTGTCCAGCGGGATGCGGCATGTTCCGGAGCACCGGGAAACCACCCGGCACCCCGGGGCTTGCCACCTCCCAGGTATTGACGAAATCGAAGTCCGCCATTGTCGTGGCCGCCTCGGCCCCCTGCAGGGCGGAAACGGGTGCATCGACGAACGGGCGCCCGTTATCGCTGGCGATGAACATATCGGCGGTATCGATGCTATTCTCCTCGTTCGGATAGGTGGCATTGTCGTCGTGGACAATATCGGCCCAATACAAGAATCCTTCGGTACCGCCTCCATCTTCCGCGAGAAGTCCGGCGGATTCGTCGTCCGCAATATCCAGGACCCGCATGGCTGCATAACTGTACAACACATCGCCGCCCTCGCGGTCACCGACCAATCCGCCGATGTCATCGTTGCCCTGTACGCTGCCGATTGCGAAACAGTCGCTGGTGGAACCGGTGCTTTCCTGAAACCCCGCGATGCCCCCGGCATCTGATTTGGCCCGGATATCCACCACGCCGGCATAACACTTGAGGATCGCACCCTGGTTCCTGCCTGCGATACCACCGACATTGTCGGCCTGGTCGGCTTGGATGGTACCCCGGAAGAAGGAATATTCTATGCGGGAATCCGAATTCGATTCCCCCACCAGGCCACCGACATCACCGGTGGCCGTTACCTGGCTGCTACCGACCGTACCGGTCACCCGGCTGTAGGTTATGTCCATGGAACCGATGCCTACGAGCCCGCCCAAATTGGAGGTGCCTTCCACGATTCCGGAGAAGGAACAGGAATCCATATGGTATCGAAGCGCACCGGCCGCCCGGTCCATATTCCCCGTGATACCGCCGACCTGGGAGCCTCCGGAGACCATACCCATGCTTTCGCATCGGTTGACCAGGGAGTTTCCAAGCGATCCGGCGATGCCACCGGTCCTGCCTCCGCCGTCGACAGTCGAATTCCCGTCAAGTACCAGGCTGTCCAGGATGGCCCCGAAACCGTAGGCGACGAAGGCACCCGTAGTGTCGCCTCCTGATACGGAGGCGGATTCGAGCCGCAGGTTCCTGATCACGGCACCGCTGTCGGCATAACGGAACATTCCGGCTGCCGTACCGGACAGGTTGACATTGAGTTGCCGGATGGCGTGGTGCCGGCCGTCATAGGTGCCGGTGAACGGGATGGCGACGGTACCGATACCAGCGAAAGAAACGCTGTTTGTTTCTATATCCGCCGTCTGGACGTAGTGCAGGTTCCAACAGCCGGAATTGGAAACGAGCGCCGTCAAATCGGCGTAGGTGGCGATTTGGTAAGGATTGCCTGCCGTTCCGTCCCCACCGGAGTAGGGCGGACAGACGGCCGATGCGCCGTCGGGATGGTCCCTATCCCAAAGACCCCATGCGAGCCCTTCGGGCCGGTCTGACCGGCATATCGGGTGTTCCGAGGGTGGTGCGTTGTTTATTAGGAAAGGAATTTCCGTAGCGGATGACAAAGGAAGGAATAAGGGCAGCAGTCCCAGCAGTACAGTTACACGCATATTTGACTATGATTTTTTTAGAATAGCAATGCGAAGTTCATCCTTCCGGGTTGCGTATTCCCGAAAGCCGTTGACAGGAACGGAAAAGTCATTGACAGAATTGGAAATCAGCGCAGGAATGAGGGCGATTCCGGGCTCCGGAAAGACCTGGGTCACGGCTGGCACGGGAAAGGAGGGCTGCCTGACGGGGGTACCGAGGGCTCCGTCGACGAAAGGACCATGCAGGGAATATTTTTTTCGATTTGGTTTCTGACAATCGGAGAAACAGCGGTGCGTGGAAAATATAGTCCGCAGGCGCATGCCGCCGTCGGTCCTTTTGCACCGGGCCGGTCTTCGGTCGGAAATAAATTTATCCAAGCCCGTGGGCCTGCCGGTATTCACCCGGGGTCATGCCCGTAATCTCCTTGAATTTCCGTTGGAATTGCGGCTGGTTACTGAAGCCGGACTGGACGGCCACCTCCTTGATGCTGACCGGTCGCTGGAAATCCTTCACCAACAATCGTTTGGCTTCCTCCACCCGAAGGTTGGCGACATAATGGATGAAACTCGATTTTCCGAACCGGGAAATGCACAGGGAAATGTATTTTTCATTGGTGCCCAATTCGAATGCTATATCCTTGATTTTAAGGCTCGGGTCCAGGTAACGTCTTTTCCCTTCGATATGCGCCGTCACTTCGCGGTACAAGGCCGCATGATGCTGGTCCCGGGTGTCGCCGCCGTTGGAAGGTACATCCACCGTCCCGGAAAGGGCGGTATCGGAAGCGTCCGCGTCGGTCGGTCGGGACACCGGGCTGGCCGCACCGGCAAGACCGGAGGAATCCGGTGCCTCCGGCGCGGCAAGTTTCCTGCCCTTGCGGTACGGGTGCCGGATGTAAGCCCATGCGGCGACAGCCAGGAACAGGAGACTGGCGAGTATGGCCAACAAGCGCCGCTGTCCCTCGAACCGCCTTTGCAGCGCCGCCGCATCCTGCTCGAGGCGGCCGACCTTTTCCAAGGCCAGCAGCTCCCCGATATACTGGGCTGTTTCTGAATTGAACTTATTTCTCAACAACAACTGATATTCCTGCATCAATTTCCTTTGTCGGCCGTGGTCGGGTACCCGGGCGTAAAAGTCCAACATGTGTTCGTACAGGGAAGTCAGCCTGGTATAGGCCTTGATACCCAGGAAGCCGGTTTCGGCATCCCGGAAGAGGCGCTCCGCCTCCTCGAAGCGGTGGCCGGAAAGATAAAGGAAAGTACCTTTCGCCATGGACACCGTCGCCATGACGTAAGGGTTTCGGTAAAGGTCCTCGAATTGCTCCAGTTCCGACAACAAAGGCGTTGCCTTTTCCAATTCGTTCGCCGCCGTCAGCAAATAAAATTGGTCGAGGAGCATTTCGAACAACTGTTCCTCCCGCCCCGCTTCCCGGTAGCGTGCCCGGGCTTCCCTGAAATAATCCTGCGCCTGGTCCGATGCTTTCGTCGTGGCGTGCAACACCGCCAAGTTGTGGAGACAAAGCGCCTGGTGGTAGACATCCTGTGTCGACCGGAAGAACCGCAGGGCCTCGGACAGGTATTCCTCCGCCTCTACCGGCCTTTCGAGACCGATGCAGACAAATCCGATATTGATGAAGGACTGGTGGACGCCGACGCTGTCCGCCAACCGGCGTGACAACAACATCGACCGGTGATAATGGTCCACAGCCTCCGAAAGGTTGCCCTGGAACTCATACAGGATGGCCATGTTGTGGAGGAGGGCCGCATGGAGGGTATCGTCCCGGACCGCAGCGGGGCTTGCCAAGGTCCGCTTGTAGTAGTTCAGCGCGAGCAAATGCTTCCCCAGGAAGTAATTCGACTTCCCCAGCACGTAATAAGCGTATGCCGTAAGGAAGTCGTTCTCCAAGGGGAGGCTTCGCTGCAATCCCAGACCGGCCATGCTGTCCGCCGCCCAGGGATCCGATGCTGCCAGCTCATTGGCCTGCCGCAACATCCGCCTGAGCTCCGCCACCTGGTCCGGGCTTCCGGCCTGACCATCCGTCGCACCCGGGAAGCACCAAAACATCCCGACCACCAGTCGGACCATCCACTTCCGAATCATATGCATACGTTTGGGTCAATAAAAAACGGGGCGATATCCTGTGGGACAGGCTTTGTTGGTGTTACGGATAGGTGAAATTGGACGAACAGAAAAATCAGAATGGGTAAGATATGGCTGCCCAGGCCGATCGCAACAGGATGAGACTGCCTGAAAGCCCGGACTTACAAATCGTTTTCAAAAATAGAACATTCCGCATGGATTCTTACGTCCGGTGCACAAATTTTGTAGTGCCTCCGACAGGTATGCTTCCTTCCCATACCCATGGGATGCTTGTCCGAACCGGTGTCTTGCCCCGCCGCGCCGCCGGGGAAGCACCCGGGAGCGCCAAGGGACCTTCCCCATTTGTCCAATAAAAAATGCCTCTCCCCTTGCACAGGCAAAGGGAAAGGCATCGGAAGCGGCGGAAGTTCCGCGAGTACCCGGCAGCCGGCCTGTATAAGCCGCTGTATCCGGGGTTCCGCGGAAGCCATGGGTGTCGTCGTAAACATGGCCCCTATGTGACTGCCGGCAGGTATGGCAGCTTGGTGACACCCGGCGTCCCGTCCGAACGCGACCTGCCTCATATACGCTTTAGGAATCAATCGGTCACGACCATCTTGACGGCGGCGTGGTGGGTCGCTGTTTCCAAGCGGCAGAACAAGACGCCGACGGCCGCCAGGTCGGACCGGTCGATGGTCACAGCATGGGTTCCCGAAGCAAAGTACTGCTCCCGGTCATATACCGACCTGCCGTTCATATCCCGGATGCGGATCCGGACCGGTCCTGCCTCCGGCAGCTGGAAGCGGAGGGTCGTCGTTGTCCGGAAGGGATTCGGCTCGTTCTGGAACAAACGGAACCCTTCCTGCGGCTGTCCGTCCCGGATGAAGACCGCTCCGACCGGTGCCGGCGTACCGGCCGCATCATAGGCCAGGGCCTCACAGCCGGCCGAGCCGACGGAGAGCATGTCGCGCAGGTAACCTGCCCGACGGGGCAGCAAACGCAGGAGGAAGAGGGACGTGCCGTCGGATACCCGGACCGGTTCGGACCGGTACCAGGAGACATTGACCCGGCCGGGGGCGGGGTTGGAAAATCCCTGGAACGATTGGGCGTCCTGCATCGCGAGCCCCTCTTCCATGCTGCTGAATTCCAGATCGTCGCTATCAAATTCCAAAGTAAACTGCATGGCGGACAAATCCCCTTCCGTCCGGGCAAGGATCGGAACGTCGACCGGCATACCCGCCTGCAGCCGCAGGTCCGGGATTACCAGTCCGAACATTTCCCCGACGGACCGGCCCTCCGCCCCGTTTCCGTCCAGGTTGACGGTGGCGCTGTGGTTGAGGTCCCCGATCTTGACGGCGATGAAATTGGCATCCTGTACATGTTGGGCGGGATTGACCAATTGCATCGTCTCCGGGAATCCAGGTTGGAAGGGATTGGACGGGTCGCTGAACACATGATCGTACCGGACGAACCGCCAGGAGGTATTGTTGGCGAATTGGGTGGTGATTTGCAAGATGGCCTTGCGGAGTTCCACCACGTCATAGGTGGTGATGGTCCCGCTGTGGTTGATGTCCGCCGCGATGAGCTTGTACGGGGAATCGAGCGGGGCGATGCCCAGTACATGCCGGCTGAGCAGCACCAGGTCGTAGGTCGTCACCCCGTTGAGCAGGCCGTCGTTCTTGTAAGGGGCGATGGTGTAGCTCCCGCCCTGCAACAAGCCGTTCAGCTGGTAGTACCCGCCGCCGTTGGTACCGGTGGACATGGCGGTGTTCAGCGCGGACACCACCACCCCCGGCAACATATCCCCGTTGGATGTCTGGACCGCCCCCGTCACGGTGACGCTGAGGGAATCGTTGGACGGCGGGCACAACATCATGTTGTCCTGGACGATTACGTCGGTGAAGCAGTAATCCCCGTTTCCGTTCTCATCATAGACCCAGAGTTCCACCGGAACGATGCCGATATCCGCACAGCCTACCATCAGGGAAGTGGCACCCGGCGGGACGGTGTCGCCGACCACCCGGAGCCGGAAAACCAGGTCATCCTCCGCCGTGCAATTGTCGTAGCTGTCGAAATTCAGGTGGGAAGGCAGGATGGTCGACATGATGACGCCCCCCATGTCCTGCAATTCGGCCACTACGCCGGCCGTACAGTAGGGCGTCGGCGGCAGCAGGTCCGTCACGGTGATGGTATTGGAACAGGTCGTCTTGTTGCCGCAACCGTCCTTGACCGTATAGGTGACCACATGGACGCCGACTGGATACTGGCCACTGGCATTGTTGCTGCCGAAGGGGGACGAGTTCAGGAAGGTCAGGTTCGGACTGCAGTCCGTCGCCTCGATATCCGGCAGGTTGACAAGCCCGAGGTCACAATCCAGGCCTACGCTGACCAGGGTATCCGGCGGACAGCTGGTGATGACCGGCGGTATATTGTCCATGATGGCGATGACTTGTTCGTGGGACCAACTTCCTACGGAGGGGTTGGACGGGCTGTACTGGCACCAGTCGATGACCTTCCAGGTCCGGACGATCTTGTAGCAGGCAGGGTAAGAGACAAAGAACAACTGGTCGGAGAAATTGACGGCCAGCATGGCGCAATCGGTGGCCGGCAACACCGGTTGGCTGTAATTGACCGGGCCGGTCGGCAGACTCGACGGGGTGAAGGCGCTCGGCGGCGCACAAGCGTTGAGGGCCGTATAATCCGCCGGCCATTGTATCGAGGAACCGTCGTACGGGTCGCTGTTCTCGACCGTAATGGTCTGGCTGCAAACCGTGCCGTTGCCGCTGGGGTCGGTGGCCGTGAAGGTACGCAGGATGAAACCTTCCCCGCAATTGTTGATGACCTGCGAATCGGTCTCCACCAGGGCGTAGCCGCAGTTGTCCTGTCCGGTGGGCATGCCGAAGACGGAAAGGTCGCTGTAATCCGCCGTACAGGCGATGGTCAGCGGTGCCGGGCAGACCAGGTTCGGCGGAAGCTGGTCCTGGACCACCACGATGTTCATGCAATCGTTGAAGGAAGCGGGGTTGCCGGCTTCGGCGACCCGGAGGGTAACCATGACACTGTCGCCCACATCGGCGCAGGTGAAGGAAACCGTTGTCCCGAAGCTGCCGCCGTCGCGGTTGGCGCGGAAGGTCAGCAAGTTGCAATTGTCCGAGCTCCCGTCGTCAAAATGGGAAGCGTTCAGTACGGCCGTACCGGTGCTGGGCAGCGAGACGATGGTGACCTCATCGCAGACGGCGGTGGGCGTTTCCGTATCCTGGACCGTCAGCACGGTCGTACAGGTGGTCGAGTTGAAACAGCTGTCCGTCGCCGTGTAGACCAGGTTGTGTACCCCCCTGGGGATATCCGTCAAGTCGACAAAGGAACCGATGACGGCGGTCACCCAATAGGGGCTGCAGTTGTCGGAGACCGTCGCGGGAGGTACCGTCACGTCGGCATCGCATTCACCGGGGTCGGTCGGCACGGTGAGCGTGGGCAGGCAGGAGATGACCGGCGGGGTGGTATCCAGGAAGCGGATGATTTGGGTCGCCTGTTCCACGACGGCCGGATCGCAGAGGTTGCGTACCGTCCAGGTCCGCATGATGGTGGGATTGCCCCCACAGCCGGCGGAGACGGCATCGGTCCACTGCACGTCGAAATTGCAGAAGCCGAGGCTGTACAGCGCAAGCCCGTCCAAGGTGGGCCGGCTGCCGATGGAATCCGGATGTGCCGTGCTTGCCGAACAATCCAGGTCCACATCGGCCGGAAAGGTTACCATGGCGGCCGTCGGCTTCTCCAGGTAGATGAATTGGGTGCAAGCGGAGACGTTGTCCTCGTCGTCGGTGAAAGTCCATTGCCGGACGACGGCGCCGATGAAGGCGGCGATGGCGAATCCGCAATTGGGCGCCATAGACACATCGACATAGGAGGAGGTGACCGAACCGTCGCAATTATCCTGCACCACCACCGGGCTGATATCCGCCGGTGCGAGGGAAGCGATACAGGAGACCGTGTCGTTCGGACAGGACAGGACGGTCGGGGCATTGCGGTCCACCACCCGGTAATAGGAATTGCATTGGTTGCCGCTGGGCAGGTCCGTCACCCGGATCTGCACCACCTCATTGAGATAAGCGCCGACCGGAGCGTTCACCGTGCCGGTATCGAGGGCGATGGTATCCCCCGCCAGGCTTCGGACGAGCAGCAGGTAGGGGCCGGTACAACCCCCGGAGATGGTCACCAGGGTATCCACGCTCACGACCGCCGTACAGTTGGCGCCGGGCGACAGCTCACCCGGACTGCCGGGATCCCCGTTCGAGCAGGAAAGGGTACATTGCCCGCTCAGCAACGGGACTTGCAGGAAAGCGAACAGCAGGCACACCAACCAGCGGGTAATCTTGTTCTGTTTCATGGTACAAGGATTTGTTTGAAGATCTGGATAAATACGGTTATAGGTGTCCGTCACTGCCGGGCATACGACAGCCCCGTCATGACCGGACAAGTCATCACGTCCGAACGGACCGACCTATCCGCGCAGGACAAGCCGGGCCGGAACCGATACGGTGGCGGTACCACCGGCGGGATGGAAAAACAGCACTGGAAAAAAGGGAGAAGGGGGCTGACGGGGTCCGGTAGGCATACCTGTGCCCGTCAGCTGCCAAAGGGGAGGAACGGAAGTTTTCTCATAGTCCGTAAGTGCTCCTGTGTGTAGCCGTCTCCTGTATGATCAGTGCGCTGAAGCCTGTGTGTAGGTGTGAAGTTTTGGCATCCTGACTGCCGACCGATCCGCAGAACGGCGGCTTTTGGTGGTGTGTGCGTGTAAGGAAAAAAACTACGATGCCGGTTTTGGGCGATATATGCTATTATACTTATATATAAAAACCATGCCCATTTCATCGAAGGAAAGATTGAAGTTATAATTTTTTAATATGTTTTTTTTCAAAGGCCGGTCTGGGCAGGCAGGAAGCCGGATTAGGATCGGCATCTGGCCGGCGCAGGACCGAACGGCAAGCGGCAGGGACAAGGCGGCGCACCACAACACCGGGTCAACTTGCATAAAATGCAACTTGCACGCATGGATGGGTGACATCCTTCGACCTTTCGCAGGTATCTCCTTCCAATCCGGCAGCCGGCCACCAACCCGACTAGTGGATGCCGCCCCGCATTTTCCCTGCGGAAAAAATCCTTTCCCCCACCTATCGGCGAATGTCCGTCCCCCCGGAACCCGGCCCTTCCGCGGTACCCCTCCGCAGCGGTGGCATGCCGCCGGGAATGCCTGGCTCGCTTCTTCCCCACCCCAAGAACCAAATCGACCGCTTTGATTGCAAGGTTTCGCAATGGAATGAAAACGTAACCTGCCCATGTCCGAAGGGGATTTACCTGCGCTTCCCACGTTCCGGACAGGAAGGTCGGCGGCGCGCTTGGGCGCGCCGCCG
>CAZNLJ010000075.1:0-14545 GCA_964573725.1 uncultured Saprospiraceae bacterium
TTTCCATATTCTCGTTTTTTTTCATGCAAATTTACAGTAAATGGGAATCACACCCCTTTGGTTTTGAAGGCCGCACTGTGTTTACGTCTTGTGTTCTTCATCATGGATAGCAAGTTATGTTTTCTTAAGTTGCTGTCCAAATTTTGTCTACCACCTCACAAAAGATCCGCTACTTTGTTGATTACTACAATAATGAGCGCAAGCACTCCAGCCTGCAATACAATACACCGATCAGTATTTACAGGGGTGAATCACCGGCTGGTCCACCCACATCTGCAGATAAACATTCAAACCGCCGCCGCAAAAATATCGCATGCCTCCGCGAATGTCAAGGTCAAGCCCTTCGGGTTGCTGACGAAAAAACCTCGCTGCGCGAGGTTTTTTCGCCGCAAACCTTGACATTCGCTCCGGCATGCTGATGCTCGCCGCTAAGCGGTATGAATGACATATTTTGCTTCATACAAATAAGAACAACAGCCATATTGTAAATCAAATTTTCCTTAACTTTGTCTAAATCTGTCCAAATAGGGTCGACCA
Source organism: uncultured Saprospiraceae bacterium (assembly GCA_964573725.1). Classification (GTDB taxonomy): domain Bacteria; phylum Bacteroidota; class Bacteroidia; order Chitinophagales; family Saprospiraceae; genus UBA6168. The sequence continues at coordinate 538 of CAZNLJ010000075.1, forward strand.
CTTCACATTTCACTGTTTATTTAACCCGAGAACCGCTGGCTATATGAAGTTTACCCACCTTGACTAATTACGAAATTTTCACCAAAAACAATCAAATATGAGACTGATTTTATTTTTTATGCTACTGGCCGTCACGGCTCAGGCTCAGTTACTTACCGAACCAGCAAAGAAAAGTACCACGGTTATTGTAGTGCTTGAAAATACGCCGGTCGAGCAGGCTTACCGCCAAGTGGCGGCAGTGTTTCAGGATGAGGGTTTTCAGTTGGAAAAGACTGATCCTGTGCTTTTGTCAATTGTAACCGACTGGCAGCGGTTGAAGGGTTTTATTGTGCGGGAATGGCAAGCGGAGGCGAGCATCCGGCAATCCGGCGATGATGCACATGTTTATATGCGGGCGAAGGTACGGCAGGATTTGAAGAACATGCCTGACGCAAATGCAATGCTGTCGAACGACGGTAGCTACAAGGTCGATCAGATTGACAAGAGCTACAATTTTGGCAAGGATTGGAAAACGCTGGAAAGCCTGGCCGCTAAAATCGGCGGCTCTTACCTGTACCGGTGATTATTTCACCGCTTTCAATTTCACTTCTTTCATTTCCATCCGCCTGGCAAAGTGTTCGGCGGTGAGCATATCTTCGACATCGAAAAAGTTGAGGGTTTGCGCCTGTGTGCTGTGACCGAGAATCGCCTGGATTGCTGGCAGCAGCGACGAATCGGCGAGGTAGGCATCGCGGGCAAAGGTTCGGCGGGTGACGTGGGTGCTGAATTTTTCAAAATGTTTGTAGTGAACGATGCGAAGTTTGCCGCATTTGAGTTGTGGCCCATCCGTAAAAATACTGAGATTGAAAGCGAATTACGGACGGAATTTAATTGTTAGAATCAATTCATCGATTATAGAATATTCCAGATCAACTGCTCCCCTCAATCAAGAGTTTTGCCCCCCATATGGAAAATCCACTTCTAACACCGCAGTTAAAAAGTTGCGGAAATTTTTTCGGCAGCTGATTCCTTTCAATTCAATACGGTGGCTTTAGAGATCATTAGGTTTAGGGGGCACTGGTCAGTGTTGGCATGTCGAGGATCCCCCCCCATCCTCAAAAACCTTATCTTCGCCGAAATCAAGCCCAAAAGCGAAGACACCCCAAATCCAGGGTGGCGGAACCGGCCCGCTCGCGGCTTGTCCTCCTGCGGGGTGTGGAAAGCAAACCGTTCGCTGCGTGCCCGCCAAACCACAAGCTGCCGGGCCCATATGATGAAAACCGCCGACAGACAATTGAGAAAATCCATGTTGAAGTGGTTCCTCTTCGTAGGTACCGCCATTTCCCTGTACTTCGTGCCGTGGCCTATCCTGGTCGCCTGGCTCAGGCCGCTCCCCGACAGCATACAAGCACAACTGGAGGAAGGGTTGGGTTACGGCTTCGCCGGCGTGGTGGCGTATGTGAACGCGCCGGAATGGGGTGCCAGGTCGTATGCCGCAGGCTGGCACGACCGGGATGCTAAAATTCCGGCCAACCCCCAGGCTCTTTTCAAGATTGCGAGCATCGGCAAGGTATACAACGCGGTGACGTTGACCAAGCTGGTGCACCAGGGGCTGCTCGACCTGGAAGGGACCCTCGCCGGATACTTGCCCAAGCTTCGCGGCCGCATCGAGTATGCCGACCAAATCACCCTCCGGATGTTGGTGCGGCACCGGAGTGGCATTCCCAACTACACGGATACGGACATGTATTGGGCCCATCCCAAGGCGTCCGATGCCGAAAACCTCGCGTTGGTCCTGGACCGGCCTGCCAATTTCAAGCCCGACCAGGATTACCAATACTGCAACACCAACTACCTGCTCCTGGGCAGTATCATGGACCGCGTCCTGGGATATCCGAATTTCCGGTATCTGTACGCGGAAGTCCTCGCGCCGCATGGTTTTGAAAATACTTTCGACGGCATCGACTCGATAGACATGGACCGATTGATGAGCGGCTATTACGTAGGCTACGACCAGGACTTGAAGGACAGCCGCGTAGGGTCCATGGTCGCCAGCGCCGAAGATGTGGGGCGCTTCTTCCAGGCGCTCAATGCGGGTACCTTGCTGCATGCCGGCGAACAAGCGGTTTACGACTCGATCTACGTGCGCAACCACACCGGACTCATACCGGGTTATCAAAGTATCGTGCGCTATAACCCCGAAACCGGGACCACCCTGGTGCTGTTCACCAACACCGTGGATTTCGAGGGCTACCACTGGAGCCTCGGTGAGGTGTTGTTCTTCCGGTTGGAGCGGATCGTTTCCCGGGAAGGGAAAAGGAATGCGCCGCTTTGATTTTTGATTGGGGACGGGAGCGGGTAAGGATGTCATCCGGGAATGGAAGTGGGGCATACCGGTTTCAAGGTATCCATCGTGTCCACCGCTAATGGGCAGGTTATCCGGCCGCTCCTGGTGAGCCGGGGAGTTGCCGGGGACGGCAGCCGACGCGGCGAGGCCTCGCGGCGGAAGTTCCTGTCCATGCCGGCGTGCTGCCCAGGGGCCGAGGGCTTTTCGGCCTGCCCGGACGGCCCGCCGGCAGCGGACGGGCCCGGCAAACTGTCCGCCGGAAAGGATATCGGCAGGGCGGCCTTCCTGCGCCGGAGCGGGAAGGCTGCCGGCAGCCCGTTCACATCCGGAGTGGGGGTCCGTGGTGGCGGGGGTGCGGCGCGGATCATTCTTGCCAAAAGGGACGAGCCGGGGCCGGCAGCGCGGAAACTTACCCCCCGTCCGCTTTTCTTCAGCGGGTGACATCATGCTTGCCGGGAAGACAGCGTGCGGGGCGTATCCTTATCCCGATGAGCCGGAAGAGGCTTCCGCGAAGTTCCGGTATTGGGGGATAAAGGGTCGACACGCCGTCCGTATCCTTCGGCGGGCTTGCGGCGGGAGCGTCCGCGCCCGGGAAAATACGGGTGTCGGTCCATCCCTTCCGGTGCCGATGAAAACATGTCCGCAATGCGAACCAACAGTACCGCCAATCTTTCCGTCCCGTTGCGCCATCCCATGCTGGCCGGCATCGGCGGGACTATGCTTGTCAACCTGCTCGGTACGGCGGCGGGGGCGTGGATAGGCCATACTTGGCCCACCTTTGACTTTCCGGGTTTTATGGGGCTTGTCTTTTGGGGTGCTATGGTCCTGGCCGTTGTTGCCGCCACCGGCTTGTCCGGCGTATGGCCCGATTTGTCGCCCCGCAATTATTGGCGGTGGACCCTGTTGCTGTGCAGCCTGGTGGCCGGCAGTTCCATTACGGCGGCACCGTTCCATCCGGATGCCGACGGTTACCTGGGTTTTTTCCGGCTGGCCGGTTTCCTGCCGAAATCCGATGCCGCCGGTTACTACCAAACCGTGCTGGACTGGCCGGAGGACACCCTGAGCGTGCATTCCTCCAGGAGACCCTTGAGTGCCTTGATGAACATCCTCGCCTTTCATGCCGGCGGCAGGACCTTATTCGGTTACCATTTTATCAAGGCCTGCCTGTTGGCCACCGTCGTCGCCGCGTTCATCCGCGCCTTGTCCCACCATGCGGGCAGGGCGGCCGCCTGGACCGCCGGTGGCGTCTAGTTGTACTGGAGCTGGCCTTTCGCCTCCTTGTTGATGTGCAAGAACAACGGCATCCTGTTGTCTGTGGCCGGCATGTCCTTGTTGCTGAGTGCCTTGCACGACAGGAATCCGCGGTGGGTATTCCTGGGCATTGCCGGCCTGGCCTTAGCGGAAATGGCACGGAGCTCCAACCCGATGATGCCCTACGGGTTCGCCTGGTGTACCGCCATGCTGTTCCCGTTTTTCCGGAACCGTTTCCGTACCGCGGTGCTGTTGTCCGTCTTTGCCCTGCTGTTGTCCTGGGGGCTTCCGCGGGTGCTCAACAGCCTGTACGGATATCCGGGGAGTGGGCAGGACAGCAATGTCGGATATACGCTTCTGGGGCTTGCCAGGGGGAACGGTTGGACCGAAGCCAGGCGTTTCGGCATCAAACGGTACCAGGACAGGCGGGCGGCACAGCCTTCGGCAGCGGAAGCGATCCGTTCCGGGCAGCACTTTGATGAGGGGGAGGTCAACCGGGACCTGTTGGGGCTGGTCATTCCGACCATCCGCGAAAAGCCGGGTGTTTTCGTCAATTCCCTCCAGGAAGGGTTCCTGGAGGCCACCCATCAGTTTCTCGGTCAGACCATGCGGGCCGTCGGCCTGCACCGATTCCAGTGGTCTTGGGGCCACCCCTACCGCTACCTGTTTTTCTTTGGAGGAATCGTCCTGCTGACAGGGTGGTTGTTCCGATGGCATCGGGACTTGGCGGGATTGGCGGCGACCGCTTTTGTCCTTGGTTTCACTTTTGCGCCCTTCGTGTACAAGGATGCGGGGTGGAGGATACTCTCCACCCAATTTGCCGGCTTGGTGCTGCCTGCCGTCCTGGTGCCCTTGGGCCTGCGCAGGCTCCTGTCGCGGGTCGGGCAAGCGGCGCCGGTCCGGGCGGTGCCGTCACCGCCGGCCAGGCCGGAAGTATGGTTCCCGGCGGCCCTGGTCGTATTCGTCGCCCTCTCGTTCCCTTATCTGTCCCTCAGCCGGCTCCTGATTCCCACCGACCATCCGACGACCGGCATCATCGTCACCCTCGATGCCGACGCCGCGCCGGGGTGGACGGGACCGGACCGTGCGACCATACCCCCCGATATGCTGTACGGTTGGTTTGCCAGGATGTGCCGGGACAAGGCCCTGGAGCCGATTGTCCGACCGTTCGAACAATATCTTCGGACTCACCTGGCCGATGCCGTCGAACTGCGTTATGAAAAGGATAAGTGCGTGCTGCTGGTCCGGAACCGGCGGGCCGGCGAGGCGTTCTCCCTGGCCACGGACGGATTCTTCCAGGCATCCTGGTTACAGTGCCGGGTGCTGGAGGACAGATAGGCCGGGTGCACCGCACGGCGGACTTGCCGGTCCTCCGGTGCCGACCGCCGGCCTTATCATCCTGCTCAGGTCCTTTTCCGAGCGCATTGTCCGACCCGGGTTTGCCATTGTCCCCTGCCGGTGAACGCTTCCTCCGCACCGCAACCTTGCAGGGTCGGCAATTATAATAATTTGGTTTTCAAACGATTTGTCAGTGGTTGGACTTGCCAATGTGCGGCGACCGGCATGGAAAGGGTCGCGGGGCGGCACACATGGGTGCGCCGCCGGCAGCCCTGTCCAACAGGCGGGAAGGGAAGTAAAGACCCTTTGTTTATGCGTAGGTTACGTTTTCATTCCACCCTGCGAACCTGGCAATCAACATATTCGATTTGGTGTTTGAGGTGCGAAAGGTAGATGGAAGGTTGCCGAAAGCCAGTTTCGGGCGGATTGGAGATAATGCCGCCGTTTCCATTGGCGGACGACATGCCGGAAATGCGGCCACTCCGGTTGTCCTTTCTTATACGAATCGTAAACGGTCGGGACGGTCCGGTGGTCCGCTGCGTCCGGTCCGGTCAATCGCTCCAAGGTGCCGGAGGAAGCGGTGTTCAAGTTTATGATGGTCTGATAACCGGCTTGCAGGGCTTGCCGGAGGGTACGATGCAGGCATACAGGGCTTACCATCAGTTTCTCGAACAAGTCAGACGGAACCGTTTCGTGCTTCGCCACCTTGCGCCCCAGGGTGCAGGAATAGAAGTCACAGGCCAGCGGTTGTGTTTGGATATCTCCGATGAGGGAGCGGAAAAAGGGAAGCTGTGTATGGAAGCGAGTGGTATGGATAGGCCAATGCAGCCTGTTCAGGTCCGTGTCACCCCGGCGGATGCCGAGTCGGTCCAGGTACGGGGTGATGATGGGCACGTCGGATGCCCGGCAAATGACGAGGGTCCTGTCTTCCCCGGTTTCCGAAATCGGAAATAATGGTCGGGGGCTTTCGATGTGCGGGAAATCATCGATTTTTAGCTCGAGGTCGAAAAAAACATGGTCTTTCCGGAACAAATCCATCGTCCGAATTCTGGCGCCGGCCAGGCGGAGGGTATCCTTTTGGGAAATACCGCCGGCCGCAAACAGGGCGACATCTTCCCCCATGCTGACGCCGAGTGTGGCGGCGGGGCGCACACCTTCCGCTGCCCAGCGGTCGGTGAAGGCGATTTGCAGCGCGACGAGGGTGAGGTAATATCGGCTATTGACATCGAGGAAACCCGCGGGGGCCTCCCCCCGGAAATTCGGCAGGACACTCGGCATGCCCAGCTCCCGGATGAGCTGGTCGGTCCTCTCGAAGGATGTCCGGAACAACTTGTCATGGCGGTACAGCGAATGTCCGATCCCTGGCCAGGCGCCGAGCCGGCCGCCGAAGTATAAAAGGGTGGGCGGCTGGGAGGCCGGTATCCGTTTCCCGAATCTATCCAATCCGTGGTAAAAGGTTGATTTCATGTCGCAGTCGCTTCATTTGACTGGGCAGCTTGTGGATGGTCCGTCGCCGGCCGGCGCAAGCGCCGGGACCGCCGCCCCGCTGCCTGTAGGGTGGGCTTGTCCTTGTCCATGCGCGATTCCCGGAACGGAGGCGTAGCGCGGGCGCCGGAGCACGAAAGCACCTGCAGGGTAGCGGGCTATGGTATACGGGGTCGCCGCGGGCGGTACCGGCGGTCCTTCCGTCGATGCCGTCGGTCGGTTTTCCGGGGCCGGTACCATGGGCGGGCGGTAGGACAATTGCCGCCCGCCCGGGGGTGACCGGGGCGGCTTATGGGGCCGTGTTGCCGGCAGGACGGCCTTTCCACCGGACCGGCAGGTAAACCGGGCCGAACAGGTCCATTCTGAAGTGCCGTTTTACCGGTGTCGCCGGATCCGGCTCCAACCGGTCCAACAATGGGAGGAGCCGGGTGACCACCGCCTGTGCCTCTTTCCTGGCGAGGTGGTGGCCGAGGCAGTAATGGATGCCGCCGCCGAAGGCCACATCATGGCCGGGCGGACGGCCCAGCAGTAGATCGTCCGGTCGTTCGAACATGGCGGGGTCGCGGTTGGCGGACAACATGCCGATGAGCAGCAGGCTACCGGCCGGGATGAGGTGGCCTCCCAGCGTAGTGTCCCGGGTGCAATGACGCATGATATGTACGGCGGACGGATGCAGCCGCAGGCTTTCCGCGATGAAATCCGGAATCGAAGCGGGATTAGTCCGGAGTTGCCGTGCGATGTCGGGATGGAGGAGCAGCTGTTGGACGAGTCGGGTCAGATGGAGGACCACCGTCATGATGCCGGCTACCCAGAACACCTTCATCAGGTCGGCCGCGCCTTCCAGGGGGATGTCGCCTGTATCCACCGCCTTCCGCAAAACACCTGCCATGCCGGTTTCCTGCGGTGCGTTGCGGTTGTGGTGCAAATACGAACGGAAGAACGCTTTTACGTCGTCCAGTGCATCGTGCTCGTAGATGTTCGGGGGGGGGTGCAGGGCTTGGAGGGCCTTGACGTCGGCGGGTTCCATGCCGAGGAAACGTCCCATGGTGAGCTGGGCGACTGGGACGGAGAAATCGCCGACCACATCGAAACGGGGTTGGCTTGCAAGCAGGCGGAGGCGGCTGTCGATTTCCTGCTCCGCTTGTTCGGTCGCGGGCTGTAGGGCCTTGGGGGAGAAATGGGGTTGTACAAAGGAGCGGACCATCCTGTGTTCCGGCGGATCCGCGCCGGTCAACAAGGCATCCAAAGGCAGGTAGGGGCTGTTGGAGAAGGTCTGGTGGTCCTTTAAGACTTGCCGGACCAAGGGGTACCCCAATACCAACCAGCAGTTGTTCCTGGGGAGGAAGTGAACGTCGCCGTGTTGGCGGAGAAAAGCGTTGACGGCTTGCGGGCTGCCGGCGGTGGCCGGTGTCATCAGGTCAAGTTGTGCCAGGAAGGACCGATACCTTTGTTCCGCGGTGGGGGGCGGGGAATCGGCTGCCTGTTTGCGCCCCTTCAACCGCCGGATGACGGCATCCGGCGTCGGCCCACCGTCCGAGAGCAAGTGCAGGTGGTCGGATGATGGCCATGTTTCGGAAACGAAGGTTGACGGGAGGCCCGCCATCAGCTCGCCGGAATGGAAGTGCAGCACCGTATGCCGGGACATCGCCCGCATTTCCCGGAGGGTTCGGTGGAGGTGGACCGGGGTGTAGGGCAATTCCGCCAGCAGGTGGGGTGGTGCCGGTGTGTGGGCCGGCACCATCCGGCCGAGCGTAGGGGAGTGGTAATCAAAGCCGAGCGGTCTCGGCACGATGTCCACCAGGGCTTCGCGGACCGGGGTAGGGTGGGCGAGGAGCAGCGGCGTGTGCAGGGGCAGCGGATGCCGGGTGCCTGTCGATTGCCAGGGAATCCCCGCTTGGTCGAGGTGGCTGCGGCAGGCGGGCCAGGCGGCTGTTTCGCACAGGATGACGACACCGCCGGGACCCAGGTCCGCAACCAGGTGCAGGTCCGCATCCGGTATGGACGGGAGGTCGGCCGGTGTCCGCGTGGGCAAGAGAAAGGAATCGAATGTCGCCGATGGCCGGCGGGCGGCCAGCAGGTATGCGGCTTGCAGCCGGACCGCCGCTTCGCGGGTGATGGAATCGGCCGCATAGAGCGCGGCGACTTCCCCGGCGCCGATGCCCATCACGGCGGTCGGTAGGATGCCCCTGGATCGGAAAAGGTCTGTCAGCGCCAGCTGCAAGGACAGGAGCAGCCAAGGGCGTGCAGGATCCCCGGTTGTTATTGCGCTGCCTTGGAAGTACGGCAGGATGCGCGCTTCTCCCTGTGCTTGCAGCAGCCGGTCAATTTCGGCAACGGCGTCCCGGAAGACGGGGTCCGCCCGGAACAGGGAGATGCCCGCATCGGCGACCAAGCGGTCATCGGCCGGCCCGAAAATGAAGAAGGGCGGTGCTTCCCCGGGATGGAACAGTTTCCACCAGCTTTTGGTCTTCCCAATCAGTTTATTCACCATGGTTCGGTCGTTTTGTTTTCTTGTCATCATTTGCACAGCAACCGGAAGCCGGCGATGGGTGTCGGTTCACCCAGCTTCGGAGTCGGTCCTGGAAGCCCACCGGAAGAGCGCCTCCACGCAAAAACCGGTGGTCAGTTCCTCGCTGCCCCAACCCATTATCCTTTTTCGGCCGCCGTGATAAAGCAGCCTTTTGGCCCAGCTATCCGAAGCGAGTTGTTTTTCCAGCAGGTAACCGATGGCGTTCGGAGGGACGTCCCCGTGGCAGTCCAGGTTGAACAGGGTGTTGACGGCCAGTGCCGTATCGAGCGGATGATGTTCGACACTCCCGTCATCCCGGAAGGATGCCAGGACCCGCTCCCGGATGGTGTTGCGCAGGGCGGCCATCCCGGCTTTGTCCAGGTGGTAGGTACGGGAGAAAAAATAATGGACGGCGGATTTTTTTAGGTACCATTTGTCGCAGCGGTGCTCGGTCCCTTCCGCGATGACCTGGTCCATCCAGCGGATAATCGGGACGGTTTCTTTCCGAAGGCCGAGATAGGAAAGGACGTTGGCATTGACCACGGCATCGATATCATCCCGTTTACATTCCAGTTTTTTCCAGAAAAAATAGGATTTGACCGGACTCTTGGCTTCCCGGAGGCTGTAATACCAATAGACGGGATGGTCACTGAGGTCTTTCCGGAAGGCGAACCAGGTGTAGATCCTGCCGTCCCGGGTCTTGTTGCGCAGAAGGACCTGCCGGTTGTCGGGCGTCGGCACGCCCATCCGCCGGAGGAAATCACTGGCCAGGGCGGTATCGTCCACATCACAGGGGTGGAAGGAATACAAGATATGTTCCTTGGTGAAATGTTGCCAGAAACCGAACGGGTTCCGGTTGTCCACCAGGAAGTCGGCGATCCGTCGGAGGATGTCGTCCGTGCAACCGACTCCGGCCGTGTGCAGGAGCGATAAGCCGATGAGGATGGCGGGAAATACGGAGTGGGGATCTTCGGTGACCCATCCTTTCCGGTTTCCGTCCTCGAAGGTTTCCATTTCTTCATTGGTACCATGGACCGACTGGGAGGTCAGGGTGGAGAAGCCGCCGGAGGGCAGCTGGCGGCGCTGCAGGAAGGAGAGCCCCCTCAACACCGCCGGATGGACTGTATTTGCATCGATTGGTTGTATCATGACTTATTCGGGTTTTTATGTTCGGGAAGCCCGGCGGAGTACGGTTCGCCACGCGTCCTTACCCCATTGCCCAAGTTCCAGCAAGTCGTAGCGGATGGTCTTGATATCCTGCAGGAAAAGGAGGAGGAACACCGGCAGCATCCAGGCGGTCCAGGGGACCGACAGGGCCAGCTGGGCGAGCAGGACGACGGGGACGACCGTTTGGTAGAAGGAGGTCATGAGCATGCGCCAGCGGCTGTGGGCGGGTCTCACGACCACGACGAATTCGATGCCGCGGTATTTTTTCAGCAGGGCGGCCGCCAGCAGATAGGCGGCCAACAGGAGCAGCAGGGGATATTGCCGGAGGCTGAGGAAGGCGAAGGCGAGCGAGCCGACCTCCCCGGCAAGCAGGAGCCAGGCCATCCGTCGAAGTCGTCGGGGTTCGGCCAGGAGGACGGCGAAGGTGCGAATCCCTCCCTGGCGGTCGTGTTCCAGGTCGGAGAACTGGTGGCAGGCGATGGAACGGAATCCGAAAGCGAAGGACCATGCTGCAAAAGCCAACAACAGGGTGGGGGGCGGCGTATTCCCGGCATAAGCGTACATGCCGGATAGCAGGAAGAGGGTCGGGAAGAGGTGGGCGCCGGATGCGTCGGCCATGCTGCCGAGCACGCCCCGTTCCTTGAACCGGAAAGGGGGGGCGGAATAGAGGAGGAAAGCGATCCAGGGGACCAGGTAGCCCAGGGTCGTCAGCCGGCTGTGCCGGAAGAAGTAGAGGAATCCGCCACCGGCCGCCGCCGTCAGGGCGATGGCGGTCAGGGATTGCCAGCGCGGCCAATGCTGTTGCCGGTTGTACTTGCCGCTGCGACGGTCGTCCGCCAGGTCGAAATAGTCGTTGATCAGGCTGACAAAGACGGCCCCGACGATCAGGGCGAGCAGCATCAACCCCAATCTTGCCAGGGCTCCGGCGACATCCGCCGTCCCGATCCGGGGTAGGACCAGGAGTCCGGTGGCCAGGAAGATGCCGACCTTGTAGTCCCACCATTCGTAGTAGCGGGTGAACGCAAGCTGTTTTTTCATGGTTGGTGCGGTTGGTTCGGTGTCGTGGGGCGGGGAGGACGGGCTTCCGGCCCGGCGTCGGCGACCTCCGGGGCGCGGTCCAGGAGGTACTCCGCCCGGTACGGCCGGTATTCCGGCAATGCCTGCAGGCAGGTGGCCAACGACCGGTGCTCCGCCAGGAAGCCGGCAGGTATCTTGCCGATGTCCAACTTTTTATGCGGGAACAGGTGCCGCAGGAGGAAGAGGACGGGTCGATACCGGTCCCGGCGCATATATTCGATGTGTTTCCGGTAGCAACTCACATACAATCCGGTGCCCATCCATTTCGTGCCGGCTTGCAGCAGCCTGCCGGCCATCCGCAGCCAGTGGAGTTCCTGGTCGGTTCTGGCGGCATTGGTGATGCCCGGATTGGTGAAGGGTTCCGTCAGTCCCAGCCGCTCCTGCAGGATCGCCAGGAAGCGGTCGCTGTCGTCGCGGAGCAGTTCATACGGCAGGACGATGACGTGGTCGTCCCCGAAGGCTTCCCGGTACGTCCGGATGAGGCCGTCGTAATCGCTGAAGGTGTGTTTCAGCCGCACCTGTAAGGCCAACGATTCGTGCAGGCTTATGGTGATGCCGGCGCGGATGCTCTCCTTGTAGGTGGAGATGGCTCTGGATGCGAACCCCCGGGTGATGACCAGGATGGTGGCACCGGGGAAATATTCCGACAGGAACGCGCTGTATTCGCGGGGATGGATGTCCGTCCTGCCCTGCTTCTGCTTGCGATGTGCAAAATCATCCCCCTCCGGCAGGATGGTGCTTTTGCCGATGGATATCGCTTCCTGGCTGGTCACGACGTAGGCAATGGGTTTTTCCCGCCGGCGGAGCACGGTATCCGGGAGGGTGGATAGGTTGTAGAAGCCTCCCATCGCGAAATTCCGGTAAAGGAGTTGCGGGTGTTGTTCGAAACACCGCTGCAGGAAGGTGGAGCCGGCCTTGGGGTAACCGATATGGATCAGATGTCTCATGCCTGTGTTGCCTTTGCGGCCATCGGCGGGGAGGGCTTGCTTCCCTCCGGGGGAGGCCTGCTCATCCCCTTCCTGCCGGCGGCAGGTCACCCTGCAGCGGGAACCTGCGGCAGCCGTTCCGAAGTGGGTGCACGGAAAAGTCGTAACTCGTGAAAATGGCTGGGTGTTCGGATGGGGGCCTGTACGGTTCGACGGGATGCCGCCCGGCGGTTCCCGTCCCGGGATTTTACCCTGATGTGAGCAGTTGGCTGGCCTGTCCTTTCCCCGGCTTGGGGATAAGCGGAAGCGCTTTCCGAAGGGGAGACAGGCGGCGGTCGGCCTGCCGGACTTGCCGGAACAGGTTCACTTACAAAATTAGACCATTTTTTCTTGGATAACCACAAAGGGGGCCCTGTTCCGGATATTCCGGCCTGCCGACCCTGCCATCGGCCGCCGAGCCCGGTCCGGTCCGGGATGATGTTCCCGGTCGGGAATGGTACGCGTCTGGAGGTCTGTTTTCCGAAGTATTCCCCGATACGGGTACCTCGGCTAATGTCGAAAATGCTTATCTTGGTTATGGCAAAGGACATAAAATATGGACAAACGATACGGAGCGTTGCGTTGGCTTCAACCTTCGTTTCCCATGCCTTCGGCCTGCCCTCGCAGCACGATACGGACCCTATCGTTGGCTTCAACGGCATGGTTCGCAAACCCTCGTCGAAGCCAACGGCTGGTTAAACAATTTATATATGTCGGATAAATTTCAAAACAAATACCGAATACCCTCTGCCAGGTTGCAATCGTATGATTACGGCCGTGCAGGAATGTATTTTGTCACCATATGTACCAAGAACAGGATACATTTTTTTGGGGAGATAGAAAATGGGATCATGGATTTTTCAGTATTGGGGAAAATTGTTGCGGCGGAATGGGTAAAAACGCCCGCCATCAGACCCGATATGAATCTGGAATTGGGTGCATTTGTGGTGATGCCCAATCATTTTCACGCCATTTTGATCATTGGGGATAATCCGTACAATACAATAATGGACGGCGTCCGTTCCGCATTCAAACCCCAATCCAAAAATCTGGCATCCATCATCCGGGGATTCAAATCATCGGTAACCACCTATGCACGAAACAACAATATCCCATTCGATTGGCAACCCCGATTCCACGACCATATCATACGAACCGGTGCCGCGTATGACAGGATCAGCCGTTATATTGTGACAAATCCCATCAATTGGAAAAAAGACACATTTAACAAAATAAAATAAATAAAAGATGAAATGAAGACCCATGTGCTGGTCCATGGTGGTTTCCGTTCGACCGGACGCCGCGCATGGCGCCGACGCCGCGTATGGCGTCGACGCCGCGTATGGCGTCCGTAGAGACGCCATGCATGGCGTCTCCATCCAAAAAAAAAGACACATTTAAAAAAATAAAATAAATAAAAAATTAAATAACGACCCATGTGCTGGTCCATGGTGGTTTCCGTTCGACCGGACGCCGCGTATGGCGCCGGACGCCGCGTATGGCGCCGATGCCGCGTATGGCGTCCGTAGAGACGCCATGCATGGCGTCTCTACCGCCATGGACGGCGTCCGTCCCGCATTCAAACCCCCATCCAAAAATCCGGCATCCATCATCCGGGGATTCAAATCATCCGCAACCACCTATGCACGAAACAATAATATCCCATTCGATTGGCAACCTCGATTCCACGACCATATCATACGAACCGACGCCGCGTGTGGCGTCCGTAGAGACGCCATGCATGGCGTCTCTACCGCCATGGACGGCGTCCGTCCCGCATTCAAACCCCCATCCAAAAATCCGGCATCCATCATCCGGGGATTCAAATCATCCGCAACCACCTATGCACGAAACAATAATATCCCATTCGATTGGCAACCTCGATTCCAC
>CAZNLJ010000076.1:0-14262 GCA_964573725.1 uncultured Saprospiraceae bacterium
AATCTTTGTGTATTTCGGCGTCGCCCCGTTTTTGGTCCTTCTTTTCGGGTGGCGCCCCCACGCCCGCCCCCGGCCGTCCTGAAAAATATTTTAGGTGCGGGGCTGCGCCCCGCGCCCTTTTTAGGGCAGGCCGCAGCACATCAGCGGGTTTAATGACCAAGAACAACAGGAATTCAATGTTTTGTAAATAATTATTTTGTAGGGTTAAGCTGCGGAAGATGAGTTCACGGTTTCCAGTCATGACAACTGCCAACGGCAAATGCCGCGGGGTAAGCGCTTGACCGAAAGACGGATGACAATCCGATTCCATGTTGCGGGATTCGCAATCCCCCGCTGTCATCGAATCGGGTTGTCATCGTCGGTACGGGTCCCCGACAATCAACGGTATACCCACCCGTGTCGCCGTCCTGTCGCCTGCCGATGGTGCTGTTGTCCACCCCAGGTGACCGCTTCGCCCGACCAGTGTACAAACTGGACGACCGTAATGGTCGGGGTTTCCAGGCTGAGGAAGTAATGGCCGGGCACCAAGCCCTGCAGGTCCAGGGCCTTGGCATAGCCTGCAAGACCACGGACATGCGTTTCATAAGCCAGCTGCTCGCCGGCTGCGTATAGCCTCAGCCGAACATCTTCCCCCTGCAGGTTGGCGAGCCGAACCCCGATGGCGGTGGTTCCGTACGGGGACAAGCGGGCAATCAGGCTTCCCCGCACCGCCGCCGGACGGCCGGTCAGCATGGCGATACCTCCCCGCCGTGGAACGGGTGGCCCTTGTCGGAACAAGACTGCCCCGTCCCGCTCGCTCCAGGCTACCATCCGGGCAAAGAACAAGGTTTGCCCCTGTACCAACAACAGGTAGTCACCCTCAGGCAGGCCGGTGAAATCCAGGTATTTACCATACCCTTGCTCCTGCCACACCACCTCGTCGAACCAAATTTTACCATCCGTATCCGACAAGCTGACCCGGGTGTGTTTCCGCATCAGGTTGGCCATCCGGATGCGCAACTGCGCTTTCTCCGTTTGGTCCACCCGCACAATCGGTGTCGGTCCTGCATCACCGGCCGCGGATATCGCCGGTACCCAGACCCACATAGGCATCCACATGCCTATCGCCAAAATCAACATCTTCGTTTTCATGACGCTACGTTTTGATGGTGAATCAGCGTAGCAGACGACGGAATCGGCCGGCAGCCGCTCCCTCTCCCCTGCTGCGCAAAGTTGATGGTCGCGTTGTTCTTCGCTTTGCCGTTTTCATCCGATGTTCGATCGTGTTAGAAAGTACTTGCACAATATAAGCCGACATGAGCCGTCGGCAATGAGGAAGATCCGCATACAAAGGTGACATTAACCGAAAAGGCTGTACACGGACATGGGTTTGGCATGGCCATCCATCGGCAACGGATTGGGCCCCGGCATTCCGGCCGTTCTCTCCCCTTCACCAAAAGAAAAGCGCCCGTTGTCCTGGTGACAACGGGCGCCCGTCCGATTGGCGATAGGTTTCGGCCAAGAGCGGACCTGTCTCCGCCGGCCCGCAGGCATCTACGGCGTCAATCCAGTTTCCGGATCTTGATGTTGCGGAACCATACCTTGTCCCCGTGATCCTGCAAGAGGATTTTTCCGGCTGTCGACTTGCCGAAATCCGGCATATCCTTAAACTTGCTCCCGGCCACCAAGGAACGCCAGGCATCGCCAGTCATGTCGACTTCCACCAGCTTGCGGCCGTTGAGCCAGTGCTCCACCCGGCCGTTCCGGTTCACCAGGCGGACCTGGTTCCATTGCCCGGCCGGTCGGACCGTCTCGTAACGGCAGGCGATGAGGTCGTACAGGTCTCCCGCCCGGTGCTTTTCGATCATGGCGTCCGGGTGACAGGTGTTGTCCAGGACCTGCATCTCCGGCCCTGTCTGCCAGCCGTAAGTGTATTTGTCTGCATCCTCGACCACATTGTAGATGATGCCACTGTTGCCACAGGGCGCGATCTTCCAATCCAGCCGCAACTCGTAGTTGGCAAAGGATTGCTCGGTGATGATATCCCCGCCGTCTTCCGACTGCCACCCTTCCTTGTTCCGCGCACCGACATCCAGGTGGATGGCCTCATCCTGCACCACCCAGTCCTTACCGATACCGCTTTTCCCATAGGTATGCCACCCGGCCAGGCTTTTTCCATCGAAAAGCAGCTCCCAACCGAGGGCTTTTTCCTGTTCCGTCAGCGCGTTGTTGGCCAGGACGGGGGGATTCAGGCTGCGCACGGGAAGGTCCGCCGGGACTTGGTTCATGGTGTACCAACCTTCGGTAGACCATAATTCGCGGCCGTTTTCACTGATCCAATGATTGGGCAGGTGTACATAGATGACGTGCCCCTCCTTCATTCCGGCCAACTCGAGGAAAACCTTAGTCCGGTCTTCACTGACACTGGCACGGCGTACTTTGAGTGCCGTCAGGTCGAGCTTGGGTCCTCCGTATTCCGCCGTCGGTTGGTAGCGCCATTGTTGGATGTCATAGGCTTTCGCGTCCCAGCCGATTCCCGCTTCCAGGGGTTCCGTGAATTCGATTTCCAGGCCGTTGGACCGGGCGCGGACGGCCAACATCTCGAAGGTGGTTTGTCCGTTGTACCGAAGCCGCTGCAAACCGTACCAATGGCCACTGCCATGCTGCCAGTTGCCCGGATTGCCGACCCCTCCCACATACAGGGCTCCGTCCGGCCCCCATACCAAACGGTTGACACCGGCCTCCAATCCCTGGGTAAACCGGAAGACGCAACCTTGGTAGGCTCCGTTTATTTTTTCCACAAAAACGCGCTTGATCCCTCCATGGGTCACTTCACCATGGATCATCTGCCCTTTGTAGGGACCCTCATCGAAGGCGAGGGGCGTGGACGGGGAATTGCCGATCTCGTCCTGTGGCAACCAGACGACCGGCGGCGTTTCCGCTAGCTGGGCGGTACCGTCGAAATCCACCGCCCGGCTGCCGTAGAACGCGCCGGGCTGTATGTGCACGATCTTGCTGGACGGCAGCCAATCCCCTTGGTTGTCGGCGTTGAAAATCTCTCCGTCCACCCCGATACCGATACCGTTCGGCGTGCGCAAACCGGATGTGACCAATTCCATGCGCCCGTCTTCCCGGGCTATCCGGAACGTCCTGCCCCGATCCTTGGGTTGGACCGGTGCCCCGGCTCCCCCCGGAAGGATATCCGTGGCGAGGCTACCGTAAAAGTGACCGTCCTTGTAGGCCAGCCCGAAGGCGAACTCGTGGAAATTGGAGCTCACCCCCCATTCGTTGCAAACCGTCCGGTATTCATCGGTCAGCCCATCTCCGTCATGATCTACCAAACGGGTGAGCTCCTGTTTTTGGAGCACGTATATGTCCCCGTCCACGACTTTCAGACCGAGCGGTTCCGCCAGGCCCGATGCTATTTTGGTGGCTTTCATCCGGGCGGGATCCCCGCTTTGGACATTTTCCAGTACATAAACCCCTCCTTCGGCATCCCACAGGCTGACGACCAACCGGCCATCCGGCAGGAAATCCATTCCCCCGACCTTCGGGAAGAAATCCGCCGGCCGGGCCTGGCTGAGGTCGAAGCTCGGATGTACCCCCTCGACCGGCGACCGGTCACCCGGCACCGACATTTTCTTACCGAAGCTGCCGGCACCCGCGAACCCGGTCGGCGTATCGGTCTTCCGATGGGCCAGCAGACCGGGCGGCACCACCCCGAACATACCACCTTCCCCGTCAAAGGATTTCATTTGCAGGGAAATCGTCCTGCCGCCGCCGCCCTGGAAATATTCCATTCGGAACGGATGATACCCTTCCTCCAGGGCGAGTTCCCCATCCCTCGCCTCGTCCCCGTGCAGGCCGTCGTTATCCACGACCAATTTGCCGTTTACAAAAAGGCGGCTGCCATCGTCACTGACCAAGCGGAAGACGTAATTGTTGCGCTTGGGTATCTTGAAATAGCCTTCCGCCACGATACTGAAATTTTCGGTCAATCCGCCGAAGTCATTACCCGATGCCTGCAAGGCCGGGACCACTCCCTCGAAGACGGGTGTCGGAAATGGGTCCAGGTCATCCAGCCTGTTCAAGGTCTTGTCGTATTGATACGCACGGACCACCACGCCAGGCAGGATGTCCGCTTCGGAAATATCCGCTCCCTCGGACCATTCCATTTCCTTTTCGGACGCCGGGATGGCGGCGATGGCCGCCTCTTCCAGGCTGTCCAGGCTCATGATGTAACCGACCATCTCCCGGATGTCCTCGTCCGGCAAATCCGCATGCGCCGTCATCGCCGCCTGGCCCCAAACGCCCGAACCTCCGTTTTTTACCTTCGTCACCAACATGCCGATATTGTCCGGGGTATTGCGGTAGCGCTTAGCCACATCCACGTAGGAGGGACCGACCGTCGCCACGAAAGTGTTGTGACAGGTCTTGCAATCGTTGCGGGCAATGATACGAAGGCCCAGGGGCAGGTTTTCCGCCGTTTCCTCACCCGCCACCCGGTTCGGGTTTTCCAACAGGGGTGCCTTGGTGAAATATACCGTGAAACGGGTATCCCCATTGGAGACCAAGCCCAGGGTCCCTTCCAGGTCCAGGCCGTCCAGGTTCCGGAAAGAGCGGTCCGACCGGGCGGTCACCTGCCAATCGCCGTCCGTCTCTACGGAGCTTTCCAAGGCGACCGAGGAAAGGTTGGTGCGTAGGGACACCTGCATTCCCGCCGGCACGGAGGCGGTGCGGAAAGTCCTTTCCAGGCCGGTCTGACCGGCTTCCCTGGATACATATTCCGGGCGTTCGGAAACTTGTACCACCGTCCCGTCATCCAGGCGGAGCTCATAGTTGAACCAAACCTGTCCCTCCTCGAACCGATGTCCGCGGTACTGGACGGCGGGGCTGACCTCGCGACCGTCCTGCAAAATCCGCCAAGGTTCCTCGAACCGGTTGACAAACCAATTATTGCCCAGAGACGAGGGCTGTGGCCCATGGGCGGTCGTATATACCGCCCCATCGAAATTCACCGACCCTTTCCAGGCCTTGTAAACCGAACCGGTCTGTGTGCGGTAGGCGATGAACAGGTCGTCATGCAGGGCGGCGGTCGCGATGCGGGGAATCGAGTCCAGGACGGACCGGAACACCCAGGGGTCGTGCGGCCTTACCGGCAGCGGCTCCTTGCCGCAGGAAAACAGGAAAGGTAAGGTCAGCGCCAAGTACAGATAAGGAAAAGTCTTTGTTCTCATGAAACGGGTGTTTACGGATGGATACCCCGGGCGTACATCGTCCGGAGGAGCTGTAAAAATAATGCCCGCCTGCAATTGGGAAAGAAAAAAATGCCCTTGGAATGACGGACGCCCGGCTCCGGCGGGAAACCGTAGGGGAGGTGGCAATCCGCCCTTCGGCGGACCGCAGCCCCGGAACCGGAGACCCGTCCGACAGACGCACGGACTAGCCCGGCACCAGCACCTTGTCGTCGGCGATGCGGCCGTCCACCAGGGTAATGACACGGCGGGCCCGGTCGATGACCCGCTGGTCATGGGTGGAGAAGAGGAAGGTGATATTAGCTTCCCGGTTCAATTTTTCCATGATATCCAGCAGGTTGGCCGCAGAATGGGTATCGAGGTTGGCGGTGGGTTCGTCTGCCAGGACGAACTGCGGTTTCGATGCCAGGGCCCTGGCCACCGCCACCCGTTGCTGTTGACCTCCGGACAGTTTGGCCGGTCGGACATCGGCTTTGTCGGCCAAGCCGACCGCCTCGAGCAATTCCAGGACCCGACGTCGCCGTACATCCCGGGGCACCTTCTGCAGCAACATGATGAATTCGATGTTCTCCTGCGCCGTGAGCACCGGAATCAGGTTGAACGACTGGAAGACAAACCCGATGTTGTACAGCCGGAAATCGATCCGGCCGGCGGCCGTCAATCCGGTGATATCCGTGCCGTTCACCACAATCCTGCCGCTTGTCGGCTCGTCCAACCCGCCGATGATGTTCAACAAGGTGGTCTTTCCGGAACCGGACGGCCCGACCAAGGCTGCAAATTCGCCCCGGTTCACCTGTAGGTCCACACCGGTCAGGGCCCGTACCGGAACGGTTTCCGGGTGGTAGGTCTTCGAAACGCCGAAGGCTTGCATGACAGGTTGTATATCCATTGGCTTCCTTGTTTGCGAAGGTCGGCAGCTGTGTGTACGAATGCACCTGCCACCGAACCTCCATGCATGTCGGGTCAACGCCGGAGGGCCTCCACCGGCCGGAGGGAGACGGCTTTCCAGGCCGGATAAAGGGCGGACAAGACGGCGGCCAACAGCACAAGCCCCATCACGTCGACCAGACTGTCCATCGGCATCGCCGGATAGATGACCGTTTCATATCCGAAATCTCGCAGCGTATCGCCCGCGACACGCCCCAAATCGATACCGGTCCTGCCGACCCAGGCGACGGTGACGAAGGAAAGCGACAATCCGGAAGGTACACCGGCCAAGGTCAACAGGATTGTCTCCAGCAATACCATTCCGAATACCCGCCGCCGGGACATCCCCACCGCCATCAGGACACCCAGTTCCCGCATCCGGTCCAATACGGACATCAACATCGTATTGATGATGCCAAATGACAAGGCCAGCAAAATGATCCCGATAAATATCAGGTTGTAGGTATCCAGGGAACTGATGACCAAGGCTGTCTCCGGGGAAATCTGCTTCCAGTTCTCCACTTTCAAATCCGGTAGGCACGCCGCCAGCCGGGCCTGTACCTTTTCCACCGCCACCTCTCCTTGCAGCAGTACCGCTGCCTCGTGGGCATTCCCACCGGTTCCCAGCAGTTCGTCCAGGTCCCCTTTCCGCACATACGCCACCCGCTCGTCCAACGGGGCATTTGCCGTTTCGTAAATTCCATGGACCCGGAATGCGGCGGCGGTTATGGTGCCGGCCGTATCCAGCAAGGTCAGGACCACCTTGCCCTTCAGGGGTATCTTGAGTTTATCCGCCAACTTCCTGCCAAGCAGGATAGGGTGCCTCCCCGATTCCGGCAGGTAGGCGCCTTCCGATACCGCATCGGACAAGGACCGGGTGTGCTCCTCCGCCCCGGGATCGATCCCGTAAACCACGATGCCCTGGCTCCCCGTTGCATTCGACAACATACCCGTGCCAATCGTACGCAGGGCATAGGCAACGGTATTCGGAAGGGTATCCAGGATGGCCCGAACCCTCGCTTCGGAAAATCGCCAGCCGGCCTGCCGGTCTTCCGAAAACCGTGGATGATGAACCTGCAGGTGGGAAACTTCCTTCTCAATGGCCATGCGCTGACGGCTCTCCCCCATCCCGTAATAGATGGCCATGATGAAGATGCCCGCCCACAATCCGACGGTTACGGAAAGCAGGATCAGCAAACTTCTGTTGCAATTGCGCCAAAGGTTCCGCCAGGCGATGGAAAACAACATGGTTCCGCTCCGCGCTTTTGTCACCCGACCCTATCCGGACAAACCGCCCCGATCGGATCGCATGGATGAATGAATCGTATGTTGTCAGACCGCACAAGGGATCATCGGCCGCCCCTGATCCCCGATGGTTCAAGGGGAGCCGGCGACCGCCGCGGCCGGCATCAACGCCGCATGGCTTCGACGGGATCCAGCTTCATCACCCGCCAAACCGGATATGCGGCCAACGAAAGGCCCAGGACCAACACGAACAAGGCCTGTTCCAGGAAGATGCGGGGTTCCATCACCGCCGGAAAGACCGCTTCAAAGCCAAACTGCTCATATACCTCCGCGAACTCTCCTTCGAAACGGATGGGATGAACCGTCAGGTACCAGGTCACCGGCAGGCTCAACAGGATACCTACCAGGCAGCCGGTCAGCGTCAACAGGACGGACTCCAGGGACAAAACGGAAGCAATGGCCCGCTTTTTCATGCCCAGGGCCACCAACATCCCGAACTCCCGCTGTCTTTCCGCCAACATCATCAACAGCGTCGAAAATATGCCGAAGGCGATCAGCAGGTACAACACCCCCAACATGATCAGCATCCCGGCGTTGTCCGTGCGGATGTGCTGGACGATTTCCGGCATCATCTCCTCCCAGCTCATCACCTCCCAACCCGCTCCGCTCACCCGGCGCAACTGCGCGGCCACGGGCGACAGTTCCGCCCCGGCGGACAAACGCACGGCCAGGGTCGTAGCCATTGCCGGGGCATCCAACCAATCCTGTGCGGTTGCCAGGGGCAGATAGACCACCTGGTCGTTCAGCGCCGGAGAACCGAAATGCAGGATTCCGGCCACCGGAAACTTGCCTGCCGCCATGCTCCCGTAGTACCCTTGCCCCAACAGGACGACCGTATCCCCGATGCCGGCCGTAATCCGCCCGGCCAAACCTTCCCCCAACAACACCGACGAGGAAGCCGTTTCCGGGATGCTTCCCGCCACCAGCTTCCGTTTCAGGCCGGTCACCCCGTCCTCCCGGTCCGGCAGGATACCTACCACCAAGGCACCCTTCGTTCGCTCCGCGTTCGAAAGGAGGGCGAAAGTCTCCAGCCGGGGAGAGACCCCGTTCACCCCTGCCACACTGGAAACGGCCGCCAACAGGCTATCCTCGAAAGGGAAGGCGTTGTCAAGCACCTGTTCCTCCCAATAGCCTTCCGCATGAACCTGGATATGTCCGGAATACATACCGACCAGGTTGTCGACCAAATTGTCGAAAACCCCCTTCTGCAAGGCCACCGTCACCACCGCCAGCATCACGGCACACGCGATGGAGGCCATGGTGATCAGCGACCGATGGTGGTTCCGCCAGATATTCCGCCATGCCAATTGAAATAACATACCGAAAGTAAAATACCATTACGGCCGGCCGATGAAGCCGGCCGGCCCCAATCCGTTGCGTCCATGCGGTTCTCACCGGACGGGCCGGATGGACGGGACAAGCCCCCGACCGAGTACATCCGCGTCTCAACGGGCATCCAGGATCAAGGCGCCCTGCTCCCGGATATCGTACCACGGGAGTCCCCGTCGTTCACAACTTTTTTTCCATTGCCTGACCAGCCGGGGATCGTTGTCCGCACCAAATATAACCAATTGGCCGGTAAATCCGGAGAGCAGGACCTCACAATCCCGCAAGGCACCTCCCGTGACCAGGCAGTGGGTAAAGGACATTCCCGGAGGGGGAGGGACAAGAACGGCGGTCTGCGCATCGACCACAAGCAGGCGTACCGAACCGAACTGCAGCCATGGACCGTCGCGGTAGCAGTTGTCCGCATTGAAAACGGAGGAATCCTGCCAGGACAGCACCTGCCGCCGGGTGATACGAAGCCCGCGCCGGATGCCGGGCAGCAGGCTATCCAGGGCCGGGAGTCCGGCCTGCCCTCGCACGGTCAGCAACCGGGAGCCGTCCAGCATATCCATGGCCAGGCCGTCGGAGACGTTGTAGAGCGTGATTTGCCGGATGGATGCCTGTCTTACCGCCCTTACCGCCGGACCTGCGCAAACCGTAGCGAGCAGCAGCAAGGCCGGCAAGAGGGAGGCAATCCGGCGGGTGACGAGGGTCCAGGCTATGGAAGCCAGTGCGGCATACAGCAACCAGGTGTCCCATTCGGAGACCCAGAGCCGGCGGATTACGGCGAACGGAAATTCCCGGATGGCGTGGACGGTCCGGTTTCCGGCGCCGATCAGCCCGTCCAGCACCAGCCCGGTCCAGCCGGCGGCCCCTGGCCAACAGGCGTCGAGCGGTAGCAACAGCAAGCCCAGCGACAGCTCCAGCCCGGCCAACGGAACCAATACCAGGCTGGTAAGCCAGAACCAGACGGGAAAGATTCCGAAATGGTGCAAGGAAAGTGGCAACGTGGCCAGTTGCGCCCCCATCGATACGCAGGTCAGCTCCCAGATGTAGCGAATCGGCCGATACCGCGGCCGCCAGCAAGATGCCAGCCGGGGCTGGAAGAATACGATTCCCCAGACAGCGAGATAAGAAAGCTGGAAACTCATCGTCGCCAACCAGAACGGATGCAGGCACAGGGACAGGAAAGCCGCCGCAGCCAAGGTGTTGTGAAAAAGATGCCGTCGATACAAAGCGTCCCCGACCGTCGCCATGCTGAACATCAGGGCGGAACGGACCACCGAGGGCGCACCGCCCGTCACCATGGCGTACAGCCAGATGCCCGCCAACACGACCCCCACCTTCCCCGCCCGACCGACGGCCCTGTCCGCCCGCTTGAGCCGAACCAGGTTTTTCAGCAAGAGGAAAACGATGCCGACATGTAATCCGGAGACTGCCAGCACATGCATGGCGCCGGTTTCCGAGTAGGCCGCCTTGAGCTCCGCCCCCAACCGGTCCCGGTTTCCGATGATCAAAGCGGCCCCCACCGCCATGTTCCCGGTATCTTCCCCCAGGTAACGGGACAATCGGCGGGTGGCATCATCCTGCAGGGCAGCCGCCAAGGCGGCCGGCGACCATCCGGAGGCCTTGCCGACCGTCGCCCATTGACCGGCGGCGACGGTTCCCTGCAAATGGATCCCCTGGTAATGCATGTACCGCCGGTAATCGAATCCACCGGGATTGGCCGCCCCCCGGAACTGGAAAAAACGGGCGCGACATGCCAGCGTATCACCGACCGCCGGTTCCCCTTGACCGGAATCATCCGGAAGATACAGCAACAACCTGCCCGTGGCATGCGAGAGCCCGACAACATCCTCCGGCGCCGCCGCCATCAGTACCTTGGCCGTCAGCCGAACCTTTCCGGCGGATCCCGGCTGACACTGCTCCGCCACCACCAGGAGGAGGGCCTCCCGGTCGTACCGCCGGCCGACGTAATCGGGATGAGAACGGTCATCCGAGCGGGCGGTGAGCCAATATCCTAACAAGAAAAGAAAAACATGCACCCAGGCGCCGAACAGCCACCGGTTCCCGTACGGGATTCTGTTGCGTCGGACGAGCAACAGCCAGGGCGGCAGCAGGAGCAAGCTCCACAGGAGCGCAGGTGACGACGGGAGGGAAGCCGGCGGCTGCCAAAAACAGGATGCGATGCCTGCTGTCAGGGGAAGCAGCAACCGGACGGCGGGGTACTTTTGCCAGTTCGGCATGAGGGGTTGGTTTCAGGGGGTTCGGAACATGCGGGCGGGCACGCCGACAGCGGTACCGGCAGCCCTCCCACCATGCTGATTATAAAGATAAACCCCAAACCGTACAACAGCAAGGCGCCGGGTCGCCATTGGAAAAAAATTGACAAAGTTGAAGGGAAATATTTACTTAATGCCCAAACTTTTTTATGTTCACGCAGAATTATCTCAAAACCATCTTCCGCCATTCGGCCCTTTTACGACATAATTGTTCCTTTTTGACCATTCCGGAAAAGCTTTCGCCGGTAACTGGACAGGTGGCGGTCGACCAAATAATTCAGCGACATGACCTACGACACCAGCAACATCAGAAACGTCGTCCTTTTGGGACATCCCGGTTCCGGCAAGACCACCCTGGCGGAGACCATGCTGTTCGAATCCGGGGCCACCACCCGGCGCGGCAGTGTGCAGGAACAGAACACCGTATCGGACTACACGGAAATCGAACACGAAAGGGGCAATTCTATTTTCTCCACCTTGATGCACGACGATTGGCGGGGTAACAAGATCAATGTCCTGGATACGCCGGGTTTCGACGATTTCATCGGGGAGGTGATATCCTCGCTGAAAGTGTCGGCTACCGCCGTGATGCTGTTGAACAGCAAGAGCGGCGTGGAAGTCGGAACGGAGTTGTTGTGGGAGTATGTGGAGGCCAACAAGACCCCTTGCCTGTTTGTGGTCAACCAATTGGACCACGAAAAGGCGGATTACGACACGACCGTGGAGCAGGCGAAAGCCCGTTTCGGACAAGCCGTCCTTCCTTTCCAATACCCGCTCAATCCGGGCAGCGGATTCCATTCCATCGTGGATGCCCTGCGCATGACCGTGTATGTGTTCCCGGCCGGCGGTGGCAAACCGGAGAAGAAGCCCATTCCGGACAGCGAAAGGGAGCGTGCCAATGCGATGCACCAAGCCATCGTGGAAGCGGCCGCTGAGAACGACGAGGAGCTCATGGAGCGGTATTTCGAGCTGGGCACCCTTTCGGAAGCCGACCTGGCCTACGGATTGCGGGCCGCCATCGCCAAAGGCAGCCTGTTCCCGCTTTTCTGTTGCTCCGCCGTCAACAACATGGGCAGCGGTCGGATCATGGGGTTCATCAACGACGTTTGCCCGTCCCCGGCCGACAAAGCGCCCGCACTGCTGGCCGACGGCGGCGAGCTGCCCTGTTCCTCCGAGGGGGAAGCCACCATCTTCATCTTCAAGACGCACCATGAACCTCGAATCGGCAACATTTCCTATTTCAAGGTCTTCTCCGGCGTGGTGAAGGCCGGTGACGAGTTCGTCAATGCCCACAACCGCACGGTCGAGCGGTTCGGGCAACTGTACATTGCAAACGGCAAGAACCGCGAGGCGGTGCAGGAACTTCGGGCCGGGGACCTGGGCTGCGTGGTCAAGCTCAAGAACACCCATACCAACCAGACCCTCCACAGGAAAGGATTCGAACGGATGATTGCGCCGATGGTCTTTCCCAATTCAAGGCTGGAAGTGGCCATCCACCCGCCGAACAAGAACGACATGGAGAAGCTGATGAAGGCCCTCCACCTGATTTCGGAGGAAGACCCCACCCTGCTGGTCGAGCAGTCCGCCAGCCTGAAGCAGACCTTGTTATACGGACAAGGCCAATTGCAATTGGACCTGGTCAAGCACCGGATCGAACAGGAGCACGGCGTGGGAATGGAATTCATCAGGCCGCGGATACCGTATCGGGAAACCATCACCCGGGAATCCAACGAAGTCTACCGGCACAAGAAACAAACCGGCGGGGCAGGGCAATTTGCGGAAGTGCATATGCGCATCGAGCCGTACTACGAGGAGATGCCGGATCCGCAGGGGTTAACGGTTCGCCACCGGGAAATCGACACCTTGTCGTGGGGTGGCAAACTTGCTTTTTATTGGTGCATTGTCGGCGGTTCCATCGATGCCCGGTTTTCCAGCGCCATCAAGAAGGGGGTATTGAGCAAGATGGAGGAGGGTCCGTTGACAGGCTCGAACTGCCAGGATATCCGGGTGTGCATATACGATGGCAAGATGCACCCGGTGGATTCCAACGACATGGCATTCATGACCGCCAGTGTCCAGGCGTTCAAGGCCAATTTCGAAAAGGCGCAGCCACAAATCCTGGAACCGGTCTACGATGTCGAGATATTATGCGACGGGGAAGTGATGGGGGATGTGATGGGTGATTTGCAGACCCGGCGGGCCATCATCATGGGAATGGATTCGGAGGGACATTACCAAAAGATCATGGTGCGGGTACCTTTGGCGGAAATGTACCAGTATTCCTCCACCTTGCGTTCGATTTCCCAGGGAAAAGCAAAATTCAGCCGGCAATTCGCCGAATACACGGCTGTCCCGCCGGACATCCAGCAGCGCCTCATCGCGGAGCATAAGGCCAGCCTTTCGGAGGAGGATTGAAACCGGGAGGAGGGCGGAGACCGGTGCCCGTAAGTTCGCCGGGCGACAAAAAAAAACGGCTTTGCAGTCCCCTGCAAAGCCGTTTCATATGTGTAATAGATAAAAGACGGAAAAAAACTGGCGGCGACCTACTCTCCCACCTTTTAGGGGCAGTACCATCGGCGCAGAAGGGCTTAACTTCTCTGTTCGGAATGGGAAGAGGTGATCCCCCTCGCTATAGCCACCAGTATCTCTTGGGCTGGAAACCCTGGCATGCAGGGATTTTCCAGTGACAAAAACGGGTAGAGGCGGGTCGGTTTCCCTTCCCGGGAGCAACGTTTTACGGACACGCTCATTGAGACATACTTCATCTCCTTCTGCGCTCGTATCTCGTTTCCCATGACCATCCTTGCGGAACATCATGGATTTTTAAAAAAATGGAAGCTTTCGGGTAATTAGTATCGCTCGGCTCAAACACATTGCTGCGCGTCCACCTGCGACCTATCAACGTAGTCGTCTACTACGACCCTTCGGGTCCGAAGACCCTGGAGTATTCATCTTGGAGCCGGCTTCGCACTTAGATGCTTTCAGCGCTTATCCGTACCGCACATAGCTACCCAGCACTGCACCTGGCGGCACAACTGGTACACTAGCGGTGCGTCCATCTCGGTCCTCTCGTACTAGAGATCGCCCTCCTCAATACTCCTGCGCCCACCACAGATAGGGACCGAACTGTCTTACGACGTTCTGAACCCAGCTCGCGTGCCACTTTAATGGGCGAACAGCCCAACCCT
>CAZNLJ010000077.1:0-13613 GCA_964573725.1 uncultured Saprospiraceae bacterium
TCATCCCGGCGTTCCAGGTCAGCGTGCCGGCAATCTGCCATTCGTTGTCGAGCGCGATATGCCGCGACAGCTGCACATCGAACATCCGCACCGGGGCGGAGCCACCGATGGTGGTGGTGTCGACCGCGGCACCGAAGACGTTGAGGCTGCCGGTGGATATCGAAGCCATGGGCCGGTTGGGCTGGCCCGTGCAGGGGTCGCTGTAATCCGCCGAGCAGCCGGTGGTCACATCCGAGAAGCCCCCGTGGTTCACCAGGCTGGTGACCCGGGTGTATTCCACGGTGCCCAGGTTGATGAAAGTCCCGCCGGTGGCCACCTCGAGGTCGGCCGACCAGAAGGATTGAAGTCCCGTCACCTGCTCACAGCCCTGCACGGAGTGCTGGGCCCGGAGGCTATCGAGCAGGGCGCAGAGCAACAGAATCGACAGGATGCCTATTCTTAATTTCATGCTATTTCATTTAAATAATGGTCAGCAGCCGGAAGCAGCCTTTCCCGATGTTGGGGACAGGGCCGGGAGGACCGGACGGTTCTCCCGGGTCGATTGCCGATGGGTTCTTTTTCAAGAATTTCGACTGCCTGGCAGTCACAGCTAGTAACTGCCGACTGCTCGGTACGACTATCCGCCCAACAGCCCTCAAATCAAAATTCCTAAATAGTCAAATTGTCAAATTGTCGAATTATTCTGCGGCGCAGCGGACGGAGAGACCGTTCGTCCGGAAGAGGAAGTACGTGCCGGCACCGCCGTTGTAGAAGTACAGGCCCCAGGCGTCGCTGCCGTTCTCCGTGCTGCTCCAAAAGCTGCCGTCGCTGCCGCGGTAGGACAAGGCCCCGTTGCTATTGCCACGGTCCCCGGCCGCCGGAAGCATCAGGTTCGGCCCGAAGAAAAGCCCGCTGCTGTAGTTGGTAGCACTGGAACTCCAGCTCCCGACGAAGCTTTTGGTATTGTTGGCAAGCACTCCGTCCCATTGTGCATTCGTCGGTACCCGGAAACCTGTCGGGCAGGGGTCGTCGGCGGTCTTGGTCGAATCCGACCAGGCACCATTGGCAGCATTCGCCGTACTCCAGCCGCTGACGGCCGCATCATTCGCATCCCCGGCGTTGGGGCCTGTCGGGCCGTGCGCGAAGTTCGGGGTGTTCGTATTCAACCATTGGGAGGCATCCGGTCCTTTCCGGCCCCACTGCCAGTAGCCGCCGATGATTTCCCAGCTCGGGGTGAAGGGGTCGGCGGCGGTATTGGCGGAGGCCAGGTTGTGGTCCATGAAATAGAGGGTATCGGTGGCGCTCACCAAGGCCCAGCTCGATGTGGACGGTGCGGATCCGCCGCCGCCGGACGATTCGGCACATTTGATGGACATCCACACCGGAGCAACCGACGTACCCAGGTTTATATCGAGGCACTTGGTCGTTACATTGTAGATCATCAAGCCCTCCGCCGGTGCCGCAATCGCATCCCGCTGGGCCGTGGTCAATCGGGGAAACAAGACTCCCTGTGAAGTGCTTTGGATATCCAGCATGGCCGATGAATCGGGAATCGATCCCCCGATAACCGTCTGCGCAACCAATGCTTGCCCTATTCCGGAAAGCCATAGGAAAATGACCAGCGGCAGGACCATCAAGCCATACCGTCGATGTTGCAGGGTGCCGGCTTGGGGTGGATAATTGGATGTCGTCATGTTTGTCATCTTTTCTTGTGATGGGTTAATGATTCGTGCATAGTTTTCCCGGCCATACCGCGTGGACAAGCCCCTTCCGTGGTCCGCAGGAAATCCGCTCGGATTCCCCTGCCTGCCTCATCCGGCATGGCTCCTGAAATACAAAGCAAAGGTCTCCGCCCACCTTGTTACGATTCCGAAATTCTTGGTTTGAAATCCGAAAAGTGAGGGGGCAAGGGGCGCAGCGGGCACAGGTATGCGCCTTGCGATGCGGCCGTGGATTACCTTTGCCGACAACCCGGGATATTTTCTTGTCAATAAGCCATCGATATCAGCTGTATTTGAAATGACCTTTCACGCCGTCCTTTTTCGCACCATTCGCCACCGGCTATTCCTGCACGGCCTCCTGGCCTTGGCCTTGTCCCTGCCGGGAACGGCCCAACAGCTGCCTTTCCTGGATGACGCCATGGCCAAGGGCCTGTCCCCTTTCGGTTACCACCTCGACAGTTACCGCTGGAGCCAGGCCGACGGCCTGCCGGACCGCAACCTCTTCGCCATCCTCCAGGACCGCCATGGCCTGATGTGGCTGAGCACCAAGTCCGGACTCGCCACCTTCGACGGCCTCTCCTTCCGGAAGGTGGAAACGGTCAACAAAAATCTCGGCAGGGCCCTCATCTCCCGCATGGCGGAAGACAAGCACGGCAACATCTGGTTGGTGAATTTCGAAGACGGCCGCTTTACCATCGATATCCTCGACCCGGACGACCAAAAGCTGCGCCCCCTTCATGTCTTCCTCGGCCTCGACCAACCCGTCGTCATCCCCGAAGATGACAACCAATTCCTGCTCTACCAGCTCGACAGCACCATCTGGCTGGGCACCGGAAAAGAAGCCTACCGTTACGACGGCAGCTGGCAATCGGTGTTCCGGGCTTCGGCCGGGAAGGAACTGGGCGACTGGCTCCCCGCCCGGACCGGCCTGTGGGATGTCGACCGGGAAAATCTACGGCTCGTGGATGCCCGCGGCGAAACAATGGACCTTGTCGACCTCCGCGGCTACCACATCCTGAACCAATGGGTCGAACAAGACCTGAGCCTTTGGATCGGCGTCGGCACGCCGGACCGGCCCGAAACGGATCACTACCTGACCTTCCTCGCCCAAGGCGGCAACATCTCCCTCCGACAGACCGATACCCCGCCCCCGAGCACGTGGCAACACGATTTCATCAACTCCGCCGTCGGCAAAAGGTCCGGTCACTGGCTTTATCACGCCCTGTGGCAGGACAGCCTCTACCTCGGCTTCCGTTCCGCACCCCGGCTTTTCAACCTCTCCCGCCTCCATACCTACATCGATTCCAGAAATCCCCTGTATTTCGATCGGGAAGGCGGATTGTGGACCACCACCAACGATGGCATCATCCGATTGGTCCTCCGGCCCAACCTGCCTTTCGACCGCTTCCTGGCAGACGGAAAACCCGCCCACAGCACCCGGGGCATCACCCTCCTCCGCGACAGGCTGCTCGTCCACAGCTACCAAAACGCCCGCCTCATCGATCTCCGGGACGGTTCCGTCTCGATATTCGACTCCCCTTTCAAGAACATCGGCCTGGCCTTGCTCGCCGAAGGACCGGACTGCTGGGTCAGCAGCCACCGCAATCCGCTGCTGCGCCTGGCCGGCGACGGAAATACCGAAAGCTATCCCTTCGAACCGCAACCTGATTTCATCTTCTCCATCCTCCGCACCGGCAGCGGACAACTCCTCGCCGGTACCGACAAGGGCCTGTTCCGCCTCGATCCGGCCGCCGGCCGGATGGTCCAGGCCGGTATCCCCGACGGGACGGTCGCCACCCTGTTCCGGGACGGCGACACCCTCTGGGCCGGCACCTCCCGGGGCCTCCTGCGCCTGGATGATGCCGGCGAAATCCTGCAAACCGCTTGGGAACCCGATCCCGGAAACAGATTCGCTTACATCACCCATATCCACCGGGACGAGGAAGGCCTGTTCTGGATGTCCACCCATGGCGGTGGCTTGGTCCGCTGGAACCCCGCCACCGAATCGCATCGGACTTTCACCACCACCGACGGCTTGTCCAACGACTTCCTCCATGCCGTTTATCCCGACCGGTCCGGATACCTCTGGATTCCCAGCGATTTCGGCCTCATGCGCTTCAACAAGGCTTCCGGCACCGTGCAGACCTTCTTCGAATCGGACGGCCTCGCCGATAACGAATTCAACCTCATCTCCCACTTCCGGACACCCGACGGCCGACTCTTCCTGGGCGGCATCAACGGCGTCACGTCCTTCCTGCCGGACGAAATCCCCCCGGAAGCCCCCGCCAATTCCCAACTCCGGCTCATGGAGGCCAGGACGTTCAACCTGCGTACCGGCAAGTACGCCCTCCAACCTGTCATCGACCCCAGCAATCGGCCGCTCCGCCTGCTTCCTTCCGATGCCTACCTCGACCTCAGCTTGTCGACCCTCCATTTCGACCGCTCCGACCTCTACCGCTTCGCCTGGAAAATCGAAGGGGTACAGGACAACTGGATCGAACAGGCCACTCCGACCATCCGTTTGAGCAACCTGCCCTACGGCCGCCACCGCCTCCTCGTCCGGTACAGCCGCCCAGGCAACCGCTGGTCCGACGATATCCTCGACCTCCCCATCACCGTCGTCCGGCCGTTTTACCTCGATTGGCCCTTCCTGCTCTTGCTGCTGCTCGCCATGACAGGCCTGGCTTGGCTTTTCACCCTCTGGCGGACCCGCCGACTGGCCGCCGCCAACCTGCACCTCGAAGCGGAAGTCACCCGGCGGACCCACCAGATCGAGACGGACCGCACCCTCATCGCCAAACAGGCGGACGAACTGCGTTCCCTCGATGAATTGAAATCCCGCTTCTTCGCCAATGTCACCCACGAACTACGGACTCCCCTGACCCTTATCCTGGGGCCGCTGGACCGCCTCCTCCAATCCCTCCAGCCCGATCAGGCCGCCGCCGAAACGCTGCTCATCATCCGCAAGAACGCCCTCCGTCTCCTCAATCTCGTGGAGGAACTCCTCGAACTCTCCCGCATGGAATCGGGAAAGCTGCACTTGGAGGAGAAACCCACCGATTTCCATCCTTTCCTCCACCGCCTGGTCGCCGCCTTCCTCCCCTATGCCGAACACCGCGGCATCCGGCTGCAAGTGGACTTCCGTTGCGATTTCGACCGGCCCGTCCTCCTCGATGCCCGCAAATGGGAAAAAATCGTCAACAACCTGCTCGGCAATGCCCTCAAATTCACCCCGCGGGATGGCCGTATCTCCCTCTCCGTCGATCTCGAATCGGCCGACCGGCTGGTCCTCCAGGTGACGGATACCGGACAGGGAATCCCTCCGGAGGACCTTCCCTTTGTCTTCGACCGTTATTTTCAGGGTAAATCCGGCCATTCCGCATGGCAGGGAGGGGCCGGCATCGGTCTCGCCCTCTGCCGGGAGTACGTCCGCCTCTTCGGCGGCGAACTGACGGTGGACAGTACCCCGGATTCGGGCAGTATGTTCCGGATCGCCTGCCCCCTCCGATTCGCCGAGCCCTCACCCGCATCGCCGATGCCGCCGGAACCGTTCATCGAAGCGGAGACCTTCCCGGTCGACCCGCCCCTCTCCGGTCAGCGCCCGACCGTCCTGGTCGTGGAAGACGACCGCGATATGCTGCTCTATATCCAAAGCTGCCTCAAGGCGGATTATCAGCTGCTCCTCGCGGACAACGGCCTGTCCGCCCTGCAACTACTCGAAAAATATCCTGTGGACCTGGTGCTGTCCGACCTGATGATGCCGGAAATGGATGGCTGGCAACTCCTTACCACCGCCAAGAATAGGTTCCCGGACCTCCCCTTCGTCCTGCTCACCGCCCGGGTCGAGGTCCGGGACCGGCTCCATGCCCTCCATCTCGGGGTGGATGACTATCTCACCAAACCTTTCCTCGAGGCGGAACTCCTCGCCCGCCTCCGCAATATGATCGGCCGCTATGAAACACGCCGCGCCATGCGGCTTTTCCCGACCCTGGATGCCCCCGACAGCGGTCAACCCCCCGAACCACCGCCACAGGCCGCCTCCTTCGACAGCAAATGGCTCACGGAACTGGAGACCCTCGTCCGGTCGAACCTGTCGGACAACCGCTTCTCCGTCCCGCTCATGGCCCAGGGGATGAACATCACCGAACGTACCCTGCAATACAAACTGAAGTCCTTCACCGGCCTCACACCGAACCAATACCTGACGGAGGCCCGCCTGCAGGAGGCCCGCCACCTGCTGGAATCGCATGCGTATGAGACGGTCACCGAGGTCTGTTATGCCGTCGGCTTCAAGACCACCCAGTACTTCTCGCGGCTGATGAAGGAACGTTTCGGCAAATCGCCGAACGAGTACTTTTACTGAGGGGAATGGGGCGGCGACGGGCACGGGGCGGAACCGGGGCGGTATGGACGCCGAAGGGTCCGGCGCGTCCGGTGACGGGGGCTGGTCACCGAACGACACCTTATTTGCCGAAGAAAACCTATTTTTAACCCGGACGGCGCCGGTCCGGCTAAAAAACGGCACCGACGGGATGGAAGTCCCGCCAGGGGCCGGCGGACAAGGACAGACATCCTTTCCGACGGTTGCGGCGCGTCCCGGCTACGACATGGCGCCCAAGCACCTGCAACGCTATCTCCACCACCATGGCTATCCGGCCTGCTTGTTCCGTTGGCCCCGGCTGATCGACCCGGTCCACGGCTGGCATGATGTCATGCTGCAACGGAACCGGGTGGTGCGGCGGCAGGCCCTGCGCCGGCTTCGGACCATGCCGCCGACGGCCCGCCTGCTCGACGCCGGCTGCGGCGACGGACAGCATGTGCTTCCGCTGCTGCGCCGTTTCCCGCAGCTGTCGGCCTGCCTGCTCGACCGGCACCCGGACCATATACGGTTCCTGGAGCGGTATTGCCGGGCCGCCGGCTTCCCGAACGCCGTGTGCCGGCAGGAAGACATCCGCCACCTCCGGCCGACCGAACCTTTCGACCTGGTCCTCTGCGTCGGCGTCCTCCAATACATTGCCGACGACGGGGCGGCGCTGTCCGCCCTTTACCGGGCGTTGCGGCCGGGCGGAATCCTGTTGTTGTATGTCCCGGTCAACGGCCGCCGGATCCTCCCCCGGCTGTCCGCACGGATGCTCCCCGGCAGCGACTACGAGGCGGTCCAGCAACGCCGGCGCATCTACCGCCCTGCCGGAGTGGAAGCCGCCGTCCGGGCCGCCGGCTTCCGGCAGCTGGCATGCCATGCGACCTACGGCCCGCTCGGCACCGCCGGCCACGAGCTGTACCAGGGGTTCCTGCGGGTCCTGGCCCATGCCCGCTCCTGGCGCCGCTTATGGCTGCTGCCCGCCCTCGCCCTGCTCCCCCTGGCCCTGGCGCTCGTCCGCATCGACGCCATGCTGCCGAAAAAGGACGGCAACGGCCGCCTGCTCGTCGCCCAACGACCCGACGATGCCGGGTGAATCCTGCATACCCCGCTCCTCCAGGTCCGCCGAATTGATTACTTTTGGCCTTCATTCCCCGTGCTGTCGCCTATGAAATGGATTCACATCGGATCGGGTATCCTGTTCCTACTCTTCGCCGCCTGGCAGTTCAACGACCCGGACCCCTGGCGCTGGGCCGCCCTCTACGGCTTCGTCGCCGGGCACGCTTTCCTGACGGCCTTCGGCAAAGGCCACCGGCTCGCCGCCGCCGCCGGCTGCCTCGGCTGCCTGGTCTGGATGGGTAGCCTCCTACCCGAATTCCTCGACTGGCTCCGCATGGGCACACCGGATATCGCCGGCTCCATGCAGGCCTCCACCCCGTATGTGGAATATACCCGCGAGTTCCTGGGCCTCGGATTGTCCCTCCTCGTCCTGGGCCTGCAGGCCTGGTCCGGCGACAGCCGCCCCGGCCGGACACCCCGATGACCGACAGGATTCCTACGGA
This sequence comes from uncultured Saprospiraceae bacterium, assembly GCA_964573725.1. Lineage (GTDB taxonomy): Bacteria > Bacteroidota > Bacteroidia > Chitinophagales > Saprospiraceae > UBA6168. The sequence continues at coordinate 7,623 of CAZNLJ010000077.1, forward strand.
CTTGTAAATGAAATGTTATGCTACTTCGCACCGACCGGTTGGTCAAGCGGTACGGCGACCGCACCGTCGCCCGGGAAGTTTCCCTCCAGGTGAACCAAGGGGAGATCGTCGGCTTGCTCGGGCCCAACGGCGCCGGTAAGACGACCACCTTCTACATGGTCGTCGGCTTCGTCAAACCCAACCAGGGGAATGTCTACCTGGACAACCAGGACATCACCCGCCTGCCCATGTACCGACGCGCCCGCCTCGGCATCGGATACCTGCCCCAGGAACCTTCCGTCTTCCGGAAACTCAGCGTGGAGGACAACCTCCGGGCCGTCCTCGAAATGATGCCGCTCTCCCGCCCGCAACAAGGGCAACAACTGGAAGCCCTCCTGGATGAATTCGGCCTGCAAAAGGTCCGCAAGAGCAAGGGCGACACGCTCTCCGGCGGCGAACGGCGCCGGACCGAGATCGCCCGCTCCCTGGCCAGCAACCCCGGCTTCATCCTCCTCGACGAACCCTTCGCCGGCATCGACCCGATCGCCGTGGAGGATATCCAATCCATCGTCTATAAACTCAAGGCCCGCAACATCGGCATCCTCATCACCGACCACAACGTCCAGGAAACCCTCTCCATCACCGACCGCGCCTACCTGATGTACGACGGCTCCATCCTCAAGGCCGGTACCGCCGAGGAACTGGCCGCCGACGAACAGGTCCGCCGCCTCTACCTGGGCCAACATTTCGAACTGAAAAGGAAAATATTGTGACCCCTGCCGGCTATCTTTTTGCCGGGTCCGTTCAACCGACCGGTTGCCGGAATTGTTATTTTTCCCGAATTTTCATCCTTAAATAACCCATCGATATGAAAAAAGGAATCTTCAGCACCGCATTCGTCCTGGCTTTCCTGGTTTCTTCCCTGGCACAGGATGCTTCCGTCCGCTTCACCGTCCGGGTCAGCCCGGACTCCATCCTCCTGGACAATGTCTTCGAAGTGACCTTCACCCTGGAAAACGCCAAGGGCAGCCGCTTCGAGGCACCCGACCTCACCGAACATTTCCGCGTGGTCAGCGGCCCCAATTCCTCCACCTCGATGCGCATCGTCAACGGGGAGTTGTCCCAGTCCATGACGGTCTCCTATTTCCTCGAACCCCGGGATATCGGCAGTTTCTATATCCTGCCCGCCAGCGTGGAAGCGGACGGCATGGTCCTCGAAACGCCGCCCCTGGAGGTGCTCGTCGCCCCGAACCCCGGCGGGATCCGCCGATCGCCGCCGAAAGATCAACCTTCCCGCCAGCTGGACCTGAACTGGGGCCGCTCCTTCGGCTTCGATTTCGATTTCCCCTTTGGCGATTGGTCCCGCGATTTCTTCCTCCAACCGACGCCGCCCGAACCGCAACCGAAGCCTCAGCCGAAAACGGACCCCCAAAAGAAAAGGAAAACCACCCGCATCTGATGGCTACGACCGCCGTCCGATAATCCCCGGCTTGTGCCGGGCAGCCCTGCTGCAGGCCGTATGGCCCAAGGGGCTGCCCGGGCCCGCCGCGAAGGAATGCCGGGAAATCTGGTCGTGCAATGGTCTTGTATATGGGTAGTGCAACCGTTCAGGGAGCAAAATCGCATATACAATGTCAGCGGGCCGTTATTTCAATTATTGATTCCTTCTACCACTCGCTTGGCAGATTGTGCAGCCGTATGGACAGATACCCAATCCTCACCATCCGTATATTCCGCACCTGCAAAATATAGTTTGTCCGCTATGGGGTTTCCCAGTACCCTTACCTTTCTCCAATCTTCATAGTCAGTCAAATATCCGCCTTTGATAAACGGCTCGTTGTTCCAATTTTGAGTAATGTGCCGAATGTAGTTTGGCGTGGCTTGACCAGCATAAATGCTATCGAGTTCACTTAATATGAAATTTTTCAAATCATCTCCTGAACGAGAAATAAAGTCCTGTGCAGGCGCTCCCACTACAAACAATCCCATGATATTCTTGGCGGTATTTTGTCCGAAAGCAGCATTGTAATATATTTTTTTTCCACCATCTTCAGGTGTCATTGGAAATACATATTCATTGTCGCCATAAAAATTTGTGTCAAACTCAAAAAAAGCCTTGAATCCTTCCCATACGACCGATTCATTTATGGCGACAAGTTTACTTTGTGGCAGGCTTGGTGTAAAAACAATATCCCCATCTTTCAAAATTTGAAGCGGTATGGAAACTACTACCTTGTCTGCGGCAAATTGCCCCTTATTGGTATTTACTACAATTTGACCACCGGAATAATCAATCGATTGTACGATGGTGTCAAAGGAAATATTGTCGGCAATGGAAGGTACGATATATTCTTCAAAAAAATTGAACCAGGAATAGTTGATAAATTTCCTGTCCGGGTTATCCGCAATTGTCCGGACATTTACTTGGACTGAAGGGTCATTAACTATTTCCTGAAAAATACTGGTGCTTGTTTCAAGCCATTCCGCCCCTAAAGGGATAGGGAAATCAGTAAAACTTGTGTTTATCCTCATTCTGCCGCCGTAAGCAGATGAAGCTTCCATAATTTCGAAATCAGTTCCTTGTTTTTTTAGAAAATACCCAGCCGACAAACCACCGGCCCCAGCTCCGACAATCAGCACTTTTCCTGAAAAAGGTGTGGATATATTGTCATCTTTTTTAAAGATGAAAACATACCTTGAAAAGGCAATCCTATTCCAAATAGTCCGCATATCTTGACAAATTCTTTCCTGTTCATATTTCGTCCTTATTGCTCACTGTCCCGAACCCCTATTTCCTGGGATAATTTCCCAATAGCGTTGGTTACAGCCCTGTAACAAGTCATCAGACACGGTTGCGAAAAAATTTTGTAACCAGCCAGGGTTGATTAATTCCATAGATTGAGAATTACCCTTGGTAAATACCCATTCAAGTGTTTGTAGCGGACAAACAGCTTGTTTGACAGCGGTACCGATGATCGGTGGGATACGCATGAACGCCGGCGCTGTCGCCAACTTTCGAAACCCTCCCGAAACCTTGGCACCTACCTTATTCATTCGCAAGTCTCGTCCTGCTTGGTTGTTGGTGAATTCAGCCATTGGAATTCCCTCGTTGCCATGCCGTCTCACCGGACGGTTCACATCCTGATTCGGTGGCTTGGATGAATTGCGGCTGTTCTTCGTGTTTTGGTCTTCCAGGGTTCTGACGCAATCTTCCAATTGTTTGGTCACCGACAACAACGGAACCGGGAAAGCTCGTACTTCTTCCGGCCATTGCCCGCTGACGCGGTCGTATACTGTTTTCAAATCGCCGTAAATCATGCCACAATATAAATATCTTTCGAATTACACCTTATACTTTACCCACCCTGGCCAGTTAATCGAATTAAACCTGATAATTTCCAAACCCTGACAATTTACAAAATTTATTTATTCAAAAAAAACAATCATTGATCCGTTATCATGCCAAAATAAGACCGTATTTTGGCTGCCGGACCTTACGCTGCCCGCTGCTGCCGGCTTACCGGAAAGGGCGGCCGGCCCCGCACCTTTTCCGGAAAACAAGCCTCGTCGGCAATCGCTTCCGAACAATTACAAAAACAATCTCAATCAATCAAACATGACAAGAGAACAGGAAAGGGACGAACTGCACCGCACCATCTGGCAAATGGCCAACGACCTGCGGGGCAGCGTGGATGGCTGGGATTTCAAATCCTATGTCTTGGGGATGCTGTTTTACCGCTTTGTTTCCGAAAACCTGACGGCCTATATCAATCGGGAGGAACGGCGTACCGGCAACAGCCGCTTCGATTATGCGGCGATTGCGGACGCGGAAGCGGAATTGGGCCGGGCGGATACGGTGAAGGAGAAGGGCTTTTTCATCCTCCCCTCGGAACTGTTCGTCAATGTGCGCAAGCGGGCCAAAACGGATGCGAACCTGAACGAAACGCTCAGCCGCGTCTTCAAGAACATCGAAAACTCGGCCAAGGGGGCCGACAGCGAGGGTGACCTGAAGGGTCTTTTCGATGACATCGACGTGAACAGCAACAAGCTGGGGGCCTCGGTCATCCGACGCAACGAACTGCTGGTGAAGATCCTGGATGCCGTCGGCGACCTGAGACTGGGCGATTTCCAGGAAAACAGCATCGATGCCTTCGGGGATGCCTACGAGTACCTGATGACCATGTACGCGAGCAATGCCGGCAAGTCGGGGGGCGAGTTCTTCACCCCCCAGGAGGTGTCCGAACTGCTGGCGGAGATTGCGGTAGTAGGCAAGAAACAGGTGAACAAGGTCTATGACCCGGCCTGCGGCTCCGGCTCGCTGCTGCTGAAGTTCGCCAAGGTGCTGGGCAAGGACAATGTCCGGCAAGGCTTTTTCGGCCAGGAGGTGAACATCACCACCTACAACCTCTGCCGCATCAACATGTTCCTGCACGACATCAACTACGAAAAATTCGACATCGCACACGGCGACACCCTCACCGACCCCCGACACTGGGACCATGAGCCCTTCGATGCCATCGTCTCCAATCCCCCCTACTCCATCAGATGGGAAGGCGATGCCAACCCGCTGCTGATCAACGACCCGCGCTTTGCGCCGGCGGGCGTGCTGGCGCCCAAGAGCAAGGCCGACCTGGCTTTCACCCTGCACATGCTGCACTGGCTCTCCACCGCAGGCACGGCGGCGATCGTCGAGTTCCCGGGGGTGCTGTACCGCGGCGGGGCGGAACAAAAAATCCGCAAGTACCTGATAGAAAACAATTACGTGGATGCGGTGATCCAGCTGCCGCCCGACCTCTTCTTCGGTACTACCATCGCCACCTGCATCATCGTGCTGAAAAAAAGCAAGAAGGACAATGCCACCTTGTTCATTGATGCTTCCGCGGCTTTTGTCCGGGGCGGCAATAAGAACAAACTGAGCGAGGAAAACCGCAAGAAAATACTCGCCGCCTACATCGAACGGTCCGACCGGGACCATTTCGCCAAACTGGTACCGAATGAGGCCATCGCGGCCAATGACTTCAACATCGCCGTCAGCAGCTACGTGGAACAGGAAAATACCACCGAAACAGTGGACATCGAAGAACTGAACGCCCGGATCGCGGAGATCGTCGTCAGGCAGCAGCAGCTCCGGACAGCAATCGATGGTATCGTGGCGGAATTGGAGGGAGGTAACTTATGAACAGATTGACTGAATTGATAAAAGAGCTTTGCCCGGAGGGGGTGGAGTGGAGGGAATTGGGAAAGTTAGTCAAAGTATTAAGAGGTAAAAGGTTAATCAAAAACCAGCTGTCAGAAAATGAAAAATTTCCTGTTTTTCATGGAGGCTTAGAACCTTTGGGATATTATGGCGCCAGCAATAGAAGTGCGAATTCGGTAATGATTATTAATGTTGGAGCATCTGCGGGAACAGTTGGTTATAGTAATGTTGATTTTTGGTCGTCAGATGGTTGCTACAGTCTTGGACATTCTGATTTACTCATTAGTAGATTTGTATACTACGCATTACTGTGTCAAGAAAGTATACTTCGCTCAAAGGTAAGAGTAGCTGGAATTCCGACACTAGATGCCCCTGTTGTTGCAAAAATCCCCATCCCCATCCCCCCCCTCCCCATCCAAAACGAAATAGTAAAAATCCTCGACCTGTTCACGAAGCTGGAAGCGGAGCTGGAAGCGGAGCTGGAAGCGGAGCTGGAAGCCAGAAAAGCGCAATATACCTACTACAGGGATGCGTTGCTGAATTTTGAAGGGAAAGCGGTGGAATGGAGGACGTTGGGGGAGGTGGGGGAATTTGTAAGAGGAAACGGCCTGCAGAAAAAAGATTTCACTGAAAGCGGGGTGGGTTGTATTCACTATGGCCAGATTTATACCTATTATGGAACATACACGTACAATACTAAGTCCTTTGTATCACCTGAATTAGCAAAAAAATTGCGAAAGGTTAACAAAGGTGATTTAATCCCTAACTCCGCTCAGTTACGTAATGTTTTTGCGCCTACCAATCTATTTGTTTGA
>CAZNLJ010000078.1:131-10733 GCA_964573725.1 uncultured Saprospiraceae bacterium
AAACCTCCAAGGTTTGGTAAACGTGTGCTGCCGGGAGGTACGTTTACTAAACCTCGAAGGTTTGGTAAACGGCGGAGACGGGCCGTACGTCCACCCAATCGCAAAGCCTTTGGTAAACGGCTGCTACTCCGAGCGGGAAATCCATTGAATCGAGAATTCGGACGCTACCTACGTTTACTAAACCTCCAAGGTTTGGTAAACGTGTGCTGCCGGGAGGTACGTTTACTAAACCTCAAAGGTTCAGTAAACGGCGGTGACGGGACATACGGTTACCAAATCGAAATGGTTTGGCGCCTATCCGAGGATTAGGGATAGGTATTCAGCAGGACCTGCCGGCAGCCACCATCCCGGGGCGATTTTTATCATTCAACTACCAAATTGAATAATTGATTAAATTTACGCCATGGAGAAACGAGCTTTCAAAGACCGCATCTATGCGTCTGTCGCCGGGATGACCAAAGCGTTCGGCCATGGCAACCGGTTGGAAATCCTCGACCTGCTCGCCAACGGGGAGAAGACGGTCGAACAAGTGGCTGCCCAGACGGCCATCAGCTTCGCCAATGCGTCCCGGCACCTGCAGGTATTGAAACAAGCGCGGTTGGTCAGCGCCCGCCGGTCGGGCCACCACCTCTATTATTCCCTGCTGGGGCCCCATGCCTACGGCGCCTGGAAAGCCCTGCTGACGCTGGCCCTGGAACAGGAGCCGGTCGTCCAGTTGACACTACGGCATTATCGGCAATCGGTCGGGGCGCCGCACGGCATCACCCTCGCCACCTTGTCCACCCTGGAGCACCCCTACCTGGTGGATGTCCGCCCGATAGACGAGTTCGCCGCCGGCAGCCTGCCCGGTGCGGTATCCATCCCCATCGGGGAACTGGCCGGACAGCTGGCGGCCTTGCCGCGTGACCGCCCCATCGTCGCCTACTGCCGGGGTGTGTTCTGCACCTTCGCAGACGAAGCGGTGCAGCTGCTACGGGCCCACGGCTTCGATGCCGTCCGGCTCGCGGAGGGCTATCCGGACCTCCGATTCCATACGGCCGCCGCACCGGACAGCGGAGCTGTGCCCGGACTGACAGACAACCCACTCCCGACATGAAGACCGGTAACAGCACGCCTGTCCGGCTCGGCCTTCGGGAAAACTGGCGGCAGTTCTCCCTGCTGGTCGTCGTCAACGCCTTCGTCGGCGGCATGGTGGGCCTGGAAAGGACCCTCCTGCCGGCGCTGGCCCAATCCGCCTTCGACATGGCCGCCCATACGGCCATCCTCTCGTTCATCCTGGTTTTCGGTATCACCAAGGCCCTCACCAACTACTATGCCGGCACCCTGGCCAACCGGCTCGGCCGTCGCAACCTGTTGTTGTTCGGTTGGGCCCTCGCCTTCCCCATCCCTCTGCTGCTGATCCATGCCCCCAACTGGCATTGGGTCATCGCCGCGAACGTATTGCTCGGCATCCACCAGGGCCTGAGCTGGTCGAGCACGGTGGTCATGAAAATGGACCTGGTCGGGGTGCAGGACCGTGGACTGGCGATGGGACTCAACGAGGCGGCCGGCTACCTCGCCGTCGGGGCCATGGCTTTTCTGACCGGTTGGATGGCAACGGAATACGGTCTCCGCCCCTACCCTTTCCACCTCGGCACCGGATTGGCAGCCACCGGTTTCCTGCTGACCTGGATCTGGATTCGGGATACCCGCGGACATGTCGCCGCCGAAGCGGCCGGAACCACCGTTCCCCGGCTGCGCTCCGTCTTCAAGGATACGAGCTGGCGAAACCCAGGCCTTGGCGCCATCACCCAGGCCGGACTCGTCAACAACCTCAACGACGGGATGGTCTGGGGCCTCCTGCCCCTCCTGCTGGCCGGTCAGGGGTTCTCACTCTCCCGCATCGGCGCCATCGTTTCCGTCTATCCCGCCGTCTGGGGGCTCGGCCAGCTCTTCACCGGAAGACTCGCCGACCTGCTTCCCCACCGTTCCCTCCTTACCTGGGGCATGGCCCTCCAGGGTCTGGCCCTACTCGGCTTCCTCCCCGCCGTCCGGGCCTGGCACTTTGTCGGCCTGAGCATCCTGCTCGGCATCGGGACGGCCGTCGTCTACCCGACCTTCCTGGCGGCCATCGCCCAACGGACCCACCCGCAACAGCGCGCAGAAAGTATCGGCGTCTTCCGACTCTGGCGTGACCTGGGCTATGCCGTCGGCGCCCTGCTCACCGGACTCATCGCCGACCGGCTCGGACTCAACGCTTCGGTGGCGGTCATCGGCGGACTGACCCTCGGTTCGGCCGCCATCCTGCATCATCAGCTAAAAGATTGACCCGATGAAATACCTGAACACATTCCTGCAAGGCTACCAAGGCTATGCCGCCTATCTCTGGCGGGAGATCACGCAACCCGGCTGGCACAACTACTTCTACTGGCTGCTGGGGGTCTCCCTTTTCTTCTTTTCCCTCGAGTTGCTGGCCCCCTGGCGGCGGGACCAGCCGAGGCTCCGGAAGGATTTCTGGCTCGATGCCTTTTACCTTTTCTTCAATTTCTTCCTGTTCTCCCTGGTGGTGTACAATGCCGCCTCGGATGTCGTGGTCCTGTTGTTCAACGATGGGATCCGCACCATGACCGGCTTCGATGTACAAGCGTCCAACCCCCTGCGGCAACTCCCGCTGTGGGGTGTGCTGCTGGTCGGCTTCATCGTCCGCGATTTCATCCAGTGGTGGGTACACCGCCTCCTGCACCGCGTGCCGGCCTTGTGGGAGTTCCATAAGGTCCACCACTCCGTCGAACAGATGGGCTTCGCCGCCCACCTGCGCTACCATTGGATGGAGACGGTCGTATACCGCACCATCGAGTATATACCCCTGGCCCTGCTCGGCATCGGGTTGTATGATTTTTTCGCCATCCATATCTTTACCCTGGCGGTCGGCCACTACAACCACGCCAATGTCCGGGCACCGGGCTGGCTGACCGGCGGCATCCTGGGACTCCTGGTCGGCCTGGTCATCGCCACCGGCAGCCTGGAGTTTCCCCGGCTGTTCCCACCCGACAATTGGAGCGGACCGGCACTGCTGGTCCTCCTTGCCACCCTCCTCGGAAGCGCCCTGTTGGGAAAAGCCATGCCCTATCTCTTCAACAGCCCGGGCATGCATATCTGGCACCACGCCTACGAATGGCCGAAGAACCGGCCGCATGGGGTGAACTTCGGCCTGACCCTGTCCGTCTGGGATTATCTTTTCGGTACCGCCTGGGTTCCATCGGACGGCCGGGACATCCGGCTCGGCTTCCCGGGGGTCGAATCCTTCCCCGACCGTTTCGTCCGGCAGAGCCTGCATGGGCTGGGTCGGACGGACCAGGAACCGGATGCCTGACCGGTCCCGGCCAGGACCTTCGGGCGTCCGGCGGCGGGTCGGAAGGCGCCGAACCGGATAGGTGCCGAGGTGGCCGGTATGGGTAAATAATCGGATATTTGTCGGCAAACAAAAAACCGCCCGCCTTGGAATTGCTGATTATCCTGGTCCTGAACCTCCTCAACGGATGCTTCGCCTTGTCCGAGATCGCGCTCATCTCCGTCAAGCGGCCACGTATGGAGCGGCTCGCCGAAAAGGGTAACCAGCGGGCGAAGGCCGTCTGCCAGCTGTTGGAAGCTCCGGAAAGGTTCCTCTCCGCCGTCCAGATCGGCATCACCCTGATTGGTATCGTTTCGGGGGTGTACGGGGGCGCGACCCTCACCGGACATGTGGTTCCGGTGCTGGAAAAGATCGATTGGCTGCGACCCTACGCCCCCACCCTGGCGTATGCCGTGGTCGTGGCCCTGGTCACCTACCTGTCGATCGTCATCGGCGAACTCATTCCCAAATCGCTCGCCATCCGGTTCGCCGAACCGGTCGCCCTGGCGGTCGGCGGTCCGATCCGGTCGTTCAGCCGGCTGGCCGCCCCCTTCATCTGGATCTTATCGGGTAGCCACACCTTGTTTTTCAAACTCTTCCGCATCCGGCCGGCGACGGCGGAAAAGATGACGACGGAAGACCTCCGCTACGCCATCCGAACGGCCGGCCGACAGGGGCTGTTCGATGAGGCGGAAAGCGATATCCAACATAAGGTCCTGGGCTTCGGCAGGCTCCGGGTCCGCTCCATCATGACCCACCGGCTCGATGTGGAATGGGTGGACGTCAACAAACCCCGCTCCTTCATCGAGACCCAGCTGCGCAACAGCCCCCGGACCCGGTTCCCGGCCTGCGAAGGCACCTATGACAAGGTCCTCGGCTATCTCCATGCCCGCGATTTCTTCGCCTGGCAACACGAACCGGATTTCCAGCTGCGGACCATCCTGCGGGAACCGGTCTTCGTGCCGGAAAACCAACTCGCCATCGATGTCCTGCCCCTCTTCCGAAAAAAACGGTGCTATTTCGGTATCGTGACGGATGAATTCGGCGCCTTCGAGGGGGTGCTCACCCTACACGACATCTCCGAAGCGCTGGTGGGCGACCTCCCGGATGCGGACGAGGAACCGGATGCCATCGTTCGCCGCCGGGACGGCTCCCTGCTGGTCAGCGGGACCGTGCTCACCGCCCACCTCAACCACTTCCTCGGAAAAGACCTGCTGCCGGAAAATAATCCTTTTTTCAGCACGGTGGCGGGATTCGTCATCCACCAGCTGGAAACCATGCCCAGTCCCGGCGACCACTTCGACGCCATGGGCTTCCGGTTCGAAGTCGTGGATATGGACGGAGCCAGCATCGATAAGGTGCTGCTCGCGGAACTTGCGGCACCGGATGAAGAGCACCCGGCTGGAAATTAGGGAGGGTATGGGGATGGGGATTTTCATGCACCGCTTCGCGGTGGGCTGGTACCAGAATTAGGCGAATGAATCGAATTTTTCTTCGGTCGGTGCGCCGAAAGGGAATGATGTCGACGAAGGGGGCCGTAGGGGGGGAATTGAAAAGGATTATTGTTGTTGGATTCAACGGAGCGGCCTGGTCATTTCACGAGTGGCGTCGGCAGGTCGCCGAGTTCGGCCCAAGTCAGCACAAACTCCGTGAAGCCGAAAGCATAGCTGGCCACCTCATAAGGGACGTAACAAAAATGGAGGCCGTCGGCCGTCAGGCCGACGTTTGCGGCCAAGTGGAAAGGCTGATCCTCACTGAAATCAAAACCCCATCCCCCTTCGCTTTCCGGCAAGAACACATCGGCCTTGACTTCGCGAAACCGTTTTTCGGCCAACACCGCCAAGGCGGGGAGGTCCGACACCATATCCGCCAGTTCCAGCCGGCGGCCGCCGGCCAGCTCCCAGGTGGCCAGGGCGGCGGAAGCGTTGGGATGATTCCCCCCCGTATTCGCATACCCGTCCAATCGGAGCGTCAGGAAACGGCCGTCGTTGTAGAGGACGGTATCCACCGTCTCGATGAGATGATAGGCGGGAAAAGCGGGATTTTCCTCGGCCGCAGCGGCCTGGTTCCGGAAAAATGCCCCGATCGCCTCCGACAAAGCCACCGGCTCGGCCGGTCCGACCCCGCCGAATACCATCGCGGTCAGAAAATCCTGCGCCCAGCCGTCCACCGAGGCCCGACAGGCTTCCGCCCCGGAAACGAGCACCGGATACCGAAGGCGTACCTCCGCACAGTTGACCCGCAGGCTGTCGGGCAGGCCGCAGTCCTCCCCGGACCGTTCGTTCAACGCCCGGCGCTCCACGACGGGCAGCGGCAACTCGCTCCCGGCCGCCGCCGGACTTTTTTCCATGCAGGCCGCAGGAAGGACCAGCGCCACCAAACATACCAGCCAATCTCTTTTTTTCATAAGGAAATTAGGTACGGACAAGGAACCCCGCCCTGCCGGCGACAACCGGCGATCCGACCATGCCGTCGCAGGGATATGCCAATGCGGCTGCCTTCAAACCTTCGGCCCCCGCTGTTGTAACGGTACCTCCGGACGGAGCGGCCTGTTGCCCGCCGTCAGGTCAAATGTAGCGATTTTTATTTTCACACTTCCACCCGGCGGCACCTTTACTTCCTGCGCAAAGGCAAGCAGGAATTTGTACGCCCGCCCCACGTACCCCATGCCCGGATAAACCCAAGTCCCGCCGCCGGACAAGAAAAAACACCCGATAAAAGCGGGGTTATCCCACCTCCCGGATGAAACCAGGCTTCTCCGTTTCCTCCTTGCCACCGGACAGGTCGATGGTCCGGATGCCCCGGGAGTCGTTGACGATCTGCCCATATGTTCCGAACTCCCGGCCCAGCTGGGAAGCGATTTTCCGGTTCAGGCGGGAGACGGTCTCGCTCAGGCTGTTTTGGGTGACATCCACCAGGGTTTCCACCACACGGACCGCCACATCCCGCCAATTATCCCTGCCATAATTCATCAGCTGCCGATAGGTGCGGAGCAAGGATTCCTTGTGCAGGTACAGCTGGTTGAAGGCAATACCCTCCGGATGGTCGAAGAAGAACTTGTAAACGGTCATCTCTTTCGGACTGAGCCGGATGTCCATACCCAGGTCCGACACCCGGATATTGGTACGCTCCACATGCAGGGTGGGATATTCCGACACCTCCAGGTAACTTTCGAAGTTGAGCTGCAAACGGCGGACCTGCTCGAAACCGTCCCTGACCTGCCGGACGAAATCCCTGGACACATTCATTTCCCGGATACGCAATTTACAAGCCGTACAAATGTCGGCGGTCTTTACCTTACGCTCCATGTCCGGTACGTAGGCGAAGAAATCGTTCATACAGCCGATGGTATCCTGGTGGGCAAACCGATGATAGAAATCGGGGACATTGAAGGCCCGGAAGCGGAGCGCCAGGGCCAGGAACTCGTAAGCCAGGGGAATGTGCGGCGCATTCATGTTGGAAACGATGAAATGATTGCACTGGATGAAAGCCGCATTGGGGTTTTCCGGCAGGATGGAGGCGAAATAATTCCATTCGTTCTGGTACCGCGACAGCAGGATGACCAGCGTATCCTCGCGTTTTTCCCGGAACTTGTCCAGGCACCAATCCGCCGCCGCCGCGACACGGTGCCGCAACGCCTTCATCCCTTCCATCTGGTCTTCCGGAACAAATTTATGCTCCAGCATGGACATGGATATTTCATTCAAGGACAGGAACTTTAGTTTCTTGAACGGGTCGAAGGACGCGTCCGTGCGTTTCAACTTTTTCCGGGGGTCATGTTCGGGATATTCGACATATTTGAAAGCGATGGGACCCTCGACGGACTGTACCAGGGAAACGGCATTCTCGATGCCGGCGGTTTCCTTCTTCAGATAGGCAGGCCGCAGGATGTAGACGTTGAGCTTCTCGTTGGGCATATATCTTGGGTTTGGTTTGATGATGTCAACGATCAAAAGGGACGGGTACGGACCTGCGGCCCGTACCGTCCCTGTCGGTTTTTTGGCGCGGCGGCCGACCGGCCGGCCGACCCCTCGTTCCGTCAATCCTCCGATTCATCGGGCAGGTCGACGAGCGGCTCCTCTTTATCCAACATTAAACTTTCTTGATTCCCTATGTAGTAATCCCGGATGGAACCTCGCAGGTTGGCCATGGCCCGCCGCTTTTCATGCATCTCGTAATGGCGCATCTTATCTCTGCGCATATGATTTTCGGCCATCTCCTCGATAGTCGTGAAATCCGTACCGATGAGGTTGATATCCCATCCGGGCAGCTCCTGATAGTGCTTGAAAATACGGGCCACATCCGCGCGGGTATGTTCCCGGGAGGAATTTTCCTGGCCGTCGGTGAACACCACGACCACGGCTTCCGCCGCCCCGTCGCGGACCTTGAGGCCCACACGGGCATCCGCCCGGGTCACGCTGATTCCGAAGGCGTCGTACAGGGCGGTCATGCCGCCGGGCTCGTATTCATTCCGATCCAACAAGGTCAGGGATTCGATGGGTTCGTTGTCCCGCAACGTAAAGTATTCACTGTTGAACTTGACGATGGTCACCCGGCAGGGCCGGCCGGTTTCGGCGAATTTATCCTTGAGGGTCTGCAATTGTATGTTGAGTTCCCCGAAGACTTCCTTCCGATCCCCGGCCATCGAGCCGGAGGCATCCAGGACGAAAGTATAATCCAACAGGACCTTGCGCTTATCGACTTGATTTTCCATGAGGTAAGAATTAATTGTGAAAAGATGACACAAAGATAGGGGGGGTGGCTGCCTGGTCCCCTATTTTGGCAAGCTTGTCAATTCCGGTCTTCCCGTCGGGGAAATCCGGCCGGCGTTCACCGCTTCAGCACCCGGTATTCGTAAGCGTCCAAGGGGAGGGCGGTACCCAGGGAGACGGCCGACCCGTCGTAGGCATCGCTCCAGGCGGTATGGGCCAGGAAGGTCGGGAGGTGGTAGGTCCTGGCCGTCGGGCGGACGTTGACGAGGACCAGCACTTCCTCCCCGGCGGCGGTGCGGGTGAAGGAGACGACATCTGCCGAGCTCCGGTCGGTGAGGATACCCCGGCGCAGGGCCTTGCTTGCCTGCCGGAAGCGGAGCATCCGCCGGTATTTTTCCCTGGTTTCCGGGTGGAGGCTCCAGTCGATGGCCGCCTGTGCGCCCTCGAAGAACGGCAGCTGGGTCGGCACATCCACCTCCTGCCCGTTATAGACCAGGGGGACGCCGCCCAGGTGGCTCGCCAGGACGAAGGCGGCCAGGGCGGCGTCGCTTCCGCCGAAGACGGCGGCCGGTGTCGCTTCCCAGGCATGTTGGTCGTGGTTGGTGGTCCAGCGGAGGATGTGTTCGTCCGGTTCCAGTCCACCGTATTCCGACAAATGGGCGTCGTGGAGCTGTTGGGCCGATTGCCCCTGGAAGACCGCCTGGAGGCGGCTGTAGAAGGGCCAGCCGAAGAGCAGGTCGAAACCGGCGTCGAGCAGGACCTTGTCCTCCGCTTCCGCGAACAGGAGCAGGTCCCGGCCCGGGAGGCTCCGCAGGGTGTCGATGGCCTGCCGCCAGAAATCCGCCGGTACCCCGGCCGCATAATCACAGCGGTAGCCGTCCACATTGGCTTCCAGGACCCAATACTTCATGGCCCGGACCATGGCCTGCCGCATATCCCCGTTGGTGTAGTCGAGCTCGGCCACATCCTGCCAGTTGGTACCCGGCGGATGGATGACCGTCCCACCGGCGTCGCGGACGTACCAGCTCGGGTCGGCCATCCAGGCATGGTCCCAGGCCGTATGGTTGGCGACCCAGTCCAGGATGACGGCCATGCCGAGCGCATGCGCCCGATCCACCAGGGCCCGCAGGTCCGACAGGGTGCCATAGTCCGGATGGACGGCCAGGTAATCCTTGACGGCATAAGGGGAACCGACACTCCGGACCTGCCCCGTCGGATGGATCGGCATGAGCCAGACCACGTTGATGCCCAGGGCAGCCAGGGAATCCAGGCGGGCGGTGATGCCGGCGAGGTTCCGCCCGGCACTGAACACCCGCGGATTGACCTCGTACAGCTGCATATCGGCCACCTCGGGCATCGATGGGAAAGGTGTTCCGTACGACCCGGTACCGGAATCCGTTGGGCCGGAAGGGACGACCGGCAATTCCTGCTCGCGGCAGGCCGCCAGCAGCAGGAGTACCGGCAGGGCCATGGCCAGCACGCGGAAAATCGTTTCTCTCTTGCGTTCCTCCATCCGTTTGGGTTAATCTGTTTTGACTTCGGTTCCGGTCCGGAGAATAGCTCCCCGTACGCTCTCCACCGGGTGCTGCCGGATCCGGCGCCTCCGGCAGCAGTGCACAGGCTACAAGCTGCCGATGCCGGGAAAACGCCCGGCAGGAAACCGGGCCCGTCCCGTGATTATAAATATAAGCCTAAAAAGGAAAAAAAACCAATGTATAAAAGCGACAAACCGGTTTACCGGAAAAAGATGCCGAAGGAAGGCCGTGCCGGCGAGCCGACCATGCCTCGGCAGCGGATATACCTATCCAGGAGCCGCGCTGCCGGCAGCGGACGCATCAGCCCGTTTCGACGACGGTCCGGGAAGGACCTGGTCCGTTCCCAGGCACCGGCACATACAGGACCTGGACACCCCGGCGGATGATACCGCGGGGGTCGAAAGGCAGGACGAACAGCTCCCCCCTCCGCCCGCCCGCAGCGGAGTTCCGCAAAGGCTTCCCAGGTGTTCCAATACCTGTTTGCGGCCGACAGCGACACCCCCATGGGATTGACGTCATGGCAGCCGACCATTCCTTCCGCCGTGATCCGCGCCAAGGCATGCAGGATGTCACGCCGGACCCGGCCGGCCTCCTGGAGTCCGTCGATGAAGATGAGGTCGTAGCATTTATCGGGGTACCGCGCGAAGAATTCGTCGGAAGGCATGGCATAAGTGGGACGGGAAGCGGCCTCCACAACCACCGATTCCTTCCCCGCACCACGCGCCCGGCGGAAGCATTTCTTCCGCTTGATACCGATTTCCAAATATCGCCGGTAACCGAATTCCACCACCCTGTCATGGATGACCTCCCAGCATTTCTGCGGCGGGAAGAAACGTTGGCAGCTCATTGTACCGGATGTTTTCCAATCGTCGTGATTGGCAGCCGTATCGAACGAAGCGCCGGGGCTTCCCGCCATATTTTACCGGCTATCCGGATAAATAATTATGCCCGAAAAAAGCGGACCGATTTCCGGAAATGCTTAATC
>CAZNLJ010000079.1:0-9870 GCA_964573725.1 uncultured Saprospiraceae bacterium
GGGGATAGGCCCTGCCACGTACACACATCTACCATCCTGACAGACATCCCATCAACCGCGGGTGTGGGTGAGGGCTTGGCCTTCCGCACCATCGACCGGCGTGCATTGTTCCGGCCGCCGCCACGTCATCGGGTCGCAACCGTGCCTACCCCCGAAACACATCCAGCATCCTGAAACCCCCTGATTCATCGGGGGGATAGGCCCTGCCACGTACACACATCTACCATCCTGACAGACATCCCATCAATCGCGGGTGTGGGTGAGGGCTTGGCCATAACGGACCCCGGAGATTAGCCGAAAAAAAAAGGCCGACCCTGGCGACCGGCACACAGGAGGGTGTCGGATCGGTGGGTCGACCTCAGGGCGGCTAACCTGTGGATCGGCGCAGCGCGACAAGCGGCGGCACCAGGCCGATCCAGCGGCAGGGCGGCGTTCGGTTGCTCCGGGAAGCGTGCCGGAAGGGTGGGGATGCCCGGTAGTAGACCTTGATGGCACAACCATGGGCATCCCCATCAGATCCCGAAGGATCCGGAATCGAAAGCGCGTCAGTTTTCACCGGAATCAGAAAAAGCCCAGGGCATGCTTGTCGTAAGAAATGAGCATGTTCTTAGTCTGGCGGTAGTGGTTGAGCATCATCTTGTGCGTTTCCCGGCCGATGCCCGATTTCTTATAGCCGCCGAACGGGGCATGAGCCGGGTAGGCATGGTAGCAATTGACCCAAACGCGGCCGGCCTTGATGGCGCGGGAGACCGTGTAGGCCTGGTGGGTGTCGCGGGTCCAGACCCCGGCGCCCAGGCCGAATTCCGTATCATTGGCGATGGCGATGGCTTCGGCCTCATCCTTGAAGGTGGTGACACAGACAACGGGACCGAAGATTTCCTCCCGGAAGACCCGCATCTTATTGTTGCCTTTGAGAATAGTCGGCTGGATATAGAAGCCGCCTTCCAGTCCTTCGTTGTAAGCCGAGGCGCCGCCGCAGAGCACTTCGCAGCCTTCCTCCTTGCCGAGTCGGATATAGCCCATGATCTTGTCGAACTGTTCCGCGGAAGCCTGGGCGCCCATCATGGTTTCCGGATCCAGGGGGTGGCCCAGCCTGATGGCTTTGGTCCGTTCGACGACCCGTTCCAGGAAGGCATCGAAGATATCCTCCTGGACGAGCAGGCGGGAGGGGCAGGTGCAGACTTCCCCTTGGTTGAGGGCGAACATGGCGGCCCCTTCCAGACATTTGTCGAAGAATTCGTCATCGGCCTCCATGATACTGGAAAAGAAGATATTGGGAGATTTGCCACCCAGTTCCAGTGTGACCGGGGTGATATTTTGAGCGGCGTACTGCATGATCAGTTGGCCGGTGGTGGTTTCGCCGGTGAAGGCGACCTTGTTGATGCGCGGGTTGGAAGCCAGGGGTTTGCCGGCTTCGAGGCCGAAGCCGTTGACGACATTCAGGACACCGGCAGGGAGCAGGTGGCCGATCAGTTCCACCAGCACCAGGATACCGACGGGCGTCTGTTCGGCGGGTTTGAGGACGATGCAGTTGCCGGCGGCGAGTGCCGGGGCGATTTTCCAGGCCGCCATCAGCAGGGGGAAGTTCCAGGGGATGATTTGACCGACGACGCCCAGGGGTTCCAGGATATTGACGGAGAGGGTATTGGCGTCAAGCTCGGTGGCCGTCCCTTCTTCCGCGCGGATCACCCCGGCGAAATAGCGGAAGTGGTCGATGGCGAGGGGCAGGTCGGCGGCCCGGGTTTCGCGGATCGGTTTGCCGTTGTCCCAGGTCTCCACCCGGGCTAGGGTGTCCAGGTGCTGTTCCATGACATCGGCGATCTTGAGGAGGATATTGCTGCGGTAAGCGGCGGCGGAGCTGTTCCAGGCCGGGGCGGCGGCCCAGGCGGCATCGAGGGCGAGCTCGATATCCTCGGCGGAAGAGCGGGCGACCCGGGTGAACACCTGCCCATCGACCGGCGAGATGCTTTCGAAGTAGCGGGCCTGGGTCGGTGCGACCCATTTGCCGCCGATGAAATTGTCGTACTGGTCCTTGAAGACCGGTTTTTCGAGGGTAGGGACGGGGGTGCTGATGACTTGATCCATGTGTTACGATTTAGTGGTGAAAAAAAAATGGGAACGTCGGCCGGCGCGATTCCGTCCGGTGACGGATCCATTTCGGCCTGCTACAAAGGTCATTCGCTTTTATTTCGGGAAATTGCCCATTCCGCGCAAAAAGTTGCACGAATCATGCAAAACGGATCCGGTATGTCCTGCGCGGGTAAATCCGGACGATATCGCTATCTTCACGGCGGTCCGGGGCGGCGGCCGGGGAGCGGTCGCTGTCATTGCCCGGCGGTGGAAAACGATATGAAGAAAAAGCGATGGTTAGTCATCGGGTGGTTGGCCGCCCCTTGGTGGCTGGGAGCCCAGGAATTGCGCGGCACGGTGACGGAGGCCGGTACCGGGTTGCCGCTGGCGTATGCGACCGTGCGCCTGCACAGTTGGCCGGACAGCCTGTTGAGGGACGGGACCGTCACCGATGACGCGGGGCGGTTCGTGCTGCCGGTTGAGTCGGGAGACCATTACGTCGTCGTGGAATTCCTATCCTGCCAGCCCTTGTCGGCCGGTCCGTTCCAGGTGGGGAGTGCGGGATACGACCTGGGACAGCTACGCCTGCAACCTGCGGCGGCCCTGCTGGAGGAGGTGGTCGTACAGGCGGAGCGGAGCACCATGCAGCTTTCGTTGGACAAGCGGGTTTTCCATGTCGGCAAGGACCTGGCGAATGCCGGCGGCAATGCGGCCGAGCTGTTGTCCAACATCCCGTCCATCCAGGTCGACCTGGAAGGCAACGTCAGCCTGCGGGGCAGCGGCAACGTCCGGATCCTCATCGACGGGAAGCCCTCCGGTCTTGTCAGCATGAACGGGTCCTCCGGCCTGCAGCAGCTCCAGGGCAGCCTGGTGGAACGAGTGGAAATCATCACCAACCCCGGGGCCCGCTACGAAGCGGAAGGCGTCGGCGGCATCATCAATATCATCCTCAAGAAAGACCGCCGGGAGGGCCTGAACGGGTCGTTCGACCTGGTCACCGGACAGCCGGCCAACCACGGGCTCACCAGCAACCTGAACTTCCGCCGCCGCCGTCTCAACTTTTTCACCAACTGCGGGCTTTCCTATCGCCGTGTTCCCGGGGACGGCCGGGTTTACCAGCGCTTCCTCGCCGGGGATACCGTCCTGATCTACCGGCAGGAAAACACCCGGGACAACCCGGGCATCTACCTGCAAGCCCGCGGGGGACTGGATTATTTTCCCGCACCCGACCGAAGCCTCACCTTCGCCTATACTTGGCGGCGCAGCGACGGTATCCGGCGGATGGACATCCAAAACCGCGATTTCATCCAGGACGAATCGCTGCCCGTCGGGATCAGCCACCGCCGGCAGGATGAAACGGAAACGGAGCTCAACGCCGAATATTCCCTCCGGTACAAACGGTCCTTCGGCCGCGAAGGCCACGGGCTCGAAGCCGAGCTCCGGATTCTCGATTATTGGGAGGAAAGCGACCAGGACTTTGCGGAACAGTTTTTCCGGCCGGACGGAAGTTCCGGTGCCAAGGAAGACCTGCGCCAGCATGCCTACAACTACGAGACCGAACGCCAGTACCTCGGTCAAATCGACTACCAGCGGCCCCTCGGCCGGGAAGGGAAGCTGGAATTGGGCTGGCGCAGCTCGTTGCGCGACATGGACAACGATTTCCAGGTCACCACCCGTACCCAAGGGGGCTGGGTTCCCCTGCCCGGGTTGGTCAACCGCTTCCTGTACGACGAGCGGATCCATGCCCTCTACGGCACGCTCGGCAACCAGTCCGGCAAGCTTACCTACCAGGCCGGGCTGCGGGCGGAGCGCACGGACCTCACCACCGCCCTGTTGGCTACGGATGAGCGCCACCCGCGCAGTTATGCCAACCTTTTCCCCAGCGCGCACCTGACCTATGCCCTGCCGCAGGACCATGCCGTCCAGCTCAGCTACAGCCGCCGGATCCGTCGGCCCCAATATTTCGACCTCAGCCCGTTCGTGACCTATTCCGACAACCGCAACTATTGGGGCGGCAACCCGGACCTGGCCCCCGAGTTCACCCATGCCCTGGAAGCCGGGCATATCAAGTATTTCGAAAAAGGAACCCTCACCAGCTCCCTGTACTACCGATATACCACCGGAAAAATCGAGCGCATCCGCCGGGTGGACGGCGAAGGGGTCGGCAATACGCGGCCGGAGAACCTTTCGGACGAGCATGCGTTCGGGCTGGAAGTCACGGACACCTACCAGCCGGCGGGATGGTGCCGCCTCGACGGCTCCTTCAACTTCTTCCGCGCCATCACCGACGGCGGCAACCTGGGGAAAGACATCGGGCGGGACACCTACAGCTGGTTTGCGCGGGCCACCGCCCGCTTCACCTTGCGGCGGGGCACGGATATCCAATGGCGGGGACAATACGAAGCCAGGCAACGCATTCCCCAAGGCACCCGCAAGCCCATCTTTTTCGTCGACCTGGCCGCCAGCCAGGACCTCCTCGGGGACGAAGCCACCCTGACCCTGAATGTCAGCGACCTGTTCAACCGTCGCCGGTACCGGACGGAATCCGTCGGGGACACATTCTACACCTACAGTGATGGCCAATGGCGCCGCCGGCAGGTCAACCTGACCTTTTCCTACCGCTTGCACCAACAGAAGAAAAAGGCCGGCAGCTTATTGGAGGAAAGTTGAAACCGATTCATCCGGATGTATTCAGCCCAGTTCCCGCTGTAGCTTGACCTGGAAGGCCCGCGGGGAAATCCGGTGTTCCCGCTTGAAGGAGCGGATGAAATAGGAGAGGCTGTTGAACCCACATTGAAGACAGATGTCCTTGATCTTGTTGTTCGGGTCCTGCAGCAGGCTGACAGCCCTTCTCATGCGCTCGCGGTAGATGAAATCCGACGGGGAAACCCCCATCTCATGCCGGAAGACCCGATAGAAATTGGACTCGCTCATGTAGACCCGTTCGCTCAGCTGGGTGACGGAGAGCGGTTCGTCGATATGTTCCCGGATATAGCGGATGATGAAGGAAAGCCGGTTGTCGCGGGGTGGGGTAGCGGTGGGATCGGCGGCGGCGGTGTGCGACTCCAGTTGCAGGATCCGGATGACCAGCTCCCGCAACAGCAGGTCGGTGAAGACGTCCCGGGAGGGATGGTCTTCGGTGAACAGGAAAATCAGCCGCTGGATCAGCTGTTGGATTGCCGCATCGTTGGTGAAGTGAAAGTTCTCCTCCCGGTAGGACCAGTCGGTTCCGCTGAGCCGGGGCATCTGTTCGTTGAGGAGCTGTACCGTCGACCGGATCCGGCTTTCGTCGATGGTCATGGCCAGGCATCGGGTCGGCTGGTCGAGGCGGGCATCCGGGAAGTCGATCGTCATGACTTCCCGGGGCGGGAGGATCAGGGATTCGCCCGGCAGGAACTCGAAGGGGAGCTGGGTGTCCAGGTGCATCACCTTTTTTCCCTGCAGCATGCTGGCCAGCACCGGTTGGTCGAATTGCAGGACCACCTGTTCGGCCTGCCGATGGGTTTCGAAGAGGTGCAGTTCCGCCGCCTCCATGGGGTAGGTGGTGCGGTTTTCCACCAGGGTTTCGAGTTTGCGGCCTTTGAGTAGTTTATCCGACAGGGTCATGGCTGGCAGCTTGGGCTGGAGGGGTGCCGGCGCCCACCGACCGGAGCCGGAGGCCGCGACAGGTGGAAGCCGAAGCCAGGTAGGCGACCTGCATCCCCTTGTGGGTTGGGTTTGGTGGTCCGCCGCCGGGCAACACTAAGTTTTTGGAAAATTCCGATGATTTATTTGGCAAATATGCTGAAAAAAGAAATAGTGGCCGGTAAAAACAGCAGTGATAAAAATCATGGGTGTCGGCCGCGGCGGTACGTGGCCGGGGAGGGGAAGGTGGGCGGCCGGGCGAGGGGGGCGCACACGAACGGTCCGGTGTTCGTAACTTTGTCACCTTCCGGCCGGCCGGCGTATCCGAGGGGGTATCCGGCCGGAACCGGGGCATATCAAATGGACGCGAATGACAGACAGCAGCAAGCTCCTATTGGCGGTCCTCCTGGCCTGCGCCGGCTGCCGGCAAGCGGCCGAAGACCTGCCGGCGGAACAGATGTTCACTTCCCTGCCGGGAAAGGTGACCGGCGTGACCTTCGAGAACCGCCTCCAATTCCGCCAGGACTTCAACATCTACACCTACCGGAACTTCTATAACGGTGGCGGGGTAGCGATCGGGGACATCAACCGGGACGGGCTGCCCGACCTCTTCCTCAGCGCCAACATGGAACCCAACCGGTTGTACCTCAACCAGGGCGATTTCCGCTTCGTCGACATCACGGAGCAGGCCGGGGTCGGGGGCAGCGGCAGCTGGAGCACCGGGGTGGCCATGGCCGATGTCAACGGCGACGGCTGGCTGGACATCTACGTCTGCAATTCCGGCGATGTCGACGGTGCCCGCCGGGAAAACGAGCTCTTCATCAACCGGGGGCTCGACCCGACGGAGGGCGGGACAGGCACCATGCCGGTACCGGTATTCGACGAGCAGGCGGCGGCCTACGGCCTCGCCGACGCCGGCCTCAGCACCCATGCCGCCTTTTTCGATTACGACAAGGACGGGGACCTGGACCTCTACCTCCTCAACAACTCCTTCCGGGCGATCGGAAGCTTCGACCTGCGCCGCAACGAACGGGAAAAGCGCGACAGCGTCGGCGGCGACAAGCTCTTCCGCAACGACCTGGTCCGGGACGGCGTCCGTCGCCAGGACCCCGTCTTCACCGATGTCAGTGCCGACGCCGGCATCTACGGCAGCGTCATCGGGTTCGGGCTGGGCATCACCGTGGGCGACCTGGACAAGGACGGCTGGCAGGACCTTTACATCTCCAACGATTTCTTCGAACGGGACTACCTCTACCTCAACAACCGCAACGGCACCTTCCGCGAGGAGCTGCCGGCCCGGATGGGCAGCATCAGCGCCGCCAGCATGGGTGCCGACGTGGCCGACATCGACAACGATACCTGGCCGGACCTCTTCGTGACGGAAATGCTGCCCGAACCGGAGGCCCGTATCAAGACCAAGACCACGTTCGACAACTGGAACCGCCTCCAGGACGGTGCCCGCAACGACTACCACTACCAGTTCACCCGCAATATGCTCCAGCGGAACAACGGAGACGGTACCTTCAGTGAAATCGGCCGCCTTGCCGACGTGGAAGCCACCGACTGGAGCTGGGGTGCCCTGATCCAGGATTTCGACAACGACGGCTGGAAAGACATCTTCGTCGCCAACGGCATCTACCAAGACCTGACCGACCAGGATTTCCTCCAGTTCGTCGCCGACGACGAAACCAAACGGTCCGTCATCTCCCGCGAAGGCGTGGATTTCCGCAAGCTGGTCGACTTCATCCCCTCCGAGGCGGTACCCAACTACCTGTTCAAAGGGTCCGGGGACCTGCGCTTCACCAATGTGGCCGCGGACTGGGGGCTGGGAGCACCTTCCTTCTCCAACGGCAGCGCGTACGGCGACCTCGACCTTGACGGCGACCTCGACCTGGTGGTCAACAACCTCAACGGGCCAGCCTCCCTGTTCCGCAACAACACGGAGACCTTCCGGCCGGACCATCACTGGCTGAGCCTCACCCTGGTCGGGGAGGGGGCCAACACCCATGCCGTCGGTGCCAAGGTCATGGCCCATGCCGGTGCCGATACCTATTACCTCGAATACAATCCCATCCGGGGCTTCGAGAGTTCCATGGAGTACAAGGCCCATTTCGGCCTGGGTCGCCACGAGACCGTGGACTCTTTGGTGGTCGATTGGTACTACGGCAAGCGGACCGTCCTGACGGAGGTCCATGCGGACCAGCACCTGACATTATTCGAGGAACGGGCCGTCGCGACCCCTTCGATTCCCGACGTCGCACGCCGCCCCCCCTTGCTTGTGCCCGAATCCGGTTTTGCGGGGCCGGTCCACCGGGAGAACCTGTTCGTCGATTTCGACCGCGACCGCCTCGTCTATCATATGATATCGACGGAAGGCCCCAAGCTGGCGGTCGGGGATGCGGACGGCGACGGCCGCCCGGATTGTTTCGTCGGAAATGCCAAGGGATCGGCGCCGACCCTGTTGCGGCAGCAGGGCGGGCGGCTTGTCGCCGCCACCCCGGCGGCCTTGTTGCGCGACAGCCTGAGCGAAGACCTCGGCGCCGTCTTTTTCGATGCCGACGGCGACGGCGACCAGGACCTGTACGTCGCCAGCGGCGGCAACGAGTTCGCCGCCGGTGCCGCCGCCCTGCGCGACCGGCTCTACCGCAACGACGGGCGCGGGAACTTCACCCTCACGGAGCAGGTCCTGCCGGCCGGCCGTTTCGAGAGCACCTCCTGTGTCCAGCCTGCCGACGTGGATGGCGACGGGGACCTCGACCTCTTCGTAGGTATGCGGGTTGTCCCCTTCTACTACGGGGTACCCGGCAACGGTTACCTGCTGGAAAACGACGGGACCGGCCGGTTTACGGACATCACCGCCCGGGCGGCGCCGGGTCTCACCCGCCTGGGTATGATTACCGATGCCGCCTGGCTGGATTACGACGGGGACGGGGATGCGGACCTGGCGGTCGTCGGGGAGTGGATGCCGTTGCGCTTGTTCCGGAACGAGCAGGGGCGGCTGATGCCGGACACGACCGCATTGTCACAGCCCTCGACCGGTTGGTGGAACTGCCTGGAAGTTGCCGACCTCAACGGGGACGGCGCACCCGACCTGGTGGCCGGCAACCACGGTCGGAACTCCCGCTTCCGGGCGAGTGCCGAACAACCCGTGACCTGCTATGTCGGAGATTTCGACGGGAACAGCTCGGTGGAACAAATCATCTGCCAATACAACGGGGACCGGTCCTATCCCCTCGTGCTCCGCCACGACTTGCTCATGCAGTTGCCGGGCCTCAAGAAAAAGTACCTGAAATACGCCGCCTACCGGGAGCAGACCATTACCGATATCTTCCCGCCGGAGGTCTTGTCCGGCGCCATGGTCCATACGGCGGACCAACTGGCTTCCAGTGTCTTCCTCAATGACGGGGAAGGCCGGTTCCGCTTGTCCGAATTGCCGACCGCCGCCCAGCTGTCGCCGGTCTACGCCGTGCTGCCCTACGATTTCGACGGGGACAGCCGTCAGGACCTGCTGCTGGGCGGTAACCTGCACGCGGTGAAACCGGAGATGGGACGTTACGACGCCAGCTACGGCTGTTGGCTGAAAGGGAAGGGGGACGGCACTTTCGAGGCGGTTCCGCAGCGGCTTACGGGTATCCGGTGGGACGGGGAAGTCCGCGACCTCGCCGTGCTGGAGGTCGGGGGGCGCCCGCTGCTGTTGGTGGCGCGGAACAATGCGCCGATGCTGGCGTTCCGCCTCCAGCCGGGGTGGACACCATGATTTTCCGCCGGCTGCTTCGTCGGGCGGTTCGCCGCCAATAGGCCGTCCCATCCCAGTCCATCCTTTAAATCATATGGAAATCCCAGTTCAAAAACCTGCCAAATATCGTCCAAATTCCCGACCCAATGAATCCCTCGCGCGGGGCAGCAGCCGTTTACCAAAACTTTGCGGTTTGGTGGACGTACGTCCCGTCAGCAGCCATTTACCAAACCTTGAGGGTTTGGAAAACGTGCATCCTGCCAGAAAACGTTTACCAAACCTTGGAGGTTTAGCCAACGTACGTCCCGTCAGAAAACGTTTACCAAACCTTGGAGGTTTAGTAAACGTGGGTTGCGTCCGAATTCCTGATCCAATGAATCCCTCGCGCGGGGCAGCAGCCGTTTACCAAAGGCTTTGCGATTTGGTGGAGGTACGTCCCG
>CAZNLJ010000080.1:0-8575 GCA_964573725.1 uncultured Saprospiraceae bacterium
TGTCGCTGAGCCAAACTAATTTCAACTGTACGCACATCGGTGGAAACACGCTTACCTTGACGGTCACCGACAACAACGGCAGTACTTCCACCTGCCAGTCCACGGTGACGGTGCAGGACCTGGTCGCCCCGACGGCGAACTGCCAGGATATAACAGTCTCGCTCCATGCCGCCGGTACCGGTAGCACCACGGCGGCAGCAGTCGACAACGGCTCGACGGATGCCTGCGGCATCGCTTCGCTGTCGCTGAGTCAAACAAACTTCGACTGCAGCCACGTGGGCGCAAACACGGTCATCCTCACGGTCACCGACAACAACGGCAATACCTCCACCTGCCAGTCCACAGTGACGGTGCAGGACCTGGTGGCCCCGACCATGCTCTGCCAGCCGGTCACCATCCAGCTGGATATGGCGGGCCAGGCGACCTTGTCCGTATCGCAAGTCGACAACGGGACCACCGACGCCTGCGGCATCGATACGCTGTACCTGAGCCAGACGGGCTTCGACTGCGCCGACCTCGGCGCCAATACGGTGGTGCTGACGGCCACGGACATCCATGGCAACACGGCTACCTGTACAGCGACCGTCACGGTGCAGGACAAGATCAAACCGGTGGTGGTCTGCAAGGACACCACCATCGTCCTGGCCGGCCTGGCCATCCTGGATCCGGCTTCGGTGCTGGACCTGGCGGCCTCCTACGACAACTGCGGGACCCTCCAGCCGGTCGGGGTCAGCCCCGCCCAGTTCAATTGCATCAACGACGGCCCGAACCTGGTCACCCTGACGGTCTCCGACGGCAACGGCAACACACGGACCTGCCAGGCGACGGTGACGGTGGATGCCCCGGACCTAATCGTGACCAGCACGCCGGAAAACTGCGGCGAATTCGACGGGACCATCACCATGACCATCCTGAATGGCCCGAACGGCGGCCAATGGGGCTACTCGGTGGATGCGGGCGACAACTACCAGTTCAATCCGGTCCATGACGACCTCACCGCCGGCACCTATATCTGCGTCGCGACCCTGTTCGGGGGCAGCGGCTGTACCCTTCCGCCGGTGACGGAAGTGGTGGAGACGGTGGCCGACGAGGTGGTCACCTGGACCGGGAACGGGGACGGCCTGCTGTGGAGCGACGGCAAGAACTGGGACACCGGCTTTACGCCCTACACCTGCAACGATGTCGTCATCCCCGCCGGCCATACGGTGCTGGTCACTACCGGCGTGCATGCCGTGGGCCGCACCCTGCTGGTAGAGGACGGCAGTGTGGTGACCATAGAGCCGCTGGCGACGATGTCGATTATTCCCTATTGATCGACACAAGCGTGGTGTGGGTTGTAAGGCTTTCTGCCAACTTCCCGGACAAGAATGTCGAAATGAGCCGTTCCCGGTCCGTACGGGCCTGAAGCGGAGGCACTTCTTCAACCGGCGGATTAAATGGTGCCATACCTTGTCAAGTAAAGCGAGATTGTAACCAAAAAAAGCGCAGGAGAAATCCTGCGCTTTTTTTGTCCACTATGCCGAAACATTATGTCCCAGGTCGCCCGGGTCGGTTCAAGCTGCCTAACCCCGCAATCCGTTCAGGAAACTGACCGCATCCATTTTCCGACGGCCGGCCGGCTGCAGGACCCGAACATCGAGATAGCCGTCCGCCACGGAGAGCAGAAGGCGTTTTTTCCCGTCCGCCACAAACATCCCCGGCAGATGACCTGACGGAATGTCGAGGATACGCGTCTCGTATAGCTTGACAGGCGTTCCTTCCCAGGGGTTGTCGTCGGGAAAAGCTCCGACGGGCCATTGGAAGGTAGTCCAGGCACCTGGATAGGGACTGAGGCCACGGATAAAGTTGTGTACCGTGCGGCGATCGGCCGAGCTGTCGATTTCGGTGTTCTCGTGCGACAGTTTCGGGGCCGGCGTAGCTTGGGAATCATCTTGGGGAATCGCTTCGAACGCCCCCGACTCGATGGCCCGTACGGTTCGGAGGATCAGTTCCGCACCGGATACCATCATCCGGTCATGTAGCGATCCGGCGTTCTCCTCCGCTCCGATGGGGAGCCGCGTCTGGAACAGCAGGTGGCCCGTATCGATTTCATGGCGGATGAAGAAGGTGGTCAGCCCCGTTTCCGATTCGCCGCGGATGATGGCCCAGTTGATCGGAGCCGCACCGCGATAGCGCGGCAACAGGGAGGCATGCAGATTGATGGTGCCCAGGGGCGGCATGCTCCAGACCGCTTCCGGCAGCATGCGGAAGGCGACGACGACCTGTAGGTCCGCTCGGAACTGCCGCAGAAGTTCCAGGAATGCCGGCGATTTGAGATTGCGCGGCTGCAGGACCGGGATACCACGGGCGACTGCCGCTGCCTTGACCGGCGTCTCGAGCAAGGGTTGTTTCTTCTTGCCCGTTTCCTTGTCGGTCGCTGTGACCACCGCGACGACCTCGTAGCCGTTTGCCAACAGGATATCTAACGATGGTATGGCGAAGGCAGGGCTGCCCATGAAAATGATCCGCATGGAGAT
The DNA here is from genome assembly GCA_964573725.1 of uncultured Saprospiraceae bacterium. GTDB lineage: Bacteria > Bacteroidota > Bacteroidia > Chitinophagales > Saprospiraceae > UBA6168. The sequence continues at coordinate 2,517 of CAZNLJ010000080.1, forward strand.
AGGTGCTATGGTTTCGGTGAGCGGTATCTGTTTTTCGGAAGATACCGCATGAGAGGCTTTGTGAGAGGTTACGGTTTCGGACGGCGGGACTTGCTGGCATCGGGTGCCGGTTCGCCCGGCGACGCTTGCCCGGAATGGGGCTTTCCCCCGTTTTCCGGGAAAAGAAAAGCGGCCCCGGTGAATAGTGCCGCAATCGGAACTTCCGATCCGCATCAAACGAAACGGTCAGTACAGGGCCATGTCGAAACGACGGCGGTATTTGCGGGTCACCTCGCTGTCTTCCCCCCACCATTGGAACAGGGCGATGGCACCGAGCCGGGGCAAGTCGCCGGCGTAGTGCTTATCCGCCAGGACTGCCGAAATGATTTGTTCCATGGCCTGTTCCTTCTCCCCGGCCAAGAGTGCCGAACGCGCAGCCAACAGGAAGTCGGGAGCCCGGCTGGTGGATGGCGGGAGGGCGTCCGGCATGAGAAGTCGGGCAATGACCGATAACCGCTCGGATTCCGGATGCTCCGGATCATCTACCGTAATCGATTCCAGCCATTGCAAGGCTTGTGCCGGCGCCTCCATCAGCAGGTGCTTCGCCAGCATTATTTTCGCGGACGCTTTGCCGGGATGTTCCCTCAGGTATTCCTGTAAATGGTGTGTAAGGTCCGCTCCCTTGTACAACGATGCCATCTCCTGCAGCAAACCGGTATCCGGATCCGGCAGGTTTTGCTCCAACCAACGTTCGACTTGATACTTGGAGAGGGCGCCCGTGAACTCGCTCACCACTTTCCCCTTGTGAAACAACTTGACATTCGGTATCCCGCTCACACCGTAGGCTTGCGCCGGTTCCGGTTGTTCCTCCGTATTCAGTTTGACGAGCTCCCAACGGCCTGCCTGTGCTTCGGCAAGCTGGTCCAGTACCGGTCCCAATACACGGCAAGGCCCGCACCAGGGTGCCCAAAAATCGACCAACACCGGTATGTCGTGGCTCCGCTCGATGACTTCCCTGTCGAATGCTACCATATTTCGTTCGCTTGAAGGTTCCGAGATTTTATTCGTAAATGCTTTCGCACTATGTAACAACGGTCGCCCCCGGATGGTTGTCTGCCCCTGTCCGGAGCGGTTCCTCCGCACATCCGAAGGCTGTGTCCAACCGCCGCTCCCCGCTTTCCGGCTTCGTTTTTTTCCCAATAGGAGCTTATTTAATATAAAAAAATATATGTATAAGTAAATGTTTATAAATAGTCAAATAATCATGTAATGAAATGTAACGCCGCTTAGATGAAAAATTAACGAATTGTAGCGGGCGATTGCATGGAAGCATGGGGCAGGTGGGGTAACATTTGTCCTCAAATGCCCAATTGACCAGGCGGGTGGTGAAATCAACCTGTCTTGTCAGTCTTCGGTAATGGGCTTGAAAGCGCCTGATGATTTATTTGAGTACTACATAACAAACTGAATTGAGTGATGTCTTTTAACACCGAATATCCTGGCCAACACGAAAGCAACTGTAAGGATCGTGCGAAAGTACGGTTCCGTCGCCTCCGTCAACGCTTCCTGGCTGCGGCTTGGTTGCTGTTGGCATTCGCCACCCCGTCCGCGATTTCCCAGACAATCGACACCCTGGACGGTTCAGCGGGCGACAACCCTTACAACACCGCCTACTCGACGGATGGCGGATTGACCCTGGGACTGGGCTTCTACGTGGATTATCTGGTCGTCGGCGGCGGCGGCGGCGGAAGCACCGGTGTCTGGAACCAATCCTATGGTGGTGGTGGCGGCGGCGGTGATGCTTTGCTGCGTTCCGGCCAGCTTATGCTGCCCACCGCCTACACCGCCACCGTGGGTGGCGGCGGTGCCTACGCGGGTACCGGCGGAACCGGCGGCACCTCCAGCTTTAACGGTACCAGCGCCACGGGCGGGATCGGCGGCAACGGCAACGGCAACGGCGGCGCCAGTGCGAACGGTATGCCCGGCGGCATCACCCCCAGCCCCTTGAACATCGGTGCGGGTGGCGGTGGTTTGGCTGCCGCCGGTGGAAACGGCACCAGCTCGGCCCCCTGGGTCGCCGGTGCCGGTGGTGCCGGTTTCAGTTTCGATATTTCCGGTGCCAGCGTCATGTATGGATTCGGCGGCGCCGGCGGCAATGGTTCCGCACCCAACGGGGACGGATCCACCGGTTACCCGGCCGCCAATTCCGGCGGGGGCGGACGGGGAAACAGCGCCAACAGTTCCGGCGGCGCCGCAGGAAGGGTCCTCGTCCGTTACCTGGGCAGCCCCTTTGCCAGCGGTGGTATCATTACCGCCGGAACGGGTACCGCAGCGGGCTACACACTCCATGCTTTCAACACGGTCGGAAACGGCACCTTCAACCTGGGGGGGCTGTCTTTCCGGGATCGCCTCGGCGTCGATTATTCCGGCGTCATCTCCGGGTCGGGTGATTTCACCCTGGCCGGTCCCGGTACTTTCCGGATGCTGACCACCCCCACCTTCACCGGATCGACCACCGTCCATGCGGATGCCGTCCTGGAGGTAAATACGGATATGACCAGCAGTGCCGCCGTCCTTGTCCAGGCCGGTGGCGCCCTATCCGGTACAGGTACGGTGCCGCCCACCACCATCCATGGGGCGCACCGACCAGGCACCTCCGCAGGTGTCCAGACCGTCCAGGGTGACCTGACCTACCAATCCGGTTCCTCCATCACCTGGGAGCTTTTTTCCAATACCATCGGGACCCGCGGTACCGATTACGACGGCATCGACGTGACGGGCAACCTGACTTTCGCCGGCCAAACGACCCTGCACCTGTCGTTCGACGGGGAGGGTAGCCTGGTGGACTGGCGCGACGGCTTCTGGCTGCAGTCCGTCAACGGCGCCGCCAACGGCTGGAAACTCTTCGATGTGACCGGTAGCATTTCCAACCTGGACAGCCTGAGCGTGCTGGCCGCACCCTCGGATTGGCTGGATGCCGGCGGCCGACAAATAGAACCGACCCTGATGGGCGGGGTTACCTTCGCCCTGGAACAGGTCGGCACAGGCATTTACCTGACCTATACCGTCGACTCCCTGCTGTTCGACGGCACCTCCGGCAGCAATCCGGTTTCCAGTGATATCAACCTGGGCGATGGATTCGAAATCGCCTTGGGTTTCTATGCCGATTACCTGGTCGTCGGCGGCGGCGGCGGATGTGGAACGGGTGTTACCGGATCGACCTACGGCAGTGGCGGCGGCGGCGGATTCGTGGTGGAGACATTCCATAACCAGTTTCAACATGCAGGCTACCCGGTTGTCGTGGGCGCCGGTGGAGCCGGCGCCTCCATAGGGGTTACCGGTAGTACCTCCACATTCAACGGAACGAGTGCGAGCGGTGGTATCGGCGGACAATCCTACGGGAAGGGCGGCGCCAGCGCCAGCGGCATGCCGGGTGGCACCGCACCGAACGCCTCGACGATCGGGGCAGGCGGTGGCGGCCACACGGGCGCCGGCACCAACGGAACCACCAGTCCGGTCGCTGCAGGTGTCGGTGGCGCAGGGTATACGACGGATTTCATCGGAACGAATGTCATGTACGGTTTCGGGGCCGCCGGCGGCGGCGGCACACTGCCCGCCGCGAACGGGGATGGTTCCATCGGTGCGCCTCCGGCGAATACCGGCGGCGGTGGACGGCCCAACTCGACCACGGAGGCTCGCGCAGGCGCAGCCGGTACCGTCCTGGTCCGCTATGAAGGCGGTCCTTTCGCCGACGGCGGGAACATCACCGCCGGCAGCGGAACGGCAACTGGTTACACCATCCATGCCTTCGATGCGACGGGTACATTCAACTTGGCCGCACGACCGTTCAGCGAACGCCTCGGTATCAATTACAGCGGGGTCATGTCGGGTACCGGGAACCTTACCCTGGTCGGTCCCGGTACCCTCCGGATCCTGAACACGCAGACCTATACGGGAACGACCACGGTGGCTTCGGGAGGTATCCTCGAGGTGGATGTCAACCTGTCCAACACCCCATCGGTCAATGTCCAGGCCGGCGGTGCCTTGTCCGGAACCGGGACGGTACCCGTCACCACCATTTTTGGCGAACATCTTCCGGGCGCACCGGCAGGCGTCCAGACCATCGACGGCGACCTCTCCTACCAATCCGGTTCCTCCATCACCTGGGAGCTTTTTTCCAATACCATCGGGACCCGCGGTACCGATTACGACGGCATCGACGTAACGGGTAACCTGACTTTCGCCGGCCAAACGACCCTGCACCTGTCGTTCGACGGGGAAGGTAGCCTGGTGGACTGGCGCGACGGCTTCTGGCTGCAGTCCGTCAACAGCGCCGTCAACGGTTGGAAACTCTTCGATGTGACCGGCACGATCTCCAATTTGGACAGCCTCACCTTGGTTTCCTCAGCTTCCGATCTCCGGGACAGCGGCGGCAGGATTTTCGCACCGACAACCAACGGTATCGCCTTCTTCGCCCTGGAACAGGTCGGTAATGCCGTCTACCTCACCTATTCCCTGGAGTCCCTGTTGTTGGACGGTACCGCCGGTGTCGACACCTTTTCCGGTAATATCAAAGTGGATACGGCCTTCGGGCTTTCCCTCGGTTTTTTCGCCGACTACCTGCTGGTCGGCGGCGGCGGCGGCAGCGGATCGGGAGCCGGTGGGGTCGCCTGGGGCAGCGGTGGCGGCGGTGGAGAGTTACTTACCTCCTATAAGTCGTCCTTGCAAAATATCTCCTATCCGGTGGTCGTGGGGGCAGGTGGAACTACGGCCAGTGTAGGTATTACCGGTGGGGTTTCCGAGTTCAACGGCGCGGTCGCCAGCGGAGGCCTCGGCGGGAATTCATCAGGTGGCGGCGGGGCGAGTGGCAATGGGATACCCGGCGGCCAGTCTCCCGCTCTGCTCAGCGGCGGCGGCGGCGGCGGCGGGATTGCCGCAGCCGGCAGCAACGGTCCCGCCGGTGCGGGCGGTGCAGGTATCACCGATGACTTCACGGGTACCAGCATCATGTATGGCTATGGGGGGGCCGGAGCTGGAAACAGTGGTTCCCTGAATGGGAATGGTACCACGACGGTTGCCGCCGCAAATACCGGTGGCGGTGGACGCGCCATCAACATATCCTCCTCCGCCGGAGCTTCGGGAACGGTGGTCGTCCGGTACAGGGGCGAACCTTTCGCCACCGGCGGTGCCATTTCCGCCGGATCCGGTACGGCGGCCGGCCATACCCTCCATGCCTTCAACACGGTCGGTAACAATACTTTTAACCTCGCCGCCAATTCCTTCAATGACCGCCTCCTGGTTCATTATACCGGGGTCATTTCCGGAATCGGCGATTTTACCTACGAAGGTCCCGGAACCTTGGTCCTCTACTCCCCCCCGACTTTCGTCGGCTCAACAACGCTCACGGACGGAACCCTTTCCTTGAATGCGGACCTAACCAACAGCTCCAGCGTTACCGTACAGTCCGGTGCTACAATCGGCGGCACCGGTACGCTGCCTCCCACCACCATCGCCGGAACACATCGCCCAGGCAATAGTCCTGGCATTCAGACGGTACAGGGTGATCTGACCTACCTGGCCGGTGCCGAAATCTTCTGGGAACTGGCCGCCGACGGTGTCGGTACCCGGGGTACCGATTTCGACGGCATCGATGTGACGGGCGACCTGACTTTCAGCGATACGACCCGTTTGTCTTTGTCATTCGACGGGGACAGCAGCTCCGTCGACTGGAATGCCATCTACTGGGGTGCCGCCACTGCCCATGATACGCTCGGTTGGAAGATCTTTGACGTGGCCGGTACCATCAACGGCTTCTCCAACCTGATTCTCAGTAATACGGACACCTTGCGGGATGCCAACGGTTTATTGCAGCACGGCCAGTTCAACCTGACGTTATTCGGTAACGCCATCTACCTGAACTATACACCCGATTCCCCCGGCAACGCGCTCCGCTTCGACGGCAGCGACGACTATGTGGACGTGCCCGACGGGGTCTATTTCAACGACAATACCTTCACCATCGAAACCTGGGTCAAACCCTCCGGCTTCCGCGACTGGTCACGCATCATGCAATTCGATTC
>CAZNLJ010000081.1:0-8551 GCA_964573725.1 uncultured Saprospiraceae bacterium
TGGTAGTTCTTCCATACTGCGAATTTACTAAACCCACTTGATTTGGCCTAGAACCTTTAAATTTTCTTATTGCAAGACGTAATGATTTTAATCCACCGCGATATACACGATCAATACTATTTAAGATTATCTCCTTCACCTGTTTTTCCAAAATGATAGAACAGCCTATTGGAAGATTAGGAAAATCCTTCTCTATTGCTGTCTTGACTCTAGTATGCGTTTTACCTAACATGGCTCTGAACTTATGCTCAAAACTATACGCTCGGTTTTGTTGGCCAACAAAATCTAAGACCGTAAGACAAATCTTATCTTCATGTAGACGTAAACCACGGCCAAACTGCTGCAAGAAAATAGTCATACTTTCTGTAGGTCTTAAAAAGAGCAAGGTATCTACTTCAGGAACATCAACCCCCTCATTCAACATGTCAACAACAAATAAGTAGTTAATCTCTTTTCTTTGGAGCTTTTTAATTATTATACTTCTATCATTACTATTTTCTGAAGAGAGGCAATCAGCCTTAAAACCTTTTTTTCTAAACTGATTAGCCATGAACGTAGCATGCTTAATCGAAACACAAAAACCTAATGCACGTACCTCATGAGCATTTTTTAAGAATGTATAGCAACTTCTTATTACATCTGAAACGCGCCGATTATCCTCACAATAAACTTTCTCTAATTCAGTTACATCGTACCTGCCTTTTCTCCAGGACATTCCTGACAAGTCTACATAATCAGCCACCCCAAAATACTGAAAAGGACATAGGAGTCCACGATTGAGCGCTTCTGGCAACCTTATCTCCGCAGAAATACTGTGGCCAAAATATTTTGATATATCTACACCATCATGCCGTTCAGGGGTAGCTGTTAGACCAATTAGTATACGAGGCTGGAAAAATGCCAGAAGTTTATGGTATGATTGAGCAGCGCTATGATGTACCTCGTCAATTATGATATAATCAAAAAAATCATTGGCAAAGGAAAGCTTTTCCAAACGATTATTTAATGTTTGTATTGAAACAAAGAGATGTTTATATGTTGTAGGATTATGGCCACTATACCACAACTCTCCAAATTCATTATTTCTGAGTACTTGTCTAAAGGCATATTGGGCTTGCTTAAGAATCTCTTCCCGATGTGCAACAAAAAGAAAATTTGATCCTGGATTTTCTTTAAGAAATCGCTTGAAATCAAACGCAGCGATAATTGTTTTTCCAGTACCAGTAGCAGCCACAATTAAATTTCGGCTTTCACCATCCCGCCTACAATTCTCAAGTTGATCTAGTACCTCTTGCTGATAATTAAAAGGAGTAATGTCAAAAAAAGTATACCCATCATTATCCTCAGGCCGATTCCTGTACTTACTGAAATTTAAAGCTTCTTGTAATTTGTCACGATGTAATTCAGCATTATACAATTCAAAATTTGAATCATTCCAATATGTCTCAAAAGTACTCCTGCACTTACTTAAAACATGGGGAATTTCCTGGTTAGTAATTTTTACATTCCATTCCAAGCCATTTGTCAATGCCGAACGACTTAAGTTGGATGAACCAATGTAACCTGTATGAAAACCTGTTGATCGAAGGAAAAGATAAGATTTAGCATGTAGTCGTTCAAGATTCGTATTATAAGATATTTTTATCTCGACATTAGAATATTTACTGAGAAAGTCTATTGCCTGTATATCAGTAGCACCCATGTATACAGTACATATTATCTTAACTTTTTTTCCACTTGCCTGTAATTTTTCAAAAACTTGCCCAAAAAGGCGAACTCCCTCAAATTTCACAAAGGAAATTAACCACCAAATTTCATCTGCTGTCAGCATTTCCTTCTTTAACTCACTTTCGAGATTGACGCCTGTCCTACTACCTGTAAACAATTCAGATTCTGACAGTCCTGTAAAGGGATAAACCAATTTTATATAATCCTTTAGTTCAGCCTCTGGAAATGTAGCAGCATTAAAACATGCCTTAAGTATTTCTCCTTTTTCGTCTATTTTTTCTCCTAATAAATCTGGTTCATCAAGATGATCTGAAATAACTCTAATTAGCTCATTTGATATACTTATCATTTTTCTCTTGGCATTTTCTTCTTTCTCCGTATTCAACTGCTCGAAAGTATACTTAAGAATTGCCTGAAAAAAACGATTAATATAAATAGCAGCTTCATTTGCAGTAAATGGTTGTGATGAATAAATCAAATTTTTAAAATCATCTAATTCCCTTTTTAGTTTTCTAGTAACGATTTTTTCGTAAAAACCTATTTTCATAATTTATTAAATTAATTTTTTTTGAAATGACACCCTACTTTACCCACTATCTACTCTACCAACTACTAGCTAATCTATTTGACCGGCATATAGAAGGCCTAATCCGAAAACGGTAAGTAATTAAGAATACCACACCACACCACACCACCTTTCCCAGTAACCTCCGGCCGATATCGAGTCGCCGATTCTTGTAGACCGACCTTAGGTGCATCTTGTCGCCGCACCTTCCAATCCTTGTCCTCTTACCTCTTCGTCCCGATTAACCTACAGCGTACAGTCCGGAAAATCAATAACACCGCCATATCTTTTCCTCTTACCAAATGTACCCCCATTTCCCCGACCGCTGCCCATTCTTTTACGGAGCGGAGACCATCATAAGGGGAACGTTAGCAATCCAGTAGGAAACGGAGCCACCGGACCGAGGTCCGGAAGCCAACCACCGCTCCTCAGCCGGCGGGTTGGATCAGGTCCCACAGATTGCCGTACCGGTCGCGGAAAACGGCCACCTTGCCGTAAGTCTCCACGGCAGGTGGGCGGACGAAAACAACACCCCGCGCCTGGTAGCCGGCATAATCCCGGTCGAAATCATCCGTGTGCAGGAACAGGAATACCCGGCCGCCGCTTTGCTTGCCGATGGCGGCCCGCTGCGTCTCGTCGGCCGCTTTCGCCAACAAGATGCGGCAGAAGGTGCCGTCGCGGGACGGACTGACCACCACCCATCGTTTTACCGGAGACAAGGGGGAGTCTTCCAGCAAGTGGAAACCCAGGACGGCCGTATAGTAGGCAATCGCTTCGTCGTAATCCCGGACGAGGAGGGCTACCTGCACCAAGGTCCTTTTCATACCGCGGATGTTGTTGTGGCATTGTTGCCGCCGATGGTCAATGGTAATGCCAGCTCCCGGAACCGGGCAAACGAATTGGCCAGGGTCATTTCCCGCGGACTTTTTCCCTCCGCCTCGAATATCTCCGCCGTCGAGACCAGCACAAACAACACCTTGGCGCGGGAGACGGCCACATTGAATCGGTTCGGACTGTACAGGAACTCCATGCCCCGGGGTGCCAGGTCCGGACTGGAGCTGGCCACGGAATAGATGACGACGGGCGCTTCCTGTCCCTGGAACTTGTCCACCGTACCGATTTGGAGGGCCGGCAGGGCAGCCCGCAACAGGTTGACCTGGGCGTTGTAGGGACTGATGACCTTGATGTCCGCCAGGGTGAGGATACGTTCCTGGCCCTTCTCGTCGGTATAGTGGTGGTTGCCATCGGTGAGGGCGGCGACCAGGCGGACGACCGCATCGGTTTCCTCCGGAGCGACGGCGGTGTTGCCGCTGTGTTCCACAGCCAGGTGGGCCAGGCCGACGTGGCCGATGGTTTCGCCGGTGAGTTTTTGCCGCTCGAGGTGGGGCTCCGACGATAGCAGGCCGTCATAAAACAGCTCGGACACCAACTGGTTGACGGCGGGGTGCATACGCCAGGTCGTGGCCAGGAACAGCCCTTGGTCCGCCGGTATGGTTGCTTGCCCCCGGAGGATATGTTCGAGGGCGCTGACCTCCGTTCCGGCCGGATGTACGCCTTGTTGCGGTTGTTGCAGCTGGTTGGGGTCTCCGAGCAGCACCAGGTTGCAGGTGGCTTGTGCGAGGGCGACCGTGTCGATCAGGGCCAGCTGGCCGGCTTCGTCGACGAAGAGATAGTCCACCGTCCGGTCTTGGAACCCCGGTTGCGCCCAGAGGAAGCTGGTGCCGGCGATAATGTGGTGATTGGACATTTGCTCGAAAACAGCCTGATTGGCATCGACCATCGTCCAGTCGGCTACATGGGACCCTTTTTGGAGGATGGCGAGTTCCGGGAACTCCGTCCGGGCCAGGTCGTAGGTTTTTTGAAGCAGGTTGGTGATTACCTGATGGCTCAGGGCGGTGACGCCGACTTTCTTGCCTTTTTGCACCAGCCGGAGGATAAGGTGGCTGCCGAGGTAGCTTTTTCCGGCACCGGGTGGTCCTTGGATGGCGAGATAATCACCATCCATTTGAAGAAGGATATCCGTGGCATGGTCGACCGGATCCAGGCCGGTGGCCGCGGGCGGAACTTGGGGAGGCTGACGGAGGAGGAGGCGCCGGCCTACCCGGAATGCCGGCCGGTCGGCGGACAAGCCTTCCTGCTCCTTCACCACCCATTCGGCGAACCGGATAATGCTTGCCTCCTTGACATGCGTATTGACACGTATATGCTGAATGACGGCGTCGGGATGTTCGCGGTTCTGCAGCGTTGGGCCTCTTCTGATTTCCAGGATGCCCTGGTCCTTGTCGAGCCGATGCAATTGGCCGGTGGTCTGTCCGGACGGGTCTTTCAATTCGCCCTCCTTCAGGTCGATTTCCTGCGGCGGAAAGCGATACCGGAAGGCGGTGCTGCGATTCACCTGGAAGGATTCGCCGGTAAATTCCAGTTGGCCGATGGTTTTCCGTTCATCGAGCCGTTCCTCCGGTTCCAGGCCGAGGAGGCGGTAGTATTCCCACCAGAAAGCTTTTTGTTCGCGGCGGTACCAATCGAGAAAATGTGAGAGGACGAACCGGGCCTGTTGTTCCGGCGTCCGGTCGGCGGAAGCGGGGGGCAGGTCCTGCTGCAGGGCCAGGAAGAGCGGCCGGATGTTTTCCTGGTGTTGAGTGATGTTTTCATTTGCCTCGCCGATTCCCGGTTCCGGCCGGGGGATGTCGTTGCCTGCAACGACAAGGCCGTGGCGGATATTTTCCAGCCAGGTCCGCAGTGCGGGCAAGGCCCGGCAATCGTCCTCGTTGTATTGTCGGATGACCTGGCGGTCTTCGTCGGCAGCTTCCTCCGGACGGTTTATTTCCAGCAGGAATTCAAAGGCGGCTTTGGGACCGGACACGGCGCGGAGGTCCATCTTCCGCTGGAACCCGAAGAACGGTTCCAGGTCCTTGAGGGAGTACCGTTCGACACTGGCCATCAGCGTTTGGCGGAGCACCTGGTAGAGGTCGACGAAGGTGCCGGCACGTAGGAACGCGTCGACCTCGTTTTCGCAGCGGGCGTATTTTCCCGCCAGTCGTTTGACGGCGGTCGTTTCGTAAGGTGCGTAGTGGTAGATGTGGAGCGACGGATTTTCCTTCCAGCGTTGGTAGGCCCAGTGGATGAAGGCTTCGAAGTTGGCAGCTTCCTCACTTTCATCACAGGCCCATAGGGCGGTGTAGGTGTCTTGGTAGCAATAGCCGATCAGGTATTCCAGTCCGTCGGGTTCGACCATCCTGGCGCCTTCGAAGTCGAGGAAGATATCGTGTCCGCTCGGTTCGGGGAGCAGATGCAATCCCCGGCCGGGTTCGGGCGGGAGGATTTTGTGCAGGGGGCTGCCGGCTTGCAGGCGGCTTTGGTATTGGAGGAGCGCCTGGTCCCGCAGCCGGTTGAAGGTATGGAGGGAGCCGCGTTCCGGCCGGAAAGGGATCGGTTCCGGCAGGTTGGCCAGTGCTTCCAGGGTAGGAATGTCATGGCTGCGCAATTCGATCCATTGCCGGCGGCCCAGTCCGGCGACGAAAGCGAGGTGGTCATCCTGGCGACGTCGGGCATTGCATTCCTTCCACCAGCGGCAATTGTCGCAGAATGGTACCGGGTCGGGATAGGTTTCGGGCATCGCATGCAGGAAATCCTCCAGCCGTCGTTGTGCTTGCCGGATATAGGCTGCATAGTCGTGGTATCGGAACCGATCTTCCCCATCGGGTTTCAGGACGCCCATATGCGTCGGTTCCAGGCCCTGCAGTTCGGCTACCTGCCGGGTGTAAAGGCCGATTTGCAGGAGGGTGGCGGCCTTGGTGGTAGTGGCCAATTTGGTATCCCAGACTTCGTAGGACCAATTCCCAAGGGAGCTGAGGACATCGACTTTTAGCAGGAAATCCGCCCAGCCGGCCCAACGCTCCGCCTTCAACCGGGCCTGGTAGATGACATCATACCCGGCTCGCATCGCCCCGATGGTTTTACGTTCGGCATCGGGATCGCCATATACGAGTTCGAATACGCGGAGACCTTGGGCTTTATATTGGGCGAGGCGTTCCTGTTCGAACATGATACCTTTTTGCTTCAAGGCTTCGAGACTGGCGTTGTGGAAGGGTTCGGGAGCGGCCCGCTCGCCGCGCTTTACTTGGACATCGAGGGCCGTGAGGTGCTTGCAATGCAGGTGATTGGAGAGGTCGGTGGGGGCGTAGCGCATGGGGCGGTAGTTGTTTGGTGAATGCGATGGGCAGGGTTTCGTACCAGGGATGGCTTATCGCCTTTCGAATCCGTGAAATGGCTGCAGCACACCACAGGAACTGGCTTGGTAAGGTAGGGATTTTTTCGAGATTTCCGCTCTTCGTAAAGATTGGAATCTATGCGGATTTGGGCCGTAGACCAAGGGATCGGGCAGCGGGCTTGCGGACACCGGAAGACAGGGTAGCGACTTTTTATGGTGTAAGCCGTTTGCAGCGTGACCGCTGCAATCGTCCATTTCTTCTGCTCAAAACGGCGCCGTTACCCGATGAAGGTGTCGCTACCGGTCCCGGACCGGTATGGAGGGGACTGTCTCTGCAAACCCAATAGTTCCTTGTTGGCGGAATTACTCAGGCTTGCCCATGCCTTGCCAATACTTGGCATTTAGGTCCTCCCGGAGGTATACAGGGCGCTCCGAACCTCTATTCGATATATGTTACCTACGGGCCAGTTAAAGGGCCTATCGGCATCGCTGGTACCGGTCACTGAAGTGGTTGTGCTGGTAATGTTGGAATGCGGTCGAAGCGTTCGGCCGGCATGACTTGATAGGCCGTAAAAATTTATAAGGAGGCTCATTATCCCTACTGGAACCATATGGGTGATAACATTTAAATTTCAAATCGACCAATCGTCAATGTTTCCAAGAAATATTCAACTATTGGAACATATTAAGTGGTTTACGCGCTACGTTGTTATGACATGACAAGCACTTGTACCTAAACACCCGAATCAATAGCTCATCTGATGGTGGGAATTGGAATGTTTCCAAAAAATATTCAACTATTGGAACATATTAAGTGGTTTACGCGCTACGTTGTTATGACATGACAAGCACTTGTACCTAAACACCCGAATCAATAGCTCATCTGATGGTGGGAATTGGAATGTTTCCAAAAAATATTCAACTATTGGAACATATTAAGTGGTTTACGCGCTACGTTGTTATGACATGACAAGCACTTGTACCTAAACACCCGAATCAATAGCTCATCTGATGGTGGGAATTGGAATGTTTCCAAAAAATATTCAACTATTGGAACATATTAAGTGGTTTATGCGCTACGTTGTTATGACATGACAAGCCCTTGTACCTAAACACCCGAATCAATAGCTCATCTGATGATGGGGATTGGGTTGCAATCGGGAATATACCGCCCCCTCAGATCTTCCCCGGATATCGACCATCCCGTACACCGCACCCTCCATCCAGGTGAAATCGTGCCTACCCCAGGACACATCTACCATCCTGTAACCTCCCGATTCATCGGGGGGATAGGCCACCCCACGAAACACATCTATCATCCTGACAGACATCACATCAACACCAATCAGTACATAACCAACCATCAACCCGCTAAAACCAAAATTATCATGGCACAAGTTCGTTTATGGGTCCACGTAGTTTGGTCCACCAAAAACAGGAAACCAATGCTTACCGATAAAAACAAGCGTATAGACATTTTCAAACATATCAAGTCCTCCGCTGTAAAAAAGGAAATTTACCTCGATTTCATCAATGGCTACGAGGATCACGTTCACGTCTTGATTTCTTTGGCTTGCGACCAGACCATTGCTCAGGTGGTTGCTTGGTTGAAAGGGGAAAGTTCCCGCTTTATCAATAAGAACGCGATATTCCCATTTCCTTTCGATTGGGCTGATGATTACTACGCTGTATCCGTCAGCCAATCGAATGTGGAGACCGTGCGCAACTACCTCAAAAAGCAGGAGACGCACCACGAAAAGAAAACTTTTGCCAAGGAATGTGAAGAATTTATGGTGAAATATGGTTTTTTAAGGTCGCTTGGGTAAGCCTCTTTACTACGCCAGGTGTTAAGCCGCGTGACCTGCCCGGACTCCTGGATGTGATGTCTGTCAGGATGATAGATGTGTTGCGTAGAGTGGCCTATCCCCCCGATGAATCGAGGGGTTACAGGATGATAGATGTGAGTACCGGATATGCCTGATCTCGATGGATTGGGATGACAAGTCGCTTGGGTAAGCCTCTTTTCGGTGCCAGGTATTAGGTCGCGT
>CAZNLJ010000082.1:0-7259 GCA_964573725.1 uncultured Saprospiraceae bacterium
ACTAAACCCCCAAGGTTTAGTAAACGCCGGCGACGGGACGTACGTCCACCAAATCACAAAGGCTTTGGTAAACGGCTGCTGCCCGAGCGGGGAACCCATTGGATCGGGAATTTCGACGCAACCCACGTTTACTAAACCTCCAAGGTTTGGTAAACGTTTTCTGGCGGGACGTACGTTTGCTAAATCGCAAAGGTTTGGTAAACAGCTGCTGGCGGGACGTACGATGACCGAATCATATCGAGTAGGAGACAACGATGAGAATAAGCACCCATCTTTGTCTCCTACTCGATGTTTCGCCGCGGCATCCTCCATCCGGACCTCCTTTGGTAAACGAATAATCGGTTCCCCGGTAAACAACATGATTACTTACCACCGGATTACATCAAATCTTGTAAGTTCTTCATCGAATGCCCGCTTACCCGTCTGGAAAGCCTTTTCCAGGTCCTGTACATTTGGTCCCCGGCTTGTCACCTGTTTAAGTAAGATCCCGGGTCAGCCGGGACACCCTTGGTATCGGCCAGCGATTCCAAGGGAGGGCTCGATAAGGATGCCCAACCATCTGTTGAATGGCACACGTAGCGCACCTAAATGGCAAAGGCGCGGGATTGTGCCCGCGCCCTGCTATTAAATGGGTTGATTGAACGGTTCCTGATTGCATCAATACGGGATGATATCCATGGTGGCGGCTGGATGCATGGTCACGACGCTGCCATCCTCCACCAGGAGGGTGCGTCCGACGGCATGTACCCCGGCGGAGACCAATACCGTATGGCCGGCAGGGATGACGACATCGTTGCAGGTATAGGGCGTAAACCCGGTATCCCAGTTCTTGCCGTCGCTCCAGAGCAAGCCGTCCCCATTGCCGGTCCAGGTCACCAATTCGTCGGCCACCGTTTCCACCACTTCCGTCACAGGCGGCAGGGTGCAGCCGCTGCCCCCGAACAAGGTGGCGACGCAGACATAGGTACCGGCGGTCAGGTTGTCGTAGACCGGATTGAACTGGTAGTTGTCGCCTGCATCCACGGAGTAGCCCCATTGGCCGCCGGCCGGACCATTCAGGATGGTCATGGTGATGGTCCCGTCGAACTCGCCGCAGTTTTCCGGTGTGCTGGTCACGATTAGGTCCGGTGCGTCCACCGTCACGGTAGCCTGGCAGGTCCGGATATTGCCATTCCCGTCCGAGACCGTCAGGGTGACGGTATTCGGGCCGTCGTTGATACAGTTGAACTGGGCCGGGCTGACGCCGACCGGAACGACCGTTCCGCAGTTGTCAAAGGAGGCCGCAAAGTCCAGTACGGAGGCCGGATCCAGGATGGCCAGGCCGGCCAGGACGATGGTGGTATCCTTGCAGACGACAACCGGCTTGATCTTGTCCTGTACCGTGACGGTCGAGGTACAGGTGGCCGTGTTACCATGGATGTCGGTGGCCGTCAGCACCACCGGGTTGGCGCCGAGGTCGGCGCAATCGAAGGCCATCTGGCTCAGGTACAGCGTATCGACACCGCAGGCGTCCGAGGTACCGTTGTCGACTTGCGATACAGACAGGGTTGCCTGGCCCGCCACATCCAGCTGGATGGTGACCGGCTGGCAGACCATGGCCGGGGCGACCAGGTCTTGTACTGTCACCGTCGACTGGCAGGTGGCGGTGTTACCATTATTGTCGGTGACCGTCAGCGTCACGGTATTGGGACCGACGTGGGAGCAATCGAAACCCGTCTGGCTGAGCTGGAGGCTGGCAATGCCGCAGGCATCCGTGGAGTTGTCGTTGACGGCGGCCGCCGTGGTGCTCCCGGTACCGGCGGCATTGAGGGAGACCGTGACCGGTTGGCAATTAGCTACCGGGGCGACCAAGTCTTGTACTGTCACCGACGACTGGCAGGTGGCGGTATTGCCATTGTTGTCGGTAACCGTCAGCGTCACCGTGTTGGGACCGACGTGGCTACAGTCGAAGCTGGTCTGGCTGAGCTGGAGGCTGGCGATGCCGCAGGCATCTATCGAGCCGCTGTCAACAGTAGTGGCCGTAGTCGTCCCGGTGCCGGCGGCGTTGAGGGAGACCATGACGTCCTGGCAATTAGCCGCCGGCGAGACCGTATCCAGCACCGTAACATCGGCCGTGCAGGTCGAACTGTTGCCGGAGGAATCCGTCACCGTCAGGGTCACCGTGACGCCGATGCCTGCCTGGCTGCCCGGCTTCTGAGCCCCGTAGCTCAGGTCGCTGCAGTCGAAGCTGCTGTCGTCCAGAACCAGCGTTTCGATGCCGCAGGCGTCCGTGGAGTTGTTATTGATATCCGAAGCCGTGATACTTGCCTGACCCATGCCGTCCAGGTAGACCGTCAGGTCTTGGCACTGAGCCGCCGGCGAGACCGTATCCGAAACCGTCACCATGGCGATACAGGAATCGCGGTTGCCGGCGCTGTCGACTACCGTCAATTGGACGCTGGTGCCGGCCAGGTCGGCGCAGGAGAAGCCCGTCTGGCCGAGGGTCAGCGCGGCGATGCCGCAGCCGGCCGTCGAGTTGCTGTCGACGGCGGCGGCTGTCAGGGTTCCGTTGCCGCTGGCGTCGAGGTAGACCGTCACCGCCCGGCAGGAGGCCGTCGGCGGCGGGCAGAAGAAGCCGATGGTAAAGGCATCGAAATCGTCCGGCAGCACCGTTTGCGAGGAGACCGTACCGGTGCCGGCGAGGGTGCCGGTGGTCCCTGTGTTCCCGAGGCTTACCCATTGCATACCGTCCCAGCCGGCGACGACCAGCTGGTCCAGGTCCAGGGCCGTGGCGGCCAGGTTGCTGCTGCTGTCGAAATGCAGGGTGAGGACGGTGCTGTCCGCGCCGAGGATGTCCCAGTATTCCCGGTCCGACACCCCGTACAGGCCGGTCTCCAGGGAGGTGGTGACGAAAGGCGCGCCGCCCGGCAGGGTCGCCGTAACCGGGTCGCCGGAGAAGTAGGCCGCTTGGAATGTTGTCCCGCAGCTGCCGATCACATCCGCGCGGCCGAACTTCGTGCCGTCGCCGATGGGAAAGGAGAAGGGACCGCTGCCCGACCAGCCCGCATAGCCGTCGATGTGGCGGTTGGTGCTATCGCCGGAGACGGCGCTGCCGGCCAGGAAGTGGAGGAAGTGGGACGGGTCGGACCGGTCGGTAGTCATCATCCCGGCGTTCCAGGTCAGGGTGCCTGCGATTTGCCATTCGTTGTCGAGCACGATGTGGCGGGCCAGCTGTACATCGTACATACGCAGGGGGCTGCTTCCCCCGATGGTGGTGGAGTCGACCATCGTGCCGAAGATATTGGTGCTCCCGACGGCGGCAACGGGTCGGGATGGTTCACCGCCGCAGGGATCGGAATAATCCGCGGTGCAACCGGTAGCCTGGTCCGAAAATCCCCCGTCGTTCACCAGGCTGGTGACCCGGGTGTATTCCACGGTGCCCAGGTTGATGAATGTCCCGCCGGTGGCCACGGAGAGGTCGGCCGACCATAAGGATTGCAACCCCGTCACTTGCTCACAGCCCCGCACCGAATGCTGGGCCCGAAGGCTACCGAGCAGGATGAAGGGCAGCAGGAAGGACAGGATGCCTGTTTTTATTTTCATGATGCTTTTTTTTGATGATGGTCAGGGTCCGCAAACGAACCCTTCCGATGGTGGGGGGAAAGGCCGGGAGGACCGGCAGGTCCTCCCGGATCGATGGCCGATGTATCCTTTTCGCTGTTGGCTATCCCGATCAGCAGACTGCCTCACAGGCTCAAGTACCATGATTCCTGAATAGTCAAAGAATCGAATCATTCTACGGCGCAGCGGACGTGGAAGCCGTCCGTCCGGTAGCGGCTGTACGTGCCGGCATCGCCGGCGGCGAAGCTCATGCGCCAGGCGTTGCTGCTGCCATCCTCCGTGCTGCTCGAATAGTATCCGTTGATGCCGCGGCGATACAAGGTCCCGTTGAAGTAGTAACGATACCCGGCCGCCGGAAGCATCAGGTTCGAACCGAAGGACTTCCCGCTGCTGTAGTTGGTAGCGCTCTCACTCCAAGTGCCGATATCAGTCAAAGTATTATTATCGACTACCCCGGCCCATTGCGCCTTGGTCGGCACGCGGAAGCCGACCGGGCAGGGGTCATTGGCGGTCTTGGTCGAATCCGACCAGGCGCCACTGGCAGCGACCGTCGCATTCCAGTCGCTGACGGCCGCGTCATTGGCATCCCCGGCGTTCGGCCCCGTTGGCCCGTGTGCGAATATTGGCGTGTTTGTATTCAGCCTTTGCGTCGGATCCGGCCCTTTCCGGCCCCACTGCCAGTAGCCGCCGACGATTTCCCAGCTCGGGGTGAAGGGGTCGGCACAAGTGTTCACGGACGCCAGGTTGTGGCACATGAAATATAAGGTATCCGTGGCGGAGACCTTCGCCCAGCAGTCGGTCGGGGTCGTACAACTTCCAGCCCCCACGGTCAATTCTAGCGTACAGCTCTGCCCGCCGATGTTCAGGGCGAGGCTGGCCGTACCGGCCGAATCCGGCGTACCGGAGATTGAGTAGGTCAAGCTGTCCGCACCGGTGGCGAAGCTACCGGAGGCCAGCGTGGCCGTCAGGCCCGTCACCCCGGTCGAGGTCACCGTCTGCCCGCTGTGCGTGCCACCGTTACCGCCCGTGTAGGGGACTTGCACGCTCACCCCGCTCGCGACGGAATCCGCCGTCAGGGTGCCGGTGAGGGCGGCGTTGGTACAGTCGATCGACCCGATGGAACCTGCGGGAGGCGCGGCAGGATCTACGGCGCAGCGGACGGAGATGCCGAACGTACTGTAGCTTTGGCTCGTGAAGGGATTGCCGCTTTGGAACATCAGGCTCCAGGAGCTCTCGCTATTGAACTCCGTACTGCTCCAATAGAATCCGTGGCTACCGCGTAGGAGCAAGGCCCCCCCGCTATTCCTTAAACGGTACCCGGCCGCCGGAAGCATGAGGTTCGAACCGATTGACTTCCCGCTGCTGTAGTTCGTGGCGCTGCCAGTCCATGTGCCGATACTACTGCTCGTGTTATTGGCGACTACCCCATCCCATTGCACCTTGGTCGGCACTCGGAATCCGACCGGGCAGGGCTCGTCGGCCGTCTTGGGGTCGCATCCGACCAGGCCCCGCTGGGCGCATACGCCGTACTCCAGCCGGCAACAGCCGCCTCGTTGGTACCTGTGGTGCCGTCGGTCGGCCCGTGTGCGAAGTTCGGCGTGTTCGTATTCAGCCATTGCGTCGGATCCGGCCCTTTCCGGCCCCATTGCCAGTAGCCGCCGATGATCTCCCAGCTCGGGGTAAAGGGGTCGGCGGAAGTGTTGGCAGCGGCCAGGTTGTGGCACATGAAATGAAGCGTGTCCGTCTCGGAGACCATGGCCCAGCAACTGGGTGCAGCGCCACTGCCACCCCCCACCGTCAGCTCCAGTGTACAAGCCTGCCCCCCGATGTTCAGGGCGAAGCTCGCCGTACCGGCCGTATCCGGCGTGCCGGAGATTGAGTAGGTCAAGCTGTCCGCCCCGGTCGCGAAGCTACCGGAGGCCAGCGTGGCCGTCAGGCCCGTCACCCCGGTCGAGGTCACCGTCTGCCCGCTGTGTATGCCGCCGTTACCGCCCGTGTAGGGGACTTTCACGCTCACCCCGGTGGCGACGGAATCCGGCGTCAGGGTGCCGGTGAGGGCGGCGTTGGTACAGTCGAGGGATTCGAGGGTACCTGCGGCGGGGTCCGGGCATCGAACGGGCGACCATGCCGGCGTTGCGGTGGTACCGAAGTTGATTTCCAGACATTTCGTGGTCACATTGTACACCATCAAACCCTCCGCCGGATTCACGATGGCGTCCCGCTGGGCGGTGGTCAACCGGGGAAACAATACCCCGCGCGTTGTACTCTGGATGTCCAGTGTAGCGGACGAGTCCGGAACAGATCCCCCGATGACCGTCTGCGCGACCAGCGGCTGCGTGGCAGCCGCCAGCCACCATAGCCCTGCTGCCAACATCAACCTGCCCGCAAGACCTGTGATTGTTCGCGAATCACCACCCGGTCGGCGGCGAAAGGATTGGGTTGTCTCTCTTGTCATATCGAATATTGGATAAATGCCGTGATCCGGGTGGGATATCCCTTGCGCCCGCACGACCGTGCCGACGTATTCCAAGAGGTATCCATCCACCGTACCGCGACGGTCATGAATTTTAGAACCAGACAGGCCCTACCGACAGCCGGTCTCAACCGGCAGATGACCTGTAACCGCGAGCGGGCCCGCCTTTGCGCAACGCACCGGGAAACCCGTTGCCTGTACTTGGACCGCTGCGGCAGAATCAGGATGATGTGCTCGGAAAAACTACATCGCCATTCGAGCGTAAAAATCAACGGGCTTGTCCGTATTGCCAGGAACCATTACCCACCAATAACCCATCGTGCAGTGCGAAGCACCCCACAATTAACCGACAGTCTTATCAAAATGCCTTGTTATTCAATCAGGAAGAAAAAAAGGGTCACAGGTTGAGCAGCACCTGTTGCAGATTGGCCTGGTTGTCGAGTTTCAATTTTTTCCGAATGCGGATACGGAGGTTCTCCACGGTTCCGACGGACCGGTTGGTGAGGAGGGCCATTTCCTTGGTGGAGATATTGAGGCGTAGCAAGGCACATATCTTCAGTTCGTTGGGGGTAAGGTCAGGTGCGACGACCCTCAGCTTTTCATAAAAATCCTCGTATACGCCGGTGAACCTTTTCTCAAATTCCTCCAGGTAAGGCTGCGTACCGTCGGATTTCAACTTGCTTCGCAGTTTGGAGAAATGAGGTTTGTAGGTGCCGGGCAAGCCCCTGACAATCTCGTCCAGTTCCACGCCGATCGAATCCATGGCATTCTGGACGGCTGCGTTCTTCAACGAATCGGAAAGCAGCTCCTTGGTCTTTATTTCCAGTTCATGAGCCATTTCCTGTTTTTCAAGGTTCAGTCGCTCCCGTGCCAGGATATGCTTCCTGTCGCGTAGGAAATAGATTACGCTGAGCGTGAAAAGCAGCGTACTCATCACAGCGACGATGAGATAAAATTGTTTGGATTTCCTTTCCAGCTCCAGTTTCAATCCTGCGCTTCTGACCGTGTTATTTTCCCTTTCGACGGACAGCTCCCATTCCGCGATGATGCTGCGGGGCAAATCACCGAAATACTCCTGCTTCTTGTCCATGTATTTCCGGAAATAACGATTGGCCAGGAGGGAGTCTTGCAGGGGCGCAAACCAAATTGTCGCATAGCCAATATGTGTATATTTGCTCCAAAAAGT
>CAZNLJ010000083.1:0-6208 GCA_964573725.1 uncultured Saprospiraceae bacterium
CGCCGTTGCCGCCGGTATAGGGGACTTGCACGCTCACCCCGCTCGCGACGGAATCGGCCGTCAGGGTGCCAGTGAGGACGGCGTTGGGGCAGTCGAGGGTGGAAATGGAACCGGCGGAAGCTTCCGGACATTGAATTGCCGACCATGCCGGCGAAGCGGCGTTACCAAAATTAATCTCCAGACATTTTGTGGTCACGTTGTACACCATCAATCCCTCCGCCGGATTCTCTATGGAATCCCTTTGGGCAGTGGTGAGTCGGGGAAACAATACCCCTTTTGTTGCGCTCTGGACATCCAGCATGGCCGACGAATCGGGTACGGTTCCTCCGATGACCGTTTGTGCGGCTATTTGCTGACAAACGACCGATAAACCTGTAAGTATTATCAGCCTTTGGATTGCCTGGAGATGCTGTCTCGCGGCCCTTGCCAAGCATCGTACCTTATGCTGGCAAAATTTTGTTCCCTCTCTCATTTTATTTGATTTATTTACCTATTGGATTGTCTTTTCGATTTTCAAAACGATTTGTTTTCGACGCATCCGCCAATACAGCTTTCAGCACCAACCCGAGAACGATCCGTTGTTTAGAACTTGACTTGGAATTGAACCGATTCGACACCACGCTTCCAGCGCACCGGAGAAATAAGGCACGATGGATTGGGCATTAGGAATGAAGGTCGATCAGGTCTTTATGGACAGGACAAAAATAGCGGGGCTTAATCGGACAAAACCGACAACAATCGGCACAAAACCGACAACAATCGGCACAAAACCGACAATTCAGAATTGTGACGGTTCTGATTGCCATCCGAACTGATCTGATTGCAGGAAATCTTTCATTCATGGACTCCCATGTCGGCCGTTGATGGTAGGGTAGGAAAAGGATGAAAGAATGAGTAGCTGCGTAAATGGAACCAATAAATTGCAGCTGTTGAAAAAGCCTGCCTGCCTATCCGGCGATGGCGCGCACCTCCACGACCGATGGGGTTCCCTCTGCCGGTCTTTCCGCCGCTTCCCCTGTCGGCGGCAATCCTCCCTTTGACGGGGAGACAATCCGGGAACGGACTCTTGCTCCCTATCGATTGTTACACCCGGTCCTGATTTTCCAACATCAGGTAGGCGACGGCCATCCGCACCAATACCTGTCAACAAGGACCTGGAAACGCCTTTTCATCTCATCCGCCCAATTCCTGCAACAGTACCACGACAACATGGCTTGATACCGGCACCCGGGCTCCGGTTTGCCGTCGGAAGGAAACCCATGACCTTTCTCCGCGGAATGGGAAGCTCCGATTTGGGTGCAAAGGGGGAAAGTACATACCCGGTCGTACCCGCTTCGGATCGGTATCCCTACCTGCGTCGGAGAATGTGCTTTCTTATCCATCCAGGCTACATAACACAGGCGGAAAGGGGCATTTACCCCCTTCCGAAAGGAAACGGGCAGTCGGTAACAACCCTGCCTATTTAATATCAGCATGTTACTGGGATGTACGTATCCGCAATGGTTCTTTTCTATTCAGAAGTCCAAATGCGAAGGCAGGCTTTGGATGTGACTAAATAAAAAAAAGGCAGGATTGCTCCTGCCTTTATTGAAATGAATCAAGACTCAAGGTATGTATCCTGCGGATATGGCAACAAGCTTCATATTCGTAGAAGTTACCACGCTTGTACGAATAGGACTTTCAATAATAGGCTATGATGTTGGTATGTTCACGACCCATGATGATTCCCATCAATACGGAACGACCGACATCGTCGCCAACGGCTCCATCGTCACCACGCTGCCGTCCTCGACGAGGAGGGTGCGGCCCACGGCATGCACGCCGGTAGTGACCAGCACCGTATGGCCGGCGGGGATGACGACATCGTTGCAGGTGTAGGGCGTAAAGCCGGTGTCCCAGTTCTTGCCGTCGCTCCACAGCAGGCCGTCCCCGTTCCCGGTCCAGGTGACCACCTCGTCGGCCACCGTCTCCACCACTTCCGTCACCGGCGGAAGGGTACAGCCGCTGCCCCCGAACAGGGTCGCGACGCAGATATAGGTGCCGGCGGTGAGGTCGTCATGGACCGGATTGAACTGGTAGTTGTCGCCCGCATCCACCGAGTAGCCCCATTGGCCGCCGGCCGGGCCGCCGACGATGGTCATGGTGATGGTCCCGTCGAATTCCCCGCAGTTTTCCGGCGTGCTGGTGACGATCAGGTCCGGGGCGTCCACCGTCACCGTCGCCTGGCAGGTCCGGCTGTTGCCGTTGCCGTCGGAGACCGTCAGGGTGACCAGGTTCGGGCCGTCGTTGATGCAATTGAACTGGGCGGGGCTGACCCCGACCGGCTGGAGGGTCCCGCAGTTGTCGTAGGAGGCCGCCAGGTCCAGCACCGAAGCCGGATCCAGGATGGCCAGGCCGGCCAGGACGATGGTGGTGTCCTTGCAGACCACCACCGGTTTGATCTTGTCCTGCACCGTGACGGTCGCTGTACAGGTAGCCGTGTTGCCATGGATGTCCGTGGCCGTCAGCACCACCGTATTGGCGCCGAGGTCGGCGCAGTCGAAGCCCGTCTGGCTCAGGTACAGCGTATCGATGCCGCAGGCGTCGGTGGTCCCGTTGTCGACTTGCGATACGGACAAGGTCGCCTGGCCCGCCATATCCAGCTGGATGGTGACCGGCTGGCAGAGCATGGTCGGGGCCACCAGGTCCTGCACCGTCACCGTGGACTGGCAGGTGGAAGTATTGCCGTTGTTGTCGGTGACCGTCAAAGTAAGCGTGTTTCCACCGATGTGCGTACAGTTGAAATTAGTTTGGCTCAGCGACAGCGAAGCGATGCCGCAGGCATCCGTAGAGCCGTTGTCGACGGGTGCCGCCGTGGTGCTGCCGGTGCCGGCGGCGTTGAGGGAGACCGTTATGTTTTGGCAGTTCGCCGTCGGGGCGACCAGGTCCTGCACGGTGACCGTCACCTGACAGGAATCCGAATTACCGTAATTGTCGGTCGCAACCATCGTCACGGTGTTGTTACCGACCTCGGCGCAGCCGAAACTCGTCTGGCTCAGCACCAGGCTGGCGATACCGCCGGGGTCCGTGGTGCCGTTGTCCACCATGGCGGTGGTCAGGGTACCCTGTCCGGCCGCGTCCAATTGGACGGTGGCGGATTGGCAGGCCATGGCCGGCGGCAGGATGTCAGCCACCGTCACGGTCGCCTGGCAAGTGGACGAGTTGCCGGAGCTGTCCGTCACCGTCAGGGTCACGGTATTCGGACCGATGTCCGCGCTGGTGAAGCTCGTCTGGCTGAGGGTTAGGAATTGGATGCCGCAGGCGTCCGTCGAGCCGTTGTCGACCGATGCGGCCGTGGTGTTGCCATTGCCCATGCCGTCCAGGTAGACCGTCAGGTCCTGGCATTGGGCGGCCGGCGAGACCGTATCCGATACCGTTACCAGGGCGATACAGGAATCGCGGTTGCCGGCGCTGTCGACCACCGTCAATTGGACGCTGGTGCCGGCCAGGTCGGCGCAGGAGAAGCCCGTCTGGCCGAGGGTCAGGGAAGCGATGCCGCAGCCGGCCGTCGAGTTGCTGTCCACGGCGACGGCCGTCAGGATCCCGTTGCCGGCCGCGTCGAGGTAGACCGTTACCGCCCGGCAGGAGGCTATCGGCGGCGGACAGAAGAAGCCGATGGTAAAGGCGTCGAAATCATCCGGCAGCACCGTTTGCGAGGAGACCGTGCCGGTACCGGCGAGCGTGCCGGTGGCGCTTATGTTCCCGAGACTTACCCATTGCGTACCATCCCAGCCGGCGACGACCAGCTGGTCCAGGTCCAGAGCCGTGGCGGCCAGGTTGCTGCTGCTGTCGAAATGCAAGGTGAGGACGGTGCTGTCCGCGCCGATTACATCCCAATATTCCCGGTCCGACACCCCGTACAGGCCGGTGGCCAAGGAAGTCGTGGCGAATGGCGCGCCGCCCGGCAGGGTCGCCGTATCCGGGTCGCCGGAGAAGTACGCCGCCCGGAAGGTCGTTCCGCAGGTACCGACCACCCCGGCGCGGCCGAATTTCGTACCGTCGCCGATGGGGAAAGTGAAAGGACCGCTGCCCGACCAGCCCGCATAGCCGTCGACATGGCGGGTGACGCTGTCGCCGGAAACCGCGCTACCTTCCAGGAAGTGGAGGAAGTGCGTCGGGTCGGACCGGTCGGTAGTGATCATGCCGGCGCTCCAGGTCAGCGTGCCGGCGATTTGCCATTCGTTGTCGAGCCCGATGTGGCGGGACAGCTGCACATCGAACATCCGGAGCGGGGCGGAGCCGCCGATGGTAGTGGAGTCGACCAGGGTGCCGAAGATATTGGAGCTGCCGACGGCGGCCACCGGACGGGCGGGTGGCGACGAACAGCTGTCGCTGTAATCCGCGGTACAAGCAGCGCTTTCCTGGTCCGAAAAGCCCCCGTCATTCACGAGGCTGGTGACCCGGGTATATTCCACGGTCCCGCGGTTTATGAAGGTGCCGCCGGTGGCCACCTCGAGGTCGGCCGACCAGAAGGATTCGAGCCCTGTCACCTGCTCGCAGCCCGTCACCGTATGCTGGGCTTGGAGGCTGCCGCACAGGAAGAAGAGCAGCGGGAGACACAGGATGCCTGTATTTACTTTCATAACTTTATTTTGATGACGACCAGAGTCCGCAAACGAACCCTTCCAGTGTTGGAAAAAAGGCCGAGAGGACCGGATGGATTGGCTGTTGAACCATCAATCAAGAGTTCGGATTGCATCGCACTACTGAATCCTTGTCCCGACCAAAGCAAGAACAGTCAGCCCAAGCCATATCGTAGTCAATATCCTGGGCTCTCATCAGAGATAATCCGTGGCGTTACTCAGCGGCGCAGCGGACGGAGAAGCCACCTCTACGGCTGTAGTTGAAGGAGCTGGCATTGTGGTCGAAGTACAAGCGCCAGGCTCTGTCCGCTTCAAACTCCGTCGTACTCCAGTAATTTCCGGCACTGCCACGGGTGAACAAGGCCCCCATGCTGCTGCTACGGTTCCCGGCCGCCGGAAGCATCAGGTTCGGTCCGAAGAATTTACCGCTGCTATAGTTGGTGATATTTTCACTCCAGGTACCAATATCACTCAACGTATTGTTGGCAATCACATCGTCCCATTGCGTCTTGGTCGGCACCCGGTAGCCCGGCGGACAGGGATCGTCGGCGGTCTTCGAATCATCCGACCAGGTATCGTCGGGAGCATTCACTGTACTCCAGCCGATGATGGCCGCCTCGTTGGCGTCCCCGACCCCGGAGCCCGTCGGTCCGTGGGCGAAGTTCGGCGTGTTCGTATTCAGCCATTGCGTGGAATCCGGTCCTTTGCGGCCCCACTGCCAATAACCGCCGATAATTTCCCAGCTCGGGGCGAAGGGGTCGGCACAGGTATTGGCGGATGCCAGGTTAAAGCACTGGAAATACAACGTATCCGTCATACTCACCATCGCCCAGCAGTTGCTCTCGGGGTTACAGACCCCTCCTACCGTTACCTCCAGCGTACAGCTCTGCCCCCCGATGTTCAGGGCGAAGCTCGCCGTACCGGCCGAATCCGGCGTACCGGAGATCGTGTAGGTCAGGCTGTCGGCCCCGGTCGCGAAGCTGCCGGCGGCCAGGGTCGCCGTCAAACCCGTCACCCCGGTCGAGGTCACCGTCTGGCCGCTGTGCGTACCGCCGTTGCCGCCGGTATAGGGGACTTGCACGCTCACCCCGCTCGCGATGGAATCAGCGGTGAGGGTGCCGGTGAGGACGGCGTTGGGGCAGTCGAGGGAGCCGATGGAGCCGGCAGGGGGTGCAACTGGTTCTGCGGCGCAGCGGACGGAGAAGCCGAATGTCCGGAAGAAGCTGCTCGAGTTAGTACCACTATTAAGGAAGTTTAGATACCAGGCATTTTCGGTGCCGCTCTGCGTACTGCTCCAATAGTAGCCGAAACTTCCGCGATCAGTCAAGGCCCCGTCGTTGTTGTTTCGGTAACCGGCCGCCGGAAGCATCAGGTTCGATCCGATAGACTTGCCACTGCTGTAGTTCGTGGCACTTCCACTCCAGGAGGTACCTACATCACTTAGCGTATTATTGGCAAACACCGAATCCCATTGTACCCTGGTCGGCACCCGGTAGCCGGCCGCGCAGGGGTCATCGGCGGTCTTAATCGAATCCGACCAGGCACCATTGGCAGTACCTGTCGTGCTCCAGCCGCTGACGGCCGCG
>CAZNLJ010000084.1:0-5750 GCA_964573725.1 uncultured Saprospiraceae bacterium
GTAGCCTTATGAAAAAATATTGTTCATCCAAATTTCTGACCTGCGAAAGGTCAGTGAAGAAAATGGAAGTGTCTACTTGCTTCGCCAGGCTCAATATTTTGGGGCTGCTGCTTATCTGACCACGCGCTCTTACCGGGATTATGAGACCAATGCCAAGGTGAATGTCTTCAACAGTGCTCCCATAGCCTATGTCGATAATGGAGATAACTATAACATTATGACCCACGTGGCCGTTTTCCATGAACCTTTCCTGGACAACGTCATCAACCCCTTTCCATCCGGTCAGGATACCTTTTGCATGGGTTCGCTGATTTACCAGGGAAGCAACGACGGCCCCCTGGAAGGCAACATCCCGGCCTTCATCACCGGTGACGGGTCGGACTCGACCCATAACCTGCCTTATTTGTATGAGGCGGGTGTCCGTTCTTCCTATCCCAAGGTGGCCACCCTAGTCGTGGAATACCAATGGCAGACGAGCACCGACGGCAGCAACTGGACCGACATCGAGGGCGGCGACAAGCCGGCGCTCAAGGCCCCGTCGGCCACGCAGGCCGGGGATCTGTTCTACCGCCGCCTGATCATCGTCGGTGGAGCCGATACCTTCCCGAGCAACGCCGTCAAGGCCGTCATCCTGTCCCCTCAACCGGGGACGGCCATCTCGGGCCCCGCCGAACCGGTCTATTTTTGTCCGGGGACGGTCACGCCGCTCGGCATCACGGTCGACAACCCCGACGGCAACATCTCCTGGCAGTGGTACGAAGGATTCGTACCGGTGGACGGAACCAAGTTCAGCCCTCCCTCCGGTACGAATGTGGCCCCCGGCAGCTTCAGCGCGGACATCGCCGCCTCGAACAATAGCGCCGGCTTCTACCGCTTGGTCGTCACGGACGAAAACTCCGGCTGCAAGAAGGAGTTCCTGGTCAGCATCCTGCCGCTGTCGGCAGCCATCTCCGATCGGGATACCCTGCCTTTCTGCCCGGGAGAACCGCAGGAGACCACCCTCGGTCCCTCGGTGCTCAACCCGGATTTCGATTATCTCTACACTTTTCCCGACTTCAGCACCGGCACGACGGTCAATCCGATCGTCACCGATTCCGGAACCTATACCCTGCAGGTGTCGCTGGCCGGACAGAACCAGTTTTGTGCCTCCGGTGTCACCCAGCTGAACATCCTGATCGGAGCACCCTATGATGCCGTATTGACCGCCATCAACGACCAGGGCTTCTGCCAGGGGGACGCACCGGCCAATATCGGCCTGGCCGGCAGCCCGCCGACCGACTATAAGTTCAGTTGGCAACCGGCCCGCAACCTCTCGGCCTACGACCGGATGAACCCGAAGTTCATCCCCAACCCGCGCCCTTTCAATAATTTCCCACTGGATGAAATTACCTACCGCTTCCTGGCCACCCGCCAAAGCGACGGCTGTGTGTTCCGCTCGGATTTCACCGTCCAGGATACGGCCATCGGATATGTGGTGGTGGATGAAATTCAATATGCCAACGGTTGTTCCGCCGGCACCCGCTTCCTAACGGTCAAGGAGGCCCGGGGTACCCACTTCAAATGGGAAGTGGTCTCCACCACCTTCCCGGGTGGCTTGGCTGCCCTGCTCGCATCACCCGATTTCGGCCTAGATTCCCTCGGCTCGGCCAACGGCCTCAACCAGTCCGTCTCGGTCCATTTTCCCGCCGGTGTCTATGACATCCGCTTGCGCTGTTCGGCCGCCTACTATCCGATCGACCAGACGGATTGCCTGGCCTCGGACGAAATGGATCTCAAGATGGTCTGCGGCGGCGGCGGCGGACTGACGTGTACAGATATCACCGCCCGCTTCATGGGGGTCGGCAACAGTGCCTGCAGCGGGGACAATACCATCCTCCAGGCCCAGGATTACCCCTGGCTGGGTAGTGCCTGGTCGGTCTACAAAGTGGACGGGGTGCTCCAATCCGATAGCCCCGAAGCCAAGGGCCTGTATACGGTGGTCAATGATGCCAAAGGGGCGCCACTGGGAACTCCCGGCACCCACCCGACCCAGGTCGTGGCCAACCTCGACGACCCCGCTTGGGGTTTCCCGGGCGCGCTCTCGGTGGAATACCGCTTCCGGGGAACCTATGTCCTCAACGGCCAAATGGGTATCTGTGAACGTTTCATCACCATCCACTCCATTCAGAATACCCCCCTGCTGGACCTGAAACCCAACCGGGATGCCTGTACCTTCCTGGGCCCGGGGACACCCGTGGGCAGCCCTGACATGACTCCCTACACCTTGTCGGCCCAGGATTTCGATGTCCTGCCGGTCGATCCCAACCTGATCATCCGTTGGGATACGCTACAAAATGCTTCGAAGAATTTCATCCCCGGTGCGACTGGAGTCTTCCCGACCTTCGATCCGACTTTCCCGACCTATTACAAAATGTTCGTCACCGACTCCCTCACAGGCTGTACGGCCACCGATACCTTCCTGCTCAACGTCTCCACCATCATGACCGATGCCGGTCCCGACCTCTCCGGGGTCTGCCCGGGTAATATCGTGCAGTTGGGTACGGGACCGGAGTCGGGCCACACGTATTCCTGGTTCCCCGGCGCCGGTCTGTTCTATCCGACCGCCGCCACGCCCGACAGCACCGCCGCCCGACCTTTCCTCTCCTTTCCCAACGCCCCCGGCGGCATTACCCTGGAGCTGACCGTGACGGAGACCAACTCCGGCTGCATGGCGCGGGATTCGGTCGTGCTGACCTCCGGCTCGGGCGCTCCCCCGGCAGTCGCCGCCGAAACATATACCGTGTGTGCCGGCGCGACCCGGCAGCTGGGCCCCGCCTCCTATTTGGATGCCGGTTATACATACGTCTGGTCCGCCGGTACCGGCGCCGACCTGTCCTGGCTGAGCGCCACCGATGTGAGACTGCCCGTCGCCAGCATACCGGACGACTTCTTCGGCAGCGCCACCTTCACCCTGACGGTCGTCAACGGCAGTTGCGGTTCCACCAGTGGCAATTTCACCATCAGTGTACCCGATCCGGCCGTTACCCTGAGCGCCACCCCGGTGGTCGCCAATTGCACGGCCCCCTTCGTCCAGGTGCAATCGGGCGGACTGTCCCTGCCTTCCGGCTTCACCGGCAAGTGGTATCCCACGCAAGGCCTGTTTATTGATTCGGACGGCACCACCGCCTACACGCATGGTGCCTCGTTGGATGTCTATGCCTCCCCTTCGTCCCTGAGCAGGGAATATACCCTGCAGGTGACTCATACTTCCTCGAAATGCGTCAGCGCCTTTTACCTGACCATCGATCCGCCGGCGGCGGTGGCCGTGGACGCCGGTGATGACGTCACCTATTGCCCCGGCGGGGATGCGGTCGCCATCGGCAACGCCGCTACCGGTGGCACCCCCGTCTGGACGGCGGAAGGCTTCAATGCCGATCCGGACGGCGACCCGTCCGCTGCACCCGACGGCACCACGGCAGCCCTGATGATCAGCTATCTTTCCACCGCCAATGCCGTCTCCCCCAACTTCTCCCAAACCGCCGCCGCACCCGGCGCCTACCGCTACCGCGCCAGTGTCACCAATTCGGGTTGTACACTGTCCGATGAGGTAATCGTAAGGGTCCCGGATTTCGTGACCTCCGTGACGCCGGCCAGCCTGCAGGCCTGCCTGCTGACCCCCACGCTGCTCGGCCAGGCTACCGCCCCCGATACGTACCTGTATTCCTGGAACATGGTCAGCCCCACCGTCGGCAATGCCGGCATCGTCGACCCCAACTCGGCCCGCCCGACCATCCGGCCGGCCGGCGCCGCCGTGTACGAGGTCCGCTATTTCGATCCGGCCAGCGGCTGTGAAAATACACAGACGGTCACCGTCGATGTCTCCCCTCCCCTGGTCCTGGCCGCCGTGGCGGATACCCTGTCCTGTGCCCCATTGTACGGGGTGGACGTCACCGCCAAGGTGGCGGAATACAATACGATCTTCCAACGGAAGTGGTTCGTACAGGATTATCCCGGAGTCCCGTCCGCCGTGCCGGACAGCACCGACATCCTCTTCTCCACCACCTACTTCCTCGAGGCCCGAAACCAGTTCGGCTGCCCGGATACGGTGTCGGTGACCTACCTCATCGAACAACCGTCCCCGCCGATCGTCACCACCCAGGTGACCCTGCCGCCCGGGGTCAAGGAACTGGACTTGGCGGAGTACACACCCGCTGCACCCTCCGTCCCCGGCGGCACCTTCTCCTGGCATGACGCCGCCCCGCCCTCCCCGGCCAACCAACTCGGCTCCCTGCTCGTCGGGGAAGGAACTTTCCTCCTCGTCGAGACGAGCCCCGGCGACTGTACAGGCCCCGGTACGGCGCTCTCCGTGACGTTCAGCCCCCAAGCGGAACTGACGGCTTCCCTGTCACCGGATACCTTCTCAATCTATGCCCAGGGCTTCCTGACCTTCCGCCTGCAGTCCTACTCCTTTACCGATACGATAGAAAACCTGTCCGTCGCCTTCGACCTCCCGCCCGGTCTGGAACTGGGCTCCCTGTCAGGAACCAACGCCTGCAACGGTACACTGACGGCAACCCCGGGATCGGATAGCATCCGCTTATCGGTCTCTTCCCTGGTCCCCCTGGCTTCCTGCGAACTGATGGTGCGCATCCGAGGAGATGTCGGTTCCTATACCCTGGGCGGGGTGGATGCGGACGTGTCCCCCAATGTCACCAAGGCCATCATCCCGATGCCGCTGACCATCACCACGGATGCTGATTTCGACGGCGATGGGGTGAGCGACAGCACCGAGGTGGCGGATAACCACGACCTTTACCTGCCCTGCGACCCGGTCCAGGCGCCCGGCTATACCGCTTATGTCGCCGCCAACCCCTACTGGGGGGCGGAAGACTGTGATGGGGACGGCATCGACAACATGACCGAACAGATGAACGGTTCGGATCCCTACGATCCCTGTGATCCGGTCCAGGCCGCCGATTACGTCGGCTATACCGCCGCCAACGGCGTCTGGTCGGCCTCCGATTGCGACGGGGACGGTATCTCCAACGGGGACGAGCATACCGACGGTTCCTCTCCCTACGATCCCTGCGACCCGGTCCAGCAGCCCGGTTATACGGCCAACGACAATGCGAACGCCGTCTGGATGGCCGCGGACTGCGATGGGGACGGCGTGGACAACGGGACGGAACGGCAGGTCTCCACGGACCCCTATGACGAGGATACCGATGACGACGGCTTCAACGATCATCCGTCCAATGACCCGAAGCCGCTCAACCCCTGCTTGCCGGCCTTCCCCTCCTCGGCTTTTACCGCACCCCTATTCAGTGCCGATACGGACACCATCTGCTGGAACGCCTCGATATCGGGCATCTCGGTGACACCCGCAACCGGTGGGACTGGCGCGTCCTTCTCCTACCAATGGCAGGTCAGCGAAGATACCTTGTTGTGGTACGATGTTCCGGGGGCTACCACCACCTCCACCGTTCCGCTCGGCTTGCAGCAGGAATCGGTATGGTTCCGCCTGGTCGCCACCACCGATACGCTGAACTGTACGGAACTGTCGGACAACTTGTTGGTCTTTGTCCTCGACCCCTTCACCCCTTCCTACCTCTCGACCTCCGACTCGACCTCGACGGTCTGCCAAGGCTCGACCCCGACCCTGGTGGCGACCCCGACCTTCGGGGGCAGCGGCCCGACCTACCGCTACCAATGGCAGCAAAGCATCAACGGCGGCCCCTTCACCAACGTGGGTACCCCGAACAGCGGGACCG
>CAZNLJ010000085.1:0-4607 GCA_964573725.1 uncultured Saprospiraceae bacterium
GCGACGGGCCGTACGTCCATCAAATCGCCAGGTTTGGAAAACGGCTTATACCCTGAGCCGGTAATCCATTGGATCAGGAATTCGGACGCAACCTACGTTTACTAAACCTCCAAGGTTTGGTAAACGTTTTCTGGCGGGAATTACGTTTACTAAACCTCGAAGGTTTAGTAAACGGCCGCGACGGGATGTCCGGTTACCAATACGGAAAGCGCTTTCACCGACAGGCACCGGAGGCGGGGGCGCAAACCCATCCGGCGAAGGCCGTCAGATATTATCCCCGCGAAGTTTCCGATACCGTTTGCGGGCTTCCACGGCGAATGTGCTGGCGGCATAATCCAGGAACAGCCTTTCGTAGTACTGCATGGCGAGCGGGATATCCTCCAGTTGCTGTTCATACAACTCCGCCAGCAGGTAGAGGGCATTGTCCGCCCGGATCTCCTCCGGGTAACGGGTGATGATATCCGTGTACAAGGCGGCGGCCTGCCGGTAGTCCCGCCGGCGGACGAAAATCCCGGCGCGGGCATACAGGACATCATCTTCGAGGGAATGGTCGGGAAATTTCCGCAGGAGGAGGTCGAGGGTGTCGAAGGCTTCCTGGAACCGGTTCTGAAAGGCGAGGAGGTCGGCGGATGCGTACATCCGGAGTGCCTCATCGGTGGTGTCGAGGCCCAGGTTGTCGAGGATGAAGACGGAGAGGTCGAGGGCGTCGTTGGCGATGAGTTTGGAAGTGGAGGCCTTGAGGACTTTGAACTGGGCCTGTGCCCATTGGAAATCCCCGTTGTAATAAGAAAGTTTGGCGTTGCGGAAGCGGGCTTCATGGCCGAGTTGGTCATCGGGGAACGCCTTGTCCACCTGGGAATAGAGCAGGGTTGCTTCCCAGACATCCCCTTTCATGAGGTAGAAATCGCCCAGGCTGATTTTTCCGGTGGCCTGGGTCCGGGCATCGACGGCGGGGAAGGCGATCATGTCCCGGAGCAGGGCGATGGCCTTGTCGAGGTCATTGAGGTAGAAGGCCTCCAGGTCGGCGAGTTCCGCCACGATCGGGGCGGTGACCTTGTTGCGGCCGAATTCGTCCAGGAAGGATTCATAGGCGGACTCGACGGAGCGGAGCTCGTCCTTTTCGAACCGGAAGCCTTCCGTAATCTGGTTGCGTTGCGCCTTGAGGGAGGTCCGTCGGGCATCGAGATAGAAGGGGGAGCCGGTTCCCAGTTCGCGGATGATGTAATCGCAGGATTGGATGGCGGCGGGATAGTCCTTTTCCTGGAGGGCGATGGTACCGAGTTGGTAGATGCGGCCGCCGCCCTCGTCGAGGCGTCTGTCGAGGGCCTTGGCCTGTCGCAGGGCGTTGCGGTAGTCCTTTTTTTGGACGAAGACCCACAGGAGGAGCTCGACGAAGGGGAGGGCGTCGGGGTCTTCCTGGATTCGGTCGTAGAGCTGGGTTTGGAGTTCCAGGAAATCATCCTCCGTGGAGAGATAGC
The DNA here is from genome assembly GCA_964573725.1 of uncultured Saprospiraceae bacterium. Lineage (GTDB taxonomy): Bacteria > Bacteroidota > Bacteroidia > Chitinophagales > Saprospiraceae > UBA6168. The sequence goes on from CAZNLJ010000085.1 coordinate 1,479, forward strand.
GTTGGAGTTGGCTTTGGACGGTACCGAGCTGTTGGGGGTACGTCACGAGGCTGTTGAGGTAATGGTGCACCATGGCCGGGATGTTGCCGGCGCGGCGTTGCAGTTCGGCGAGGTTGAAGGAGAAGAGTTGGGGGTATTTCAGCAGCTGGCCACCGGTTTCATAGGTCCGGATGGCCAGGTCGTACTTGGTCAGGTTGGTGAAGGCACTGGCCAGCCGGGTGATCTGGTATTGGTCGGCGGGCAGTTTTCGGATGGCCTTTTCGTACTGTTCGCGGGCTTTTTCTTCCTGGAACTGCCTTTCGTAGAGGTTCCCGTAGGCCACATAGAGGAGGATGTCATCGGGCCGTTGGCGCAATTCCTTCCGGAGGGCGTTTTCCACTTCCGTATAGCGTTCGTCGGCCAGCAGGCAGTTCAGGTAACGGTCGAAGTAATAGTCGTTCTTGTTGTTGCTTTCGTACAGGCGTTTGTACACCTGGGCGGCCTTTTCGAATTCGCCGTCATTGTAGTATTGCTGGGCGAGTTTGGCATCCTGGGCAGGCAGGAGGAGCGGCAGGAGCAGTCCAAGGAGGAAAAGTAAGGGTCTCATGGCTGATGGCATCGGGTAGCTGGTGTTGCGTGTCGGTGGGCAAGGACGCCCCTCGGTCGGGAGGCGGTTCGTGGCCTCCGTCCTTGAAGTAAACGAAACTCCGTTCCAAATGTTGGGGGTGGGGGAAGGCGGGGCGGCTGTTTTTCGGTTTTCCGGAACCGATGCCTCTTGTTTTCCCGGTGCGGGAAAGTGGATGTACGGTGCGGCGGCGGCTGTTATTTTCCCTGCGTCACGGCCGGGGTCGGGAGGCGCTCCATCCATAGGGGGCGCCGGCATGAGGGGGGCCTGGACCTGGTCCGCCTGTTCCGCGCACATCGGTTCGGCCCATGCCCGGGCAATGCCTTTTTCCGCGTTCCGCGGAACGCGGAAAAAGGTATTGGTTCGGCGGGTGTATTCGGGTCAGCGTCGGATGAGCCGGGTGGTCATCACGGACCGGTGGTCCGCCAACCGCACCGTATACCAGCCCGCCGGCAGGTCGTGGAGGTCCAGGGGGAGGGACTGGACGCCTGCCCGGACGAGGACGGATTGTTCGCGCAGCAGGTGGCCGTTTCGGTCGACGACCTGGAGCCGGTAGGTCCCGGCGGCGGGGGCGTCCGTCAGCAGGGAAGTATGGGTATGGGCCGGATTAGGATAGGCGAGCAGGCTGCCGGCCGGTGCCGCCAGGTTTCCGGTGGTGTTGATTTCCGCTTCCGGGATGGTCAGGACCGAATTGGCGGCGCCATCCCCGTTGGCGTTGCCATTGTTGTTGACGGCGGCGGTGGCGGCGAAAAAGGACACGGGGCCTGTCCCGGCGACGGGTGCTTCCCAAGGGGCCTCGAACAGGCCGGAGGCGGCCGGGGTGCTGTGCTCCAGGTATTTGCGGCCGCCAAGGGTGGTGATTTTCTTACCGCTGCCGGGGCTACCCCAGGTGCCGGCCTGTATGTCGGCGGCATCGAGGGCCACGGCCTGGAATCCGAAACGGGAGGCACCGGTACCGAGGCTGAACACTTGCAGCGTGTAGGTCTTGCCCGGTTCATATGCGTCGACGGTATCCGTACCTTCGAGGAGGAGGACCTTGGTGGCGGCATCGAACTGGCCGTCGTCGTGGCAGCCGCCGTTGGCACAGGTGCCGGGGTTGCCGGTGCTGCCGGGGGCGCCGGTCACCTGGAGGTTGCCGGTCGAGCCCGGACCCGTGGACCGGCCCTGCAGCAGGACGTAAAGGGCGAGCAAGGTGGTGATTTTGTAGATTTTTCTGATTTTCATATTTGTAGATTTATATTTCGTATAGTTCTTCCGGTTCGGGTTCCGCGCGTAGTTGCGGGCAGGTGGCCGGATACCTTGGCGGTGCGGTGCACCTGGTAACCGGAATCCGGGGTGTTCCGTCACCGGCCGACACCGCTTGGCCCCCTGCGTATCCCCATCGAAGGGAAATCGTTTCCTGCCCGGTAACACAGCAGGCATGGATACGCCGCTTTCGGAATCAGGCGGAGGGCTGATAGCCCAGCGCCGGCCGTTTGCCGGTGGCGCCGCGGAAGAAATCATGTATGATCCGGAAGTCGGCCTCGATATCGCCGGTGGCGAAGAACGGCTCCCGGAACACCACCTCTTTCCGACCCCAGTCGAAACGGCAAAGTACCATGGCGGCACCGGCATCGTGGGCGATATAATAGAAGCCGGTCTTGAGGCGGTCCACCTTCCTGCGGGTTCCCTCCGGGGCGATGACGGTGTGGAACACCGGTTCCCGCCGGTAGATGTCGACGATGGTCCGGACAAACTGGTTGCGTTGGCTGCGGTCGACCGGATAGCCGCCGAGCCAGCGGAAAAACCAGCCGTAGGGGGGACGGAACAGGCTGGATTTGGCCAGGAAGACGATTTTCGTCCGCAGGGTCGCACGGACGAGGATGCCCAAGGGGAAATCCCAGTTCGATGTGTGCGGGATGACCACGATGATGGCCTTGGGAAGTTCGTCCGGATATCGGCCCAGGATTTTCCAACCCCAGGCCCGGAGGATCAGTCGGCTGATGGCAGCTGTCATGAGCGGAAGGATTTGTCCGTGTCGGGTGTTTCCTTTGTTTTCGGGGGCATGGGTATCCGGCAGGTCCGCAAGCCGGTGTCCACAGGATTTGTGCCGGCGGTCCGCCGGTAAGAAAATCATATTTACGGAAAAAAGTTCACGGCCGTATGCCCGGGGACTTGCTTCGGCGGCTGGATTTTTGCCTCGGGCTTTTTCCGCTTCGCGGGGGCGTGGTTCCGCGAATGGGGACCATGAAGCCGGGCAGCGAATTTTCTTAGCAAAGGGGAAGATGAGGCGTGGCGGCCGGCTGACGGTTGAGGAATTCCTTCTCTCCGCTGTTCGGGGAAGGGCTCGTAAGGGCGCTTGAAGGACGGCGGGCGGGCGCAGGTTCCAGGAGACACCGGGGTGGGGCTCATCTTTTGAACTTCAAAACCAAATCGAATTATTTTGATTACAAGGTTCGCATGATTGTATAAATACGCAACCAACGCATAACCAAAGGGGCATCTACTGCGCTTCTCACCTTTTGAACAGGACGGCCGGCGGCGCG
>CAZNLJ010000086.1:0-4284 GCA_964573725.1 uncultured Saprospiraceae bacterium
TGTCCAAAAGGCGGGAAGTGCAATAATTAAAATTTGATTATGATTAACTTATGCTTTAATACAAGCATGCGGACCTGGCAACCAAAATATTCGATTTGGTTTCTCAGGCGCGAAAGATGAGTCCTCCGATCCGTCACCGGATATGCGGTGACACGTACCTGTCACCGGCTACGGTCCGCGGTATCGCTTGCCGCTCAGGAATGCCGGTCGGAGTGCTTACCTTCGCCGACAAGAAGGAAAGGAAACGGCCCGGACATACACTTCGTTCTTATCTTTTCAGCGTCATGGAACAAATCAGCTTTTGGGAGAAGGAAAGTTTTCTCGCAGCCTCGGATGTGGCCATCATCGGTGCGGGGCTTGTCGGACTTTCCGCCGCCATCGCCTTGAAACAACGGGATCCCGCATGCAAGGTGACCGTCCTCGAGCGCGGCAGCCTCCCCTCGGGCGCCAGCACGAAGAATGCAGGCTTCGCCTGCTTCGGAAGTTTGTCGGAAATCCTGGACGACCTGGACACGATGCCGACCGAATCCGTCCTGCACCTGATCCGGAAGCGCTACGAGGGGCTGCACCGCCTGCGTACCCTGGTTGGTGACGACCGGCTTGATTTCCGACCTTGCGGCGGTTACGAAATATTCACAGAAAGAGATGGGGGCCTGCGCGACCGGTGCCTGGACCGACTCGATGCGGTAAATAGCCTGCTGGAAGGGATTACCGGCGTGCCGGATACCTTCACCCCGCTTCCCTCCCGACAGATCCGCCGCTTCGGCTTCCGGCAGGTCGAAGCCATGCTATACAACCGCCTGGAAGGCCACCTGCATGCCGGAAAAATGATGAAAGCCCTGATCCGGCATACCCAAGACCTGGATATCCCCATCCTTTGGGGGCTTCCGGTCACGGAATTGAAGGAAGAATCTCACACCGTCCGGATCCGTACCTTGCCGGGCTGGACCCTGCAATCCGCAATTGTGCTCCTTGCGACCAACGGATTCGCCCGGCAGTTTCTTCCGGACCTTCCGCTGGTCCCGGCTCGAAACCAGGTGCTGGTGACGAAGCCGCTGCCCGCCTTGCCTTTTGATGGAACCTTCCACTACGACCGTGGCTATGTCTATTTTAGGGATATACCCGGACCGACGCCCGGCACCTCGCGGGTGCTGCTGGGAGGAGGCCGCCACCTGGCCGCCGATCGGGAATCGACGGAGGAATTTGGGCTGACCCCTGAAATCCAGACCTTTCTGGTCGAGTTGTTGCGGACCACCATCCTGCCGGACATTCCGGTGGACATCGACTATTGGTGGAGCGGCATTCTCGGCATCGGCCCGCAAAAATCCCCGATCCTATCCTTCCTGTCCGAACGGACGGCCTGTGCCGTCCGGATGGGTGGCATGGGCGTAGCCATCGGCACGCTCATCGGGGAGGAAGCTGCTTCCCTGGTGTGGGAAAGATGGGCCGGCCGGCCTAGTGCCCTCCGCCGGCAGCCTTGAGCGGGGCGGTTCCTCCTGTCCGTCTTATGGCTATTCGAACCGGAAGACCTTTCCTTCGGTGATGTAGTGCATCCAAACGGTTGCGGACAGGCGTCCCTTTGCTGCCCGGAGCTGCGCCGCCGCCACTGGCAACCAGGACCATTGCTGCCGCCATTGCTGCTGCCGGTGCCGCTCCTCCCCGACTGTGCCGACCAAGTGCACCACCAGGTGGAGTGCTTCACCCGTGTCCAGGAATTCATCCACACAGCCTTCGTATTCCTGCAGTCCTTGCCGTACGGAAACCGGATACAAGGGATACCGCATACCGGCGGTCATGTAGGGAAGCGCTTCCAAGGCCCGGAACATCCGGACCCGCAACAAGACCTCGCGGGCCGCTTCCGGGTCGGCGGGGACAGGTTGTTCCGGGATTTCGTCCTCCCGCCGGGGGGAAGCCTCGGCTGAAGGGACATCTGCCGACACCAGCATCCCCCGGATAGCCGCTGCCACATGCGCGGCGGTGTCGCTTTCCAATGGGGATGCATATCGGTAGGTGTCGACCGGGTTCCATGCCGGCCCCGGCTGTCCATCCCATTCCAAGACCGCCGGCAGATGGTCCCGCCGGCCCACCCTTTCCCCGAGGAAGTACAGTTCCGCCGGCACCGGCTCCCGGTTCGGCAGGTCCCGGCCGAACGCATGGCGGCTTGTCGCCACCGGTATCCGGACCCCCTCCCACTCCGGCCCGCCCTGCCGGGTCGGTATGCGGTCCTGCAGGCCGTCCGCCGGCCTCGCTGCCGGTTCGGCGGCAAAGAAAGGACCGGCGTCCTTCTCCCCGCCGTACACCCGGTCCAACCAACCGGGAGCCTCCCAACGGACCGGAATCACCAGGTAGTCGCGGGCCCTGGTAATCCCTACATAAAGCAACCGGGCTTCTTCCGCCAGCGCTTCCTCCCGCCGCCGTTGCCGGGCATCGGATTGCGCCAGCCGCTCCGCCAACACGGAATTCGAAAACTGGTTGCTGTAGGGGTTGACCCAACACCGCAGCCAACGACCTGCCAACACGTTTTCCAGGTCTATTCCCTCCGAATCCGCGGGCATCACCGATACGCCCCAGACCTCATCGGACAGCTTCCCTTCCAGCCCGAAACAAATGGTCACCGGATATTCGAGGCCTTTGCTCTTGTGGTAGGTCAACACGTTGACCGCCTGACGGTGTTCGCCGGAACCCTGCAGGTCGGTTCCGGCCCGCTCCAGTTCCTGCAACCAAATCAGGAACCCTCCCAGGGAGGCGGCCCGCTGCAGCCGATGACAGGCATCCTCGTAGCGCTGGGCCGACTGACACAACATATCCACGTTCGCCATCCGTTGGGCTGCGTTCCCCCAGGCAGCCATGACTCTTCTCAATTCCATTTCCTCCAGCAGGATGGCCAAGGTCTCCGCCGTGGAAAGTGCCGCCACCGTCGCCCGCAATCCCTTCAACCGCTGGATGAACGGCCGTTCTTCCCCCCAGCGGTACTCGGGCAGATTCCCCGCCGCCCGTTGACGGTCCAGGAAATCCAGCCGGTCCTCCACCACGGATTCCAGGGCCAGGCCTTCCGCCAGGACCATGATTTCCGCGGTGGACAGGGGGTCGTACCGGTTCAGCAGGAACCGCAGGCAGGCAATGACCAGCCTGGCTTCCGCCGTCCCCGTCAATCCTGTCCGGGATATGGCCGCCCGCAATCCTGCCCGGTGCAGGGCACCTGCCATTTCCTGGCATTCCTTGTTCGTCCGGCACAAGATCGCCACATCGCCCGGAACCGCTTGCCGCGGGTTTCCGCGGCCTTTCGGAACCACCTTCCAATCCTCGGCCAAGCGCTCGGACAGCACCTCCGCCAATGCCCGCATGAACCAATCCTTCCCCGGTTTCCGCCCCTCCCCTTCCACTTCGAACTGCCAGTACATCAATGCCGCTCCCATTCCCGGCGGATCGACCGATACCGTCGGGTCCCCCGCTACGGCCACCTTGCGGCGCTTCGGTTGCAGGATGACCTGCTCCCGCGTCATTTGCGGGAATGCCTTGGTGAACAAGGCATTGGTGGCCCATACGATGTCTTCCCGGGAACGCCAGGAATCCGACAGGATGTTTTCCGGCGCCAATCCACCCTGCCGACGGATGATGGCCTCCATCAATGCGGGCTCCGCCCCCCGGAAACCATAGATGCTCTGTTTGGGGTCGCCCACCCAGACCGCATGCCGGGCCAGCCGCGAGAGCTTGAGGAAAATCGACAGCTGCAAAGGACTCGTGTCCTGGAACTCGTCCACCATCAACAGGTCGGTCTCCTCCGCCAGGACCGCCCGAACGGCGGGCTGGTCCAGCAAGCGGTTGACCAGCTCCTCCATATCCGTATAGTCGATAAGGCCCCGCGCACGCTTGTAACGGTCGTACTCCGACATGGCCAGCCCGGCGATGTCGAACAAATGATGCTGGAAATCCCGGATGTCCGCATGGAACTGTCCATGCCCCAGGTGGGTGTTGGCAAAGGCCTTCAATGGCTCGGTCAACTCCCGGCTTTTCGCCCCGGGCTGCAGTTTGCCCAGCCGCGCCCATTCGTACCAGGGCAGCAGGTCCTGTTGGTCGAGCATCGTCCGGATCCGCGCCAATTCCTTCCGGACGTCCGCCGTCACCTTCGTACTATCCGATTGGTTCCCCGCCAGGGCCTGGATGGCCTCGTCCAGGTGCCGCCGCAGCTGCCCGGCCCACTCCGCCGCTGTCCGCCCGGTGTCCACCGTGTCCAACAGCTCCAGGAACGCTCCGACGGACTTATCCCGGCAGCCGGCCAACGCC
>CAZNLJ010000087.1:0-3933 GCA_964573725.1 uncultured Saprospiraceae bacterium
TCTTTGATGATATCGGAATACCTGTTACGTAACTCGCGGCGGAGTTAGGGTTTAATAATCACAAATACAAGCGAAAATATTGAGGATGTATGCAAGGCGGTAGTTTGGTTAGGGGATGATGAAATAGTTACAGGTGGGCATGCTACAATATTTAAACACAATGAAAATCCTAAATTTTTAGCTTACTACACGCAAACAAAAATATTTTTTCTCGAAAAGAAAAAATATGCTCAAGGTGCAAAAGTAACCGACGTTTCGGCAAAAAATCTTGCTAAAATTAGAGTACCAATTCCTCCTATTGAAGAGCAAGAACACATCGTCGCCATCCTCGACAAATTCGACGCCCTGGTCAACGACCTCCGTTCCGGCCTCCCCGCCGAGATCCAGGCCCGGCGGCAGCAATACGAACACTATCGCAACCGGCTGTTGACCTTCAAAAACCGGGACCATGGATAAGTACAACATCGTGGTCGAAAATCCGGAGAGCACGGTCGTATCCGAATACCGCTCGCCGTTCAAGCGGGAATCCGCCTATCAGTCGGAGGACCAGTTGGAGAAGGCATTCATCCGGCAACTGCAGGAGCAGGCGTACGAATACCTGGGGATCGGCAGCGAGCCGGAACTCATCGACAACCTGCGCAAGCAGCTGCAAGTGCTCAACCACTACACATTCAGCGACAGCGAGTGGGATCATTTCTTCAAGAGCAAGATAGCCAACCCCAACAGCGACATGACGGAAAAAGCCAGGCTGATCCAGGAAGACCATATCCAGGTCCTGGATTGCGACGACGGCAGCAAAAAGAACATCTACCTGCTCGACAAGACGGACATCCACAACAACCGGCTGCAGGTCATCAACCAGTACGAGACCGCCGACGGCCGGCGCCCCAACCGCTACGATGTGTCCATCTTGGTCAACGGCCTGCCGCTGGTGCATGTGGAGCTGAAAAAACGGGGGGTCGACATCAAGGAAGCTTTCAACCAGATCAACCGCTACAACCGCGAATCGTTCTGGTCGGGCTCGGGCTTGTTCGATTACGTGCAGCTGTTCGTCATATCCAACGGCACCTACACCAAGTACTACAGCAACACCACCCGGTCCGCGCACCTGGATCGGCAGCGGACCACCGCCGGGAAAGGCAAACCGACCGGCAACAGCTATGAATTCACCTCCTGGTGGGCCGATGCCAACAACCGGCCCATCACGGACCTCATGGATTTCGGCAGCACCTTTTTTGCCAAGCACACCTTGCTCAACGTCCTCTGCAAGTACTGCGTATTCACGACGGACAGGCTCCTGCTGGTCATGCGCCCGTACCAGATCGTGGCCACGGAACGGATTTTGGGCAGGATCAATGTCGCCAACAATTACAAGTCCTTTGGCCAGGTGCAGGCCGGTGGTTACGTATGGCATACCACCGGCAGCGGCAAGACACTCACCTCCTTCAAGACGGCGCAACTGGCCGCCAGGCTGCCCTTTATCACCAAGGTGCTCTTCGTGGTGGACCGCAAGGACCTCGACTACCAGACCATGAAGGAATACGACAAGTTCGAGAAAGGCGCCGCGAACAGCAATACCAGCACGAATGTCCTGAAAAAGCAATTGGGCGACCCCAACGCCCGCATCATCATCACCACGATCCAGAAGCTGTCCATCCTCATCAAGAAAGAGAAAAGCCATGCGCTGTTCAACCAGCCGGTGGTCATCATCTTCGACGAATGCCACCGTTCCCAGTTCGGCGACATGCACCAGGCCATCACCAAATCATTCCGGAAATACTGCCTCTTCGGATTTACAGGCACCCCGATTTTCGCCGCAAATGCCGGCGGCAGCCACCGACAAGGCGTGAAAACCACCGAACAGGCATTCGGCACCAAGCTGCACACCTATACCATCGTCGATGCCATCAATGACAAGAACGTGCTGCCCTTCCGCATCGATTACATCTCCACCATGAAGGAGCGGGAGGACATCCGGGATGAAAAAGTCTGGGACATCGACAGGGAGCGCGCCCTGGCCGCACCGGAGCGCATCAGCCGGGTCACGCAATATATCCTGGACCATTTTGACCAAAAGACAAAACGGAACAGCCAGTCCTACGACTTCAGCTCGCTCCGGAACGTCCACGAGGTCGCTTCGACGAAAGACCGCGACAAGATCGAAGAGGTCAGGCAGAAAATCCGGCTCACCGGCTTCAACTCCATTCTTGCCGTCAGCTCCATCGATTTTGCCAAGACCTACTACCTGGAATTCCAAAGACAGCAGCAAAGCCTGCCCGAAATCCGGCGCCTCAAGATCGCCACCATTTTCAGCTTTGGTGTCAACGACGAAGATGGCGACGGCTTGCTGGATGAAAATGCGGAAGACACCGGGCAGCTCAATGCCTCGGACCGGGATTTCCTGGACGCAGCCATCCGGGACTACAACCAATTGTTCAGGACCAACTACGACACATCGGCCGATAAATTCCAGAACTACTACAAGGATGTGTCCCTGCGCATGAAAAACCGGGAGCTCGACCTGTTGATCGTGGTCAACATGTTCCTGACCGGCTTTGACGCCACCACCCTGAACACCCTCTGGGTGGACAAGAACCTGCGCCTGCACGGCTTGTTGCAGGCCTATTCAAGGACCAACAGGATACTGAACTCCGTCAAGACCTTCGGCAACATCGTCTGCTTCCGCAACCTGGAGAAGGCCACCAACGAAAGCATCGCCCTGTTCGGCGACAAGGAGGCCGGCGGCATCGTGCTGCTGAAAAAATTCGAGGAGTACTACGAGGGCTACGAGCACGCGGGCAAAGCGATGCCCGGCTATGCCGCCCTCATCGAAGCGCTCACGACCGAATTTCCGGTGGGGGAAAAGATCATCGGCGAGCAAAACCAGAAAGCATTCATCCGGCTGTATGGGTCCATCCTGAAACTGAAGAACATCCTCTCCTCCTTCGACCAGTTCGCCGGCCGGGAAATCCTGAGTGAAAGGGACGTGCAGGACTACCACAGCATGTACATTGAACTGTACAACGAATTCCGCCAAAAAGGGCGGGAAGACGCCGAGAATGTGAATGACGACATCGTGTTTGAAATGGAGCTGATCAAACAGGTGGAAATCAACATCGACTACATCCTCGAGCTCATCCGCAAATACCACGAAGGCCATGTGAAGGACAAGGAAGTCATCGTCAGCATTACCAAGGCCATCGATTCGAGCATCGAGCTGCGGAACAAGAAAGACCTGATCCTGCAATTCATCCAGTCCCTCACCCCCGGCACCGCCGTGGAAGACGGCTGGCAAACCTTTGTCGACGCAAAGAAAACGGAGGAGTTGGACCGGATCATCACCGAGGAAAACCTGGACAAGGACGAAACCTACAAATTTGTCGGCAACGCCTTCCGGGACGGATACGTGCAGACCTCCGGAACCAGCCTGGCCAAGATCCTCCCCCCGGTGTCCCGGTTCACCCCCTCCGGCGAACGAAGCCTGAAACGGGCATCGGTCATCGAGCGGATAAAAGAATTTTTCAATCGGTTCTGGGATATTTCGGGAGGGACCTTCGAGTAGTTCGTGCGGGTGTTTCGGTGGCTGTGGAGGTGGGGCAATAGGCTGTCCCCTACCCTGGCATGTGCCGGGACAAGCCCGATGTCATTCGTGTGCCGGCGGGAATTACGTGTACTGAACTCGAAGGTTTGGTAAACGGCGGCGACGAGACGTACCTCCACCAAATCGCAAGGATTTGGTAAACGGCGGCTACTCCGAGCGGGGAATCATTAGATCAGGAATTCGGACGCAACCCACGTTTACTAAACCTCCAAGGTTTGGTAAACGTTTTCTGGCGAGACGTAGGTCCACCAACCTCAAGGTTTGGTAAATGGCTGCTGACGGGACGTACCTCCACCAAATCGCAAAGCCTTTGGTAAACGGCTGCTGCCCCG
>CAZNLJ010000088.1:0-3063 GCA_964573725.1 uncultured Saprospiraceae bacterium
CGGTCCCGCTGTTCGGGGTACCCACGTTGGTGAAGGGGCCGCCGTTGATGCTTTGTTGCCATTGGTAGAGGTAGGTCGGGCCGCTGCCCCCGAAGGTCGGGGTCGCCACCAGCGTCGGTGTCGAGCCATGACAGACCGTGGAGGTACTGTCTGAGGTGGACAGGTAGGATGGCGTGAAGGGGTCGAGGACATCGACGGTCAATACGGAGGAGTATTGGAACCCGCAGCTTACAAGTCCGCTGTCGATCATGGCGATTCTGAACCAGGTGGATTCCTGCAGCGGACCAGGATGGAAGACCAGGGAATCCGCACCGGTTCCGGATGCATCGGCCCAAGTCATGCTGTCCAGGGAGAATTGCCATTGGTAGCTGAAGTTACCGCTGCCGCCGGTAGCCGCCGCGGCGGACAATACCGGTTCGGTGTTCCAGCAGATGACCTGGTCCGACACGGTAAAGGATGGGGCGGCGGAGCAAAGGGTCAAGGAAGCGGCATCCGATATGGTCTCGCAGACGTAGTCAGTTTGGGTAACCACGGCGCGGTATAGGTAGTTGTTGAGAGAAGCGGGGGGATTGGTGAACCAGAGCGTATCGGCATTGGCCCCGGCATGTGCGGTGTCATTGGCCACATCGGACCAGGTCGTTCCGCCATCGGGGCTATACTGCCATTGGTACAGGACCGTATCCGAACCTTGTTGCACCGACACGAACATGGCATCCAGGGAATCCTGCTCCGTATTCAGGTCTGTCGGCTGGACGAGGATGACCGGAGCGACGGCTGAGTCCAGCACCGCAGGATGGGTACCGGGGTAAGCGGCGGCAGTGACCAGACCGAGGCTGTTCACGGCAGGCGGATTGCCTTCGCCGTAGTATTCGTTACCATCCGTGCCGGCGGCATCCGCCCGTTGGTAGGCTTCGTTGGCATCCGGGCATCCGTCGCCGTCCGAATCCGTGTCGAGGTTGTCGGAAAGCATGTCGGTATCCTCATCGAGGAGCCAATAGATGACGATCATCCCATGGCCGCCGACCCGGTTGCCGGCGGTACCGGCGCGGCCGGTACCGCTGAGGTAGGAGGGGTCGTCGGTCTTGGGCGGCAGGCCGGTGCCGTCGGGGGTCGCCTCGATGGAGCCGAACACGGCGCTCGGGGCGACGAAGCCCGAGCCACCCCGGCCGGAGCTTTGGTCGGGATCGCAACCGGAGCTGCCGGTGAAGAACTTCGTCTTATTTCCGCCGGCGTAGCCGCCGCCGCCCGCGCTGTAGTAATTTCGGCAGGGGCTTTCATCGGTGATACCCATCATGGTGCCGGTCATCCCACCGGAGCGGGCGCCGTTGCCGTTGGTGCCGCCGGCCCATTCGCCGGGATAACCGCTCCAGTCGCCGCCGCCGCCGCCGCCGGCAACGGCCAGGGCGCGGGCCTGGTCCGTCTCCAGCACGGTGGAGGAGCCGGTGAAGATACCCGAGAGACCGCCGCCGCCGTCATGGTTACCGGCGCCGCCGAAGCCGTAGGCATTCAGTTGGCCGGAGGGGCGGTCGACATAATCATAGAAAGGATTCCCCCCTTCCCCGACCACCAGGGTCAGCTGGGAGCCGGGCACCGCCACATCGGTGCCGAACTCCGCGTAGGTATAGCCGCCGGCGCCGGCTGGTTGGGGGCCGCCGGATTCATTGGCGCCACCGGCGCCCCAGATCTTGATGCGCATGCCCAGGGCATTGGCCGGTACGGTGACCACCGAATCCTGGCCGGTGAAGGTGTAGACCTGCGCGACTTCCACGACATCCGTGATGCCGTCGTTGTCGGCATCGCCGTCCACGAAATCCACCACCCCGTCGCCGTCCGAATCCTGGTCGCTGATGGTGATGTCATAGCCGTTGTCCACCCCGACGATGGCCGGGTCGCTGCTGACCACCCGGATGCGGTAGGCGGTGCCGTTGGGGGCGTCGGCCGGGATGACGGCCAGGATGCTGCTGTCGCGGCCGGTAGCGGCGAGCGTTCCGAGGATGACGGAGTCGGCGAAGCTGCCGGCGGCATCGCTGAGCTGGGCCGTGAAGATGTTGCCGGCATTGAAGTCCAGGTCAATCGACGCGGAGTAGGGAATGTAGAAGGTGTCCCCCGGCGCGTAGTAGCCGCTGGAGATGATGCCGGTGCGGAGGGCGGAGACCGCATTCGTCTCCGAGGAAGCGCCGGGGCCCGCGACCCCGGACAGTTGCGGACGCAGCCGCCAGAAGTAATGGTTGCCGCGGTTGAGGCCCGTCACCTGGTAGGCGGTCACATTGCCCACGTCCAGGTTCTCGTAGCCGGTCAGGTAGGTGGAGAAGCTGATAACATCGGAGACATCGAGGAAATACTTGTCGGCGCTGCTGTACTGGGTACCGGACCAGTTCGCGGTGAAGCTGGTCGGCGTGACGTCGGTGCTGGTCAGGTTCTGCGCCAGGACCATCGCGTAGCTTGCCCGCCAGTTGCTGGAATCGCCGGTGGCGCCCAGTTCGAAATTGGTCAACAGGCCGTGCCGGCCGTTGCCACTATAATCCTCCAGGCCGACGCCCAGCGAATGGGAAAAGGGATAGTAGAGTACCAGGTTCGAATCCGGAACGGTCAGTTCCACCGCCCGGTTGTCCAGCAGTTCCTGTCGGGTCCGCGCCGTGTTCCAGATGCGGAACTCGTCGAGGAGGACGTTCGGGGAGGAGGGCTCCGTCCAGCTGGTGCCGCCGATGAAGTTTCGGCTGCGGACCACGTCCCGCATGGAGCCGTTCATTTTCTTGGACCCCACCAAATAGCCATCGTAGTAGATTTTGGCTGTATCCTGTTCCGCCACGAAGGCCAGGTGGACCCAGCGGTTCAGGGGGATGGGGGTGAGTGCCTGCAGGTTGACCACCTCGGACCAGTTCTCCGCATACAGGCGGAAGATCGGTCGGCCGGTCGAGCCATCCGACAGGATGACCTGGATGTTGTCCTGGCCTCTGCCGTTGCCGAAATCCGTCAGGCGGGCATCGTAGACGACCGATCGGAGGTAGGCCCAGGTCTCGATGGTAAAGGTATTGTCGTCGAAATACACCCCGGCGGGCAGGT
>CAZNLJ010000089.1:0-2740 GCA_964573725.1 uncultured Saprospiraceae bacterium
CCACCGATGCCTGCGGCATCGAGACAAGGCAACTGGATGTGACATCCTTCGGCTGCGCGGACCTCGGCACCAATACCGTGACGCTGACGGTGACGGATTCCTCCATGAACTCCTCCACCTGCACGGCGACCATCACGGTACTGGATACGGTATCCCCGGCGGCTGTCTGCCGGGACCTGACGGTCTACCTGGATGCAACCGGGGCGGCCTCGATCACGGCGGCCCAGGTCGACAGCGCCTCCACCGATGCCTGCGGCATCGAGACAAGGCAACTGGATGTGTCATCCTTCGGCTGTGCCGACCTCGGCATCAATACGGTGACGCTTACGGTGACGGATTCCTCCATGAACTCCTCCACCTGCACGGCGACGGTTACGGTACTGGATACGGTGGCACCGGCGGTCTTGTGCCAGGTGGATACGGTATACCTGGATGGAGCCGGCAACGGTGCCACCAGTGTAGCGGCGGTGGACAACGGCTCGACGGACGCCTGTGGCATCCAATTCCTAACCCTCAGCCAGACCAGCTTCACCAGCGCCGATATCGGTACCAACACGGTGATACTGACCGCATCGGATAGCTCCGGGAATAGCGCCAGCTGCCAATCGACGGTGGTGGTCATAGACAATACACCGCCCAGCATGGCCTGCCAGTCCGCCACCATCCAGCTCGACTCCGCCGGACAAGGCCTGTTGACCGTAGCCATGGTGGATGACGGCACCGTCGACGCCGATGGCATCGCCAGCCTGGTGCTGAGTCGGACGAGCTTCGGTTGCACCGAAGTGGGGAATAATACGGTGACCCTGGTCGCCACGGATAATTCCGGTAACGCGGATTCCTGCCAGGTAATGGTGATGGTCCAGGACCTGGTCGCCCCCGTGGCGAACTGCCGACCGGTGACGGTATCCCTGGATGGCAACGGATTGGGCAGCACATCGGCGGCAGCCGTCAACGACAATTCCACGGACGCCTGTGGTATCGCCTCCCTGGCCCTGAGCCAGACGACCTTCAACTGTACCCACATCGGTGTCAACACCTTGACCCTGACGGTTAGCGACAACAACGGCAATATATCCACCTGCGTGTCGACCGTGAAAGTCCTGGACCAGGTCGCCCCGACAGCCTTGTGCAAGCCCGTCACCATCCAGCTGGATGGGAACGGGGCCGCCACCTTGTCCGTACCTCAGGTCGACAACGGTTCCTGGGATGCTTGTGGTATCGATACGCTGTACCTCAGTCGGACGACCTTCGACTGTGCCGACCTCGGTGCCAACCTCGTCGTCCTGACGGCCACCGATAACCATGGGAATTCGTCCACCTGCAAGTCGACGGTGACCGTGGAGGACAAGATCAAGCCGGTCGTGACCTGCAAGGACACCACCATCGTGCTGGCTGGCGTGACGATGCTGGATCCGGCCTCGGTGCTGGACGTGGCGGCATCTTACGACAATTGCGGGAGCGTACAAGCTGTCAGCGTCAGTCCCGCGCAGTTCAACTGTATCAACGACGGCCCGAATACGGTCACATTGACGGTTTCCGACGGGAACGGGAATTCCCAGACCTGCCAGGCCGTGGTCACGGTGGAGGCACCGGAACTTATCATCACCAGTACCCCGGAAAACTGCGGGGAGTTCGACGGGACCATCACCATGGCCATTGTGGGAGGACCGGCCGGCGGCCAGTGGGGCTACTCCGTGGATGCCGGCGACAACTACCAGTTCAACCCGGTCTTCAACGACCAAACCGCCGGAGCCTACCTTTGTGTGGCGACCCTTTTCGGGGGCAGCGGCTGTACCCTGCCGGCGGTGAACGCAATCGTGGAGACGGTGGCGAGCCAGACCGTCACCTGGACGGGCAATGGCGACGGCCTGAACTGGAGCGACGGCGGCAACTGGGATTCCGGCTTCACACCCTATGCCTGCAACGATATCATCATTCCCGCCGGCCATACGGTGCAGGTTTCCGCCGGGGTACACGCCGTCGGCCGGACGCTCCTGGTGGAGGACGGCAGCGAGGTTGTCCTGGAAACGCTGGCGACAATGTCGATCATCCCGTATTGAGGAAAGGACCTACCGCTGACCTGTCATGAAAGTCTCGGCGGTTGAGTTGTATTTGTTTTCATTTTTTTGTAATGCATTCAGATAGCGGCGCGGGAGTCTTCCCGCACTTTTATTGTATCCGTTCCTTGGCCAAGAAAAGATCATGTGCTGCCGGCTATCGCCTTTGATAAACGCAGACAAATCCACCTAACTCATTTATCATTCTGTTTCTTCCCTTGTATCGTTGGTGAATAAAGATGGCTGGCAGTGGAAAATAACGCACGAGGCCAATCGACGGCCCCACCTCTTGCCCGC
Source organism: uncultured Saprospiraceae bacterium (assembly GCA_964573725.1). GTDB lineage: Bacteria > Bacteroidota > Bacteroidia > Chitinophagales > Saprospiraceae > UBA6168. The sequence continues at coordinate 2,355 of CAZNLJ010000089.1, forward strand.
TTGCGACAGGCCATGTGCACGTAAGCCCTCATGTATGACAAATTGCTTGGTGCCCATCCTCCATCTGATCACATGCTACGAAAAAAGGACAGGGGACCCTCTGATTCCGACGATTCGCCATCGGATGGTTGCCGCGAAGCGGGTTCTCGGCAATTTCGGCCGATTGTCCCCATATTGTCCCTATTGTTACATTTTGTTATTAGCAGTTATGTTCAAAAAAAGGAAAATATCCCCCTTTTGTCCCCATGAATAATTTGGAAACATCGATCCGCTCCGTTTAAATTTGGCCAGTCTGTAGGACTATATCCTTCCCAAAAATTAAATTAGTGTAACTGACCTTTCGCAGGTCAGAAATTTGGATGAACAATATTTTTTCATAAGGCTAC
>CAZNLJ010000090.1:0-2401 GCA_964573725.1 uncultured Saprospiraceae bacterium
CGCGCTTGGGCGCGCCGCCGGCCGTCCTAAAAAAAATTTTTGGGCGCGGGGCGCAGCCCCGCGCCCTTTTCGGGGCGGGGCGTAGCACATCAGCGTGCTCAATGACTAGAACAACAGGAAATCAATGTTTTGTAATTGATTATTTTGTAGGGTTCAGATGCGGAAGATGAGACATCAGGCCGCCGGGCGGTCATGCCTCCCGCCATGGCCCGGTAGCCGGCCGTCGGCCGCAGCGGTACCCGGATACGAAAATCCGGTCGGCAACCGAAAATTCCGATACCGGGGGGAACAATTCCTATCCAATCATTACCTTCGCGCCGGTTTTCGGGTCCGTGACGGTGCACGGCCCGGAACATCCCCTGCAGCGGCCGGGATGGCCGTCTTGAACCGCACGCTTCCGATACCCCTTCCGGGGCATACCAACCATCCTTCATCGCATTCGGGCCGATCCCGCGCCGCAAGCCATCCGCGACGGGAAGCCCGGACCGCAACCATTTTTTTTATCACCAAACATCAATTTCATGAAAAAGCATTTATTGCTGGGAATCCTGGCATTCCTTTCCTGGCACGGCGCCCTGCATGCGCAACAAGTCGGTGCGCACGATTTCCGCAACGGGGTGAAAGGAATCGTCTTCGATTCGGTCAAGGTAATCCGCTACGCCCCGACGGACAACGGTTTCCAAGTATTCCTGCAGTTGCGCCGCACCGGAACCGTGCAGGTCAAGGCAGGTCCCGTCTATTCCGGCGGCAAGGACAAGATCTGGCTGACGGCACTCGGTGTCATCGACTTCTCGAACGACCTGCGCGTCGCCGGGGAGGAACTCACCTTCCTGCGGCCCGACAAGGTCGTCGCCAAGGAATACAACCTGCTGGACGGGGAAGGCCGCAACGTCGCCGACTACAAGGTGCTGGCCACACAGGATGATTGCGTAAAGAGCCAATGGGACCTGCTCGACAAGTATCCCGTCCTGAAGACGGAGGAGAAGACTTCCGGCGGCAACCTCGCCCCCCGCTACTACAACAATACCATTGAATACACGATGTTGGGCATGAAACCCAAGGCCGTTTCCCTGGAGACGCACACCCTCAAGGAAGAACAGCCGGATTCTGAAAAAAGCCTGGGCGAACTGCTGTTCGGCGGCACCGGCCGGAAATACGACAAATCCGACCGGAGCATCAACCTGGAACCCTACCGCGGCAGCGACAAGAAGAACTATTGGTTCGGGCTTTCCGATGCGGCCTGCGACCCGGTCGGCGGCAATATCTACGCCCACCACGGACACATGATCTTCGGGGAAATGGGCAACAAGAGCCACGAATACGAACAGGAGGTACTGGTCCTCGACAAGGACGGCAAGGAACTGAACCGTACGGACATCAAGTTCGACCTCCCGTATGCGACAGACCTGCACCAGGTCCTGGTGAAGGAGTCTCCCACGGACAACCTCTACCAGGTCGAAGGCCTGGTCCATGTCTACAAGCAGAACCATGGCATCGGCTACAAGAAACTGAACCCGACACCGAACAAGGCCCTCCGCAAGTACTACCAGTGGGATGCCGACGGCAAGTTGCTGTTCCAGACCGATTTCGACGCCCCGGCCGACAACGCCAACATGGTCCGCGCCTTCCAACACGGCGACAAGGTCAGCCTGTTGGGGGTTTCCACCTACAAGCCGGTGCAATTCCACCACCTGTACTTCGCCGACGGCCGGCTGGCCGGCTCGGAATCGATGGAGCCCGGCAGTCCCCTCGGCAAAGGCATCGGCTTCAGTCCGTCGGAAGTCTCTACTTTCCGGTGGAACTACCATTACGCCTACGACCAGGCCGACGGGGCCCGTGTTTTCATCTACGAACCGAAGAAGGAAGTCACCACCGGCCAGACCAAGACGGTCCAGACGCAGGGCGTTCTCTTTTTCCGGAGCGGTCCGGACGGTAAGCTGACGCATGCGCAGCACATCAAGCGCAGCGCCACGGCCGACCATGGCTACAAGATCTACTACAAATCCTACCCGACCGCCGACGGCAATTACGTCGTGGTCTTCCGGGATCCCCAACAGGGCGGCACGCAGGCCGTCGACGTCTATGGGATGAGCGGGACGGACCTTTCCCTGAACCCCTTGGTCCACCTGGACAACGCCGCCGAACTGGCGACCGGGCAAATCGGGGACACCGGTATCATGGCCTTCTTCCACCGCGACACCCAGGAGAACAACTACAAATTGCAGTTCCTCCGCCGGTAAGGCCCGCCGGATACCACCTATGCCGGCCGCAGCGGCGAAACAGGGCCGCGGACGAATGCCGACCGTTTGGAAACGGTCGGCATTCTTTTTGGCCGCCGTTCGAACCCGTCCGTCCATCCGCCGTTTCCGACCGTTCCCGCATACCGCTCGTCTTCCGCAGC
>CAZNLJ010000091.1:0-1681 GCA_964573725.1 uncultured Saprospiraceae bacterium
AAGAACTACCGTCATCGATCCGACGAAGTACAAGTATCCTTATCTGCTGCGCAACGTATCCACTCTACCAACCCCATATTGCCAGTTCTTCCAGGCCGGCCTAATTTGCGCGAAAAAAAGGGATGGAAAGAAGGAAATACAGCAAGGCCTCAAAGCGGAAGTTCCTGACCATGCTGGACAGTTGGCCAGGCAGCCAGGCGGACTTTGCCTTCCGACACGGATTACCCAAAGCGACGCTCTACAACTGGGTTCGCGCCAGCCGACCTAAATCGACCGGTTTTGTGGAAATCAAGCGCGGGGAAGCGGATATGCCTGCAACGACGGGCATCGAATGCTGGATCAACGGCATACACTTTCGTTTCGACCGGCTCCCGGACACGACCTGGCTGGCAGGACTGGTACAAAAACTCGGGCAGTGACCGGGTTGCACGCCGGTCAGCGGTATTTCTTGTACGCGCAACCGGTGGATATGCGCAAGAGTTTCGACGGGCTGGGCGGGTTGGTGCGCAATCACCTTCAGCGCAACCCCATGGACGGGGATGTATACATCTTCCTGAACCGGGGCCGCACCTTGGTCAAGCTGCTTTTTTGGGATCGCACCGGATTTGTCATTTATAGTAAACGGTTGGAACAGGGTAGCTTCGAAAGGCCCCGGACACCCGTCGGACACCCCGGTATCCAACTGGGCTGGGAGGAGTTGGTGCTGATTCTGGAAGGCATCTCCCTGGGGAGCGTTCGACGACGTAAGCGCTACAACATGCCCGTCTGAAATGGGTGGAACTGCAAAAAACAGCCGCTTCCGTACCGGATCCCGAATAGCGGCCGTCGGTTTTCAAAAATCATCTGTTTTGTCATGAATTGTGGATAACTTCTTGGCATTTAGTGGATAAATACCGGCGCCAAAGTGATGTGAAACCGCTTCTTTTTGCTGATTTTTAAACCATGAAAAGGACGGCGCAGACCATCACGATGAGCCAGTACGAGTATGCTTCCCTGAAGCGGGAACTGGCTTTTTTCAAGATGGAAGCTTTCAAGGGCAGCACAAAATTCGAATTGGCGGAAGCGCAAAGGCAGGAGGCCGAAATAAAGCGACAGGAGGCGGAAGCCAAGACAGCACAACTGGAGGCCGAGAAAAAGCGGCTGGAAGAAACCCTGGAAGCGGAACGGGCGCGGCTGCACAAAATCGTCAAATCGTTTTTCGCACGCAAGAGCGAACGCCATCAGGGCCAGGTTCCTTCGGATGGACAACTAAGCCTGTTTACGGAACAAGTCCTCAACCTGGCTCAGTCTGCAACGGCAGGTGAGAAGGTTATGGCGGCCAAGCCCAAGACGGGGAATGACAAGGGGAAGCGCAACCACCCTGGTCGCCACCCTATTCCGGAGGACCTGCCCCGTATCGATATCCAGGTCGAACCGCAGGAGGATGTCAGTACCTACATCAAGATCGGAGAAGAGATTACGGAGGAACTGGACTATATGCCGGGCTACTTTTTCGTACGCCGCTACATCCGGCCCAAGTATGCCCGGCCCGAACAGGACGGCGTGGTCATCGCCCCGGCGCCCTTGCGGGTCATCCCGAAGGGTATCCCCGGTCCGATGCTCCTGGCCAACATCCTGATCAATAAGTACGCGGATCACCTGCCCCTGTATCGCCAACGGATGATATTCCGGCGCAGCGGTA